>NZ_JBHEZX010000016.1:0-188954 GCF_042511045.1 Streptacidiphilus alkalitolerans
GTTTCGGTGGTCATAGCGTGAGGGAAACGCCCGGTAACATCCCGAACCCGGAAGCTAAGCCTCACAGCGCCGATGGTACTGCAGGGGGGACCCTGTGGGAGAGTAGGACGCCGCCGAACAACCTTTCCAGTGAAGCCCCCTGACAACACGTCAGGGGGCTTCACTGCGTTCACGACCGAACACCCGCGGGGTCGGCCCTCACCGTTGCCACAGTGGGGGCGCCGTCTCGCGCCTGCGGCGCAAAGAAGCCAACTACAGGGAACCCCGCACCGGGCCCAGGTCCGACGCCCCCGTTCCCGCCGCAGGACAGAAACGACGCCCCGGCCACCGTCTCCCGGCCGTGTTGTTGGCCGCGAGGCGGAGCCGAGCAACCTCGGCCAGGCACACCCTGTCACCCGGCAACGACCCGGGAGCCCAAGCCACACACCCAAGCCGCCCCCACCCCCACTCGATAAGACGTCAACCCGCCGTCTGGATCATCCTGGGGCGATCGGTTGTAACCTCAGCCTTTATGAGCTGGCTGCCTGACGACTTCGTCCACCCCGTCCATGTGTCCGTACCTGGGACCGCGCTTCATCTGCGGCCGATTCGCGAGACGGATACCGCGATCGACTACCCCGCTGTGATGGGCTCCCGGGAACGGTTGTGGGAGATCTTCGGGCCGGCCTGGGGGTGGCCCAGCGAGACGATGACCTATGACGAGGACCGCATCGACCTGCTGCGGCACGAGCGGGAGATTGCCGCGCATCAGTCGTTCAACTACGCGCTGCTGGACGAGCAGGAGACGGCGATCCTCGGCTGCGTCTACATCGATCCGCCCGAGCGCGTCGGCTCCGACGCTGAGATTTCCTGGTGGGTGGTGGACGACCTCGTCGGCAGTGAGGCGGAGCGGGCGCTCGACGCGCTGGTGCCGCAGTGGCTGGCCGCCGACTGGCCCTTCCAGCAGCCCTGTTATCTGGGCCGTGGCATTTCCTGGCAGGACTGGCTCGCACTGCCGCGCACCGTGTGACACCTCCGAGGCGGTACATGGAGCATCAGCACCGGCAAGGCGCTAATCCGAGAAGACGAGCTCTTCCGCCTCTTCGATGATTTCCGCAGGGCTCGGCGGGGAGTTGAGCAGTCCAGCGATGGCGTCTGCGGCGGGATCGCCAAGCCGTGGCCCTGCGGCCAAGGCCTCGGCCACGTCGTAGCGGGTCTGCCGCAGTTCGACGTCATCAGAGCCGAGCATCGCCCAGTACGCGGTGCCCGGGCGGCCGTCATGGTGCGGCAGGCCGACGCTGCCGGGATTGATACTTCGTCGGCCTGCCACCATGCGGTCGAATTGAAGATGCGTATGCCCCGTGACCAGGACCTGTTCTTCGACGTCCGCGCACAACCGGGTGAAGCGGTCCTCCGGTGTGCCTGGTGTCATCAGCTCGGTGTCGCTGCGTGGGGAGCCGTGGCAGAAGCGGACCGGGCCCAGGCCGGTGATCTCCACAATGGCGCTGAAGGGAAATGCTGCGACGAACTCGACGACTGCGGGCGTGTGTTGGGCGACCATCCAGTACTCCCGAGGTCGTCCCGGGCTTCGGGTGCCCCGTGCCATGTCGATGACGGCTCGTTCGCTGTTTCCGCGAAGGCAGAGGTAGGGGGTGCGTCGGCCCAGGGATCTGACCGCCTGCACCGTCCGTTCGGGCTCGGCGCCCCAGGTCAGATCCCCGCAGAAGACGACCAGTTCAGCGGCTTCCCGTTCGACCTCGTCCAGGACTGCCATGAGCGCGGGGACGTTGGCGTGCACGTCGGAAAGCACCGCGACCCTTTGGAACGGGCCGTGTCTGCCGACGGCGCCCTCCCATGGCGCCGGGCCGTGTATCTCCTGGTTCAGCGCCACGCCCCCACCTCACGTCTCACACCGCCTCCCATGCCACACCGCCCCACGCCTCACACCCGGCTGTGCCCGTGGCTGTCGCTCTGGGTCTGGTAGCCGGGGACGCCGGCCGCCGCGGCGAGGTCCAGGTCGAGGGCTTCGCGGCGGATGCGCTGGTCCATGTACAGCAGGGCGGTGGTGCCGGTGAGGATCGGCAGGGTCACCGTCGTGCCGACGATGGCGCCGATGCAGCTCAGCGTCAGGGAGGCGGCGGAAGTCCCGCTGTCCGCGCCGATGCCCTGCGAGACCGCGTCGGCCAGGGTGAACGGGATGCTGATCATGCCGGCCACGATCGCGCCGAGGATGGACACCAGGATGGTGATCCCGAAGATGCGCCACCAACTGCCGCGGACGAGGCGGAACGAGCGGCCGAGGGCGCTGCCGATGCCCTGGCGTTCCAGCATCAGGGCCGGTGCTGCCAGGGTCATCGAGATCGCCAGCCACAGGGCGATGGCACTGCCGGGGAGGACCAGCATGGTGAGGCCCGCCTGGGCGCCGTCCGAGGCGTCCGCAGAGTGGGCCACCAGGGCCGGGGCGAAGGAGGCGGCGAGGACGCCACCGACGACCAGGGCGATGAGCGCGGTGAGGCCGAGGAGCCGCAGCAGTCGGGGGCGGGCCTCCTGCCACACCTCGGCGAGGGGGGCGGGGCGTCCGACGACGGCCTTGCTGACCACCAGGATCAGCATGGCGGTGGCCAGCGTCCCGGCGATGACGGAGATCAACTCGGTCACCCCGAGGGCCGGGATCAGGTCCATTAGGCTGTCCAGGCTCTTGCGCAGGTCGGCGGCAGGGTCTCCGGACGAGGACAGCGACGGGCCGGTCACCGTGCGGTGCATGGCGTTGACGATCAGCGTCGTCGGGACCTGGGTCACCACGGCGACGGTGGCGGCGATGGGCAGGATCGTCCGCCAGTAGGCCCGCACGAGTGCGAAGGAGCCGCTGAGGAGCTCGCTGACCCGCAGGGGGCGCAACGGGATGATGCCGGGCTTGGGCACCCAGCCGTGCGACCATTCCCAGCCGGGGACCGGCCCCGTGGGGACTCCGCCCCAGCCGGGTGCGGCGTTCCAGTTCGGAGCCGGCTGACCTGGGGAAGCCGTCGGTGCCGTCTGACCCGTCGGAGCGCCCGGTCCAGACGCGCTCGGTCCCGTCGGTCCCGTCGGTGCGGCGGGTGCGGGGTCGGCGGCCTGCTCGGGGATTCCGGGGCGGACCGGTGTCTCCGTGGTGGCCGACTCGGGAGCAGCAGGCTTCTCTGGGGGCCGGCTCGGGTTGTCGGTCATGCGCGGTCCGTCTCTGTCTCATGCGGGGGCTGGGCTGGTTCCGGACATCGTGTCACGTTCCGGGGGACGGCTTGTAGGGGTGCGGACCTTCGTGGACTCTTACCGGCGGTGGCGAGATCAGTCTCGTTTGGACAGACGGCAAGGTCTCTACGGCGTGATAAATATCCCTTTTGAGATGAAAACGTGCCATATATGAGTGTGGAACTCGAACGAGTGGCGGATCTCTCTGCCCACTGTGCCCCAGCTCACGTTTCCGGAATGAGACCATGGTGAACATGAAGGGACGCGTCTTGATCGTCGATGACGACACTGCTCTGGCTGAGATGCTTGGCATCGTGCTGCGCGGGGAGGGTTTTGAGCCGTCTTTTGTCGCCGATGGCGACAAGGCTCTGGCCGTCTTCCGCGAGGTGAAGCCCGACCTGGTGTTGCTCGACCTGATGTTGCCCGGCCGGGACGGGATCGACGTTTGCCGTCAGATCCGCGCCGAGTCGGGCGTGCCGATCGTCATGCTCACCGCCAAGACCGACACCGTGGACGTGGTGGTCGGCCTTGAGTCCGGTGCGGACGACTACATGACCAAGCCCTTCAAGCCGAAGGAGCTGGTGGCCCGGGTGCGGGCGCGGCTTCGTCGGGCGGAGGAGCCCAGCCCCGAGCAGCTCGCCATCGGCGATCTGGTGATCGACGTCGCCGGCCACTCGGTGAAGCGTGACGGGCGCAGCATCCCGCTGACCCCGTTGGAGTTCGACCTCCTGGTCGCGCTGGCGCGCAAGCCGTGGCAGGTGTTCACCCGTGAGGTGCTGCTGGAGCAGGTGTGGGGTTACCGGCATGCCGCCGACACCCGCCTGGTCAACGTCCATGTCCAGCGGCTGCGCTCCAAGATCGAACGGGACCCGGAGCGTCCCGAGATCGTGGTGACGGTGCGCGGGGTCGGTTACAAGGCGGGACCAAGCTGAGATGAGCGGCCAGACCCCCGCCGCGCCCGGGCCGGACGGCGGGCGGTCGGCTTTCAGCCACAGTGACAGCGACAGCAGTCATGACAGCGGCGACAGCGGCGACAGCAACAACAACGGTCGCGGCGGTATCTCGGCGTTCGCCTGGATACGGGCCTCGGTCGCGCTGACCGGGCGTCGGTTCCGGCGTCCGGTCCGCAAGTTCACCGGCCTGTACCGGCGTTCGATCCAGCTGCGGGTGGTCGCCACCACGCTGGTGCTGTCACTCGGCGTGGTGCTGCTGCTCGGCGTGGTGGTGATGAACCAGGTGCGCAACGGGCTGCTCAAGTCCAAGGTCGCCGCGGCCACGGTCCAGGCGGAGAACGGTTTCAAGGCCGCGGCCCAGCAGGACGAGAACGCCACGTCCCCGCGCGGCGGCGGTACCACCGCCGCGGGCCAGGCGACGACGCTGCCCGACATGGGCACCCTGCTGGCGACCCAGGTCAAGTCCCTGGCGAACAGTGGCGCCGGGCAGTACTCCGTGGTCGGCATGGTCCCGACCACGCCGGGGAGCAGCGCTCTCGCCGACAACGGCTCCCGGAACCCCCGGGTGGTCGGCAATGTCGACCCGGACCGGACCATCAGCCAGGCGCTCCGGAACCAGGTGCACCTCAACGCCGGCCAGTCCGAGTTCGCCTACACCACGATCTACTACCTCGGGAATTCGTCCACGCCCGAATCGGGGATGGTCGTCGGCGAGGAGTTGTCCACCACCGCCCAAGGGGGCGGCACGCAGACCTACCAGCTCTACTACGTCTTCCCGTTCACCCTGGAGGCCAGCACCCTCAACCTGGTCACCACCACCCTGCTCACGGCCGGGGTCTTTGTGGTGATCCTGCTCGGCGCGATCTCCTGGCTGGTGGTCCGCCAGGTCGTCACCCCGGTGCGGATGGCTGCCGAGATCTCCGAGCGACTTGCGGACGGGCGGCTGGACGAACGGATGAAGGTCACCGGGACGGACGACATCGCCCGGCTCGGGGAGTCGTTCAACCGGATGGGCGCCGCACTGCAGACGCAGATCCGTCAGTTGGAGGAGCTCTCGCGGGTGCAGCGGCGCTTTGTCTCGGACGTCTCGCACGAGCTGCGGACCCCGCTGACCACGGTGCGGATGGCCGCCGACCTGCTCTACGAGTCCCGCGGGGACTTCGGCGACGCCGCCGCGGAACGTTCCGCCGAACTGCTGCAGAACCAGTTGGACCGGTTCGAGTCACTGCTCGCCGACCTGCTGGAGATCAGCCGCTTCGACGCCGGCGCCGCGATCCTGGACGTCGAGCCCGCCGACCTGCGCGATGTGGTCGGCCGGGTGATCGAGGCGGCCGAGCCGCTGGCGGCCAGCAAGGGCAGCGCGGTGCTGGTGCGCGGCGGTGACGAGCCGGTGGTGGCCGAGGTGGACCCGCGCCGGATCGAGCGGATCCTGCGGAACCTGGTGGTCAACGCCCTGGAGCACGGTGAGGGCCGGGACATCGAGGTCCGGCTCGCCATCGGCGACGGCGCGGTGGCCATCGCGGTCAGGGACCAGGGCATCGGGCTGAAGCCCGGTGAGGCGTCCCGGGTGTTCAACCGCTTCTGGCGGGCCGATCCAGCGCGTGCCAGGACCACCGGCGGTACCGGCCTCGGGCTGTCGATCGCACTGGAGGACGCCGCCCTGCACGGCGGCTGGCTGCATGCCTGGGGCGAGCCCGGCGGCGGTTCGCAGTTCCGGCTCACCGTGCCGCGCAACGCGGGCGCGGAGATCGTGCGCTCGCCGATCCCGTTGGAGCCCGAGGACTCCCGCGGCAACCGGGGGCTCGCGGTCTCCGGGATGCCGTACATGCGGGCCTCCCGGCCGACCGGCGCCACGGCGCTGGGCGGCGAGCCGGTCGAGGACCACACCGGGCTGGGGACCGGTCTCGGCTCCGGCCTCGGCGGGGTGCTGGGATACGGTTCCGTGATCCCGGGGGTGCCCGGTCGGGCACCGCTGCCACCGAGCAAGCCCTCCGACGTCCGCGCGGCCTCGGGTTACGGCGCCACCGGCGCGCAGGTCGTGGTGTCGAAGGAGGGGCGCGATGAAGGTTCCACCCATGACGAGGACTAGCCCCCGCACCGGCCCCGGCACCGCGCCCGAGACCGCTGCCGCCCGCCCTGGCACCGCCCGCCCCGGCAGCCGCCGCACCGGCACCGCCCGCCTGGTCGGGGCGCTCGGCGCCGCGCTGCTGCTGGCCGGCTGCGCCGCCATGCCCAGCACCGGCGCGCCGGCTGCTCCCGCGGGCTCAGGCGGCAATACGCAGACGGCGCAGCAGGTGGTGGTCGTGGCGGAGCCGCCCAAGGCGGGCGACCCGCCCCTGCAGACGGTCTCCGGGTTCCTGGACGACCTGGTGTCCGACGAGCAGAACTACCAGACGGCCAAGCAGTTCCTGACACCGGCCGCCGCCGCCTCCTGGCAGCCGCAGGAGCAGGTCGCTGTGCTGGACCATGTCGACGTCTCGGTCGATACCGACGACAACGCCAGCACGGCCACTCGGGCGACGATCAAGGTCAAGGGCAAGCTGCTGGCCACACTCAACTCCCGGCACGCCTACGTCCCGGTGCCGTCCAGGGCATCCGCCTTCGTTGAGAAGGTTGTGGTGACGAAGGGGCCGGAGGGCTGGCGGATCACCAATCCGCCCAAGGGGATCGTCCTCAACCAGGTCGACTTCGCCCGCATATACGAACCGGTCAACCTGTACTTCCCGGTGGCCCGGGCCGGCGGGGACGACAGCGCGGCCGCCTCCGCGCTCGCGGCTGATCCGATCTATGTGCGCAGTCATATCGACCCGCTCACCGACGCGGCCAGCGCGCTGCTCGGCGGACCGAGCGACTGGCTGGCTCCGGCGGTCGTCAGCGCCTTCCCGCCGGACTCCTCGCTGGGGAGGGCGCGGGTGAGTGTCGGCAGCGCCGTGGGCGACGGGAACGTCAGGTTCGAGTTCGGCGGAGCGATCGGCGCGAAGCTGCGGCAGCCCGAGGAATGCCAGCGGATGGCCTCGCAGCTCTACTTCACCCTCTCCGAGGTGCCCACCCAGCAGGCCCAGCAGGTCGGACAGCCGATCAGCTCGGTCTCGCTCTACAAGAGCGGCGACCCGACGGTCTCCTGCGAGGCGGACGAGCACACCAACTACTCGCCGTTCCAGGCTCCGAACGGTGCCATCAGCTACTTCGTGGACGCACAGGGGCACTTGGAGAGCCTCGACATGGGGGTCGCCGCTCCGACCCCGAAGCCGGTGACCGGTGTGCTCGGGCCGTCGAACCTCGGACACATCGGCGGATTCGCAGTGGCGCCGGGCAACAGTGACCAGGTCGCGGTGCTCTCGGAGACCCGGCGTGAGCTCTTCATCAGCTCGCTGACTCAGCGCACCGTCCCCCCGCGTGCCACTGTCACCAGCGGGGTCAACGGCGGGCTCAGCTCGCCGAGCTGGGACGACCTGAAGACCCTGTGGGTCGCCGACACCAATCCCGCTGCTCCCGCGGTCAAGGCCGTGGTCGACGGCAAGCTGGTGCCGGTGGCGGTGAACGGCCTGCAGGGCGTGGTCACCGGTGTCCGGGTGGCCGCCGACGGGGCCAGGATCGCACTGATCGTCAAGAACGGCGGCAACAGCTCGGTCCAGGTCGGTCGGATCGAGCAGAGCGGCACCGCGGACGCGCCGCAGCTCACCATCGACGGGCTGCTGTCCGTCGCCCCGTCCCTCAGCTCGGTGAAGTCCGTGTCCTGGTACGACGGCGACAGCCTGATCGTGCTCGGCCAGTCGGTGGGGACGGAGCCGGGGCTGGACACCGCGCCGGGACTGTCCATCTGGGAGGTGGACGGCTCCTCGGCGCTGGCTCCGGCGGAGCAGCTGACGTCTCCCCCCTACGGGACCACGGTGGCGGCGCTGCAGCAGGACTCCTCGCTGCAACTCGGGGTACGGGCGCCGCTGCTGGGCGACTCCAGCGGGGCGGGGGCCGCGAAGGAGGACCAGGGCAAGGTCTACCGCTTCGCCAAGAACCAGTGGTCCGCGGTGGTGAAGAACGGGGACTCCGGTCCGCACGGCCCCAACGGTCCGATGCCCAGCTACCCGGGCTGACCCGCCCCCGCCCCCGGCCCTACCACCGCCCCGGCCCTACCACCGCCCCCGGCCCTACCCCCGCACCCGCCAGCCCCGCCCCCGGCCGGGCGTCGCGGCGGACGGTCGCGGCGACCACCGCCGCGGCCAGGACGTCGCCGCCCGCCTCGGCCAGGGCGCGGGCGGCGTCGGCCAGGGTGGCGCCGGTGGTCACCAGGTCGTCGACCAGGACGATGCGGCCCCGGCCCAGCTGCGCCCTGCGCCCGGCCGGGACGGTCAGCGCCCCGCTGAGGTTGCGCAGCCGCTCGGCCGCGCCCAGCTCGGACTGGTCGGCGGTGCCGCGCCGCTGCCGCAGCACGCTCAGGGCCCGGGCCGGCACGCCCGCCGCGCGCAGCGTCCTGGCGGCGACCAGGGTGAGCCGGCGGGTGGGGTCGTGCCCGCGGGCCCGTACGGTCGCGGCGGCGGAGGGCATCGGGACGAGCAGCAGCGGTGCGTCGCGGGCGGCGGCGCCGACCGGGACCGCCGCCCGGACCGCGTCGGCGAGGGCCCGGCCCAGCGGGTGGGCCAGCCGCAGCGCCCCGCGCTCCTTGTGGGCCAGCAGGATCTGCCGGGGCGCCCCCTCGTAGCTGGTCGCGGCGTACAGCTCGGGCAGGCCCGGCGGCGCGGCATGGGGGCGCGCGGCACGTGGACGCGCGCCCTCCAGTTCGGTTCGGCAGGCGGCGCAGAGCTGGGTGTGCGGTGCTCCGCAGCCGACACAGGGCACCGGGACGAGCAGATCCAGCGCGGCATCGAAGAGTCTGAGGGAAGTGCTGGTCACAGGGCCTCCTCCGGGCGGGCGGACGGTGGCTGGGAGCTCGACGGGGCTGAAGCCGGAGCGTGGACACCACCCTGCTGGAGCGGCCTCCGTGACGGGGGATGTTTACCGTGGATTCATCCGAATGGGGGTAGGACTGACGCAGGGGCTGTACAAGCCCCCGCAGTGCCGCGACTTTGGGTGCACGCCTGTGTCGGCGCTGCCAGGCCGACGCAGGGTGGGCGGAATCCCGAGAACCGTTGTTCCATGGGGTTCCAACCCTTCCTTCTGGGGAGGTAGGGATGTGAGAGGCGGTCCCGCCCACCCCGAGCGGGCGGTGCTGCGTACTCGATGGGCCGCGCGGACCTTGAGGGTCCGACCGGCGACAGGGCAAGTGATCGGAGTTCTGCGTGGACATCGTCGTCAAGGGTCACAAGACCGAGGTGCCCGAGCGGTTCCGCAAGCACGTCGGCGAGAAGCTGGAGCACATCCAGAAGCTCGACCACAAGGTGATCAGCCTGGACGTGGAGCTGTCCAAGGAGCGCAACCCGCGGCAGGCGGAGCGCTCCGAGCGGGTGGAGATCACACTGCACAGCCGCGGCCCGGTGATCCGGGCCGAGGCCAGCGCACCCGACCCGTACTCCGCGCTGGACCTGGCCTCGGCGAAGCTGGACGCCCAGCTGCGCAAGGTGGCCGACCGGCGGCGGGTGCACAAGGGGCCGCGGTCGCCGATGAGTGTGGCCGAGGCGACGGCGAAGCTGTCGTCCGCCCCCGATGTCGCGACACCGGAGGAACTGGCCGAGCCGGTCAGCCGTACCAAGATCGGCTGCCTCGAGGTCGAGGGGGACGGGCCGCTGGTCGTCCGCGAGAAGACCCATGCCGCCGTGCCGATGGCGCTGGACCAGGCGTTCTACGAGATGGAGCTGGTGGGGCACGACTTCTACCTGTTCCAGGACACGGACACCGGCCAGCCGAGCGTCGTCTACCGCAGGCACGGCTACGACTACGGAGTCATCCACCTGAAGATCGAAGGGCAGTAGCGACTGGCAGCGCCTGTCAGCCGCTGACAGAGCGCGACGCGGTGCGGAAGAGGCGCGGTGCACGGGCACCGCGCCCCTTCCGCACGCCTGCGCCGCGCCCGGGGTGACACTTCCGAGGGAAACCGACCACTCGGAATGATCGCACCGGAGGTGGGGCGTGGAATCATGGCGGGAACACCCGACCAGCCGAGGGGGAGGTCCGGATGGCGGAGCGATGGGACGACCGGCCCGGCGAGGGCCGGGACCGTGACACCGACGGCCCGCGACGTGCGGTGGAGCCGATCAGGGTCCTGGTCGTGGACGACCATGCGCTCTTCCGGCGGGGGCTGGAGATCGTCCTCGCCCAGGAGGAGGACATCCAGGTCGTCGGTGAGGCCGGGGACGGCGCAGAGGCCGTGGTGAAGGCCGCGGACCTACTGCCGGACATCATCCTGATGGATGTACGGATGCCCAGGCGCAGCGGTATCGAAGCCTGCACCTCGATCAAGGAGGTGGCGCCCAGTACGAAGATCATCATGTTGACGATCAGCGACGAGGAGGCCGACCTCTACGAGGCGATCAAGGCCGGGGCGACCGGCTACCTGCTCAAGGAGATCTCCACCGACGAGGTGGCCACCGCGATCCGTGCGGTCGCCGACGGGCAGTCGCAGATCAGCCCGTCGATGGCGGCCAAACTGCTCACCGAGTTCAAGTCGATGATCCAGCAGCGGACCGACGACCGCAGGCTGCTGCCCGCGCCGCGGCTGACGGACCGTGAGCTGGAGGTGCTGAAGCTGGTGGCCACCGGGCTGAACAACCGGGACATCGCCAAGCAGCTCTTCATCAGCGAGAACACCGTGAAGAACCATGTCCGCAACATCCTGGAGAAGCTGCAGCTGCACTCCAGGATGGAGGCGGTGGTCTACGCGATGCGGGAGAAGATCCTCGAAATAGGCTGATCAGCCCAGCAGTTTCTCCAGGGCGGGACGCAGCGCCTCGTCGTGCAGCCGCTCCACCCGGACCGAGTCGCAGCCGACCCAGGCGGCGGCCTCGCGCAGGGCCTGGGCCAGGGCGGGGAGCAGCGCGGGGGAGTCCAGCGAGATCTGACGGGCGATCATGGTCCGCTTCTCCCTGGCCGGATCGACCCGGCCCACCAGCCGGCCGCCGGCCAGCAGCGGCATGGCGAAGTAGCCGTGCAGCCGCTTCTCCTTGGGGGTGTACGCCTCCAGGCGGTGGCTGAGGCCGAAGATCCGCTCGGTGCGGGCCCGGTCCCAGACCAGCGAGTCGAACGGCGACAGCAGGGTGGTCCGGTGCCGGCCGCGCGGCTCGGTGTCCAGCGCGGCGGGATCGGCCCAGGCGGCGGCGGGGGCCCCGTCCCGGCCCCAGCCCTCGACCAGGACCGGGACCAGGCCGGAGTCCGGCAGCGCGGCGCCCACCTGCTCGGTCTTGAGCCGGTGGTAGTCGGCGAGGTCCTTGCGGGTGGCGACACCGAGCGCCGCCCCGGACCGGCGCACCAACTGCCGGACGCAGGAGGCGTCGTCCGGGTCACTGGCCAGCAGGTCGGCGGGTACGGCGCGCTCGGCGAGGTCGTAGACCCGCTTCCAGCCGCGCCGCTCGGTGCAGACGACCTGGCCGGTGTCCAGCAGCCACTCGACGGCGATCTTCGTCTCGGACCAGTCCCACCAGACGCCGCCCTTCTTGGCGCCGCCCAGTTCGGTGGCGGTCAGCGGCCCCTCCGCGCGCAGCCGGGCGAGCACCTCGGCGCAGGAGCGGTCGGCGTCCTCCATCCGGTGCCAGCGGTGGCCGCGGGCCAGGTAGGCGCGGCGGCGGAAGGAGAACAGCGGCCACTCCTCGACCGGAAGGATGCAGGCGGCGTGGGACCAGTACTCGAAGGAGGCCCCGCCGCTCCAGTAGGCGGCCTCTACGGACTCCCGGCCGACCGCGCCCAGCCGGGCGTACGGGACCAGTTCGTGCGAGCGGGCCAGCACCGAGATGGTGTCCAGCTGGACCGCGCCGAGGTGGCGCAGCACACCCGGCACCCCGGCGCGCCGGTCCGGGGCGCCCAGCAGGCCTTGGGCCCGCAGGGCGATCCGGCGGGCGTCGTCGGCGCGCAGGGTGAGAGCAGGGGCGGCGGAGTCGGGGAGGGTGCTCATGGGAGCAGCCTAGAAGCACCCACTGACAGACCCGCCGCAGCCGAACAGCTCACCTCCACGGGTGGGCAAAACCGAATCGGTGTGCGAGGAGCAACCCGCGAGGGTGAGCTTTGGGGCGATCTCGCAGGGAGCGGCCACGGATGACCTTCTCGTGCTTCTAGCATATGAACTGCAGCGCCACGCACCGCAGTCACGGTCCCACCGTCCGTGACTCAGTTGGGGGGTGTGCGGCTTGCGCACAGTCGCGGGGGCGACGGGGGAAACCACTCATTCCATTGAGGCGCGGACGGGCACATCGCCCCTTCGCCGCGCCGATCCGTACTTTCGGCATGCCCGCATCCATGCGCGGCTGCCTCTGGAGGGGACAACATGGGTCGTAGGACCCGCTGGGCCGCCGCGTTCACCGCGGCGGGACTGCTGTCGGCGCTCGTCCCGGCCATGACCGCGCATGCGGCCACCGCGCAGCGCATCGACCTGCGCGTCCTGGTCGTGGACGACGGTGGCCCGGCCACCGCAGCGATCATGGACGAGATGACCGTCTCGGGCACGCCGTACACCGTGGTGAAGCTGTCGGACAGCAACCGGCCCACCATCAACGCCGCCTTCCTGAGCGGCACGACGGGTGGTCAGGCCGAGGGCAGGTTCCAGGCCGTGGTGCTGCCCAACAACGCGCCGTTCGCCGCGGGTTCGCCCGAGATGGCGGCGCTGACCAGCTATGAGCAGACCTTCGGGGTGCGCCAGGTCGACGCCTACACCTACGCGCAGCCCGCGGTCGGCCTCAACTACGCGGCCGATCCCGGCTACATCGGCCCGCTGGACGGGACCACCGGGACGGTCACCGCGGCCGGGCTCGGCGGGGCCTTCCGCTACCTCAAGGGCAGTGTGCCGTTCGAGGACAACGACCCGTCGGTGACCGAGAGCTACGGCTACCTGGCCACCCCGCTGGCCGCCCAAGCGGCCGGGGCGAGCTTCACCCCGCTGGTCACCGCCCCGATCCCGGGCAGCAGTTCGCCCGGGGTGCTGGCCGGCGAGTACGACCACGGCGGGGTCTCCGAGCTGGTGCTGACCTTCGCCTACAACCAGTACCAGGAGCAGTACCGGCTGCTGGCCCGCGGCATCGTCGACTGGATGACCCAGGGGATCCACCTCGGCTACGACCGCAACTACTACGAGCAGCACGTCGACGACATCTTCCTGCCGGACGACCGCTGGAGCAGCACCGCCAAGTGCACCCCCGGCGACGCCGCCTCGGCCTGCAACGGCACCCCGGCCGAGTCCACCATCCGGATGACCCCGGCCGACGTGACCTTCGCCAAGCAGTGGGAGACCGCGCACAACTTCACCTTCGACTTCCTCTTCAACGGCGGCGGCAGCGACGAGCAGGTCGCGGACACCGGCTCGGACCCGCTGCTGACCTCGATGCAGGCGGCCAAGTCCTCCTTCCGCTGGGTGAACCACACCTACGACCACCCCTTCCTCGGCTGTGTGCAGAACACCGCCACGGTGCCGTGGTCCTGCACCACCAATGCGGACGGCAGCATCGCCTGGGTGCCCAAGGCGACCATCCAGACCGCCATCAGCAAGAACCAGCAGTGGGCCGCGAGCAAGGGCTTCAGTGTCGACAACAGCGAGCTGGTGACCGGTGAGCACTCGGGCCTGGCCACGCTGCCGCAGCAGCCGGTGGACAACCCCAACCTGGCCCCGGCCTTCGCCGCGACCGGGATCAAGTGGACCGGCAGCGACCATTCCCGCGAGCTGAACCAGCGCGCGGTGGGCCAGGCGCTGACCGTGCCGCGCTTCCCGATGAACGTCTACTACAATGCCGGGCACGTGGCCGACGAGGTGGACGAGTACAACTGGCTCTACACCAGCACCGCCCAGGGCGGCAGCGGCCTGTGCACGGCCAACCCGGCCACCAGCACCTGCCTGCCCGCCCCGCTCGACCTGAGCACCGGGTACGCCGGCTACATCGCCCCGCTGGAAGCCAAGATCGACCTCGGGCACATCATCGACAACAGCCCGCTGCCGACCTACGCGCACCAGTCCAACCTGACCGAGGACCGGATCCTCTACCCGGTGCTCGACCAGATCTTCGACAGCTACGCCAACCTGTTCGCCGCCAACACCCCGATCACCAATCTGCGCGAGTCCGCGATCGGCACCGAACTGAAGCAGCGCTCCGCCTGGAGCGCCGCGGTGACCGCCGGCACCGCCAGCGGCTACCGGGTCGGCAGCGCGGTCACCGTGAACGCCCCCAGCGGGGTCGCGGCCCAGGTCACCGCGCCCGCCGGGACGGTGCAGAAGCAGCTGCTCGGCACCAGCGCCTTCGGCACCGCCTACGCCGGGGAGCTCTCCGGCTGGGTCTCGCCCGGGCTGCTGCAGAGCAACGTCACGCTGACGCTCAACGCCGCGGGCACCCCGGCCGCTCCGGCCGCCGGCGCGGCCACGCCGACGCCGACGTCCTCGTCGACGACCGCACCGCCCACCACCCCGCCGTCCAGCACCAAGCCGGTGGTCCCCGGGGGCGTGCTCAATGTGGTGCCGCTGACGGTCGCCGGAGTGGCCAAGCTCCTCGGCGGCCTGCTCTAACCACCTGTGTAGCCACATGAGTGCGGGGTCCTGGACGAGACGTCCCGGACCCCGGACTCGGCATGACCGAACGAGCTCTGGGGGAGCCCACCGCGATGAACGGACCAACCGAGGTCACCCTTCTCACCGAGGGCACCTACCCCTATGTGCACGGGGGAGTGAGCGTCTGGTGCGACCAACTGGTGCAGGGCATGCCGGATGTGCGCTTCCACGTCCTCGGCATCACCGGCAGCGGCCGGGAGCCGCAGGTCTGGGAACTGCCGCCGCAGGTCGCCTCGGTGAGCTCGGTCCCGCTCTGGGGCCGCACCCCCGTCGGCTCCGCGCCGCGCGGACGCGATCTGCGCCGCTTCCTGGCCGGGTACGAGCGGTTCCTGCTGGCGCTGCTGGACGCCGACTTCGAGAAGTACTTCGCCGACGAGCTCTACGAACTGGCCGAGTTCGCCCTCACCGGCGGCTCGCTCACCGCCGCCCTGCGCACCGAGGGAGCGGTCCGCTCGCTGCAACGGCTGTGGCAGCGGCCCTTCCTGGCCACCCACGCCTCCCGCCCCACGGTCCAGGACGCCCTGGAGGCCACCGACCTGCTGGAGCACGCGCTGCGCCCGCTGGCGGTGCAGCCGCCCAGCCGGGGTGTCGCGCACGTGGTCACCGGCGGCCTCGCGGTGCTGCCGGGGCTGACCGCGCGGCGCTTCCACGGGGTGCCGCTGCTGCTCTCGGAACACGGCATCTACCTGCGTGAACGCTATCTTAGCTATCGCTCGGCGCCCTACCGCTGGCCGGTCAAGGCGCTGATCCTCGGCTTCTTCCGGATGCTCGCCACCGAGGGCTACCGGGGGGCGGATCTGATCACCCCCTGCAACCGCTACAACCGCCGCTGGGAGGAACGCGGCGGCTGCGACCCGCAGCGGATCCGCACGGTCTACAACGGCGTGGACCCCGAGCTCTTCCCCTACGCCGGCCCGGAACCCGAGACACCCACCCTCAGCTGGGCCGGCCGGGTCGACCCGATCAAGGACCTGGAAACCCTGATCCGGGCGTTCGCGCTGGTCAGGGCAGAGATCCCGAACGCCAGGCTGCGACTCTTCGGCGCGGCCCCGGCCGGGGGCGAGGGATATCTGGAGCAATGCCGGGCCCTCGCCGCCGAGTTGGGCGTGGCCGAGGGGGTGGTCTTCGAGGGCCGGATCGACACCGTCCGGCACGCCTACGCGGCCGGCAGCGTGGTGATGCTCTCCAGCATCTCCGAGGGCTTCCCGTTCTCCCTGATCGAGGCGATGTCCTGCGGGCGGGCCACCGTGTCCACCGACGTCGGCGGCGTCCGCGAGGCCGTCGCCGACACCGGACTCGTGGTCCCGCCGCGGGAACCGGAGACGATGGCCCGGGCGGCGCTCAGCCTGCTCAGGGATCCGCAGCGGCGGCAGCAGCTGGGCGGGGCGGCCCGCAATCGGGTCATCGAGCAGTTCACCCTGGGCCGCACCGTGGCCACCTTCCGCGGCGTCTACGACGCCCTGTTGGAGGACCCAAGCACCATGTGGTCCCCGGCGGCGACGACCCGGATCGGGGCCCTGGTATGAGCGCCGTCCTTGAGCTGCTGCCCGGGGTCCGGCTCAGCCCGCTGCCCAGGGTCCTGCCCAGGCCCGACCTGCCGATGGATCCGGCCGAGGAGGCGGCGCACCGCTTCGGCGGGGTGGCCGCGACCGCGGTGCACTCCTTCGAGGTGGCCGCCGCGATCGAGGCCGAAGGAGTGACGGACCGTCAGATCCAGCGCCACTACGGCCGGGCGGACGCCTTCGAGCTGGCCGAGGACCTCTACGCGGAGACTCCGCGCCGCTACCCGGAGCCCACGGCCGCGCCCTCCCCCTGGCAGCGACCGCTGCTCACCAGCGTGCTGCGCGGGGTGCTCTACGCCCTTCCCGGGCTGGGCTTCCCGCTGGGTGCGCCGATGCTGACCGGTCCGCCCGACGCGGGCGGCCTGCCGCACGGCACCTTCGCACTGGCGCTCTCGGTGCTGCTCAACTGGGCCTGGAACCAGGCGCTGGCCCACCGCACCCACCACCGGCTCGGACGCGGGCTGCGCCGCTCGGCCGGGCGCTGCCTGCTGTTCGGGTCGTTCGTCGGGGCCGGACTCGGCGTGCTGGGCGCGCTGCTCGGTGCGCTGACCGCCGGGCGGGACGTCGGCGGGGTGCTGCTGTTCTGCTCCGGGCAGGCGCTCTACCTCGGCGCCTCCTGCGTGCTACTGGTGCTCGGCCGGGAGAAGGCGCTGCTGCTGGCCCTGGCCCCGGCGGCGCTCGGTGGGACGGCGGTGCTGCTGGGGCTGCTCCGGCCGACCCCGTCGACCGCGCTGCTGCTGGTGGCCACGGTGCTGCTGACCATTGCCCTGGCCTGCCGGGAGCTGCGGACCCAGCTGCGCGACACCGACGACGACACCGCGATCGAGCCGCTGCCGCCGCTGCTGGCCTCGCTTCCGCACGGCCTGTTCGGGATGGCGATGTCGCTGCTCACCCTGGGCATCGCGCTGCGCGGCGGCCATCTCGACGTGGCGCCGATGGCGGCGCTCACGGTCAGCATGGGACCGGCCGAGTGGCTGCTGCACGGCTACCGCCACCGGATCCACGGCGCCCTGCGGGCGGCGCACACCATGCGCGGCTTCGCGCTGCTGTCGGCCAGGTCGCTGGCCCTGGGCCTGCTGACCTACCTGGGCCTGCTGGCGGTGCTGGGCGGGGCGCTCGGCGTGGCCCTGGCCGGAAGCGGGGGCGGGATCGGAGCTGCGCTCGGGGGCGGCATCGGCGCGGAGCTGCCGGGGCTGCTCGCGCTGGGGGCCACCATCTGGACCGCGCTGCTGCTCCAGGCGCTCGGCTCGGCCTGGGCCGCCGCGGGCATCTGCATCCCGGCCGCCGCGGCGACCGTGGCCGGCGCCACCCAGTTGGCCGTGGGCGGTATCGCGGCGACACTGCTGGTCGCGGTGGCGTGCTGGTCGCTGGGCCGGGTGACGGTGCACCGCTGAGCCCGCCGCCGTCCCGGTGCCTGTCCTTTCAGCGAGACATCAATCAGTGGAGTGGAATTGACGACAGGTCAGATCAGTGGACGACGGCGGCTGCTCGTCCCGCTGTACGTCTACCCGGGGACGGAGCCCGGGGCCTGGCGCGGGGTGGCCGCGCGGGCCGACACGGTGGCCTGGGTGGTGTTCAACCCGGCCAGCGGCCCCGGCGGCGCGCCGGAGCCGGAGTTCGCCGAGGCCGCCGGGACGCTGCGGGCGGCCGGGATCCCGCTGCTCGGTTATGTGGACACCGACTACGGCCGCCGCAGCCACCGCGAGGTCGTCACCGACCTGGAGCGCTACCAGGACTGGTACCCGGTCGACGGGGTGTTCCTGGACCAGGTGGGGTCGGCCCCCGAGCTGCTGCCGCACTACCGGCGGCTGGCGGTGGCCGCGCGTTCGCTGGACGCGCGGCAGGTGGTGCTCAACCCCGGGGTGCACCCCGACCCCGGCTATGCCGCGATCGCCGATGTGGTGATCACCTTCGAGGGGGCCTGGGAGGTCTACCAACGGCTGCAGGTGCCCGCCTGGACCACGGCGTACCCGGCCCGGCGCTTCGGCCACCTGGTGCACACCGTCCCGGCCGACGACTGCGACCTGGTCCTGCGGACCGCCCGGCAGTACGGGGCGGAGTACTGCTACGCCACTCCGGGGACCGGCGACAACCCCTGGTCGGTGCTGATGCCGCAGCTGCGGCAGGGGAGCGAGGTGTGCTGAGGCGTCCCGGGCGGCGGCTGCTCGGACTGTGCGGCGGCGCGTTGCTGCTGGTGCTGGCCGGCTGCGGCCCGGGCGGCGGGGCAACCGGGGCACCCTCGCCCAGGCCTCCCTCGGGCCCGGCCTCCTCGGGCGCGGCCTCCCCGGGCGGCGGCGCCGCGTCCGGCGTTCCCACCGCGGCCTCCCGCGGCCCGCGCTGGCAGCCGGTGCCCGGGGAGAGCTGGCAGTGGCAGCTCAGCCGGACCGTCGACACCGGGGTCGACGCCGCCGTCTACGACATCGACGGCTTCGACAACAGCGCCGCCGTGGTGGCCGCGCTGCACGCCGAGGGCCGCAGGGTGATCTGCTACATCAACGTCGGCGCCTACGAGGACTTCCGCCCGGACCGCTCCTCCTACCCCGCGGCGCTGCTGGGGGCGGGGGACGGCTGGCCGGGCGAGCGCTGGCTGGACGTCCGGCGGACGGCGCTGCTGCGGCCGATCATCGCCCGCCGTTTCGACATGTGCCGGGACAAGGGCTTCGACGCCGTCGAGCCCGACAATGTCGACGGCTACGCCAACCGCTCCGGCTTCCCGCTGACCGCGGCCGACCAGCTCGCCTTCAACCGGATGGTGGCCGGTCTCGCCCATGCCCGCGGCCTGGCGGTCGGCCTCAAGAACGACCTCGACCAGGTTCCCGCACTCGTCGGCGACTTCGACTTCGCGGTGAACGAGCAGTGCGCGGAGTTCCAGGAGTGCGGCGAGCTCGCCCCCTTCACCAACCGCGGCAAGGCGGTGTTCGAGGCCGAGTACGGGCTGCCGGTCGCCGACTTCTGCCCGGAGGCCCGCCGGATGCGGTTCAGCGCCGTACTCAAGCACCCGGTGCTGGACGCCTGGCGACGCGGCTGCTGATTTCCCCGCCCGGATGACCCCGCCCGGACGACCCTGCCCATTTGTCTGCTTCGCGGCTTATCGGGGTGGTCGAACATCCCCCTCGTGGGGGTGACGCCGAGCTGGTGTGCTGACGGACCTCCCGACCCGCTCGTTTCCTCGCATACGATGGCCGTGCGGTGGTGTGTCTCCATCGCCGGTGCGCGGCACGCCAGCGCACAGACCGCCCAGTGCCAGCCCAGGCAAGGAGCCAGTTCACGTGTCCGTCTTCGACAAGATCCTGCGCGCAGGCGAAGGCAAGATCCTTCGCAAGCTGCACCGTATTGCCGCCCAGGTCAATTCCATCGAAGAGGACTTCGTCAATCTGACGGACGCAGAGCTGCGTGCGCTCACCGGCGAGTACCGGGAGCGGTACGCCGACGGCGAGTCCCTGGACGATCTCCTCCCCGAGGCCTTCGCCACCGTGCGCGAGGCGGCCAAGCGCACCCTCGGCCAGCGCCACTACGACGTCCAGATCATGGGCGGCACCGCGCTGCACCTGGGTTACGTCGCCGAGATGGGTACCGGCGAGGGCAAGACCCTGGTCGGCACGCTGCCGACCTATCTGAACGCGCTGTCCGGCAAGGGCGTGCACCTGATCACGACCAACGACTACCTGGCCGAGCGCGACTCGGAGTGGATGGGCCGGGTGCACCGCTTCCTCGGCCTCGAGGTCGGCGTGATCCTGGCGAACATGAGCCCGGCCGAGCGCCGCGCGCAGTACGCCTGCGACATCACCTACGGCACCAACAACGAGTTCGGCTTCGACTACCTGCGCGACAACATGGCGTGGTCGCAGGACGAGCTGGTGCAGCGCGGCCACAACTTCGCGGTGGTCGACGAGGTCGACTCGATCCTGATCGACGAGGCCCGTACTCCGCTGATCATCTCCGGCCCGGCCGACCAGGCCACCAAGTGGTACGGCGACTTCGCCAAGCTGGTCAACCGGCTGAAGGTGGACCGCGACTACGAGGTCGACGAGAAGAAGCGCACCGTCGGCGTTCTCGAGGTCGGCGTCACCCGGGTCGAGGACTACCTGGGCATCGACAACCTCTACGAGTCGGTGAACACCCCTCTGGTGGGCTTCCTGAACAACGCCATCAAGGCGAAGGAGCTCTACAAGAAGGACAAGGACTACGTCGTCATGAACGGCGAGGTCCTGATCGTCGACGAGCACACCGGCCGCATCCTGGCCGGCCGCCGCTACAACGAGGGCATGCACCAGGCGATCGAGGCCAAGGAGGGGGTGGAGGTCCAGAACGAGAACCAGACCCTGGCCACCATCACCCTGCAGAACTTCTTCCGGCTGTACGACAAGCTCTCCGGGATGACCGGTACCGCCCAGACCGAGGCGGCCGAGTTCCACCAGATCTACAAGCTGGGCGTGGTCCCGATCCCGCCGAACCGGGACCGGATCCGGATCGACCAGCCCGACCTGATCTACAAGTCCGAGCCGGCCAAGTTCGCGGCCGTGGTCGAGGACATCGTCGAGAAGCACGAGAAGGGCCAGCCGATCCTGGTCGGCACCACCAGCGTCGAGAAGTCCGAGTACCTGTCGACGGAGCTGCGCAAGCGCGGCGTCCAGCACGAGGTGCTCAACGCCAAGTACCACGAGCGCGAGGCGCAGGTGGTGGCCCAGGCCGGCCGCCGCGGCGCGGTCACCGTGGCCACCAACATGGCCGGCCGAGGCACCGACATCATGCTCGGCGGCAACCCCGAGCACACCGCCGCCGCCGAGCTGGCGCAGCGCGGACTCTCCCCGGTGGAGACCCCCGAGGAGTACGAGGCCGCCTGGGCCGACGCGCTGGACAAGGCCAAGGGCGCCGTCAAGGCCGAGCAGGAGGAGGTCCAGGAGCTGGGCGGCCTCTATGTGCTCGGCACCGAGCGGCACGAGTCCCGCCGGATCGACAACCAGCTGCGCGGCCGTTCCGGCCGTCAGGGCGACCCGGGCGAGTCCCGCTTCTACCTGTCGCTGGGCGACGACCTGATGCGGCTGTTCAAGGCCGGCATGGTCGAGCGCGTGCTGTCGATGGCCAACGTCCCCGAGGACGTGCCGATCGAGTCCAAGATGGTGACCCGGGCCATCGCCTCGGCGCAGACCCAGGTCGAGCAGCAGAACTTCGAGATCCGCAAGAACGTGCTCAAGTACGACGAGGTGCTGAGCCGTCAGCGCGAGGTCATCTACGGCGAGCGCCGCCGGGTCCTGGAGGGCGAGGACCTGCGCGAGCAGATCGACCACTTCATGGACGACACGGTCGACGCCTACGTGAAGAGCGCCACGGCCGACGGCTTCGCCGAGGAGTGGGACTTCGCCAAGCTGTGGCAGGCGCTGGGCCAGCTCTACCCGATCAGCCTGACCGTCGAGGAGCTCGAGGACGAGAACGGCGACCGGGCCGGCATCACCGCCGAGCTGCTCGCCGAGGCGGTCCGCGAGGACCTGCACGCCAAGTACATCGAGCGGGAGACCCAGCTCGGCGAGACGGTGATGCGGGAGCTGGAGCGCCGGGTGGTGCTCTCGGTGCTGGACCGCCGCTGGCGCGAGCACCTCTACGAGATGGACTACCTCCAGGAGGGCATCGGCATGCGGGCGCTGGCCCAGCGCGACCCGCTGGTCGAGTACCAGCGCGAGGGCTTCGACATGTTCGCCGCCATGATGGAGGGCATCAAGGAGGAGTCGGTCGGCTACCTGTTCAACCTGGAGGTCCAGGTTGAGCAGCAGGTGGAGGAGGTCCCGCTGGCGGACTCCGCCGACGGCGTGGCGCTGGACAAGGCTCCGGAGGACGCCCGCCCGGAGATCCGCGCCAAGGGCCTGGAGGCGCCGCAGCGTCCGGACCGGCTGCACTACACCGCCCCCTCGGTGGACGGTGACGGCGGTGTGGTCGAGGGCGACTTCGCCACCGGCGGCTACGAGGACGACCAGGACGGCGACAGCGACGGCGAGGCCGGCACCCGGGCCGAGCGCCGCAAGGCCGCGAAGGGCCGCCGCCGCAAGAAGTAGTACTGCGGCACGGGCACAGGTCACGGCAACGGTATGGCGGTTCACCACCTGGTCTCCAGGGCGGTGAACCGCCATACCGGTTCCGGCCTGCGCGGCGAGCGGTGCTGCTCCAGCCGGAAGGCCAGCAGCTCCACCCGGTCGCCGACGCCGACGGTCGCGGTGACCTCCAGCACCCCGGGCGCGGGGGACGCGTCGAAGACCCGTCCCAGCACCGGCAGCGCATCGCCCGGGGCCCGCAGCAGGCGGCGTTTGACCAGGGTGCGCACATCGTCGAAGACCTCGTCGGTGGTCAGCGCCGCGAGCTGGTCGCAGACCCGATGCCCGCTGAGGACCTCGACCAGCCGCCGGGCGTAGTGCCCCGCGAGCGCGTTGTCGCGGGTCCTGGTCGGGGCGGAGCCGCAGGCCCGGGGTCGGGCGGCGGTGACCCCGTGCACCCGGCCGACCCGTACCCCGGTGCGCGGCCCCGCGTGGTGCACGGACTGCATGGGCTGCACTGACTGCATGGACGTTTCAACCATGTCGGTTACCCCCGTAACTGGTACACGGTGCTGCTGTACAGGACCTTGGTATCCCGGCCGACCGGCGGGGACAAGCAGCCCGACCGGCCCGGGTCGGGCCCGGCGGAGTTCACCTATCCGAGTGAAGAGACGGCTCTGACCAGCCACAACGCAAAAGCCATCGGCCCCGGGCCGGTAACTCGGCGCAGTCAGAACCCACTCGATCGGTGACTCTCCGCAGCCGCGCCCGCGCCGCCTATGCTGTTCGCAGAATCCCTCCCGCCCCACCGTCACCCGGAGCGCCCCCGATGCGCGTGTACGTTCCCACCACCCTGAACGCCCTCGCGCAGGCGCACGGGACCGGATCCCTCGGCCCCGCGCCGCTGCGGGCCTACGCGGTCACCCCGGCCCTGCGTGAGTGGTACCTGAGCGACGACATCGAGGAGCTGGAGTACGCGGCCCTGGTCCGTGCGGCCCAGTCCTCGCTGCGGCTGCTGGCGGACGACGCGGCGGCCCCGCGGCGCCGGGTGGTGGTGGCCGTGGACGTCCCCGATCACGCGGTGGAGCTGCACAGCGGCGCCGAGCACAGCGACCCGGCCGCCCTGGGCGCGGTGGTGCTGTCCGAGCCGCTGGCGCTGGCGAAGGCCGCCGCCGTGCACGCCGACGCGGACGACACCGAGGTGCGCGAGGACGTCGCCGCCGCCGCGGCGGCGGTCGCCGCGGCCGACGGCGGGGACGAGGACGCCCGCTTCGTGGTGGACGGCGCCGAGGACCACGAGCTGCTCTGGTTCGCCTCCCAGGAGATCCCCGGCCTGCTGGACTGACTGACAGTGCCCCCGGATACGGTGCTGCCATGCGCGTACACATCGTCTGGGACTGGAACGGCACCCTCTTCGACGACATCGAGGCCGTCGTCGCCGCGAGCAATGCCGCGCTGGCGGAGCTCGACCTCCGGCCGCTGACGGTGCAGCAGTACCGCGAGCAGTACCGGGTCCCGGTGGTCGACTTCTACCGGGAGCTGCTGGGCCGGGCGCCGGATCCGGAGGAGTGGCTGCGGATGGACGCCTCCTTCCACCGCCACTACGAGTCGCTCCGCGACGGCTGCGCCCTCACCGCCGGGGTGGAGCCGCTGCTCTCCGACTGGACCGGGCAGGGCAGTTCGCAGTCGCTGCTGTCCATGTACGGGCACGAGGACCTGGTCCCGCTGGTCCGCCGGTTCGGCCTGGAACGGCACTTCGTCCGGGTGGACGGCCGGGTCAGCACCAGCGGGGTGAGCGGCAAGGCCGGGCACCTGGTCCGGCATCTCGCCGCGCTGGGGCCTGAGGTGGCCCCGGCCAGGACCGTGCTGATCGGCGATGTGGTGGACGACGCGCTGGCCGCGGCGCATGTCGGCGCGCACGCGGTGCTGTACACCGGTGGTTCGCATGCCCGTTCAGCGCTCGAGCGGGTGGGTGTGCCGGTCGCCGACACCCTGTCGCAGGCCATTGCATATGCCCAGGAACTGGTCAAATCGTGACAGCATAAGCCGTATGGACGCTGTCACGCAGGTACCGCTGCCGGTGAACGAGCCGATCCAGGGGTACGCCCCGGGCAGCCCCGAGCGGGGCCGGATCGAGGCGAGGCTCGCCTCGATCGCCGGCGAGTACGCCACCCTGCAGATGACCGTCGGCGGGGTGCAGCGGATGGGCGGCGGCGAGCGGATCGAGGTGCCGCAGCCGCACCACCACGCGGCGAAGCTCGGGGTGTTGGGGAACGCGACCCGGGAGGACGTGCAGCTGGCGGTCGACGCCGCGCTGCGGGCCGCTCCGGGCTGGCGCGAACTGTCCTTCGACGACCGGGCCGCGATCTTCCTCAAGGCGGCCGAGCTGCTGGCGGGCCCCTGGCGGGAGACCCTGGCCGCGGCGACCATGCTGGGCCAGTCCAAGACCGTGCAGCAGGCCGAGATCGACGCGCCCTGCGAGCTGGTGGACTTCTGGCGCTGGAACGTGGGCTTCGCCCGGCAGATCATCGAGCAGCAGCCGGTCAGCAGCCGCGGGGTGTGGAACCGCAGCGACCACCGGCCGCTGGAGGGCTTCGTCTGCGCGATCACCCCCTTCAACTTCACGGCCATCGCCGGGAACCTGCCGACCGCCCCGGCGCTGATGGGCAACACCGTGGTCTGGAAGCCGGCCCCGGCGCAGACCCTGTCGGCCTGGTACACCATGCGGCTGCTGGAGGCGGCCGGGCTGCCGCCCGGCGTGATCAACATGGTGACCGGCGACGGCCAGGCGCTGTCCCAGGTCGCC
Source organism: Streptacidiphilus alkalitolerans (assembly GCF_042511045.1). Taxonomy (NCBI): domain Bacteria; kingdom Bacillati; phylum Actinomycetota; class Actinomycetes; order Kitasatosporales; family Streptomycetaceae; genus Streptacidiphilus; species Streptacidiphilus alkalitolerans. The sequence continues at coordinate 25,215 of NZ_JBHEZX010000016.1, forward strand.
CTGCCGCACCGGGACCTGGCCGGGATCCACTTCACCGGCTCCACCGCCACCTTCCGCCGGCTCTGGCAGACGGTGGGGATGAACATCGGCGGCTACCGCGGCTATCCGCGGCTGGTCGGCGAGACCGGCGGCAAGGACTTCGTGGTCGCCCACCCCAGCGCCGACCCGGAGGTGCTGCGGACGGCGCTGGTCCGCGGGGCCTTCGAGTACCAGGGCCAGAAGTGCTCGGCGGCCTCCCGGGCGTACGTCCCGCGCAGCCTCTGGCGGGCGGTCAAGGACGAGTTCCTGGACCAGGTGCGCGGCCTGGCGGTGGGCGACGTCAGCGACTTCTCCAACTTCATGGGCGCGCTGATCGACGACCGCGCCTACCGGAGGAACCGGGACGCGATCGACCGGGCCGGCAACGACCACAGCCTGGACATCGTGGCCGGGGGCCACTGCGACGACGCCATCGGGTACTTCGTCAGCCCCACTGTGATCATGGTCACCGATCCGCGCCACGAGATCTTCCGCACCGAGTACTTCGGCCCGATCCTGGCCGTGCACGTGTACGAGGACAGCCGCTGGGAGCAGACCCTGGACCAGTTGGAGTCGGTCGCCCCGTACGCGCTGACCGGGGCGGTGATCGCGCAGGACCGGACCGCCATCGCCACCGCGACCCGGAAGCTGCGCTTCGCCGCGGGGAACTTCTACATCAACGACAAGCCCACCGGCGCGGTGGTCGGCCAGCAGCCCTTCGGCGGGGGCCGGGCCTCCGGCACCAACGACAAGGCGGGCTCGCCGCTGAACCTGCTGCGCTGGACCTCGCCCCGCTCGATCAAGGAGACCTTCGTCGCCCCGAGGTAGTCACCACTCCTTGGACAACCCGTACAGCACGGACCAAAGTTCCTGACGCAGTGTGCCGATCCGGCCCCTGACACTGTCATTTACCCCGGTTAGGCTCGCCGTGAAACCTGCGCGGGCGCGGGATTCTCGCCGGGCATTCGCATCCCCAAGCGGACATGCGGGAGGATACGGACAGACTCGGCGGAAAGGCCCGGCCCACGCACACCACCGAGTCACGCAACGGCGCGCGACAGGAGCCAATCAGCCATGCACACCCAGCTGGACGCGGCGAAGGCCGAACTGCTCAGCAAGGCAACAGTCCAGGGAGAACAGGGAGCAGGAATGGGGGCGGAGCTGGGCGAAGAGGCCCTGGCGTCCTACCTCAGGCACTACTACCTGCACACCGCCCCCGAAGACCTGCTCGACCGCGACGCCGTGGACGTCTACGGCGCGGCGGCCTCGCACCACCGGCTGGCGGCGAGACGTCCGCAGGGCAGCGCCGAGGTGCGGGTGCACACGCCCACGGTGGAGGAGAACGGCTGGACCTGCGGCCACACCGTGGTCGAGGTGGTCACCGACGACATGCCGTTCCTGGTCGACTCGGTCACCAATGAGCTGACCCGCCAGGACCGCGCGATCCACGTGGTGATCCACCCGCAGCTGCTGGTCCGCCGCGACATCACCGGCAAACTGCTGGAGATCCTGGACACCGACGTCTGCAGGGCGGCCGGGGCGGAGCAGCCGCCGGACGCGCTGCTCGAGTCCTGGATGCACATCGAGATCGACCGCGAGACCGACCGCGAGGACCTGCGCGCGATCGAGGCCGACCTGCGCCGGGTCCTCGGCGACGTCCGCGAGGTGGTCGAGGACTGGACCAAGATGCGCGACGGCGCGCTGCGGCTCGCCGACGAGCTGTCCGCCGCCCCGCCCAGCCCGCTGCCGTTCCAGGAGGTGGTGGAAGCCGAGGAGCTGCTGCGCTGGCTCGCCGACGACCACTTCACCTTCCTCGGCTACCGCGAGTACGACCTGGTCCAGTCGCAGGACGGCGAGGACGTGCTCTCCGCGGTCACCGGCACCGGCCTCGGCGTGCTGCGCTCGGACCCCCGCGCGCACGCCCACGCCGAGGGCGACCCGATGGCCGGCACCATGGCCTCCGCCTCCTTCGGCCGGCTGGCCGCCCCGGCCCGGGCCAAGGCCAGGGAGAAGAAGCTGCTGGTGCTGACCAAGGCCAACAGCCGCTCCACCGTGCACCGTCCGTCCTACCTGGACTACGTCGGGGTCAAGAAGTTCGACGCGGACGGCAATGTGGTCGGCGAGCGCCGCTTCCTCGGCCTGCTCTCCTCCGCCGCGTACACCGAGTCGGTCACCCGGGTCCCGGTGGTGCGCCGCAAGGTGCAGCAGGTGGTCGCCGAGTCCGGCTTCACCCCGGAGAGCCACGACGCCAGGGACCTGGTCCAGATCCTGGAGACCTACCCCCGCGACGAGCTGTTCCAGACCCACCCCGAGGAACTGCTCCAGGTCGCGCTGAACGTGCTCTACCTCCAGGAGCGCCGCAAGCTGCGGCTGTTCCTGCGCCAGGACGAGTACGGGCGCTACTTCTCCGCGCTGGTCTACCTGCCGCGCGACCGCTACACCACCCGGGTCCGGCTGCGGCTGATGGACCTGCTGATGCGTGAGCTCGGCGGCAGCGCCATCGACTACACCGCCTGGAACACCGAGTCGGTGCTGGCCCGGCTGCACTTCGTGGTCCGGGTCCCGGCCGGGAGCGAACTGCCGGTGCTCAGCGAGTCCGACGTGGAGCGGCTGGAGGCCAAGCTGGCCGAGGCGGCCCGCTCCTGGATGGACGGCTTCCACGAGGTGCTGACCCGGGAGTGCGGCGAGGAGCCCGCGGCCGAGATGTCCCGCCGCTACGCCAACGCCTTCCCCGACGGCTACCGCGCGGACTTCCCCCCGGCCGCCGCGGTGGCCGACCTGCGCCGGCTGGAGTCGCTGACCGGCCCGACCGACTTCCAGCTCAACCTCTACCAGCAGGTGGACGCCGCCGAGGGCGAGCGCCGCTTCAAGATCTACTGGCTGGGCGGCTCGGTCTCGCTCAGCGACGTGCTGCCGGTGCTGCAGCGGCTCGGCGTCGAGGTGCTGGACGAGCACCCGTACGAGCTGCGCCGCGGCGACGGCACCATCGCCTGGGTGTACGACTTCGGGCTGCGGCTGCCGGCCGACATCGCGACCGGGGTGAACGAGGACGCCCGCGAGCGCTTCCACGAGGCCTTCGGCGCGGCCTGGACCGGCAAGGCCGAGAACGACGGCTTCAACTCGCTGATCCTGCGCGCCGGGCTGACCTGGCGTCAGGCGGTGGTGCTGCGCGCCTACGCCAAGTACCTGCGGCAGGCCGGATCGACCTTCTCGCAGGACTACGTGGAGGACGCGCTCACCAACAACGTGCACACCACCCGGCTGCTGGTGAACCTGTTCGAGGCCCGGCTCTCGCCGGCCCACCGCTCCGGCAGCGAGGAGCTCACCGACGGCATCATGGAGGAGCTGGACGGCGCCCTGGACCAGGTGGTCAGCCTGGACGAGGACCGGATCCTGCGCTCCTTCCTGACCCTGATCAAGGCCACCCTGCGGACCAACTTCTTCCAGCGCGACCGGGAGACCGGCGAACCGCACTCCTACGTCTCGATGAAGTTCGACCCGCAGGCCATCCCCGACCTGCCGGCGCCGCGCCCGGCCTACGAGATCTGGGTCTACTCGCCCCAGGTCGAGGGCGTGCACCTGCGCTTCGGCAAGGTCGCCCGCGGCGGCCTGCGCTGGTCCGACCGGCGCGAGGACTTCCGCACCGAGGTGCTGGGCCTGGTCAAGGCGCAGATGGTGAAGAACACCGTGATCGTCCCGGTCGGCTCCAAGGGCGGCTTCGTCGCCAAGCAGCTGCCGGACCCGACGGTGGACCGGGCCGCCTGGCTGGCCGAGGGCATCTCGTCCTACAGGACGTTCATCTCGGGCCTGCTGGACATCACCGACAACCTGCTCCCGGAGCGGGGGGTGGTCCCGCCCAAGGACGTGGTCAGGCTGGACGGGGACGACACCTACCTGGTCGTCGCCGCGGACAAGGGCACCGCGACCTTCTCCGACATCGCCAACGAGGTGGCCGAGTCCTACGGCTTCTGGCTCGGCGACGCCTTCGCCTCCGGCGGCTCGGCCGGCTACGACCACAAGGGCATGGGCATCACCGCCAGGGGCGCCTGGGAGTCGGTCGAGCGGCACTTCCGCGAACTCGGCCACGACACCCAGACGCAGGACTTCACCGTGGTCGGCATCGGCGACATGTCCGGCGACGTCTTCGGCAACGGGATGCTGCTCAGCGAGCACATCCGACTGGTCGCGGCCTTCGACCACCGGCACATCTTCGTGGACCCGACCCCGGACGCGGCCTCCTCCTTCGCCGAGCGCAGGCGGCTGTTCGACCTGCCGCGCAGCTCCTGGGAGGACTACGACAAGAAGCTGGTGTCGGCCGGCGGCGGGGTCTTCCCGCGCAGCGCCAAGTCGATCAACATCACCGCGCCGATGCGCGCGGCGCTGGGCATCGAGGCGGGCGTCTCCCGGCTCACCCCGGCCGAGCTGATGAAGGCGATCCTGCTGGCCCCGGTCGACCTGCTCTGGAACGGCGGCATCGGCACCTACGTCAAGGCGTCGACCGAGAACAACGCCGAGGTCGGCGACAAGGCCAACGACCCGATCCGGGTCGACGGCGGGGAGCTGCGGGTCAAGGTCCTCGGCGAGGGCGGCAACCTGGGCGCCACCCAGCTCGGCCGGATCGAGTTCGCCACCGCCGGCGGCGCGGTCAACACCGACGCCATCGACAACTCGGCGGGGGTGGACACCTCGGACCACGAGGTGAACATCAAGATCCTGCTCAACCGGGTGGTCCTGGACGGCGACCTGACGGTCAAGCAGCGCAACGCGCTGCTCGCCGAGATGACCGACGAGGTCGGCGCCCAGGTCCTGGAGAACAACTACGCGCAGAACGTGGCCCTGGCCAACGCGCTGGCCCAGGCCCCGAGCATGCTGGACGTCCACTCCCGGATGATGCGCAGGCTGGTCGCCGACGGGCATCTGAACCGGGCGCTGGAGTTCCTGCCCAACGGCTCGCAGATCCGCGAGCGGGCCGCGGCCGGGCGCGGGCTGACCCAGCCCGAGCTGTCGGTGCTGCTGGCGTACACCAAGATCACCCTCGCCGACGAGATCCTCGCCTCCGACCTGCCCGACGACGGCTACGTCCAGGGCAAGCTGCACCGCTACTTCCCGCGGCAGCTGCAGGAGCGCTTCGGCGAGCAGATCGACGCGCACGCGCTGCACCGGGAGATCATCACCACGGTGCTGGTCAACGAGACCATCAACCGCGGCGGCTGCACCTTCGCCTTCCGGCTGAAGGAGGAGACCGGGGCCACCTACGAGGAGATCATCCGCTCGCACACCGCGGCCCGGGCGATCTTCGACCTCAAGGGCATCTGGGCCGAGATCGAGGGCCTGGACAACAGGGTCCCGGCCGAGGTGCAGACCCGGATGCGGCTGCACAGCCGCCGCCTGGTCGAGCGGGCCACCCGCTGGCTGCTCAACAACCGGCGCCAGCCGCTGGACATCGCCGAGACCATCGAGGTGTTCAAGGACCGCTGCAACGAGGTCTGGGGCCTGCTCCCGCACCTGCTCCGCGGCTCGGACCGGGAGTGGTTCGACACGGTGTACGAGGAGCTGGCCGGGGCCGGGGTCCCGGCCGACCTCGCGGTCCGGGTGGCCGGGCTCTCCTCGGCCTTCCCGACCCTGGACATCGTCGAGGTGGCCGACCGCACCAAGCAGGACGTCCGCACCGTCGCCGAGCTCTACTACGACCTGGCCGACCGGCTGCAGATCTCCGACCTGCTGGACCGGATCATCGAGCTGCCGCGCGGAGACCGCTGGCAGTCCATGGCCAGGGCCGCGATCCGGGAGGACCTGTTCGCCGCGCACGCGGTGCTCACCGCGGAACTGCTCGGCCACGGCGGGACCGGCGCGACCCCGGAGCAGCGCTTCGGGGCCTGGGCCGGAACAAATGCCACGCTGGTCAACCGGGCCAGGGCGACGCTCGACGACATAAGGGGTGCGGAGTCGTACGACCTCGCGAACCTCAGTGTCGCGATGCGGGTGATCCGTACGCTACTGCGTACCGGAACGATGCGCTGACAATCGTACGTACGAGCACTGCCCGGGCCGCCTCCGCAGCATTCGGAGGCGGCCCGGGTCACGTTCGGATGATGATGGGCGATGAACCCTGTGGGAGCTCTTGGCGTGGCCTCCACCGCAAGTTATGGTCCAATCCTTGCTCGCATGAGCGGTTTTGGTTGCAAAGCCGTTCAACGGGCATCGGGAAATGACAGCGCGGTCGACTTCCCTCAAGGAGGCTTGCAACTTATGCGTAACCAGGTCGGCAGGAACGGCGGGTGGCGCTACCGGCAGGTGCTGGCCGTCGGTGCGGCAGCCTCGCTGGTGCTTCTCGCGGGCTGCTCCAACAGTTCCAGTTCGAAGCCCAAGGCGTCGGGCTCGGCAGCGGCCCTCTCCGGCGACTGCGCCCAGTACCAGGCGTACGCCGGGCACGCGGGCACCAAGGTCACCATGTTCGCGTCCATCCTCAGCCCGGAGTCCGACTCGCTCCAGACCTCCTGGAAGCAGTTCAGTACCTGCACCGGGATCACCATCTCCTATGTCGGCTCCAACGACTTCGAGTCGCAGCTGCCGGTGCGGGTCAGCGGCGGCACCGCCCCCGACCTGGCGATCATCCCGCAGCCCGGCCTGCTCCAGCAGATGGTGAAGACCGGCAAGGTGGTCAAGCCCCCGGCGCAGACGGTCGCCAACGAGGCCAAGTGGTCCGCGGCCTGGAAGACCTACGGCACCGTCGACGGCACCTTCTACGCGGCGCCGATGAGCGCCAACCTGAAGTCGCTGGTCTGGTACTCGCCCAAGGCGTTCAAGGCGGCCGGCTACGCCGTGCCGACCACCTGGGTCGACCTGATGAAGCTGAGCGACACCATCGCCAAGGCCGGGAAGAACAAGCCCTGGTGCGGTGGCCTCGGCTCGGGCACCGCCACCGGCTGGCCGGCCACCGACTGGCTGGAGGAGGTCGTCCTCGGCAAGTACGGCGGCGACACCTACGACCAGTGGATCAGCCACCAGGTCAAGTTCAGCGACCCGAAGATCATCGCGGCGATGAACGTGCTCCAGGGCTGGATGCACAACCCGGCCTGGGTCAACGGCGGTCTCGGCGGGGTCAGCACCATCGCCAGCACCACCTTCCAGGACGCCGGCGCGCCGATCCTCACCGGCAAGTGCTCCATGCTCCAGCAGGCCTCCTTCTACGAGGCGCAGTGGCCCAAGGGCACCAACATCGGCCCCGACGGCGACATCTGGGCGTTCAAGCTGCCGGCCGTCGACCCGTCGGTGACCGACCCGGTCGAGGGCGGCGGCGAGTTCGTGGCCGCGTTCTCCAGCCGGCCCGAGGTGCAGGCTGTGCAGAACTACCTGTCCACCGCCGCCTGGGCCACCGCCCGGATCAAGGTGGCGACCGGATGGGTCTCCGCCAACCAGGGGGTCGATCCGGCGGTCTACACCGACCCGGTCGACCAGCTGTCGGCGAAGTACCTCACCGACCCGTCCGCGACCTTCCGCTTCGACGCCTCCGACCTGATGCCGGCGGCGATCGGCTCCGGCAAGGAGTGGTCCGAGTTCACCGCCTGGTTCGCCAGCAACCAGTCGGTGCAGAAGACGGCGGCGAACATCGACGCCGCCTGGCCGCAGTAGTCATCGCAGTCATCAGCGGGGTGGGGCGGTTCCTGACGGGCCGCCCCACCCCGGCCCCATCCAGTCGAAGAGGAGCTCCACACGCATGTGGGCTGACGCGCTGACCAAGTTCGGCAATGCGGCCGGTGCCATTCTGGTCTTCGTCGCCGTCCTGGTACTGGTCTTCTTCGCGGCGGGCCGGGCCTCCGGCCGCATCGCCAAACCGCTGGCCTCGGTCATCTTCCTGGGACCCGCGCTGGTGCTGCTCGCGGTCGGCCTGGTGATCCCGGCGATCCGGACGATCTACCTGAGCTTCTTCAACGACGGCGCCACCAAGTTCCTCGGCGTGGACAACTACACCTGGGCCTTCACCACCAGCAGTGAGCAGCAGGTGCTGCTCAACACGCTGCTGTGGATCATCGTGGCCCCGGTGGTGACCACGGTGCTCGGCCTGGCCCTGGCGCTGCTGGTGGACCGGTTGAAGCGGCAGGCGCTCTACAAGTCGCTGATCTTCCTGCCGATGGCGATCTCCTTCGTCGGCGCGAGCATCATCTGGAAGTTCGTCTACAACTACCGCGACCCCTCCCAGCCGCAGATCGGGCTGCTCAGCCAGATCTGGCTGTGGCTGGGCGGCAGCCACCCGCCGAACTGGATCCTCTCCCATCCGCTGAACAACTTCCTGCTGATGGCGATCATGGTCTGGGTGCAGACCGGCTTCGCCATGGTCGTCCTCTCCGCCGCCATCAAGGCGATCCCGGACGAGATCACCGAGGCGGCGGTGCTGGACGGGGCACGCGGCTTCGGCCTGTTCCGGCACATCACCATTCCGATGATCCGGAACACCCTGGTCGTGGTACTCACCACGGTCATGATCACGACCTTGAAGCTGTTCGACATCATCCGCACCATGACCGGGGGCAACTTCGGCACCCAGGTCCTGGCCAACGAGATGTACTCGCAGTCGTTCGTGCAGTTCAGCAGGGGCCGGGGGAGCGCGCTCGCCGTGATCCTCTTCATCGCGGTGCTGCCCCTGGTGGGCTACAACATCGTCCAGTTGCGCAGGGAGCGTGCCCACCGATGAGCGACGTGGTCAAGGACCAGCCCCAGGTCGCCACCGGCCCGGCCGGGGCGAAGGCGGTCCGCCGGGCGTTCAGCAGCCCGATCGCCTCCTTCCTGGTCATCCTGCTGACGGTGCTGTGGACCATCCCCACCCTCGGCCTGCTGGTGACCTCGCTGCGACCGGAGAAGGACGTGGCCCAGTCGGGCTGGTGGACCTTCTTCTCGCACCCCGGGATCACCCTGTCCAACTACCACGAGGTGCTGTTCAACGGCGGCTTCGGGGTGGACAACGGGCTGATGCCGTACCTGGTCAACTCGCTGGCGATCACCATCCCGGCCACCGTCTTCCCGCTGGCGCTGGCCTCGATGGCCGCCTACGCGCTGGCCTGGGTGCGGTTCCGGGGCAGCGACGTGATCTTCTTTGTGATCTTCGCGCTGCAGGTGGTGCCGCTGCAGATGGCGCTGGTCCCGCTGCTCCAGCTGTACTCCGGCGGCGCCCACATCGGCAGCGTCACCGTCTTCCCCGGGCTCGGCGTGGGCGAGACCTATGTGCCGGTGTGGATCTCGCACACCATGTTCGCGCTGCCGCTGGCGGTGTTCCTGCTGCACAACTTCATCGCCCAGCTGCCCAACGACCTGATCGAGGCCGCCCGGGTGGACGGGGCGAGCCACTTCCGGGTGTTCCGGTCGATCGTGCTGCCGCTGGCGACCCCGGCGCTGGCCTCGTTCGCGATCTTCCAGTTCCTCTGGGTCTGGAACGACCTGCTGGTCGCGCTCACCTTCACCGGGGGGACGGCGGACGTCTCGCCGATGACGGTCAGGCTGGCCCAGCTGTCCGGCTCCTTCGGCGACCACTGGGAGATCCTGACCGCGGGGGCGTTCATCTCGATCATCATCCCGCTGGCGGTCTTCTTCGGCCTCCAGCGCTACTTCGTCCGCGGCCTGCTGGCCGGCTCGGTCAAGGGTTGACCGCGGATCCTCCTTACAGCAGCGGTGCCACCGGGGTTGCCCCCAGCGTCTCGGAGGCCCGCTGCAGGGCGCTGGCCAGCAGCGCCAGGTCGGTCGGCCCGTTGCCCAGCTCGCGCACCGGGCGGCGCGGCGGCGGGTCGCCCATCGCGGTCCAGTCCAGCGGGGCGACGGTCGGCCGCAGCGTCGCGGTGCGGGGGATCCGGCCGCTGATCCGCGCGGTCTGCAGGGCGGTCACCCCGCCGTCGATGTGCCGGATCCAGCCGCGTCCCGGCCGGTCCTCGGGGACGGTAGCGGCGTCGTCGACATGGATCAGCAGCGAGGACAGCCGGGCGTCGTCGGTGCGCAGCGCGATCCGCAGGTGCGCGGCCTCGTCCAGGTCGGTGCCGCTGCTGCGGTCGGGGCGGCCGGTGCTGACCGCCAGCTGGATGCCGAGCCGGGGCCCGCGGACCGCGACCGCGTCCAGCGCCGCCGCCAGGGCGGCCCGTTCCCGGCCGGGGAGCAGCAGCTCGTCGTGGTCGTCCACGACCACCACCAGGTGCGCCGGGGGCGCGGTGTCCAGGATCAGATGCCCGCCGGGGACGCCGCCCGGCGCGCCGGGCGCGGGGTAGCCGGACGGGTAGTCGTCGTCGGGACGGCGCGGGGGCGCCAGCCGCGCCAGCGCGCGTTCGGCGTGCCAGGAGGCGAACGAGCGCCCCTGGAGCAGCTGTTCGCGCCGGTCCAGCTCGCCCAGCAGGGTCTGCGCGGCGTACAGCAGCCGCAGCTCGTCCGAGCCGTCCACGTAGTCGGTGACATGCGGCAGCTCGGCGCAGGGGCGCAGCCCGGCGGCGGGGTCCGCGGAGGGGCGGCCCTCGATCAGCAGGAAGCCGAGCCGGTCCGGGCGCTCGGCGACGGCCAGCGAGGCCAGCAGGGCGCGCAGCAGCTCGGTGCGCCCCGACCCGGCGGCGCCGCCGATCAGCAGATGGTCCGTCAGTTCCAGTCCGCAGGGCCCCTCGCGGTCGGAACCGACCACGGCGACGGGCAGCGTACCGGTGCCGACCTGGAGCTCGGCCCAGCGTCCGGACAGCCTGGCCGGGGTGACCTGGTCCAGGCCGAGCAGGTCCAGCAGCCGGGGGGTGTCCGGCAGCGCGCCCCGGCCCGGACGGCGGGTGCAGTCCGGTTCGCGCAGCGGGGCCAGGGCCCGGGCCAGGCGCTCGGCCCAGGCCGCGGAGACCGCGTCCAGGGCGATGCCGTCCACCAGTTCCCGGGCCGGGGCGGCGCGGTGCAGCCCGCCGAGGCCGCCGGGGGCGGACGCCGACAGGTGCGGCAGCGGGCGTTCGAGGCTGAGCAGGGTGCCGACCTCGCCGGTGACGGCGGCGGTGGCCCCGCAGCCGGGCGGCAGCAGGTCGGGCCGCTCGGCCAGCAGCAGCAGGTGCACGCCGCCCCTGGCGGGCCCGTGCGCCAGCAGCGTGGCCAGCACGGCGGCGGCCTCGGGGCCGCCGGGGTCGCCGTCCACCACCAGCACGGTGAACCCGCCGGGGCGGGCCGCGGTGGTGGCCTCCAGCTCGGTCAGCCGGGCCAGGGCCTGCTCCGGGTCGAAGGCGGTCAGCAGCCGGCACGGCTGGCCCCGGCCGGGGCGCAGCTGGGGCAGCCAGTGCAGCCAGGACCAGTCCTCGGTCCTGGCCTCGGCCGGCCGGGACGGGTCGGCGGCGACCAGCACCAGCTCCAGCGTGCCGGGGCCGTGCAGCACCGCGAGCTGGGCCAGCAGGGCCCGGGCCAGGCCGGTCAGCCGGGCCCTCGGGCCGGTCAGGCCGAGGCTGCCGGCCGCGCGCAGGTCAAGCACCGCCGGGGCGGCCCCGGGGCCGAGGCTGCCGAGCCGCAGGGCCAGCGCGTCCGGGTGCTCGGGGCCGCGTTCCCACAGCCGGGGGCCCGGGCCCAGGGCGGTGTGCAGCAGTTCGGCCGGGTCGGGCCAGCGGGCGGCGTCGGCGGCTGCGGCGAGCCGGGCCGGGGGCAGCCGCACGCCGTGCGGCGGGGTGGCGCCCCCGCTGCCGCTTCCGGTCCCGCCGACCGCGCTTCCACCGGCCGCGCTGCCGGACGCGCCCGCGCCTTGGCCGGCCGGGCGCGGCGGGGCAGGCGCCGGTTCGGCGGCTCGTCCGGCGGAGCCGGAACGGCCGCGCAGCAGCCGCTCGCCGCCCCGAGCCAGCAGGCTCTTGGCCCGGCCGCCGGGCGGCTTGCCGATCGGTGAGCTGCCGGTGCCGCTGGCGGTGGGGCCGCCGGGCTTGCCGGGGGCGGGCGGCGGACCGCTGTCGGGACGGGCGGCGAGCTGCAGATGGCCCTGCCCGTCCGGCAGCAGTCCGGACGGGGACGGGTCGGTGCGCCGGGAGGAGGCCGCCCGGCGTTCGCCGAGGGCGACCCGCAGGGCCGACTCGCCCAGGGTGACCACCGCGCCCGGCGGCAGCGGCAGCGGCTCGGCGCCGACCGGCGCGCCGTCCAGGGCGGTGCCGTTGGTGGAGCCGAGGTCGGCCAGGGTGACCCGGCCGTCGGCGGAGACGTCCAGGGCCAGATGGAAGCGGGAGACGTCGGGGTCGTCCAGCGGGACGTCGGCCTCGGCCGAGCGGCCGACCCGGACCCGACCAGGCAGCAGCAGGTGGATCCCGCCGGCGTCGGGGCCGCCGACCACCCGCAGCTCGGCGGGGGAGTCGGGGCTCTCGGCCCCGGCGACATGGTCCGGGTCGGGCTCGTCCAGCCGCAGCACCACGCCGTCCAGCAGCGGCGGATGGCCCAGTACCGAGCGCTCGTCGAGCCGTTGGTCACCGGCGAAGAGCAGCACCTGGCCGGCCGAGCGGCTGCCGCGCGGGCCCGGACGCGCCCCCACCGCCCCGGCCAGCGCCCCCGCCACCGCGCCGAGGGTCGTCCCCGCCGGAGCGGTCACCAGCACGTCGGCGATCTGCGCGGGCACCCGGCCGCGGGCCTGGGCCCGCGCCGAGGGCGCGCCGTCGCGCGCCGCGAGAACGCTCAGCCGGATCTGCATCGTCCCTCGGCCCCTTCCGGTTTCGCACCTGCCTGCCCCAACCCCGGTGCTGCATGCATCCTCCCACCCCCCACCGACATGTTGCTCCCGGCACCCTTTCCAGTGATCTTGGGAACTTCCGGCACAGTGCGGGGCGTCCAGCGGGTAGGGGCTTAGTGTGGCCCTGCCCTGCAAAGTGCAGTGCGTGGGTGACGGCACAACGAGGAGCGCACGGGTGCGGCCTGTAGGCAGCAAGTACCTGCTGGAGGAGCCGCTGGGACGCGGTGCCACCGGGACGGTCTGGCGCGCCCGGATCCGGGACGCGTCCGGGGTCGACGGTCTGGGCCCGGAGCAGGTCGCGATCAAGGTCCTCAAGGAGGAACTGGCGACCGACCCCGATGTGGTGATGCGCTTCCTGCGCGAGCGCTCGGTGCTGCTGCGGCTGATCCACCCGAATATCGTCCGGGTCCGCGACCTGGTGGTCGAGGGCGAACTGCTGGCCCTGGTCATGGACCTGGTCGACGGCCCCGACCTGAACCGCTACCTGCGCACCCACGGCCCGCTGAGCCCGGTGGCCGGCGCGCTGCTGATGGCGCAGATCGCCGACGCGCTCGCCGCCAGCCACGCCGACGGGGTGGTCCACCGGGACCTGAAACCGGCCAATGTGCTGCTGGAGACGCTGCGGACGCCCGAGGGCGACGAGCAGATGCACCCGCTGCTCACCGACTTCGGCATCGCCAGGCTCGCCGACTCGCCCGGGCTGACCCGGACCCACGAGTTCGTCGGCACCCCCGCCTATGTCGCGCCGGAGTCGGCCGAGGGACGCCAGCAGACCGCCGCCGTGGACATCTACGGCGCCGGCATCATGCTGTACGAACTGCTGACCGGGCAGCCGCCGTTCCACGGCGACGGACCGCTGCAGATCCTGCAGGCGCACCTCTCGCAGGAGCCGCAGCGCCCGCGCAATGTGCCCGAGCCGCTGTGGACCGTGATCGAGTACTGCCTGCGCAAGGACCCGGCGCAGCGGCCCGACGCGGTGACCCTGGCCACCGCGCTGCGCACGGTCGCCGCGGGCGTCGGGGTGCACGCCGGGTCGGCCCAGATCGAGGCGGCCCTGGCGGTGGGCGCGCTGCTGGTCCCGCGGCTGCCGGCCGGCAACGACCCGACGGTGCCCAACGGGGTGCGCTACGACCCGGGCGCGGCCACGGTGCTCGGTGCGGCGGCGTACCCGTTCGGGGCGGCCGACCCGACCCAGGTGCTGCCGCCGGGGTCGGCCGAGCGCACCCAGCGGATCCCCCCGTCGAACGGGCAGTTCGGGCCGCCGCCGGTGCCCGTCGCCGCCCAGCAGACGCAGCAGGCACCCCAGGCACAGCAGGGCCAGGCGGCGCAGCAGGGCCAGCAGCAGCCGCACCCGTGGGAGGGCCAGCTGCGGGCCGCCCGTACCCGCAACGAGCAGACCAGGGTCGACTACCGCTTCCCGGCCGAGGCCGGACCGCAGCCGCAGGTGGCCCCGCCGCCGTACCGCCCGGCTCCGCCGCAGGCGCAGCCGCCGTACCAGGAGCCGCGTTACCAGGAGCCGGCCCCGGTGCAGCCCGCGCCGCAGGCCCGGCCGCAGCCGGTGTCCCGGCGTTCCGCGCCCCCCGCGCCCGCGCCGCGCCGCGAGCCCGAGCGTGCCCCGGAGCGGGCGCCGGAGCCCGCGCCGCGACGGGAGCGCGAACCGAGGCCGCCGCGCCGTCGGCGCCGCATCCCCGGCGGCGGCTGCCTCCGCGCGCTGCTGGTGCTGGCCGTGATCGCGGCCTGCGTCTGGTACTTCACCCCGGTCCAGGACTGGATCCACCATGTGGAGTCCTGGTGGCACCAGGTGGTCCAGTGGTGGAACGACGTCACCGGCACCGCCGACAAGATCAAGAAGGGCGTCGACAGCGTCCCGACCATCCCGTCGCTGCCCACCCCAAAAGGCTGAACAGTAGCCAGGATTGACGTTTTGTCGACATCTGACCTGCAGTAACCTGCATCCGGTTCCCCCCTGCGGCCCCAACCCGCGTACTTTGGTCGCTGGCACTTGCCCAGGACGCGCCGGTGCCCGCCAGCAGAGGTCCCTACGCGCACGGAGCAGCCTTGGCACGCAAGATCGGCAGCCGCTACACCGCGCACCAGGTGATCGGCCGGGGCTCGGCGGGAACCGTCTGGCTGGGCGAGGGCCCCGAGGGGCCGGTGGCGATCAAGCTGCTGCGCGAGGACCTCGCCTCGGACGAGGTCCTGGTCGGCCGTTTCGTCCAGGAGCGGACCGCCCTCACCAGCCTGGACCACCCGCGCGTGGTCGGTGTGCACGACCTGGTGGTGGACGGTGACGACCTGGCCCTGGTGATGGAGCTGGTGCACGGCTCCGACCTGCGCTCCCGGCTGGACCGCGAGGGTCCGCTCACCCCGCAGGCCGCCGTCTCCATCGCCGCCGACGTCGCCGAGGGCCTGGCCGTCGCCCACGCCGCCGGCATCGTGCACCGGGACGTCAAGCCGGAGAACATCCTGCTCGACCAGGCCTCGTCACCGGGACCCGGCGGCGCCCCGCGCGCCAAACTCTCCGACTTCGGCATCGCCCGCCTGGTCGACGCCCCCCGGCGGACCCGGGCCACCAGGATCATCGGCACCCCCGACTACCTGGCCCCCGAGGTGATCGAGGGCCTGGAGCCGCGCGCCGCGGTCGACATCTACGCCCTCGCCACCGTGCTGTACGAACTGCTGGCCGGGTTCACCCCGTTCGGCGGCGGCCACACCGGGGCGGTGCTGCGCCGCCATGTGACCGAGACCGTGGCACCGCTGCCGGGCCTCCCGGACGACCTGTGGAAGGTCATCGCGCAGTGCCTCTCCAAGGCCCCGGCCTCCCGGCTGCGGGCCACCGAGCTGGCCGCCCGGCTGCGCGAGCAGCTGCCGTCGCTGGCCGGGCTGCCGGTGCTGACGGTCAGTCACCCGGACGCCCCGCCCGCCCCCGCACTGCCCGAGTACGACTACGAGGACGACGACCAGGACGGCCCGGACGGACGCGACAGCCTGGACGACCGCGGCTCCGCCGACCGTCCCGGCGGCCGTCCCCGCCGCCGTCCGGCCGTGCCGCTGGCCCCGAGGGCCCAGCCGGACTCCAGCCGGGACACCCACACCAGCCTGCGCCGCCCCAGCCCCGAGGAGCTGGCCTCCTTCGCCGCCGCTTCGCGGCAGGAACGTGCCGCCAAGGCCGGGAGGGCCGGGAAGGGCAGCGGCCACCGCCACGCCGGCGCCAAGCGCGGCGGCGCGGGCCCGGCGGTCCGGCGGCGCCGCCGGATCCTGGCCGGGGTGCTGGTGCTGCTGGTCGCCGCCGGCGGGGTGGGCGCGTACAAGGCGTTCGCCAACGGCACCGACGGCGCGGGGGCCGGCCGTACCGGCAGCGGCGCCGGCACCCACCGTCCCGCTTCCCGTACCCCCGACGTCTCCGCCGCGCCGACCAGCGCCGCCGGACTGCCGCAGGCCCCGGTGGCCGGGCAGAGCGACCCGACCCCGCTGCCCGCCGCCGCGCCGCTGCCGGTCTGGGCGGCCTGGACCACGGCCCCCGCGCCGCCGGTGCCGCTGGTCGGCGGCCTGCGCGCGGTGGAGGTCGGCGGCACCGCCTATGTCTTCGGCACCGACGCGGACGGTTACGTCCGCTTCCTCACCCGCGGCGCCACCGCCTTCGGCGGCTGGGGCAAGCTGACCGGGATACAGGTCAGCGGCGAGCCCGCCGCCGTGGTGCTGCCGGACGGCAGGCTGCGGCTGTTCGCCCGGGGCACCGACGGCCTGGTCTACCAGCGCACCCTGCTCCAGGGCCGGTGGACCGAGAGCGCCTGGGGCAAGCTGGACGGCCAGGTCCGGGTGGACTCGGCCCCCGCCGCCGCGATCCACGGCAGCCGGATCGACCTGGTGGCCAGGATCGGCGGCGTGCTCGCCACCAGCTCCTACGCCGGCAGCGGGGCCTGGAGCGTCTGGCACACGGTGTCCACCGCGGGCAGCATCACCGGCTCGCCGACCCTGGTCGCCGAGGGCGGCGGCCGGATCGACGCCTTCGTCATCCCGGCCGACGGCGGCCAGGTGCTGCGTACCCAGGCCGTCAACGGCCTCTGGTACCAGGCCCAGCCGGTCACCGGGGTGACCGCGGCGGGCGCCGCGTCCCGCCCGGAGGCGGTGCAGACGGCGAGCGGGGTGCAGTACGTCTTCGCCTCCTCCGGCGCCGAGGCCGCGGGCAGCGCCCAGGGCTCCCGCTGGACCCCGGGCACCCTGCACGGCGCGACCGGCGAGCCGGCCGCCTACACCGACGCCACCGGAGTGGGCCTGTTCCTGCGCACCCCGGCCGGCGGCCTGCGGTTCGCGCACACCCGGTAGCCCCCGCGGCCGGGCGGGTACGTGCCGGGGGAGGGCTCGGCGCTGTGTTCCCGCCGGAACCATTAGGCTGGTGGCGTGGCAGCCATCGATCCATCCGAAGCAATCAAGTCCCTCGAAACGACCATGTCGTCGATCGAGGCCGTGGTCGATCTCGACAAGATCCGTGCCGATATCGCGATCTTCGAGGAGCAGGCCGCCGCGCCCGACCTGTGGAACGACCCGGACGCCGCCCAGGTGGTCACCAGCAAGCTGTCCTACCTCCAGGGCGAGCTGCGCAAGGTGATGCAGCTGCGCAGCCGGATCGAGGACCTCTCGGTGATGTTCGAACTGGCCGAGGACGAGGCGGACGCGGACGCCCGTGCCGAGGCCGAGGCCGAACTCGCCAGCGTGCGCAAGGTCATCGACGAGATGGAGGTCCGCACCCTCCTCTCCGGCGAGTACGACGCCCGCGAGGCCCTGGTCAACATCAGGGCCGAGGCCGGCGGCGTGGACGCGGCCGACTTCGCCGAGCGGCTGATGCGGATGTACCTGCGCTGGGCCGAGCGGCACGGCTACCCGACCGAGGTCTACGACACCTCCTACGCGGAGGAGGCCGGCATCAAGTCGGCGACCTTCGGCGTCAAGGTCCCGTACGCCTACGGCACGCTCTCGGTCGAGCAGGGCACCCACCGGCTGGTCCGGATCTCCCCGTTCGACAACCAGGGCCGTCGGCAGACCTCGTTCGCGGGGGTCGAGGTGCTCCCGGTGGTGGAGAAGAGCGACCACGTCGACATCGACGAGGGCGACCTCCGGGTGGACGTCTACCGCTCCTCAGGACCCGGCGGCCAGGGCGTCAACACCACCGACTCGGCGGTCCGGATCACCCACCTCCCGACCAACATCGTGGTCTCCTGCCAGAACGAGCGCTCACAGATCCAGAACCGGGCCAGCGCGATGAACGTGCTCCAGGCCAAGCTGCTGGAGCGGCGCCGCCAGGAGGAGAAGGCGGAGATGGACGCGCTGAAGGACGGCGGCAACTCCTGGGGCAACCAGATGCGCTCCTATGTGCTGCACCCGTACCAGCAGGTCAAGGACCTGCGCACGCAGTACGAGGTCGGCAATCCGCAGGCGGTGCTGGACGGCGACCTGGACGGGTTCATCGAGGCCGGCATTCGCTGGCGCAAGCAGAATGAGAAGGCCGAATAGGGCGTACGCCCCGAAAACAGCCACTCGGAATATTCATAGCACTCACGGCGATCTGCCCCGGAAACGGGACAGATCGCCGTTGACGTTCAGTAGTGCGATTCAGCATGCTGGCCCGCAATGCCCGGTACGGGCAGGAAGCGAAGTGGTGAGAGGGGCCGTTGTGGCCGATATCCGTCGCGGACACCGGAAGAGGGGCGTCGGCATTCGCTCGCGCGGCGTGCGCGTCGCCACGGCCGCCCTGGCGCTGTCCGGCGCGGGGCTGATGATCACCGGAGTCGCCAACGCCGTCACCGCCCCGGCCCTGGCCCCCGACAAGGTCGTCGACGGTCCGCTGGACGTCCCCAGTGCCTACCTGGACGTGCCCACCTCCACGGACACGGCCGACGACCCGGCGGGCGACGGGACCACCGACCCGGCCGCACCGGTCACCGACCCGGCCGACCCGGGCACCAGCGCACCGGCCGACCCCGGCAGCACCGCCCCGGCCGACCCGACCGGCACCACCCCGGCGGATCCGACCTCGACCGTCGACCCCGGCGCCACCACGGCCTCCGCCGGCACCGGCGCGGCCGGAGCCCCGAGCAGCACGTCCGGCGGTCGCAGCCAGGCCCCGGGGGACGGCGGGATGACCCAGGCCCCGGCCCGGCAGACGCTGGCCGAGACCGGCTCGGACGACAGCGTGCCGTTCCTGCTGGCGGGCGGGTTCACCCTGCTCGCGGGCGGACTGGTGTTCCGCTTCGGCCCGCGCAGCGCGGCCCCCCGGCACGGCGCCTGAGCCGGGCCCCAGACGGCAGGAAGCACGGAAAGGCCCCTGGAGCGCACTCCAGGGGCCTTTCCGACGTACCGCGTAGCTCTTACCGCGTAGCTCTCTTGTGCGGGGGCCTCAGGCGAAGGCGTGCCGCGCTATCAGCGCGCAGGCCAGCAGGGCCACCAGCAGGGCGATCAGCGCGGCGGGGGAGAGGCTGCCGAAGAGGCCCCGCTGGTCCTGCAGTCGCTGTCGGCTCGCGCGACAGGTGGGGCAGCGTCCCTCCGCCACCGGACCAGCACAGTTGGCGCACACCAGACGGTCGAGCGTCATGTCGATCTCCTCCTTCGACCTGCCCAACGAGACACCATGCCGGGTGGGTTCCCTCCACTGTGCCATGTCGAACACGATCCGCGCGGATTCCCTGAACTGTGCGGTCCGCGAGGATGATCACACTCAGTGACCTTGGTGGCATGATCCCAGGAATTTGGCGAATTTTTATACCGATTTGATGGTTTACGTCCGTGAACTCCCCCACCATTCCGTACCCGTGACTGTGAGCAGCCGTCCGGTTCGCGTATGGTCGGCCAACCGGGGGAGCCGTGCGTCGCCCCGTGGCGCGGCTCCACTGACAGACCTGTCCCTGTCCGCGAGGAGGGAAGCGGGTTCCGGATTTATCGGCACCCGCGCTGCCTCCTACACCTAGACTGGCCGACCGTGATGCAGCCGTGATCCGATTCGACAACGTCTCCAAGACCTATCCGAAGCAGAACCGTCCCGCGCTGGACAATCTCTCGCTAGAGATCGAAAAGGGCGAGTTCGTCTTCCTGGTCGGTTCCTCCGGCTCGGGCAAGTCGACCTTCCTGCGGCTGATCCTGCGCGAGGAGCGGCCCAGCACCGGCGAGGTGCACGTGCTGGGCAAGGACCTGGCCAAGCTGTCCAACTGGAAGGTCCCGCAGATGCGGCGCCAGCTGGGCACGGTGTTCCAGGACTTCCGGCTGCTCCCCAACAAGACGGTCGGCCAGAACGTCGCCTTCGCGCTGGAGGTGATCGGCAAGCCCCGCAATGTGATCGGCAAGGTCGTCCCCGAGGTGCTGGAACTGGTCGGCCTGGCCGGCAAGCAGGACCGGATGCCCGGCGAGCTCTCCGGTGGTGAGCAGCAGCGTGTGGCCATCGCCCGCGCCTTCGTGAACCGTCCGATGCTGCTGATCGCGGACGAGCCGACCGGAAACCTGGACCCGCAGAACTCGGTGGGGATCATGAAGCTGCTGGACCGGATCAACCGGACCGGCACCACGGTGCTGATGGCCACGCACGACCAGGCCATCGTCGACCAGATGCGCAAGCGGGTCATCGAGCTGGACCAGGGCCACCTGGTCCGCGACCAGTCCCGCGGCGTCTACGGGTACCAGCACTGAGGCCCGGGGCCACCCGTCCCCTCCGCTCGGCGTCCGCACCAGGCGACGTCAAGAACAGCTAGGAAGTCATGCGCGCACAGTTCGTCATGTCGGAGATCGGCATCGGTCTCCGCCGCAACCTGACGATGACCATCGCGGTGGTCGTGAGCGTGGCGCTCTCGCTCGCGATGGTGGGAGCGGCCCTGCTGCTCAACGCCCAGGTCCGCGACATGCGCGGGTACTGGGGCGACAAGGTCGAGGTGTCGATCTTCTTCTGCAACAAGGCCGACGCGGGCCAGGGCAGCGGCGGTACCGGCACCGGCGCGGTGGTCGGCACGGTGGCCCCCAACTGCGCCTCCGGCGCGGCCACCCAGACCCAGATGGACTCGGTCCAGGCGCAGCTGCAGAAGACCGGCCTGGTCGAGAAGTTCTACACGGAGACCCCGGCCCAGGCGCTGGACGAGTTCAAGAAGCAGGACCCGAAGAACCCGCTGATCCCCTCGCTCACCGCCGACTCCTTCGAGAACTCGCTGCGGATCAAGCTGACCGACCCGCAGAAGTACCAGGTGGTCTCGGGCCTGGTCGGCGGCCAGCCCGGGGTGAAGGAGGTGCAGGACCAGAACGAGGTGCTGAAGCCCCTGTTCAACCTGCTCAACACGGCGCAGCTGGGCGCCTGGATCATCATGGTGGTGATGGCCTTCGTGACCATCCTGCTGATCGTCAACACGGTGCGGGTGTCCGCGTTCAGCCGTAAGCGCGAGACCGGCATCATGCGGCTGGTCGGCGCCTCCAACTACTACGTGCAGATGCCGTTCATCGCGGAGGCGGCGTTCGCGGCGGTGGTCGGCGCGGTGCTGGCCTCGGCGATGCTGGCGGTGGGCAAGTACCTGTTCATCGACCGGATCCTGAGCCAGCAGGTCAAGCTGATCGCCTTCATCGGCTGGGGGCCGGTGTTCCAGGTGATGCCGCTGATGCTGCTGGCCGGCCTGGTGGTGTCCTCGCTTGCGGCCTTCCTGACCCTGCGCAAGTACCTGCGGGTCTAGCGCCGGCAGGCAGTAAGTATGAAGAGCGCCCCGGATGTTGTACTGCGTCCGGGGCGTTCTGCTGCGTTCGTCGCGGTAGCGGGGCCTCCGCCCCCTAGACTCAGCCAGCATGTCCGGTAGCCATCCGCATCTCCGCCTGCAACTGGCCCTCGGCCTGGTGTTCGGGGCCGTGCTGGCAACAGGCGCCACCGCCGGCGCATGGGGCAGCGAGGGCCGGCCCCCCGCGCTGTCGGTGAGCGCCGACGCCGCCGCGCGGCACTGGGTCGAGCACAGCGGCGACCGCTGGGCCGCCTACTACAGCCCGCAGCAGTACGCCGTCATGACCGAGGCCCTGGACGGCCGTTACGCCGGCGTCGGGCTGTGGGTGGTCCGCAGCCCGAGCGGTGTGGTCACCGTCTCCCAGGTCCGCGGCGACGGGCCCGCGGCCCGGGCCTCGGTGCGGGCCGGCGAGCGGCTGCTGGCCGTCGACGGACGGAAGGTCACCGGCCTGCCGGTGACCGAGGTGGTCGCCCTGCTGCGCGGCGGCAGCCCGGTCGCCGGAACCGATGTCTCGCTCACCCTGCAGCGGGGCAAGCAGCTCCGCACGGTGACCCTGCGCCGCCAACTGCTGGACGCCGAGGACGTGGTGGTGGACCACCCGGTGACCGGGATCACCCGGATCGTGGTCTCGGCGTTCACCACCGGCACCGGCGACCAGGTGGAGGCCGCGGTGCAGCAGAGCGCGGCCGACCGCGGCCGGGGCATCCTGCTGGACCTGCGCGGCAACTCCGGCGGCCTGCTGGAGGAGTCGGTCGAGTCCGCCTCCAGCCTGCTGGACGGCGGCCCGGTCGGCTCCTACCGGGACGACGGCAGGACCTACCCGCTCACCGCCGAGCCGGGCGGCAACACCGGCCTCCCGGTGGTGGTGCTGGTGGACGGCGGGACCATGAGCGCGGCCGAGCTGCTGACCGGCGCGCTCCAGGACCGCGGCCGCGCGGTGGTGGTCGGCTCACGGACCTTCGGCAAGGGCGCGGTGCAGCAGCCCGACCCGCTGCCCGGCGGCGCGGTGGTCGAGCGCACCGTCGGCCACTACCGCACCCCGGACGGGCACGACCTGGACGGGACCGGCATCACCCCGGACGTCCCGGTCCCGCCCGCGGACGGGGCCCCGGCGGCGGAGCGCACCGCGATGACCGTGCTCAACGACCTGGCCGGGCTGGACAGCCAGTAAACCTCCGTGCCGGGAGCCCGCTCCAGGTGCGAGAATGGCCCCCATCATGGCCAAGGTAAAAGAACCCGGACGCAAGCTCGTCGCGCAGAACAAGAAGGCGCGGCACGACTACAACATCCTGGACGAGATCGAGTGCGGCCTGGTGCTGACCGGCACCGAGGTCAAGTCGCTGCGGGCAGGCAGGGCGTCGCTGGTCGACGGCTTCGCCGAGATCACCAATGGCGAGGCCTGGCTGCACAACGTCCACATCATGGAGTACGCGCAGGGCACGTGGACGAACCACGCCGCCCGGCGCAGGCGCAAGCTGCTCCTGCACAAGGAGGAGATCCGCAAGCTCGACAGCAAACTGCGTGAGTCCGGCTTCACCCTGGTCCCGCTGTCCCTGTACTTCAAGGACGGACGGGCCAAGCTGATGCTGGCACTGGCCCAGGGCAAGAAGCTGCACGACAAGCGGCAGACCCTGCGGGAGAAGCAGGACCGGCGCGAGACCGACCGCGCGCTGTCCGCCGTGCGCCGCCGCGCTCAGGCCTAATGTGGTGGACCGACCCCTTCGCGGGGTCGTAGGATGGACGGTGTAACGCAGGACCCCCCAGGTCCCGGCGAAACAGCACACGATTCCAGCGAGTGTGCTTTGACAAATGAATAGCACCCACATGGGGGTGATCGGTTTCGACTGGGGATGTCGATCCAGGGGAAGCGAGCCGAGGAAGCGGCAATGATCTCGTAAACCATATGTCGCAAAACATAATCGCCAACTCTAAGAGCGATTCCTTCGCTCTCGCCGCCTGAGCGAGAGTAAAAGGTGTCAGACCGGGCGCGTTCCCGTCCCGGACCCTGGCATAATCTAGGGAACTCCACCGTCCCACCCGGTCACGGGGTGAGGCGGGAAACCAAACAGTGACTGGGCCCGTCGGCGGCTTGTCCGCGAGACTGCCGGGGCCGAGAAAATCGCAGCGGTCTGCGCTCGGAGAAGCCCTGGTTTTGCACCACAGGACGCGGGTTCGATTCCCGCCACCTCCACCACTGTGCCCTTTCAGGAAGGCACACCCCCCATGCGCCGAGCCGCCCGTCCCTGCGACGTGGCGGCTTTCGGCGTTCTCCGGTCGGACAGACCCTAGGCTTCGGCCCATGGAGAAGTTGCCCACGGAGAAGCTGAGTGCCCGTGCCCTCAACCGCGCCACGCTGGCCCGGCAGATGCTGCTGGCCAGGGAGCGGCGCGGGGTGCTGGAGACGGTGGAGTTCCTGGGCGGACTGCAGGCGCAGGTCCCCAACGCCTCCTACACCGGCCTGTGGACCCGGCTGGTCGACTTCGACCCGGAGCAGCTGTCGGCGCTGATGACGGACCGCTCGGTGGTCCGGATCTCGGCGATGCGCGGCACCATCCATCTGCTCAGCGCCGACGACGCGCTGAGCTTCCGTCCGCTCTGCCAGGTGGTCAACGACCGCGGCCCGTTCGGGAAGGGCGCCTACCGCAAGGCGCTGGCCGGGATCGAGCAGGCGGACCTGGTGGCCGCCGCCCGAAAGCTGCTGGAGGCCGAGCCGCTGACCAACGGCCGGCTCGGCGCGGCCCTGCAGCAGGCCTTTCCCGGCTATGACGGCTCCACCCTGGCCTGGGCGGTCCGGGACAGCCCGCTGGCCCTGGTGCAGGTGCCGCCGCGCGGGCTGTGGGGCCGGAGCGGCGCGCCCACCTCCACCACCGCCGAGCACTGGCTCGGCCGCCCGCTGGACCCGGCCCCTTCGGTGGACCGGATGGTGCTGCGCTACCTGGCCGCCTTCGGCCCGGCGACCGTCCGCGACGCCCAGGCCTGGTCGGGGCTGACCCGGCTGGCCGAGGTGTTCGAGCGGCTGCGCCCGCAGCTGCGCACCTTCCTGGACGCCGGGTCCGGGCGCGAGCTGTTCGACCTCCCGGACGCCCCGCGCCCGGCGGAGGACACCCCCGCGCCGGTGCGGTTCCTGCCGGACTACGACAACGTGGTGCTCGGCTACGCCGACCGCGGTCGGATCATCACCCCGGAGGACCAGGTCCGGCTGGGGCAGCTCAACCGCTACCTGGCGGCGTTCCTGGTGGACGGCCGGGTCCGCGGCGCCTGGTCGGTGGCACCGGCCGGTCCGGTCCCCGAGGTCGTCGTCAGCGGCTTCACCGAGCTCAGCGCCGAGGAGGAGCAGGCGGTGCGCGAGGAGGCCGAGAAACTGCTGCGGTTCCACCGCCCGGACCTGACCGAGTGGACGGTAACCGTACGGATGCGCGCCGACACGGGCGGATGACGTACGATCGTCCGTCCCCCTTTTCTTCGCAGAAGAGGGGAAAGCACCGCACACCACGTACACCAGGGGGTCCCTTGACCGCGCCCAGCGACATCCAGGCCGGCAGCAGCAGCCGCGCGCACGCGGACTCTCTCAGGGACCGTGAGATCGCCGGCGAGCAGCAGCACCTCGACCGGGTCTACCACCGCCTGGAGGAGAAGCTCGCCGAGGCGGAGTACATCCTCAACGACGCCGCGAGCAAGGCCTCCGTCGGCACGCCCGGCGCGCTCGCCGAGCGCGACGCCCAGGTGTTCCGGGCCGGACTGCACCTGCAGCGGCTGAACAGCGAGTTCGAGGACTTCCTGTTCGGCCGGATCGACCTGCAGCAGCCGGACGGCCCCGAGGAGGACGGCTTCCCCTCGCAGACCCCGCTGGACCCGGCCGACCCCGCCGTCGCCGAGACCCTGCACATCGGCCGGCTCGGTGTGCTGGACACCGAGTACGGGCCGCTGGTGATCGACTGGCGGGCTCCCGCCGCCGCGCCGTTCTACCAGTCCACCCCGCTGCGGCCGGGCCGGGTGATCCGGCGCCGGGTGATCCGCTCGCGCGGGCGCCGGGTGCTCGGGGTCGAGGACGACCTGCTGCGCCCGGACCTGGAGCCGGTGCTGCACGGCGAGCCGCTGGTGATCGTCGGCGACGGCGCGCTGATGGCGACCCTGGGCCGGGCCCGCGGCCACAGCATGCGCGACATCGTCTCCAGCATCCAGCAGGAGCAGGACACCGTGATCCGCGCCGCCGCGGCCGGGGCCACCCTGGTCACCGGCGGCCCCGGCACCGGCAAGACCGCCGTCGCGCTGCACCGCGCCGCCTTCCTGCTCTACCAGGACCGGCGCCGCTACGCGGGCGGCATCCTGGTGGTCAGCCCCACCCCGCTGCTGGTCTCCTACACCGAGGGCGTGCTCCCGGCGCTGGGCGAGGAGGGGCAGGTCGCGATCCGGGCCGTCGGCGGCCTGGTGGACGGCGTCGACGCGGACTCCTACGACACCCCCGAGGTGGCCAGGATCAAGGGCTCCTCGCGGATGGTGGCGCTGATGCGCCGCGCCGCCCGTACCGCCCTCGACACTCAGGACACCCCCACCGAGCTGCGGGTCAGCGCCCTCGGCGAGGTGCTGCGGCTGGACGCCAACGCGCTGCGCAACCTGCGCCGCAGCATCCTCGGCACCGGCGGCACCCCCGTCAACCTGCTCCGGCCCCGGGCCCGCAGGCTGCTGCTGGACGCCCTCTGGTCGCTGCTGCTGCGCACCCGTCCGCGCACCGGCGACCGGGTGGACCGGGAGCACCAGCAGCGCGAGCGGGAGACCTTCGACGAGTACATCAGCGACGACGAACGCTTCCTCGGCTTCCTGGACGCCTGGTGGCCCTCGCTGACCCCGCGCCGGGCCCTGGCCACCCTGCGCGACCAGCGGCTGGTCGGCAGGCTGGTCCGCGGCACGCTGAGCCAGCAGGAGACCCGGCTGCTGGCCGCCTCCTGGCAGCACCTGGACCAGGACGGCAACGGCAGCCTGACCGCGCACGACGTGGCGCTGCTGGACGAGCTGCTGGTGCTGCTCGGCGAGCCGGCCCGGCCCCGGGTCCGCGAGGTGGACGCGGCGGACCTGCTGACCGGCCTGGACGAGGTCACCACCGCCGCCGACCGCAACCGCCGCTCCTACGACCCGCGCCGCGAGGTGCAGGAGCGCACCGAGTACGCGCACGTCATCGTGGACGAGGCGCAGGACCTCACGCCGATGCAGTGGCGCATGATCGGCCGCCGGGCCCGCCAGGCCACCTGGACCATCGTCGGCGACCCGGCCCAGAGCTCCTGGATCGACCCGGCCGAGGCCCAGGCCGCGATGGACGAGACCCTGGGCGGCAAGACCCGGCGCCGGTTCACCCTCACCACCAACTACCGGAACCCGGCCGAGATCGCCGACGTGGCCTCGCGGATCCTGGCGCAGGCCGCCCCGGGCACCGAGCCGCCGCGCGCGGTCCGCTCCACCGGGGTGCACCCGCGCTTCGTCTCGGTGGCCGGCGAGGACGCGGTGGGCCCGGCGGCCAGGGCCGAGGTCGAGCGGCTGCTCGGCGAGGTGGACGGCACGGTCGGCATCGTGGTGCCGATGGACCGCAGGGGCGAGGCCGCCGGGTGGATCGCCGGCCTCGGCGAGCGCGCGGTGGCCCTGGGCAGCCTGGAGGCCAAGGGCCTGGAGTACGACGCCACGGTGGTCGCCGACCCGTCCGGCATCGCCGGTGAGTCCGAGGCCGGGCTGCGGGTGCTCTACGTGGCGCTGACCCGGGCCACCCAGCGGCTGACCGTGCTCTCCGGGCCGCTGGACCTGCCGGACGCGGACGGCGTCCCGGCCCTGCTGCACGGCTGAGGGCCGCGCGGCCGAGGCGTATGCCGAAGGGCGCCCCAACCATCGGTTGGGGCGCCCTTGCTGACGTTCAGTACGACACCGACCCGCCATGCTCGCCTCGCGGCAAGTGGTCGCTCTAGGCGACTAAGGTTGGGCCCGGGGGCTTGGATCGAGCCGGTGTCGCACACCCAGACTAACAAAGGTCCCCGGGAACGCATTCCCTTCGCACCAGAATCTTCGGCTCTCCGCTCCGTGGAACAACATTTCCACTTACGCACTGGTAGGTGCGACGATCAGACCACCAACCTGATGAAGTGCGCGCGTACGAGAGAAGGAACGTCGATGGCGACGGTGCCCAGTGTGTCCAACTCGATCACGGTGCGGATGGAGGTCCCGGCCCGCGGCAACGCGGTGAGCCAGATCACCACCCTGGTGGAGTCCTGCGGCGGATCCGTCACCGGCCTGGACGTCACCGCCTCCGGCCTGGAGTCCCTGCGGATCGACGTCACCATCGCCGCCGCCTCGGTCTCCCACGCCGAGGAGATCGTCGACAAGCTCCGGACCATCGACGGGATCACCATCGGCAAGGTCTCCGACCGGACCTTCCTGATGCACCTCGGCGGCAAGATCGAGATGTCGTCCAAGCTGCCGATCCGCAACCGCGACGACCTCAGCATGATCTACACCCCGGGCGTGGCGCGGGTCTGCATGGCCATCGCCGAGAACCCCGACGACGCCCGCCGGCTCACCATCAAGCGCAACAGCGTCGCCGTGGTCACCGACGGCTCCGCGGTGCTGGGCCTCGGCAACATCGGCCCCAAGGCCGCGCTGCCGGTGATGGAGGGCAAGGCCGCCCTGTTCAAGCGGTTCGCCGGCATCGACGCCTGGCCGCTCTGCCTGGACACCCAGGACACCGACGAGATCGTCGCCGTGGTCAAGGCGATCGCCCCCGGCTTCGCCGGGATCAACCTGGAGGACATCTCCGCGCCGCGCTGCTTCGAGATCGAGGCCCGGCTGCGCGAGGCGCTGGACATCCCGGTCTTCCACGACGACCAGCACGGCACCGCCATCGTGGTGCTGGCCGCGCTCACCAACGCGCTGCAGGTGGTCGGCAAGGAGATCGGCGACGTACGGGTCGTCATGTCCGGTGCGGGGGCGGCCGGGACGGCCATCCTGCGGCTGCTGCTGGACGCGGGTGTGGCGCACGCCACGGTGGCGGACGTGCGGGGCGTGGTGCACGGCGGGCGGGACGACCTCGACGAGTCGCTGCGGTGGATCGCCGACAACACCAACCGCAGCGGGCGCACCGGCTCGCTCAAGGAGGCCGTCCGCGGCGCGGACGTGTTCATCGGGGTCTCCGCGCCCAACGTACTCGACGGGGACGACATCGCCGCGATGGCCGACGGCGCGATCGTGTTCGCGCTGGCCAACCCGGACCCCGAGGTCGACCCCGCGGTGGCCCGGCAGACCGCCGCCGTGGTGGCCACCGGCCGCAGCGACTTCCCCAACCAGATCAACAACGTGCTGGTGTTCCCGGGCGTGTTCCGGGGCCTGCTGGACGCTCAGAGCCGCACCGTCAACAGCGAGATGATGCTCGCCGCGGCCCGCGCCCTGGCGGCCACCGTCAGCGCCGACGAGGTCAACGCCAACTACATCATCCCCAGCGTGTTCCACCCGGACGTCGCCAAGACCGTCGCCGCGGCCGTCCGCGACGCCGCCTTCGCCGCCGGGACGGCCCAGGCGCCGCGGAACCCGGTCGGCGAGACGGGCACCTTCCCCGCCGTCCAGCTCTGAGGCGTACGGTGACGGTCGGTAGGGTCGCCGGTGTGTCGGAAGCGTGCTGTTTGGGGGCATCTGCTCCCAGGGCGTACGGTATCCATGCACCGGCGTGCCGTGCCTGCCACACCAGGTACATCACCTAGAGTGTCCGGCGGGAGTCCGATGGACCGTCACTGCGCGTATTGCGTGGCGCTGTTCGTGTGACCCCCGCAGGAGCCGGATTCGCTTTCCCGGCGGTGGTGGGGGCAGGATTCGTCCCAAGGCAAGAGATTTGCGCAGCCTGGGGCACCAAGCAGAACCCCTATCGCCTGTCGGTACGCCGCCCTCCCAGGGGGCGGCGCGACAGCCGAGGCGGCGGTCCTCCGGGGCAGCCGATGATCGCATCGCGACAGACCAACATGGAGTACACATGAACCGCAGTGAGCTGGTGGCCGCCCTCTCCGAGCGTGCCGAGGTGACCCGCAAGGACGCCGACGCCGTCCTGGCCGCGCTCGCCGAGGTCGTCGGCGACGTCGTCGCCAAGGGTGACGAGAAGGTCACCATCCCCGGCTTCCTGACCTTCGAGCGCACCCACCGTGCCGCTCGTACCGCGCGCAACCCGCAGACCGGCGACCCGATCCAGATCGCCGCCGGCTACAGCGTGAAGGTCTCCGCGGGCTCCAAGCTCAAGGAAGCCGCCAAGGGCAAGTAAGCACCCAGGGCAGTACCGAAGTACCGCAGCACCCCGTAACGCACCGCGCCGGGCTCCCCGTCCCCCTTCCAGGGGCGTGGAGCCCGGCGCGGTGCGTTGTCCGTCCCGGCGGGGGCTACTCCTCGGTGGGGAGTTCCACCTGGGCGCCGAGGGCGCGGAGCTTCTCCATGAAGTTCTCGTAGCCGCGGTTGATCAGGTCGATGCCGTGCACCCGGGAGGTGCCCTGGGCGGCCAGGGCCGCGATCAGGTACGAGAAGCCGCCGCGCAGGTCGGGGATGACCAGCTCGCCGCCCTGGAGCTTGGAGGGCCCGGAGACTACGGCCGAATGGAGGAAGTTCCGCTGCCCGAACCGGCACGGGGTGCTGCCCAGGCACTCGCGGTAGAGCTGGATGTGGGCGCCCATCTGGTTCAGCGCCGAGGTGAAGCCCAGCCGGGACTCGTACACCGTCTCGTGCACGATGGAGAGGCCCGCGGCCTGGGTCAGCGCCACCACCAGGGGCTGCTGCCAGTCGGTCTGGAAACCGGGGTGGACGTCGGTCTCCAGGGCGATGGCGTTGAGCTCGCCGCCCGGGTGCCAGAAGCGGATGCCCTCGTCGTCCACCTCGAACGCCCCGCCGACCTTCCGGAAGGTGTTGAGGAAGGTCATCATCTCCAGCTGGCGGGCGCCGTGGACGTAGATGTTGCCGCCGGTGGCCAGCGCCGCGCAGGCCCAGGAGGCGGACTCGAGCCGGTCCGGGAGGGCGCGGTGGTTGTAGCCGGTGAGCCGGTCCACGCCGGTGACCAGGATGGTCCGGTCGGTCCCCATCGAGATGATCGCGCCCATCTTCTGCAGCACGCAGATGAGGTCGACGATCTCCGGCTCGATGGCGGCGTTGCGCAGCTCGGTGACGCCCTCGGCGAGCACCGCCGTGAGCAGCACCTGCTCGGTCGTGCCGACCGAGGGGTAGGGCAGCTCGATCTTGCAGCCGCGCAGCCGCTGCGGGGCGGTGAGCACGGTGCCCTGCGGGTGCTTCTCGATGGTGGCGCCGAACTGGCGCAGCACGTCGAAGTGGAAGTCGACCGGGCGTCCGCCGATGTCGCAGCCGCCCAGGCCGGGGATGAAGGCGTGGCCGAGCCGGTGCAGCAGCGGGCCGCAGAACAGGATCGGGATCCGCGAGCTGCCCGCGTGCGCGTCGATGTCGGCGACGTTGGCGCTCTCCACGTGGGTGGGGTCGAGGATCAGCTCCCCGGCCTCGTCGCTCTCGCGCACGGTGACCCCGTGCAGCTGGAGCAGGCCGCGGACCACCTTGACGTCGCGGATGTCCGGGACGTTGCGGAGCCGGCTCGGCTCGTGTCCGAGCAGGGCGGCCACCATGGCCTTGGGCACCAGGTTCTTGGCGCCGCGGACACGGATCTCACCCTCGAGCGGGTTGCCGCCATGGACAAGCAGGACGTCTTCGGTCATGTTCTCGCGATCCAGGGTGAGGGTAGGGCCGGTGCGGGAGGGACGGACCCGCTTTGTCGCGGGTTCGTCACCTCAGGAGATGGTAATGCGCATATCGGTGGTTCCCGGTGACGTGTGACCTTGGTATGGCGGCGGAAACCGGCCAGGCCGGAGGCCCTGAGTGTGGCGAATGTCTCACTCGCCGGGTGCTTCGGTGTGCGGAAGGCGAGTTGCGGACGTTCTCATTGCCCGTGGACGGGGGAGTGCGGCAGCATCTCAGACATGACCGAGGTTGTCTCGCTCGCTGGCAGGTTGCTCGTGGCGACCCCCGCGCTGACCGACCCGAACTTCGACCGCGCGGTGGTGCTCCTGCTCGACCACGACGAGGAGGGCTCGCTCGGCGTGGTCCTGAACCGGCCGACCCCGGTGGGGGTCGAGGCGGTGCTGGAGTCGTGGGCGGAGCTGGCCGGCTCGCCGGCGGTGGTGTTCCAGGGCGGCCCGGTGGCGCTGGACTCCGCGCTGGCGCTGGCCGTGGTGCCGGGCGAGCAGACGGTCGAGGAGGTGCTCGGCTGGCGCCGGGTGCACGGCGCGATCGGCCTGGTCGACCTGGAGGCCCCGCCGGAGCTGCTGGCCTCCGAGCTGGGCTCGCTGCGGGTCTTCGCCGGGTACGCCGGCTGGGGCCCGGGCCAGCTGGAGGACGAGCTGCTGGACGGCGCCTGGTACGTGGTGGACTCCGAGCCGGGCGACGTGTCGGTGCCCGACCCGGCCCGGCTGTGGCGAGCGGTGCTGCGGCGGCAGCGCGGGGAACTGGCGATGGTGGCGACCTACCCGGACGATCCTTCGATGAACTGAGCGCGTCGGGCACTCCAGGCCGATGGTGCCTGGGCGGGGTCCGCGGGCAGTTCTAGAATGGTGCGCCATGAGCACCCTTGAACCCGAGCCCCAGCGCGTCGGCGGTCTCGGCACCCTGACCGAGTCGGTACCCCAGACCTCCCACGGCGACGGCGACCACGAGCGCTTCGCGCACTACGTCAAGCGCGACAAGATCATGGACAGCGCGCTCTCCGGCTCGCCGGTCGTGGCGCTCTGCGGCAAGGTCTGGGTGCCCGGGCGCGACCCGAAGAAGTACCCGGTCTGCCCCATGTGCAAGGAGATCTTCGACGGCCTCGACGGCGGCGGGGACAAGGGCAACGGCGGCAAGGACAAGTAGTCCGGCCCCCGCCCGGTCCCGGCAGATCGTTACTGGTCTGGACCAATGGCGCGATGCGGGGCAGGATGGGTCCTCATGGACCTCATACCTGCCCCGCTCGACATCCGCACCGACGACGACCTGACCTTCCTGTTCGACGCCGAGTCGGGCCTGGGCGGCGGACCGGGGACGGAGCGGGTGCGGCACTGGCTCCGGGCCACCCTCGGCGCGGCCACCGGGCTGCTGCTGACGGGCACGGGACCCGGCATCGAACTGGCGGTCGTCCCCGGCCTCGGGTCCGAGGAGTACCGGCTGGAGGTGACCGGCGGAGGGGTGCTCATCTCCGCCGGGGACGAGGCCGGCCTGTTCTGGGGCGCGCAGACGCTGCGCCAGCTGCTCGGCCCGGACGCCTACCGCCGCGCGCCGCTGCGGCGGGACGGCTGGGCGGTGCCCCGGGTCACCGTGGCCGACGCCCCCCGCTTCGGCTGGCGCGGCGTCCTGCTGGACGTCTCCCGGCACTTCCTGCCCAAGGCGGACGTGCTGCGCTACGTCGACCTGCTGGCCGCGCACAAGCTCAATGTGCTGCATCTGCACCTGACCGACGACCAGGGCTGGCGGATCGAGATCAAGCGCTACCCGAAGCTGACCGAGGTCGGCGGGTGGCGTGAACGCTCCATGGTCGGTTATCGCTCCGGAGGGGAGCGCGACAACCGGCCGCACGGCGGCTACTACACCCAGGACGACCTCCGGGAGATCGTCGCCTACGCGGCGGACCGGCAGGTCACCGTGGTGCCGGAGATCGACGTCCCGGGCCACGCGCAGGCGGCCGTCGCCGCGTACCCGGAGCTGGGCAACCAGGACGTGGTCGACACCGGGGCGCTGTCCACCTGGACCGACTGGGGGATCAACCCCAATGTGCTGAACGTCGAGGACAGCACGATCCGGTTCTACGAGAACGTGCTGGAGGAGGTCCTCGACATCTTCCCGTCCACCTTCATCCACCTCGGCGGGGACGAGTGCCCCAAGGAGCAGTGGAAGGCCAGCGCCGCCGCCCAGAACCGGATCAAGGAGCTCGAACTCGCCGACGAGGACGAACTGCAGAGCTGGTTCCTGCGGCACTTCGACAGCTGGCTGGCGGAGCGCGGACGCCGGCTGATCGGCTGGGACGAGATCCTCGAAGGAGGGCTGGCGCCGGGCGCGGCGGTGTCCTCCTGGCGCGGCTACGCCGGCGGGGTGGCCGCGGCCAAGGCAGGGCACGACGTGGTGATGTGCCCCGAGCAGCAGGTCTACCTGGACCACCGGCAGGCGGCAGGACCGGACGAGCCGATTCCGGTCGGCTGGGTGCGCAGCCTGGAGGACGTCTACCGGTTCGAGCCGCTGCCCCCGGCGCTGCGTCAGGACCCGGAGGCGGCGGCCCATGTGATCGGCACTCAGGCCAACCTGTGGAGCGAGTTCATGGACGACGCCAGGGACGTCGACTACCGCGCCTTCCCCCGGCTGGCGGCGTTCGCCGAGGTCGCCTGGTCGCGGCTGCCGCAGCTGCCCGAGGACCGGGACTGGGACGGGTTCTCGGCCCGGATGGAGACCCACTACCGCCGGCTCGACGCGCTGGGGGTGGAGTACCGCCCGGCCGATGGCCCCAAGCCGTGGCAGCTCCGCCCCGGTGTGCAGGGACGTCCGATCGAGGGACTGCCGCCGGTGGTCTGATCCCGCGGAACCGCTTGCGGGACGTGCCCCGCGGGAGTGACGGGACGGGCTGGGGATGTCCCCAGTCCGCCCAAAAAGGGTCCCAATTCGGGCAATAGGGGCAGCTCGTAGCTCCTGGGAGGTGTCACCACGACGGAAGGGTGCGCGGTCGGGCTGTTTGCACGTACGGTACGGCGAGAAGCAGCGGCGGTGTGAGAGACCCGAGCACGGTGGGACACAGGTGAACCAAACGATCATGCTCCCGGCCTCGCTTGACGAGGCGGTCACGGCGCTGGCGGCCTCCCCGGCCGCCGTACCCGTGGCGGGCGGGACCGACCTCATGGGGGCGGTGAACGCCGGCCTGCTGCGCCCGATGGCACTGATCGGCCTGGGGCGGATCAACGAGCTGCGCGGCTGGCAGTACCAGGACGGCGCCGCCCAGCTCGGCGCCGGGCTCACCCACGCCCGGATGGGCCGCCCCGACTTCGCCGCGCTGATGCCCGCCCTGGCCGAGGCCGCCCGCAGCGCCGGACCGCCGCAGGTCCGCAACGCCGGGACGCTCGGCGGCAACATCGTCACCGCCGACCCGGCCGGGGACACCCTGCCGGTGCTGGCCGCGCTGGAGGCCACGGTCACCCTGGTCGGCCCCGAGGGCGCCCGCGAGGTCCCGGTCAGCCACCTGCTCACCGGGCTCGACCCGATGCGCGGCGGCGAACTGCTCGGCTACGTCCGGGTCCCGCTGCTGCACGCCCCCCAGGTCTTCATGAAGGCCACCGGGCGCACCGGGCCCTCCCGCGCCACCGCCTCGGTGGCCCTGGTGCTCGACCCGGCCCGGCGCGCGGTGCGCTGCGCGGTCGGTGCGGTCGCACCGGTGCCGCTGCGCCCGCTGGAGGCTGAGCAGTGGGTCTCCGGCTGCATCGACTGGGACGGCGACCGGACCATAGACCCCGCTGCCGCGGCGGCCTTCGGCGAGTACGTCGCCTCCGCCTGCGTCCCCGAGCCGCCCGGCGGCCTGGGGCCCGAAGGTGCGGACGGGGGGCCGGGCGCGGCAGCCGCACGGCTGCGCCGTACCGTGTCCGTACTGGCCCGCCGCGCACTCGGGAGGGCGCTGAAGTGACGGACTACCTGACCAACCCGGTGACCCTGGGCATGGCCGAGAGCATGGGCGCGACCGGTTTCGGCAGCTCGGACGAATCGCCGCGGGTCTCGTACACCCTTCGGGTGAACGGCCTGGACCGGCCGGTCGACGGGGCCTGGATCGGCGAGAGCCTGCTCTACGTGCTGCGCGAACGGCTCGGCCTGGCCGGCGCCAAGGGCGGCTGCGACCAGGGCGAGTGCGGGGCCTGCTCGGTGCAGTTGGACGGGCAGTTGACGGCCGCCTGCCTGGTTCCGGCCGCGCTGGCGGCGGACAGCGAGATCCGCACCGTCGAGGGGCTCAGCACCAACGGCAGCCCCTCGGACGTGCAGCGGGCGCTGGCCGAGAGCGGCGCGGTGCAGTGCGGCTACTGCGTGCCGGGGCTGGCGATGGCGGTGCACGACCTGCTGGAGCGCAACCACCAGCCGACGGACCTGCAGGCCCGCGAGGCGCTGTGCGGCAACCTGTGCCGGTGCACCGGGTACAGCGGGGCGCTGGCCGCGGTGCAGACCGTGGCCCGGGCCCGCGAGGCGGCGGCGTCGGTGCCGGACCCGGAGACGGAGTCGGGGTCGGGGTCGGAGTCGGACGGCACCGCGGAGGCCGCAGGGCCGGAAGAGAGCGCGGCGGCGACGCCGGAGCCGCCGGCGGGCCCGGTCGAGGCCGAGCAGCCGGTGTACGTGGACCTCCCGGCCCAGCAGTCGGCCGAGCCGGAGCCCCCGGCCGAGCCGGACCCGCTGTTCGGACCGCTGGACGGCTCGGCGGGCCCCGCGGCGACCTCGCAGGTTCCGCAGTACGCCGGATACCCGGAGGGCGAGCCGCAGCCGTACTACCAGGCGCAGGCCGAGGACTACCAGACCGGCCAGTTCCAGCTGCCCGACTACGGGACCGGCCAGTTCCCGGTGCTCCCGGTGCCCGAGTACGGCACCGGCGACTACAGCACCGGCGAGTACAGCGGGGGCGACTACCGGACCGGCGAGTTCGCCACGGGCGAGTTCCCCACCGGCGAGTACGCAACCGGCGAGTACGCCGCGGCCCCGAACGGCTATCCGGCCCCCGCCGAGCTGGAGCCCGGTGTCTACGTCCTGCCGCACCAGCAACAGCAACAGCACACGCATTCGTCCGCCCCGGAGGCCGGAGCATGACCACCCCCTCCAGCTCCGGTGACGAGGAGAACCTGACCGCCCCGGCACCCGGAGTCCCGCAGGGGGCGCCCGGCAGCGCCACCGGGGGCGCCCTCGGCGGCCCCGGCGCCCGCAAGGCGGGCACGGCCACCACCACCGGCACCGGTACGGCCAGGATCCCGGCCCAGCAGGCCGCCGGAGGCGGCACGCTGACCTCGCCGAACGTCGGCGCGAGCGCCGCCGTCGGCGGCACCGCGGTGCTGACCGCCCCGGCCGCGCCGATCGGCCTGGGCACCTCCCCGGTCCGGGCCGACGCGCTGGCCAAGGCCATGGGCACCTTCCCGTACGCGGCCGACCTCTGGGCCGAGGGGCTGCTCTGGGGCGCCGTCGCCCGCGCCCCCTACGCCCATGCCCGGATCGTCTCGGTGGACATCGGCCCGGCGCTGGCCATCCCCGGCGTCCATGTCGTGGTCACCGCCGCCGATCTGCGCCCGGGTCCGTCCGGTCTGCCGGACGGCGCGCCCAGCGGGCCGATCGTGCAGGACCGCCCGGTGTTCGCCGCCGACTACGTCCGGCACCACGGCGAGCCGGTCGCCGCCGTCGCCGCCGACCACCCGGACACGGCCAGGCTGGCCGCCGCCGCGGTGCTGGTGACCTATGAGCCGCT
The DNA here is from genome assembly GCF_042511045.1 of Streptacidiphilus alkalitolerans. NCBI lineage: Bacteria > Bacillati > Actinomycetota > Actinomycetes > Kitasatosporales > Streptomycetaceae > Streptacidiphilus > Streptacidiphilus alkalitolerans. Next base: position 62,152 of record NZ_JBHEZX010000016.1, read on the forward strand.
GGAACCGCTGACCGACCCCGAACAGGCGTTCACCGCGCCGCCGATCCACCCCGACGGGAACCTGTTCCGGCACCAGCCGGTGCGCTTCGGCGACCCCGAGGTGGTCGGCGCGGTCGTGGTGGAGGGCCTCTACCAGGTCGGCCGCCAGGACCCGGCCCCGATCGGCGCCGAGGCCGGCCTCGCCGTGCCGCGCCCGGACGGCGGCGTGGAACTGCACGTCGCCAGCACCGATCCGCACGGCGACCGGGACCGGGCCGCGATGTGCCTGGGCCTGGAGCCGGACCGGGTCCGACTGGTCGTCAGCGGCGTCCCCGGCGCCACCGGCGACCGCGAGGACATGGGCTTCCAGGTCGCCCTCGGACTGCTCGCGATCCGCACAGGACACCCGGTGAAGATGGCGCTGACCAGGGAGGAGTCCTTCCTGACCCACGCCCACCGGCACCCCGCGCTGCTGCGCTACCGGCACCACGCCGACGCCGAGGGCCGGCTGCTCAAAGTCGAGGCCCAACTGCTGCTGGACGGCGGCGCCTACGCCGAGGTGTCCAGCGAGGCGCTGGCCGCCGCTGCGGCGATGGCCGCGGGCCCGTACGTCGTCCCGCATGTCTTCGTCGACGCCTGGGCCGTGCGCACCAACAACCCGCCGGCCGGGCGGATGCGCGGCGAGGGCTCGCTGCAGACCTGCTTCGCCTACGAGTCGCAGTTGGACAAGCTGGCCTCGGCGCTGGACCTGGACCCTTTGGAGATTCGTCGCCGTAACGCCATGTCGACAGGCGACCTGCTGCCCACCGGACAGGCCGTCACCTGCCCGGCGCCGGTACGGGAACTGCTGGACGCGCTCGCCGCCGAACCGCTGCCCGCCCTGCCGGTGGACCAGCCCGACGACGAGTGGCTGCTGCCCGGCGGCCCGCACGGGGCCGGCGACCCGTCGGCGGTCCGGCGCGGCATCGGCTACGCCGTCGGCATGGTGCACATGCTCGGCGCCGAGGGCGCGGACGAGGTCTCGACGGCCTCGGTGCGGATCAGCGGCGCCCAGGCGTCGGTGATGTGCACCGCGGTGGACACCGGCACCGGCTTCTCCACCCTGGCCCGGCAGATCGTCCAGGACGTGCTGGGCATCAGCGAGGTCTACATCGCCCCGGTGGACACCGACCAGCCCCCGGCCGGCCCGTCCGCGCGCGGACGGCAGACCTGGGTGTCCGGCGGCGCGGTCGAGCGCGCGGCGCTGATGGTCCGGCACCAGCTGCTGCAGCCGCTGGCCGCGCAGTTCGGCATGTCGCCGGAGTTGCTCACCATCAGCGACGGCAAGATCACCTCCTACGACGGGGTGCTCGGCATGCCGGTGCTCCAGGCGCTGGAGGGCAAGGACCTCTGGGCCACGGCGCAGTGCCGCCCGCACCCCACCGAGCCGCTGGACCCGGAGACCGGGCAGGGCGACGCCTTCGTCGGCCTCGCCTTCTGCGCGATGCGCGCGGTGGTGGACGTGGACGTGGAGCTCGGCACGGTCCGGGTGGTCGAGCTGACGGTGGCCCAGGACGTGGGCCGGGCGCTCAACCCCGAGCAGATCGAGGCCAGGATCGAGGCCGGGGCCACCCAGGGCCTGGGCCTGGCGCTGATGGAGGAACTGGTCAGCGAGGGCGGCCGGATCGCCAACCCCTCGTTCACCCGCTACCGGCTGCCCACCTCGCTGGACGCCCCGGTGATCCGGGTGGCCGCGCTGCTGGAGGAGCGCGACGTGGTCGCCCCCTTCGGCGCCAAGGCCGTCGGCGCCGCCCCGGCCGCGGTCGCCCCGGCCGCGGTCGCGGCAGCCGTCCGCGCCGCCACCGGCCGCCCGGTCACCCGCCTCCCGATCCCCCCGGAAGACATCGTCGGCTGACACCGGTGTCCGGCGCGGTGGCGGGCTTTCCGCTCCGCTCGCACTTCTGGAACACTGAAGGCAGGGACGGTTCAAAACGGCAGCCGACGCCCTGGGCTGCCCGGCGACGGGCGGAGCCCGGAGTCGGACAGGGACACAGATGCAATGAGCATCCCTCAACTGCTGACCACCGCGGAGCGGTGGCGCCCGCGGGCAGCCCCGGGCGCGGTCAGATGCCGGCATGTGCCGGCTCCGCCCGGCGGCGCCGTGCAGATCCCCCGCACCGGGACGGCCGCCCCCTCCCTCTTCGGTGGCCCCGTCAACTCCCTTGCGCTGAAAGGCCGCAGTGCCGCATCCCGGGGGAAGGACAGACCATGACGGACCTTCCGCTCCTTGACATCGTGGTGGTCGACATCGACCGGACCGCGAGGGTGCTGCTCTCCGGGGAACTGGACCTCTCCACCGGCCCGCGGATGCGGGGCGCCGTCGCCGAGATCCTGGAGGACCCGCTGATCGAGCGGATCGTCATCGACGCCGGCCTGCTGACCTTCTGCGACTCCACCGGCCTCGGCATACTGATGGCGGTCCACCGGCTCGCCTCCGAGCACGGCGTCGCCCTCTACCTCTCCGAGGTCTCGCCCCGGCTGCAACGGCTGCTCAGGGAGACCGGATTCAGCCGGAGACTGTCCCCGCCGCCGTGACCGGCTCACTACGGCCGCGTGGTCACGGCGGCCTCCAGGACCGCGCCCACCCGTACCACCCGGTGCTGCCAGCAGGCCACCCGGGTCATCTCCTGCTCCGTCAACTGCCGGTCCTCCCACAGCAGCAGGGCTTCGCAGTTGAGTCGGACCGCCGCCTCCTCGGGGGACACCGAGTGGTCCGCGGCCCAGCGGAGCACCTCGGCCCCGGTGGGGGCGGTCGCGGGCGCGTCCCGCCAGGCCGCCACCAGCCGCGCCGCGACCGGCAGCAGTGGGCGCACGGCCTCCACATAGGCGTCGACCAGCACCAGCATCGGGCTGGCGCCGAGCCTTTCGCGCCAGAGCGGGAGTAACTCCTGGTCCAACTCCCGCACCAGATCGGCCTGTACCGAGAGGACCTGGGTCAGCCACAGCGGCTCCGGTCCACCGCTCGGAGGCAGCCCGCCCGGCGGCCCGGCCCCTTCGAGGCGGTCCCGCCGGTACAGGAGCGCCGCGCCGAAGGCGGCCTCCTCGTGGGAGGGCGCCCACTCCAGTGTGACCAGCGCATGCTCGATCGCGCTCAGCCGGTCCCGGTCCATGCCAACACCGTACGGCCGTACGGCTGGGTGGAAGGAGGTGAGGGCGGCTCCGGAAGTGGGGAGAGACTGTGAAGAGAGGCGCGGCCGGCCAACTGGTCCGGTCCGGTTGGGTATCCGTCGCAGAGGAAAGCCAGGAACGGGTGCTGACCGGGGAAGCCCCCAGGGCGGGAGGAAGCAGCGGGATGTCCACGATCCAGGCACTGGAGTGGCGCGGCCGCGCCGAGGAGATCACTCGTCGGCAGTCGGAACTCCGCCGGCTCCAGTCCCGGTACGAGCAGGAGCGCGCGGACGCCCTCGCCGAGGGGCACGGGCGGGGCGTGAGCACGGCGGAGCAGGCGCTCCTCGCCGAGCAGCACGCCCTGTCGCAGGAACGGATGGCGCTGCTGCTACAGGTCGAGAAGCGCAGGGGGCTGCTGCGTCTGCACCAGAGCGGATTCGACCGGGCCCGGGGCGCGAGCCGTACCGCCGCCTCCGCCGAGGAGCAGCTGGTGCGGGCGGAGCTGTCGCTGCTGGAGGCCACCCGGGTCTTCCTGAACGGCACCGCCGAACGCGACCGGGACCACCAGGCGGCGCTGGACGGCCAGGACCCGGCCCGGCCCGGCAGGCACCGGCGTGCGGGCGCGCCGACCCGCGAGCGACCCCGCGGCTGAGCGATCGTCCGCTGTCGCGCGCGGCCGTGCGTGGCCGTGCCGTGCACTGGGGCGGCTGCGGCCTAGGATGGAGTGCGGGCTGCCGGGAGGCGCCCGCGGGTAGTGATGGCGTGATGGCGTGATGGTTGCACTGGGCGGTGGCATGGCAGATCTGGCGCGCGTGGCGATCGAGCTCACCAGCGCTGCGCAGGGCGTCCGGGCCGGTGTGCTGGACCGGCTGTGCGAGGCGTGCGTGCGTACGCTCCCGGTGGACGGCGCCGCCATCTCGATGATGACCGGCCCCGGCCGACCGGTCGCCCGCTCCGCCAGCAGCCGACAGGTGGCGGGGCTGGAGGAGCTGCAGTTCACCCTCGGCGAGGGCCCCGGCATGGCCGCCTTCACCCTGGGCGAGCCCGTCACGGTGGCCGACCTGTACCGGCCGGACAGCCGCTGGCCGGTCTTCGCCGCCCAGGCCGCCACGGTCACCTCCGCCGCCGGATGCCCGCTGCGCGCGGTGTACGCCTTTCCGCTCGCCCTCGGCCGGGTGCCGCTGGGCGTGCTCGACCTCTACCGGAGCGAACCCAGCGATCTGGATCCCGAGCTGGACGAGCAGGCGCGGCTGGCGGTCGACACGGTCGCCCTGGTGCTGGCGGGCACCGCGGGCCGGCCGGCCGGGGGCGGTCCCGGCGCCGACTGGTTGCACGACTCCCTGCTCGACCAGGTCGAGGTGGACCAGGCGGTCGGGATGGCCATGGTCCAACTGGGAGTGGCCTCGGACGAGGCGCTGGCCCGGCTCCGCGGATACGCCTTCGCGCACGGACTGACGATGAGCGAGGTGGCCTCCGCGATCGTCGGCCGTACTCTGCGTCTTTCCCGAGGGGAGCAGTGAGAGTGTCGTCGGGCCCGGGACGGGGGCGTAGCGTGGAGCGAGGAGGTGGCTGTGTCGGGTGAAGCGAAGTGGAACGAGGCATTTGCGGATCTGGCGGAGGTCCTGGTCAGCGACTTCGACCTGGCCGATCTGCTGCACCGTCTCGCGGACGCCTCCATGCGCGTGTGCGGAGCCGCCGGGGCCGGCATCGTCGTGGCCGACCAGACCGGCCGACTGCGGGACATCGTCTACTCCAGCGAGGGGATCCGCAGGCTGGAACGCATTCAGCTCGACACGGGCGAGGGCCCCTGCGTCCTGTGCTACCGCTCCGGACAAGCCGTCCAGGAACCCGACATCGCCTCCCTCGCCGAGAGGTGGCCGCGCTTCGCGGCGGCGGCCTCGGGCCTCGGCATCCACTCGGCGAACGCGGTGCCGCTGCGGCTGCGGGGGCGCACGGTGGGAGCGCTCAACCTCTTCCACCCGCGGCCGGGAGTCGCCGAATCGGCCGCGTTGCGGGCCGTGCAGGCGCTGGCCGACCTGGCGATGCTGGGCATCGTGCAGCACAGCCACGCGGGGGCGCCGCCCGAGTCGGTCCCGGTCCAGGTGCGGAACGCCCTGCTCGAACGCTCCCAGATCGAGCGGGCCAAGGGCATCCTGGCCGAACAGGGCAGCCTGTCGATGGACGAGGCGTTCGAGCGCCTGCGCCACTACGCGCTGCTCCACGGCGCCGGGCTCACCCAGGCCGCGGAAGCACTGAACACCTCGCCCGCCAGCGCCGAGTCCGTCCTGAGCGCGACCGCGCCCTGAGCGCGACGGCGTGGTGGGCGCGACGGCGCGTTGGGCTTCCCGCGTGTATTGACCGGACCCGGGCGCGGCGCAGGGCGTAGCGTTGGGGCGTCCAGCACAGGGGTCAGCCAGGGTTGGGCCGGAGACGGCAGGCCGACCGCAGCTGACGAGGAGCCAACATGTGGGCAGAGCGCGGCAGTCTGGCAGTAGCGGCACGGCTGGCGAGTTCCGCCCGGGCGCTGCAGGGCCACGCCGGCGTCGGCGAAACCCTCCGGGCCATCGCCGAGACAGCACGCGAGCTCGTGGAAGGCAGCGAGCACGCCGGTGTCAGCCTCCTCGGCTCCGACGGCTCCCTCACCAGCCCCGCCTACACCGACCCGACGGTGCTGCAACTGGACCAGCTGCAGGCCGAACTCGACCAGGGGCCCAGCCTGGAGGCGATGCGGGGAAGCCAGAGCCAGGTGCTGCAGATCGACGACATCGCCCAGGAGCAGCGCTGGCCGGCCTTCACCCGCGGCGCCGGCGCGCTCGGCATCGGCAGCATGCTGGCCTGCCGCATCTCCACCGGCGGCACCCCCGCCGCCGCCCTGAACCTGCACGCCGGCCGGCCGTCGGCCTTCAACGACGAGGCGGTGGAACTGGCCGTGGTCTTCGCCGTCCACGCGTCGCTGGCACTGGTGAACGCCGGCCTGGTCGAATCCCTGCGCCGCTCGATGGAGAGCCGCCAGGCCATCGGCGAGGCAACCGGCATCCTGATGGAACGCCACCGGGTGACCTCCCAGAAAGCCTTCGAGCTCCTGGTCGAAGCCTCACAGCGACTCAACGTCAAACTCCGCGACATCGCAGCCCGCGTGGTCGAGACCGGCCAGGACCCCACCAGCATCAAACGCCCCCAACGACCCCCCACCGGCCCCATCCCGTCCCACTGACACGTCCAGGGCCGCCCTGCCCCGAGGGGTGGCTATGGGTCGTGCCTACACGGTCGGAGGTTCGGTGTACCGCTCCAGCGCCGCCTTGGTGGTACTGGCGTCCACAAAGGACAGGGTCCATGGACCCGTGTTCACGTCGAACTCCTTGCCGAACCCGACCCACTTGCCGGCCATGCGCCGGTTGGTGGGCTCGATCAGCAGTTGGATTGCGCCGTGGTACCGCGCCCCGTTGTAGTAGCCGTCTGCTGCTGTCTGCTCTGTCCACGTGCCGGTGACCACGTTCCGATCGACCGTCAGGTCGAGGGTGATCGGACTGTCCGGATTCGTGGACGTGCCAGGCAGTGAGCGGCCGGTCAAGCGGTTGCCGTGTTGGATCAGCAAGACGTAGTGGGCGGCTGTGAAGGTATCGCCCCTGCTCGAAGAGAAGTACTCGTACCGGCTGATCCACACGCCACCATGGTTGTGGACCGGTGCGGGTGACGTCGCTACAGGAATCGGCGCAGCCCCGGTTTCGACGTCCAGGTCGTGGCCTCCGCGCCCGTCGTCCGCCACCCCGAGCAGGGGGACCGGGAGACGGAACCCCAGGGACTCCACGGGGAGTCCCGTAAGCGACTCCAAGGCCCGCGCGTAGACGGGCCTGGGATATGTAGACGTCTCAATGACACCGGTTTGACGCCCCAGTGACGCCCGCCTCGTCGTCGCGCTGAGTACGTCACCGAGCACAGCATGTTGAACATGGATGGCAGCAACGAAGCGGCGACAGCCCGGCGTGGACTGAGGGTAAATGACCGTTCCGCATAACCCCCAACTCTGAGAACGCGCAGAGCGCAGGCCCAAGGATCCCCGTCCCCACAGGAGACGGGCGCGAGGTACTCGATGCAAGGAGGCACACACCATGAGTGAAACTGCACCGCCTGTGGGATTAGGCGTTGACCCGCGCAACCTGATCCACCCCGAGGTCCGCGGCCTGATCGTCACCACCATGCGGGCCCAGCGCCCGGAGGTGGCCGAGGAGCGTGCGGAACTGGGCGTAGGTCAGATGGCCGCGTTCCTCACGGCCTGCGTCAAGTCGGACCGCCCGCTCAGCCCGTCGCCGGAGGTGGACGACTACTGGCACGCGTTCGTCCTCAACACCGAGGCGTACATGACCTGGTGCACCGAGATGTTCGGCAAGATGGTGCACCACAAGCCGGGCTACTTGGACCCGGAGGAGCACGGCGGGGGCAAGGTGCTGCGGGCCCGCGCCATCGATGCCATCGCGGAGCTTGGTTTCCTGCTCGAACCCGACTTCTGGCCGGAGATCGAGTTGGCCCAGTGCTCACAATGCCATGCCAACTGCTCTGACTCCCCGTTCACCGGCAGGAAGTAGAGGGACCAGTGCGGCCGGTGTCCTGCGAGAGGGCACCGGCCCGCCCCTCGTGTGAGGCAAGGAATCCACAGTGTCGCAGCGAATCGAGTGGGCCCAACTCCCTGACGATGCACGGGAAGTGGTTCAGAAGCACAGCGGTCCGGTACTCAGTGCCCGGAGTGCCGACAACGGAGTCATGTCCGCCTTTGCGAGCACGCTCGATACCGGGACGGGACCGGTGTTCCTCAAGGCCACCCCGGCGGACAACCCACACGCGTGGATCTACCACCATGAGGCGCGGGTGACCGCCGCCGCTCCGCTGGCCCCGCCCCTGCTGTGGGAGGCCGAAGGGGGAGGGTGGCTGCTGTACGGGTACGCCGCTCTGGTCGGCAGGCACCCGAGCTTCGCCCCCGGCTCTCCCGACCTGCTGCCGGTCGTCCAGGCCTTGTCGGTCGTGTCCGGGCACCCGTGGCCAGTGGAGATCAGCAAGAAGCCGCTGAGTGACCGGCTGGCCCGGTTCGTTCCTGTGGGCTGTGAGGGAGCGTTGGACGGCACAGCGCTCGCCCACACGGATGCCGGGGAGTTCAATCTCCTGGTCACCGACACCGGGGTCCGACTGCTCGACTGGGCATTGTCTTGCCCCGGCCCGGACTGGGCAGACGCGGCTCTGCTCGTTCCCCGCCTGATCGCAGCGGGCCACACCCCAGAGCAAGCCGACTGCATCGCCCGGCATGTCCCGGCCTACCGTGATGCGGACCCGGACCGGCTGGGGATCTTCGCCCGGACCGTCCATGCGTTTTGGTCCTTCCGGACCGGTGAAGACCCGCTCCCACAGAGGGTGAGACTGACGGAGGCTGCCGAACGCTGGTCCCTGACTACGCGTCTGCGAGGGTGAGCGCGTCCGCCAAATCTGCCCCGCCTCCTGCTCCCCCGTGCAGCTGGTCGGGGCTTCCCCGTAGCCACTCTGACGAGTGGTCCGTGATGGCCCTCGGAAGTGCCGGCAGGTTGCCATGGCGGCTGTGTGAGGGCATTACCGAGGACGGCGGCCGCGAAGTGTGCGCAGCACCTTTGCCGTCACCGCGACGATCCGGGCGATCTTCGCCCAGCCCAACGCCGACGCTGTCCGGAGCTGGCTCGACACCGGTGCCGAGATGCTCGGCAAGCAGTCCCCGAAGGTCAGGGAGATCCTCTTGGAGGAGTAGGACGACCTGACCGCGTTCGCCCTGTCCCGGAGCGACTTTGGAAGAAGATCCAGTCGACGAACCCGCTGGAGCGAATCAACCGCGAGGTCAGGCGCCACACCGACGTTGTCCACGTAGGCGGCGCCGGGACGCTCGCCCGGCCCTGCCGTCGCGAACAGTCCGGGCCACTCGGCGTCGATCCACTGTCCGTCCAGAGTGAGCAGGGCGAAGGTGGCGATGGCCCGGAACGCTGCCTCCTTCAGATCGGCCTGAGGATCCCGAGCGAATCGAGAGATCGGGTCGCTGTCGGGCCAAAGCACCCATAGGCCCAGGTGCGGGTAGCGGTCCCAGGCGGAGCGATGGTTCAGTGCACGCACCAGGGGCTGTGCGTGGTGGTCGGCGACGGCCTGCTCGCGGGGGGTCTGGTTGTACCACCGCGAGTAGCGGTTCAGGGTGCGGGTGTCGAGGAAGCCTGTTCCTCTGCCACCGGCAGGGCCTCAAACCACTTTGCCAACGCTGCGACGGAAGACCGGTACGCCTTAATCGTGCGCGTCGGAAATGGCCGACCACGCTTATTGGTCGTGGTCTGCAAATACGCCACGAATTCAGCGAGGATCGTTTCCTTGGCGTCTACCGCTGCTGCGGCGAGCCCCGCGTACGGGTGGGTCCTCCTGGTCGGTTCGCTGCTCCGCAGGCCGGAGCGAAGCGGAGACTTGGGTATATCCGTGCGGGGTGCAACGTAGATCAACTGGGAAGAAGTCCCAGCTCAGAGGCCATGACCGGATTCGAACCGGCGTAAACCGCTTTGCAGCTGTGTTGCGCCTGACGACTGAATCATACCCATTCGGCTCGGTTTCCCATAGCCACTCCGAGACCTAGGCGACTTTCCTAGTTCGGCAGTCCTTGACGCACCATAGGACGGCGTCACAGAGGCAGGCCGGTATCAGTTGGCTACCCGTGTCGAGACAGGGTCGTAGACGGACGCACAGGGCTTCGGTCTCGTATACGAGTCCAGTCGACAAGGTTGGTCCAGTTCACACAGACACGCTGATCTTCCGGCTCGACACTGTGTTGTGGTCCACAGGTGTTGATCAGAAGCTTGTCTCAAGTCGTAGCTTTCTCAGTCGAGTTGATGCGCTGTGATCTTGTGTTCATCGGTCGTGTTGATCTTGTCGTTCTTGATCAGTGATGTTGTTGGTTGTGTTCGTCGTTCATGATCGTTCGATGTTTGAGTTCATTAGTGTCGATTGATTGTTCGTCAGTTCGTTCGTCGTTGTGTTCATCATCAGTTCGATCATTCAGATCTGTTGAGTCTCGACAGGTATTCGATGGTCGCGTTCTCTCGCTCGCCAACTACGGCATGTCCGTCAAGGGTTCTTCCGCTCTTCATTCATTGTTCCTTCTGACCGGTCATCAGTAGGTCGACAGGTACTGATTCATGGTCAGACATCCACAGGTGGATTCGATAGATGGTCGATCAGTCGCGATTTTGGTCACTGGATAATGAGGTGAGTCGGGTTAGGGGTGGGTGTACGCGTATGTGTCGGGTGACTCCCCTCGCACAGAACCAAACCAACTCCAAAATCCACGGTCGACGCCCCCTGGAAAAAATACACTTAGGAGAGAGCTAACTCCAATATCACGAAATGAGATCTACCAGCCAATGGCACCCATACCGAAGCAGCTTTGCACCTACTGCAACCAACTCCTACCGCAGACGGATTTCACTCCCAGCGTTCGAGGCAAGCGGGGGTACTACTGCAAGCCCTGCAAACAGATCAGCAACGCACAGAGGGACCGGCGGAAGCTGGACGACTCCGATACCCCTGTGGAGGCAAAACGGGGTCGCAGGCGGAAGACCTATGCGGAGAAACTGGCAAATAGGGCCGAGAAGGAGTCCCAGAGGGCTTCTGACGGCCTTTCGCGGGTGCACTGGGTAGGTTGCCCGTGTCCGCACCCTGCGACCGCCTACGGGGCCATTGAGAGGCTTAAGGAATTGACGGCCAAGGCGATAGCCCACAGTGAGGCCGAATACGCCGGAAAAGACGAGCCGGCACCGGTTTTCCTGGGAGTCTACTTCGACCACTCGTGTAACCCCTGTGGGACCACTTACCGGACGGTCGCCCTGGTGGACGACGGGACCGTTACGCGGGTCGATCGGATAGAGCTGGACGCCGAGGGAAGCAACCTCGCCAGCTACCGGCAGCAGATCCCGGACTTCCCGAGTCGGCGGATCTACGCGGCACCACCGGAACAGTAAGCGGACGCAAAGAAGCCCAGCAACCCGATATAGGTTGCTGGGCTTTTCTGTGGAGCGGGCAGGTTACCGAGTGCGGAAACCAATACTCTGAGTGCGGAGCTTGAACGCTACGTCCGCAGCGTCGTCCGGGCCACCCTGGTAAACGGTGCCGTTGTAGATGACATTAATGTCGCCACCACTGCCACCACCTAGCATCTCTCGGGTCTGCTTATTGTTGTAGACCTTGGTGCCGTACGTGCCACCGTCGATGATCTCAGGACCGTTCTCACCGACCAGGGACAGACCCTTGGCCATGCCACCCAGACGGTAGGGCAGGTACTGGTGACCGGCGTTCAGCGAGCGCACACCGGGCACGTTACTGATACCGCCATACGCCGAGTCGATATACCCACCGGGGCGGGCATCCGCAATAACCTGGTCCACAGGGTTCAGGATGTTCTTGTGGCCTGCCATGGCGTACGCGTCGAACGTCGGCTGAATGAATTGGAGTAGACCCATGGACGGGGTGCCGGCCTTGGCGTTCGAGTCGTAGTTGTTCACAATAGTGGGATTACCACCGGACTCGTTTGCGGCGATGATCGATATCCCGTTGAACCACAGGGCATTGTCTCGACCGACAATCTTCAAGCCCTCGTGAATCCAGTCCGCCGCAGAACCGGGTAGGTCCACCGCGTGAGCGATTGACGACTGGTACTTGTTGAAGGCAGTCGCGTAGGACGAGGCAATTGACTTGGTGGTCTTGTCGATCTCCATCTTGGCAGCTAGCTTTCCGTCAGCAGCGGTCGCGTTGTTGAAGCCGACCATTCCACCTGCGGCGAACCCCTGACGCCCACTGTTGATCTGGTCGAGTAGCGGACGGTTCTTGGCAGTGGCAGCAGCGTTGATGACGTACTCGCCATTGCTGAGATACGCCGGAATAGAGTCCGAGGTGCTAGACCCCGGGCCGCGTACGGCACCTCCATTGGCGTAGGTGAAGCCGGTGGTGCTGGTGTAGCTGTGCCCTGTGATCGATCCCTCGTTCACCCCGTTGAAGCTGATGGTGACGGGGATGGTCTTGGGCTTGATCCCGCCCATGGACGCGTTTACCGAGTCCTTGAAGGACTCAATGGCAGACTTGGCCTTGTCCAGCTTTCCACCCAGGCCAGGAATCCAGCCAAAGGCAACGTCGGCAGCCTTGACAATATTCAATGCCATGTTGGCGAAAGCCTGCACGATGTTGCGAGCCGCTGTCTGTAGAGCGGTGTAGACATTATTCCAGGCAGAGACAAAGAAATCTGCCACCTGCCGTACGGCGGGCATGAAATTCTGAATGCCGTAATTGGCCAGGCTAGCGAGTCCGCCGACTACCTGACTGGCCCAGCGAATTACTGTGCCAAAGGCGGTAACCAATAGCCCAAGGGCTGGAATTACGACCTCAATCAAGATTTCCTTCAGGGTCAGTAGTCCGCCCTTGAGAACGGTACCGATCAGCTGGACAAAAGGCTGAGCATTCGTCCAAGCCTTCTGGACGGAAGACCAGAAGGATTCCAGAGCCGGCACGACGTGCGTTTGGATAGAAGACCAAATTGCATCTAGGGCAGGCTTTACCTGGGCCGAAATAAGATCCCACAGATTCCGCAGACCGGGGACCAGCTTATTTACGACCCAGTCGTGGAATGGCTGTGACTTCTGGTACAGCTCGTAGAAGCCCACAGCGAGTAGGGTGATAGCCGCAACGACCGCACCCACAGGTGTAGCGATGAATGCAATGAGCGGAGCGATTAGCTCAAGCCCCTTGGACGCTAGAACGACGGCAGCAATGGCCGTGGCGATAGCGTTGATGGTTGCCGGGTCAAGCTCGCCGAGATACTTGATCAGGTTAGTCAGCCCTGTGAGTACCAGGGTTCCAAGCGGATTTAGTGCTGTGGTGAACTTGATCAGGGAAGCGGTGATGATTCCTAGGTCATTCCAGACCTTTGGACCCTCGGTGTTGACGAAGCGAACGAACTTCTGGAATCCCTGATTCTTATCAAGGTTCTGCGACCACTTCAGGAATGTGTCAGATAGACCCTTGATGCCCCCTGTGAGACGGATAGAGGTCGGCAGGAAAGCGACAAACAGATTCAGGATTCCGCGTAGGGCATTACCTAGCGCACCGCCGAGGTTGGCAGCGAGCGGAGTGAAGGCCGCTGTCAGGGCCTTGATGTTGGTAGCGGCCTCCTTGCCCTTGACCCAACCTGCGAGAGCCTTGACGCCCTTGTCCAGGGCGGCGGAGGTCTTATCGAGTAGCGGCGTGAGGAGAGTTAGGCCCGGCTTGACGACGTTGAGGAAGTCAGCAATCGGCTTGACGACGACCTTCGAATTGGCCTGGGCCCATTCATCGAATGCCTGGGCTATATGTCGGACCGCGTCATTGGCTGGTCCGGCGCTGCCGAGTAGATCCTTGAGTGCTAGCCCGTAGATGCCTAGGCCGAGGGTTACCGAAGTAGCCGCAGCGCCAAGGGCTGCTAGCGCGCCGACAGACGCCCCCGCCATCGGTACGAGAGACGTACCGGCAACAATGGCTAGGGAGATCAGCAGGCTACGGACGTTGATATTAGACTTGCCGGAGCTCTTACTGAAGTTGTCCAGAGAACGTGCCGAGCGGTCGGTGTCAGAAGACATCCGGCGCATAGCGTCACCGGTCCGATCAGCCGAATTGGTGGTGTTGTTCAGCGAGTCACTGGTGCCATTTCCTGACCCGGCCGCGCGCCGCAGGGCAGCGTCCAACTGGCCGAGTGACCTCACAGCATTGGCGACATCTGAGCGAACCGAGATAGTCAATCGAGCGACGTCGCTCATGAGATCTCACCGCCCGGATTTGGGCATACGTATAGCGTCATTGGATTTCCTTTAGATTTGGGGAAGAAAAAAGGCACGCCCAGCCTGGGATTACTCACCAGATCTGAAAGCGTGCCCTCTGTCAGTCTTGCGATTTACGACTAGCGATCTTCTTGCGCAGGAAGAGTGTGTTTGGTTACTAGTCGCTGATTCAAGTATAATCGTTAACGTGGTTGGTAAACGGGTCCGTCATGCTCGTTGGGTTTCTCGAAATAGTCCCGCTTCTGTGAATTCAGAAGCGGGATTTTTCTATTCCTCGGGAGCTTGCGGCTCTCGACCGGCTAGCACGTCGGACAGCGTCCCCGCCTTGACGGCCTCCATGATGGCTGCCGAGTCCATACCGGCTAGCTGGGCCCTGTGTAGCTGTGCGGCTCCACCGGAAGGATTGGCGGGCTCCACAGGGGGTGCGGAGGGCTTCAGGATCTCGTCAAGCAAGCCATCGGCCTGAGCAATGAGGATCTGCGCGGGTGTAGCGCTCTTTAGCCATGCACGCTGGAACTGCTCTAGCTCATTGTTCATGATGTCGATGGCCAAACGTCTGAGTAGTCCAGAGGCGTCAAGCCGCGGAACGATGCCTGAACTTCGCCGGGCTCTTCGCCCCGGGGGAAGCTGAGGCTCCCCCCGTCACGGTCGCGGTAGTAGACCAGAGTGGGATCAGGTACCGGACGGACGACCGTGGACCTCACGCCCTGGGCAACCTTCTCTATGCCATCGTCGCCACGCGAGCGTGCGATGAGTGAGACAGCGTCCAGGGATCGAACCTGATGGGTGCCAGCGAAGATCCGAGTCCCTGTGTCCGGTACAACCCGGATGCCACCTGTTGCAGGGTCAGGTACGGCGGGACCGCCCGCAGTACTGACACCAAGGGACTTCGCCTCTGCTGCCACACCGCGTAGGTACTCGTTGTGCTGCCGAACGAGACTCTCGAAGGCAGATAGATGGCTGATGGCCTCTGTGAGTTCCTTGGCGATCTCATCGACCAGGCCACTCGTGGCGTACTCGGATACCTCGTCAGATAGGGCGGTCAACTTCGCCACCCGCTCGGTGTCCTTGGCACGGGCGAGTGCAGCAGTCTTGCCCTTAACTACGCCGCGAGCATGCTCACTTGCAGCCTTGGCCGTAGCCAGGGTGGAGGCGCTAGGGGCCGGGCCGGCTCCGCTCTCCAGACGAGTAGTCAGGTCGAGAACCTTGGCCTCCGCCTCAGCCAACTCCAGCTCGGCTATGCGGAGATCCACAGAAGCATCTGCCACAGGGTCAATCTCCGACTCCTGCCGCACGCTTCGTAGCTTCACCTCGCCCTTAAGGCGCTTCAGCTCATCTGTAGTGGTTTCTGAATTTGTGGTCATGAATCCCACACGCTCCGCTTCTTGGGCTTGTCCTGCTCGAATATCACGGGGGCGGGTGGGGCGTACTCAGCGGGGTACTCGGTGTAGTTCCGCCCGTCGTAGAGGCGGACGGTCTGCACCTGGTCGTCGGTCTCGTCGCGGTCTGAAAGGTCAAGATTGCTGATGGAGTCCAGCGTCAGGTAACCATTCAGGTGCTTGACATGGCTCACGTCCTCAGGACGCTTCCCTGTGAAGGCTGCTACCACAACGGCCGCCCGCAAGAACGTGCGTGGGGCACCGTCAGGGCTGAATAGAGTTACCTCTAGTCGGCCATCGTCGCGAAGGGTGAGCGGGACCTCGGGAAGGTCTCCGGAGGCTAGGGCGTAGACGCCGGGGTAGCCGGGCACCTCACGCCGCTCGATTTCTGCTCGCTTTACTGTCATGTTGCTGCCTTGTCTGTGATGGTGGGGAATGTCCATGGCACGTACTCAGTCTCTTGGCAGAGATTCAGGTTGAAGTGCCGTTCAAGATCGCACCGTGTCGGCAGGTGCTGGGAGCAATTTAGGCAGGCCCTCCCGAGGCCAGACTCGCCGAACTCTCGTTCGTAGTAGGCGAGGTAAGCAATGCAGTCGTCGCACGTAGCGTCAGTACAAGTCATCTGCATGCATGGGGCGTGATAGTCGAAGATATCGTCATCCGACGCCGGACTGTAGCGAAACTCATTGGCCTCATGCTCGGCTACAAAATCAGCCGCGAAGCCTAGGCAAACCCCACAGGGGTCGTCACTTGAAAGCCCGTCACATGACAGACCTTCACAACCAACCGGCTTCTGCCAAGTCTGGTACTCGTACTCGAAATCGTTGTCGCGCATTGTTCTGTTTCCTTAGCGTGGTGTGGATCATCTCTTGCCCTCATTTCTTGTCATCCCTGGGCACCTGGCCATCAGGGGTCTTCCGCGTCCGGGCACCTGGCCCCTAACGGGTACTGCGGGTACTTCTCTGTGGATCGCTCTACTGTTGGTATCTCTCAGGTGGCCCGAGTCTTACAACAACTTGATGCTGCGGGTCTCCAGAACACCGAGTCTCCTGTCCCTCATCGGACAGGAAGGTGAGACGGCCTTGATTTTCGGCTGCCTTATGCACGAGAGCTTCCGGTGTGATGTTGCTGACTAGTAGCGTGGGACGCTTCGGTGCTTCGGCCTTAGCTGTGGCAAGCTCCCGGGAAAGATCTGCGTGAGTTTCCCAATCGCCACTCTTGATAGCAGCCTTCTTAGCCTCAGCCACTTGGGTAGTCAGCCGCTCAATCAGGGTGTCGCTCTCTACAATTAGAGCGTCTGCAGCCCGTTGTAGCTCGCCCTGCATTGCCACAAGTGGCGCCTTGAAGGTATTCATCACCGGCGTCTTCTTGAATCCTGACGGTGCGAAAGCTCCTGTCCAAAGAACACATGGCTTGGTGTAGTCGGGAGTCTCTACCTCAAAGCGCCCACAGGTAGCAGCAGAAATGACGCCGAATGCGACCATCGCGCACATGTCGGGTAGCTGATTGAGGTTGGCAGCCTTAGAGATGATCAGGTCACCAATTACAGATGGAAGGTCCTGGGCTGCGAATGGGGACGGGGGAATGTCGTTGGTGAAGAGTGCCCTCTGAGCCTCTTCTACAGTGGTGTAGCGGCTGGTGATTCGACCGAACGCGTCTGTCTTATAGCCCTTCCAAGGATTAGTCGTCATCGTGAGCACCACGTGCCGTAGACGACTGACGGGCTAGGTACTCTCGCACGGCCACACGGACAATGCTTGACTCTGAGCGATCTTCCTGGGCTGCCAGTTCTGACAGACTTTCAAGAAGCTCCTTAGTGAATGCATAGGACTTGGAGACAACCATTTCCTAGGTTCCTTTCAAGGGGAGTAATTGTGCTTATACTCTATTAAAGCATAGGTCTTACGCATCGAATTCCAGAGTTGTCCCATGGTGGGAATTCAAGGGAATAGCAGATCGAATTCTCAGGCGGGCACATCCTGGTGTACTGGCCCCGGAATTCGATCTGCCTCAAGCGATACCTAGGCGCGGTGTGTCGAGCCGAACCACTCGCTTGGGTACGTCCGCCGAGAGAGGCCCCGGGAGTGCCGTGGAAAGTAGCACCGGCCCCCTGGCAGCACTCAGGCCCCCCTGCGAGCTTCACAGAGGGGCCTGAGGCGTGTTGAGCGGGTACTACAGCGACAGCTCTGCGGAGACTCCGCGAGTCCAGAGTTCTTCGGCGTGCTCAGCGAACCTGTCGAACATGCCGGCCGGGCCTTGTCGGCGAAGGTGCATCAGTGGGGAGTCGTGTCCCACCAACCGCGCAAGGTGAGGAGTGACCAGCACCTCTGAATCGAACCGGAAGACCGACAGGGAGACATGGTTGATGGCGTCCAGCGGGGCGCTGTAGCGGGTCTCCAGTCCTTCAATGGGTCCGAGGGATCGTAGGGACTCCAGCGTGATCCGGATGCGCGTAGAGACCGACAGGGCGGTTTCCTCGATCGTCTCCCGCTGCTTGGTGACCTCGCCCTCAGGATCGCCCAACAGGAAGCGGACCCGGCACCCTGCCTCAAGCTTGGCCCGCAGGGTTGCGGCGAAGTTGGGCTGTTCCAGCCACAGGAAGTAGTTCGTATATCCGGCGAAATAGAGATCCGCTGTTGTGTCGGCAACTAGCTTGCCCCACACCGTAGAAGGGCAGGCAGAGCGGTAGGGGTACGCCTGGACAAGCTCCCGGTCGTGCCCTGTCTTGAGCTTGTCGCGGACTACCTGAGGCCAGATCACCTCTTCATCAACTCCCAACGCCGCGCAGGCGTCCTCGCGGTTCCGTGCGTGTGGCACTCGTTCCCCATCAGCCAACCAGCGCTCAACAGTCTTGCTGGTCACTCCAATACGACTAGCCAACTGGCGGGGAGACATGCCAGCAAGGTCCATAGCAGACCTTAATGAGGTGTTCAAGGCTTCCCCCTGGGACGTTAGGGCCGTCTCAAGGCTACGGCCCAGACGGTTGAACTGTCGCCCCACATGGACTACTTCGGCCCCTGATCAAGGTCACGATCGAACCATGCTGAAGTGAGCGATAGGGCCGAGGGAAGTGGGAGCGAGCGATGACGTCCTGGTGGGTGACCGCGGTTCCACAGACGTGCCAGGGGTGTGGGTCCAACGAACGGCTACTCGTGGCCCTGAGTCGGCTCTGCCTCGAATGCTCCGAGGGACCTTTACCGCTAGGAGAACTCGGCAGGGTCCTCGCGGCCTCTGCTGCACCCGCTATCGGTGAGACGGCGGTGGAGGACTAATGACGGGCTTGGAGGGACGACGACTCCACATCCGCATCTACTCCCTGAGTCCCACAGGGGAGACGAGCCCCGTACGCGCCGTCGAGGTCACCGGAGACTGGGACCCGTACCAGCCACCAGACCTCAGCTTGGGCTTTCCACCCTGCCGGTGCCCGCGGTGCAGCCGGCACCAGAAGAAGGCGGAGGCTGGTTGATGCCCAAGGCAGCAAGGAAGCCCCCCGTCTGTGAAGAGTGCACCCGCCTGCACGGCCAGGCCGAAGCGGCCATGCTCTGCGGGGACTACAGCAGACTGACCGACGTGCGGGTACTCCAGCGCCGTCACGAGGTAGCCGAGCACGGAAGGTCCACAGAGGGCTCCGCCACCGTTCCAACAGGACAGCAGGCCCCCTTGGAGGGGCAGTGAGCACGCCACCCCCGTTACCCGGCCACATACCCGACGTCGCCCTGTGGAGCCGTACCGAGAGGCTGCGGGTCTACTTCGACGCCAACCGCGCCCATCGTGAGGCACTGGCCGATCGTCGGCAGCAGACGGAAGACCGCTCCCCAGCTCCACACCCAGGCTGAACGAGGGTTCAGCCCCACATTCGGCCCCGGCCTCCCGCTTCCCCGTGCGGTTGGCCGGGGCTTCCTGGTGTCCTACGCCGACTAGGAGGCCGGACGCGCCGGCACTTCCGCGGACCCTTGCGGTTACTGGGCTGTGAGCCACAGGGGGCAACGGACCGGTGTAGTAGGTAGGCCCGGCGACTCTCGGTTTCCATGGCAGGCGCACAGGGGAGACCTGGTGGTATGTCAGATGAAACCGAATCTGCCGAGGTTGTCGAAGATGTCGAGGCTTCCGAGTCCCGAATTGACGGGATCGTTCTTAAGAGGCCCCGCCGCGAAGCCATAACTCTCGGCTCTGGCAACGCCACCTACATTGAGGGCATTCGCTATGTCGCGGAAGCCGTGGCCCCGGTCGTCGCAGCCGCAGCAGTCGTAGCCAAGGCGAAGATCACCAAAGGTGCTGACGTCCGCAAAGCCGAGATCCAGGCAGAGACGGACCGTCAGAGGATCGCGGCGGAGACCCGGCAGGTCGAGACCCGCGAAGGTGCCGAGACCCTACGCGAGGCGATCCGGCAGCAGAACCCCACGCCGCCGCCGACTACCTGAGTCAAGCTACGGCGCGAATGGCTTGCATCCTGCTCTTCGCCGGATTCGAGACCACGGTCAACCTGATCGGAAACGGTCCCTACGGCCCCTCAGTGGAACGCGATGGACACGTGCTGGCCGACTGCTGCCAGCAGATCCCATGCGGCGCTGCCCAGGATCACCCCGGCCGCACCGAGCACTACCACTCGCCACCAGCCGTTCCAATTGCCAGAGTGACCGTTCTCAGGGCTTCCGCCTGCTGCGGGCATGGCTGTGCTCCTCTGCGGGTGGGTGGGCTTTTGAGGGAGCGTCAGTCGCTCGCCTTAGGCCACACTCTAGCGCTAGTGGCGAAGGCTAACCTCTAAAGTGAGCTACTAGATCGAAGGTTCCACTCGTGGAACGCCTGCTTTGGATTTAATTAAATCCCGTTTCTTCCATGAAATCGAAGGTTGGGGCCTATCTGGCTCCGGTTGAGTCTGGCTTCGATCCTCGCAGTGGCTTGTGAATCGTCGGCCACGGGCTTCGAGGGCCGACGATTCATCGACTGCCCGGAAGTCGCTGTGACGCTGCTCACATGCTCCCCCTTGCTGGTGTTCACCAACGAACTCCCTGACAGCTGAGGAGCGGGTCCGGTAGATCTGTAGGGGTGACCGACGAGACCCCACCCGAGGACGGCGAGACTCCTTCCGTCCCACAGAAGTTGAAGAGCCTGTACAGGAAGCACGAGAAGACGATCAAGCGTGTTGGCGGAGGCGCGGCGGCCGTAGCCGCAGTAGCCGGTGTGATCCTGAGTCTCACCAAGGGTCAGGACGCCGCCGAGGGAGCTGAGGACATCGAATCACCGCTCCCCGTAGCCGAGTCCAAGCCACCATGCCAATCTCCTCCCGTACACGAGGTATCCGGACACTCTAGGAGGACCAAGGACGGGGGCACGATCACTATTGCGCCCTACTCTCGTGGAGGCCGCTGAGAGGCCCTGTAAGCCCCTCGGGTGTCGGTTGTACCGGCGCGGTGCTCGGACGCCGCCCCGTAGCCCGTCAGTCCTCCTCGTTCCCCAGGGCCGCCAGTGCGTCGGCTATGTCCTGGTCGGTGTAGTCCCGGTAGTCGGACGAGGGGCCCTCTCCGTGCGCTTCCTGGCCCGTCTCTGTGGCAATCGCTGCATTCATCTGGTGTTGCGACCATTCTTCAGTTTGGAGTGGCTTGCAATGTGCTGGCGCTGGCTATGCGTTTCGTTCGGCCATGGTGATACCCACCGGCAGCGACGGGTGAAACCGTTCCGGGTACTCGGATGAAAAATTTGATAACCGGCCGGTAATGCCGACCCGTGGAAGTCTGTGCACCACTGTGGTGCTATCGGTGGTGCACTGGTGGTGATGTGTGGTGAACTCAGGTCACCACGAACACCACGAGAACACCGCCCAGTGGTGACCTATATAACCGCAGGTCAGAGTACTGATGATCATGTAATGTCACCACATCACCACCAAAGTGCGCTTGCGCGGGTGGTGGTCACCATTCGGCCCTTTGAAGTAGAAGCCTAATTGAGAATATATATATACTCTAAGTAATCGTATACCTGATGCATCGCTACTCTGCGTATACATTTTGGCATTTTTCCCTGCGAGTGGTGCAAGTGGTCGTGATGTGGTGACCTCGCCCTATGGCGGCTTATCTCGGTTATCCCTGGCAATGGTAGGTGTGAAGTATTATCAAGATCGTTTGCCGGTGAGGTGTGGACCGAGGCTCGATCATGGAAAAGCCCAGGTCAGGGGTGGTGAGGTCGGTCGGAAGACCCTGAATCGGGTGGATTTATGGGTTGAATTATGTTACTCGTGAGTAACTTAGGGCTTGCACCACTTTGTATTACCCTTTGTATCAACACTCAACTCCCTTGCAAATAAAGGGAATTGGGCCAGTTTCTGACTCTGTGTTGGCTAGTTTCTGATGGCCTGTTACCCCTGTGGAGCTGACGAGGCGTCAAGGGTGCCCCTTGTGACTACTCGACACTGTGGGCCTATGGAACTCACGTGGATGCAGTTCTGAGAAATGACAAGACGTCAGTTATCGGCGAGACGGTTCTCCGTATGGCCCCCATCCTGTGGGCACCGGGGTACGAGGCGACCAACGACGGCAGGATTCTGGGTCCGGGCAGTCCCGGCATCGGTCCGACATGGCTGCGGCCGGGTATCAGCTCCACCGGGTACAAGGTGGTCGGCATCAGTGTGGACGGCAGGCAGCACATGCGGACGGTGCACAGTCTTGTCTGTGAAGCCTTCCATGGTGGTCGTCCACAACCCAACTACCAGGTAAGGCATTTGGACGGAGATAGGCTCAACAACCATGCCTGGAGCCTGGCTTGGGGAACGCGCGCTGAGAACGCGGCAGACAAGCAGGGGCATGGGACAGCTACCGGGGGGCCGAAGCTTGGCGAGGCTGAGGTGATCCAGCTTCGGGAGGCGTACTCCGAGGGCGGGGTGACCTACGCGGAGCTGGGCCAGGCGTACGACATTGACCCCTCGACCGTCCGGCGCATAGTGAAGCGCACCCTGTGGAGGAATGTGGCCTGACGGCATGACAGCACCAGGGCAAAGTGACGCCCCCAACTACCCTGTGGGTCAGGCAAGTTGGGGGCCTCTTGTTTTCGCCGGCTCGGTCAGTACCTGTCGCCTAGCTTCTGGACTGCGGCCACGGCGCGGTTGGAAGCCTGGTCGGCACCGTAGCGGAGCAGCATCCGGTGACTGGTCCACCCTCGGACGGCCATCACGTTCTCTCCGCTCACGCCGGACGACAGGAGACTGTCGCACCACGTGTGGCAAAACGAGTGCGGGGTCACCTCGGCGGGGTTGTATCCGGCTTGCTCCGCCCGCCGCTTCACCATTCGGTACAGGGCCATGTAGGCGATGCTCGCTTGACCCCTCACGCCGAGCCACAGGTGCGGGCTTGCTGCTGCCTTGTGGAGCGCACGGGCACGGAGGTACCGCCGAAGGGCCACGACGGTCCGGGGCTGTAGCGGCACCGGCCGAAGGTCCGTACTGTTCCGCTGGCCCTTGAGGGGAATCACGTACACGATGCCCTCGGCCAGGTGGAGCGAGTCCAGCGTGAGGGTCAGAAGCTCCTCGGCCCGGAGCCCGTCCGTGAGGACACACAGGATTGCGAAGTCCCGCAGGGTCTCAAAGTCCTTGACCCTCGGCGATCCACCACCTGTGACCTTGAGGACGTCGCCCACAAAGTCACTCGTGAGGGTCTTGGGCTTGCCGAGTGCGGGGGTGGCGTACCGCTGGAACGTCTTGTCGCGCCAGGGCGACGGGTGCTCGTACTCGTCTTCGAGCCACTGAAAGAACGGCGCTAGGTTCCGCTGTTGGGTGTTGGTCCCGCCCGTGTACCCGCCCTGTCCGTCGTGTGACTTCGGCACGTCGTGCGTGACGTAGTACCAGCGGAAGAACCGGTTCAGGGTGGCGGCGTCACAGGCCAGGAAGTCTCCACCGGCACCGCCAGTGGGGGAGTCGAGCCACTTGGCCAGAGCGACCACGGACGATCGGTAGGCATTCACGGTACGCCTCTGGAAAGGACGTCCACGCTTATTGGTGGTGGTCCTCAAATGCATGACGAAATCGGAAAGGATGGATTCCTTGTCGTCCATTCCTACAGTCGGAGCGGTGTAGGCCACTCCGGTCCTGCTGGCACTGCGTACGGCGGAGCGGAGCGGGCTCTTGAGACCCGTAGCGGGCTTGTTGCTGATCATGGTTGCGTCCCTGTGGAGCAGCGGGAGCTAGGCAAGTTCTAGGCGGTCTAGCGACTTGCCTAGCGTCCCTTGGGTGGTGCGCAACAAGATCCACAAGAGCTGTTTTCGCAGATCAGAGGCCATGACCGGATTCGAACCGGCGTAAACCGCTTTGCAGGCGGTCCCCTCAACCACTCGGGCACACGGCCGTGACAGGGGTGATGCGGGAAAAACTGGAGGTGCTGCTTCAGGCAGCGGCGACGGCGGGGCGACAACACGCCGTGCTGTGACAGTCGACCGGACAGGACTCGGGACGGGTGGCGCGCGTCATGCTGTGCACTGCCTTCCCGTTCATCACCGACTCCTGATCGTTGGTTGTTCCGGTCCTGCGCTTCTGGAATTGACTCTACGGTATTCGCCCCCCTATTCGTCAACACCTCTCGGGGTATTCAGTCGCACAGCATGAGGTCCTAGGTCGGGAGGCTGAGGGGGGCTCGGTCTCCCGACAGGGGTCAACGCGGTCAATGACCCTTACAATCCCTTCGGTGACCACCCACACCCACCGCCCCGTCCACGACCGCGAGACCGATCCGCCGCCGCCCGCCGACCTGGGCGGGGTGATGAGCGGCCGGTACCGCGCGCTCACCCTCGGCATCGTCTCCTGCGTGCTGCTGGTCGCCTTCGAGGCCACCGCCGTCAACACCGCCATGCCGGTGGCCGCCCGCGACCTGAACGGCCTCGGGCTGTACGCCTTCGCCTTCAGCGGGTACTTCACCGCGAGCCTGCTGGCGATGGTGGTGTCGGGGGAGTGGAGCGACAAGCGGGGGCCGCTGGGACCGCTCAGCGCCGGGATCACCACCTTCGGCGTCGGCCTGCTGATCGCCGGGACCGCGCAGAACATGTGGACCTTCGTCGGCGGGCGCGCGGTCCAGGGCCTCGGCGGCGGGCTGCTGATCGTGGCGCTGTACGTGGTGGTCGGCCGGGCCTACCCGGAGCGGCTGCGGCCGTCGGTGTTCGCGGCGTTCTCCTCGGCCTGGGTGCTGCCCTCGATCATCGGCCCGGTGATCTCCGGGACGGTCACCCAGCAGCTCGGCTGGCGCTGGGTGTTCCTGTCGATCCCGGTGCTGATCGCCCTGCCGGTCGCCCTGATGCTCCCGGAGCTGCGCCGGCTTCAGGCCGTGGCTGCAGCCACCACTACGACCCACGCAGCCGCCACCCCCACCCCGACCCCCGCCCCCCGCGGCTGGGCCCTGGACCGGCGGCGGATCCTGCTGGCGCTGGCCCTCGCGGTGGGGGCCGGGCTGCTGCAGTACGCCGGCCAGCTGCTGGACGTCTACGCGCTGATCCCGGCCGCGGCCGGCCTGGCCCTGCTGGTCCCGGCGGTCACCCGGCTGCTGCCGCGCGGCACCTTCCGGGCGGCGCGGGGCCTGCCGACGGTGATCCTGCTGCGCGGGATAGCGGCCGGGGCCTTCTTCGCCGCCGAGGCGTTCATCCCGCTGATGCTGGTCACCCAGCGCGGACTGTCGCCGACCCTGGCCGGGCTCTCGCTCACCAGCGGCGGCGTCAGCTGGGCTCTCGGCTCCTGGATCCAGGGCCGCCCGTGGGCCGGCCGGCACCGCTCGCTGCTGATCCGGACCGGCTTCCTGATGTGCGCCTTCGCCATCGCCGGGGCCGGCCTGGCGCTGGTGCCCGCGGTGCCCGCGTATGTGGTCGCGGTGGTCTGGACGGTGGGCGGGCTGGGCATGGGGCTGACCATCGCCAGCGTCGGCGTGCTGATGCTGGCCTTCTCCGAGGCCGACGACACCGGCGAGAACTCGGCCTCGCTGCAGGTGAGCGACGCGCTCGGAAACGTGCTGATGGCGGGCCTCGCCGGGGTGCTGTTCAGCGTGGTCGGGACCGGTACCGGCGGTGGCTTCGCGGCCATCTTCGCGACGATGACCGGCGTGGCCCTGCTCGGCGCGGCCGTCTGCGGGCGCACCCGGGTACGGTGAGCCAGTTCAGTCCGGTCCGCCACCACGCACGCCACCACGCACGCCACCACGCACGCCACCACGCACGCCACGACGAACATCCCGGCGTCATCCCGATGACACCGGTCCGACCCGTCGCGCCGGTAGGCTAGGCGGGTTGTCCGAAGACCGGGCGCGGGCAGTGGGGCCGACGGGGTCGGGCGGCTGCCGGCGCCATGTTCGTGCTGTCGACCCGTGCCGGAGACCGTGAGTACTGCAACCGCATCCCACCATCCGTCCCTGTCCCCCGCGTTTCCCGGACGTGCCCCCTGGGGCACCGCCGGGGCGCTCCGCGCCTGGCAGCAGGCCGCGATGGAGAGCTATGTCGAGAAGCAGCCGCGCGACTTCCTCGCGGTGGCGACCCCCGGCGCGGGGAAGACGACCTTCGCGCTGACCCTGGCGTCGTACCTGCTGCACCATCATGTGATCCAGCAGATCACCGTGGTGGCGCCGACCGAGCATCTGAAGAAGCAGTGGGCCGAGGCGGCGGCGCGGATAGGGATCCGGCTGGATCCGGGCTACAGCAGCGGGCCGCTGTCCAAGGACTACCATGGCATCGTCATCACCTACGCGGGCGTCGGGGTGAATCCGATGCTGCACCGGAACCGGGTCGAGCAGCGCAAGACGCTGGTGATCCTGGACGAGATCCACCACGCCGGCGACTCCAAGTCCTGGGGCGAGGCCTGCGCGGAGGCGTTCGAACCGGCCGCCCGGCGGCTGGCGCTGACCGGGACGCCGTTCCGCTCGGACACCAACCCGATCCCCTTCGTGGCGTACGAGGCCGGGAACGACGGGATCCGGAAGAGCATCGCCGACTTCACCTACGGCTACGGGCACGCGCTGGAGGACCATGTGGTCCGCCCGGTGATCTTCCTCTCCTACAGCGGCAACATGCGCTGGCGGACCAAGGCCGGGGACGAGGTCGCCGCGCGCCTCGGCGAGCCGATGACCAAGGACGCCGTCGCCCAGGCCTGGCGCACCGCGTTGGCCCCGCAGGGCGAGTGGATGCCCAATGTGCTGCGCGCGGCGGACAAGCGGCTGACCGAGGTGCGCAAGGGCATCCCGGACGCGGGCGGCCTGGTCATCGCCACCGACCAGAACGTGGCCCGCGCCTACGCCAAGATGCTCAAGGAGATCACCGGGGAGAAGGTCACCCTGGTGCTGTCCGACGAGGCCGAGTCCTCGCAGCGGATCACCGACTTCTCCGAGGGCGCCCAGCGCTGGATGGTCGCGGTGCGGATGGTGTCCGAGGGCGTGGACGTGCCCCGGCTCGCGGTCGGCGTCTACGCCACCTCGATCTCCACCCCGCTGTTCTTCGCCCAGGCGGTCGGACGCTTCGTCCGGGCCAGGAAGCGCGGCGAGACCGCGTCGGTGTTCCTGCCGTCCGTGCCGACCCTGCTGACCTTCGCCAATGAGATGGAACTGCAGCGGGACCACGTCCTGGACCGGAAGAAGAACAAGGAGGACGGCCTCTTCGACGAGGAGGACGCCCTGCTCGCCGACGCCGAGAAGACAAAGGACGAGGCCGACGGCGAGGACGAACTGCCGTGGGAGGCACTGGAGTCGGACGCGGTGTTCGACCGGGTGCTCTACGACGGCAAGGAGTTCGGCATGCAGGCGCATGCCGGGTCCGAGGAGGAAGAGGAGTACCTGGGCATTCCCGGCCTGCTGGAGCCGGACCAGGTGCAGATACTGCTGCAGAAGCGGCAGACCCGGCAGATCCAGCGCAGCAAGGCCAAGCCGGCCGAGCAGGCCGACCTGATCGAACTGCCGGCCGAGAAGCGTCCCGTGGTCACCCACAAGCAGCTGCAGGAGCTCCGCAAGGAGCTGAACGGCCTGGTCGGCGCCTGGCACCACCGGACCAACCAGCCGCACGGCACCATCCACAACGAGCTGCGCCGGGTCTGCGGCGGACCGCTCACGGCGCAGGCGACGGCGGGTCAGCTGCAGGCCCGCATCAAAAAAATTCAAGAGTGGGCGACCACCATCACCTGACCGTCCATCACCTGAGCGGTCAGGGCGCGGGCGGCCCGGTGATGTAGGTGCCGTCGGCGCTGTAGGGCCAGCCGTTGGGGACGCAGCCGTGCAGTCCCTTGATCTGCTGCATCATCACCGGCGCGGGGTCGCCGGCGCCGGCGCAGGAGACGTGTCCGTGGTGCAGCGAGTGCCCGACCTCGTGGTTGATCGCCAGTGCGTGGTAGAGGTCGGGCTGCCCCTTGTAGTACTGGGTCAGGTCGATCCAGCGGGCGATGTTCTCGACCACCGTGTCGCCGTTGTTGCTGCAGTTCACCCCGCCCGGCGCGGACTCGCGTATGTCGAGGTGGATCAGCTGCTCGCAGAAGTGGTAGGTGGTGTTCGGCGAGGTCAGGTAGATGGTGAAGGCCACCGGCCCGGAGGACACCCGCTGGAAGGACCACAGGCCGCGGGCGCTCCAGCCGCGCTGGGTGTTGTCCAGGATGGCGTCCACCTGGGCGGCGAAGGCGGCCGGGGTCACCCCGAGCCCGTTCTCCACGGCGACCTTGTAGCGCTGCAGCGTCCCGGTGCCGAAGCGCTTGGTGCCGCCGGTGGCGTAGCTGTAGGTGCCCTTGGCGCTGTTCGGGTACGTGGTCGGAAAGGCGGCCGGGGTGGGCGGGGCCGAGTGCGAGGGGGTGGCCGGGGCCAGGGCCGCGCGGTCGGGGCCGGTGGAGGGCGTCGCGGCGGCCGTCGCGGTCGAGGCGCCGGTGCTGGCGGCGCCGGCCGTCGCGGTGGCCCGGGTGGCGTCGTGCAGCACATAACCGCCGAGGCCGAGGACGGCCACCAGGACCAGGGCGACCAGGACCAGCGTCTTGCCGCTCCCCCCGGACGGCTTCGCCCGGCGCCGCCGGGAGGAGCGCCCCTGCGCCCGTCTGCGCCCGCCGCCGGAAGCGCCGCCGGAAGCCCTGCCGGAAGCGCTGCGGGCGGGGGGACGGCGGCGGGCGCTGCGCGACATGACGGCGGAAGCTCTCTGTGTGGCAGGGGCCGCGGCGCGGGGGCACTACGGCGCTACGGAGAACAACACATCCGAGCGATCAGGATGGTTGCACACGTCCCAAAGGTTCGTCCTGTGCCACCGGATCCGATCGCGGTTCAGCGGTGCGAGATGTCTGGTTATCCCGTCTTGTCCCGGTCGGGTCGGTGAATTTTCAGGATTCCTGACCGAATTCTGGACAAGCTCTTCCGCAGAGCGGTGCTACATCACTAGCGTCCTCCCTCACCACACAACCGGCGGAAGGGGAACACGGGCCGTGACCGCCGAGACATCGCAGACCCTGGACCGCGGGGTGAAGGTCCTCAAACTGCTCGCCGACTCGGAGCGGGGCCTCACCGTCACCGAGCTCGCCGGGCGGTTGGAGGTCAACCGGACCGTCGTCTACCGGCTGCTGGCCACGCTGGAGCAGCACGGCCTGGTCCGCCGTGACATCGGCGGCCGGGTCCGGGTCGGCCTGGGCGTGCTGCGGCTGGCGCACCGGGTGCACCCGCTGCTGCGCGAGGCCGCGCTGCCCGCGCTGCGCAGCCTGGCCGAGGACCTGGGCGCCACCGCGCACCTGACCCTGGTGGACGGTGCCGACGCGCTGGTGGTGGCGGTGATAGAGCCCAGCTGGACCGACTTCCACGTCGCCTACCGCACCGGCCTCCGGCACCAGTTGGACGAGAACGCGGCCGGACGGGCGATCCTGGCCGCCCGTGCGCTGCCGTACGGGGCCCGCCCCGAGCCGCCGTTCGCGGCCACCGGGACCACCGAGGGCGGCCCGGAGGAGCGCTCGGGCGCCTGCGGGGCGGCGGCGGCGCTGCTGGGGCTGAGCGGGATCGAGGGCTGCGTGGGCGTGGTCATGCTGGGCGGGATGGTGCCGGAGCGGGTCGGCCCGCGGGTGGTCGAGGCCGCGACCGAGGTCGCCGAGGCGCTGCGCTGACAGCTGCGCCGGCAAGGGCCCCAGCGAGCCGATGACGGCGCTCGGCGGGCGGTGTGTTTTGATGCGCGGTGTGCCGTTCTCTCTGTCTGCGTCCGCCCTGTCGCGTCGTTCCGTGGTCCTGACGGTCTGCGCCGTCGTACTGCTGGGCCTGTTCGGGGCGGCGGGCTTCGCGCCGCTGCCGTTCACGATCATGTATCCGGGGATCACCGCGAACACCCTGGGCGCCTATCCGGACCCGCCGCAGGCGGGCGAGCGGTCCACGCAGGTCATCGCGATCACCGGGCATCCGGTCCGGCAGACCGTGGGCGCGCTGCGGATGACCACGATCTCGGCGACCGCGCCGCAGGACTCGATCAGCCTGCTGGACGCGTTCAGGGCCTGGCCGGCCAAGGACGAGGCGGTCGTGCCGCACGCCGCCGTCTACCCGGCCGGGCAGAACACCCAGCAGGTGGAGGCGACCAACCAGCAGGAGATGACCGACTCGCAGTCGGCGGCGACCTCGGCCGCGCTGGCCTACCTCCACCTGGACCCGTCCCAGGTGAAGGTCACCATCACCCTCGCCGACGTCGGCGGCCCCAGCGCGGGGCTGATGTTCACCCTGGGGATCATCGACGAACTGGCCGGCAACGGCAGCGGGAGGTCCGGCGCGGCCGGGGACCTGACCAATGGCGCCAATGTCGCCGGGACCGGGGAGATCAACGCCTCGGGCCAGGTGTCGCAGGTCGGCGGGGTGGCGCTGAAGACCAAGGCCGCCGCACGCGACGGCGCGACGGTGTTCCTGCTGCCGCGGGCCGAGTGCGGCAACGGCGAGACCGGGCTGCCGAAGGGGCTGCGGCTGGTCCCGGTGGAGACCCTGGACCAGGCGGTCGCGGCGCTGAAGTCGCTGCAGAGCGGCTCGGGAACCGTGCCCAGCTGCTGAACCGCCCGTCCCACAGCTCACTTCTTCGGGACCACGAAGCCCTTGTCGATCAGCCACTGCCGGGCCACCGCGCGCGGGTCCTGGCCGTCCACGTCGACCTTGCTGTTGAGCTGCTGGGCCACGGTGTTGTCGAGCTTCGCCGAGACCGGGTCCAGCAGCCCGGTGATGGCCGGGTGCTCCCGGACGGCCTTGCTGTAGAGCTCGGGGGCGGCGTCGTAGTTGGGGAAGAAGTGCTTGTCGTCGTCCAGCACCTGGAGCTTGAGCGCCGGGATCCGGCCGTCGGTGCTGTAGACGTCGCCGAGCAGGCAGGACTTTCCGGCGGACAGGGTGGTGTAGACGATCCCGGCGTCCATGGTCCTGATGTTGGACTTGGGGATGGACATCCCGTAGGCCTTCTCCATGCCGGTGAGCCCGTCGTCGCGGACGCCGAACTCGTTGTCGACGCACAGGGTGACCGCCGAGGGGTTCGACTTGGAGAGCGCGGCCACGTCGGAGAGGGTCTTGAGGTGGTACTTGGCGACGTTGGCGGCGTTGCCGCCCAGCGCGTAGGTGTCGTTCAGCCGTGACTGCGGCAGCCAGGTCAGCCCGTTCTTCAGGTCGGCGTCGTGGACGGCCTGCCACTGCCGCTGCGGGTCGGCGATGGGCTTGGTATTGCCCAGGTAGGTGATCCAGGCGGTGCCGGTGTACTCGTACATCCCGTCGGCGGTGCCGGAGACGATGGCCTGGCGGGCGCCGATGGAGCCGGAGATGTTGGTGCGGTCGACCACGGTGGCCCCGGCGGCGGTCCAGACCAGGCCCATCATCTCGGCCAGGATCACGTTCTCGGTGAAGTTCTTGGAGGCGATGGTGAGGGTGACGCCCTTCAGCGGCAGCCCCTTGCCGAGCGTGCCGGGGCCGAGGTCGGAGGGGATCACCGTGCCGCTGTGCAGCCCGCAGCCGGCCAGCGGGGCGGCGAGCAGCAGCAGGGCGCCGAGCGGGAGCAGCCGCCGGGTCACCGCCGCCCGCCGGGTCACTGCCGGACCTCCAGGCCGCGCGGGCTGAGCCTCAGCTCGGCCAGCGAGGCCAGCCAGTCCACCAGCAGGGCCAGACACACCGTCAGGATCGCGCCGACGACGAGCACCCTGGTGCGCTGGGTGGTGATCCCCGCGGTGATCAGGTTGCCCAGCCCGCCGCCCCCGGCGAAGGCCGCCAGGGTGCCGGTGCCGACGTTGAGGATCAGCGCGGTGCGCACCCCGGCCAGGATCAGCGGCACCGCCAGCGGGAGTTCCACCCGGCCGAGCACACCCAGCGGCGACATGCCGATGCCCCTGGCCGCGTCCAGCAGGGTGGGATCGATGGCCCGCAGCCCCGCCATCGTATTGCTGAGCACCGGCAGCACCGCGTAGGCGACCATGCCGATCAGGGCGGTGCGCGGACCGATGCCGAGCCAGATGGTGAGCAGCGCCAGCAGCCCGATCGCCGGGGTGGCCTGGCCCAGGTTGGCCAGCGCGACCGCGAAGGGGACGGCCCTGCGGGCGAACGTCCGGGTCAGCAGGATGCCTGCGGGCAGGGCGATGACCAGTACGAAGAAGGTCGACACCGCGGTCAGCTTGACCTGCTGCCAGAGGTAGAGCCGCACCTGGCCGCCGTCCAGGGAGTTGTGCTCGATGGAGTCCAGGTCGGCGTTGGTGATCCAGAGGTAGGTGCAGAGCAGCAGCACCGCCAGCACCACCGGGGTGACCAGCAGCTTTCGCACGGTGATCCGGCGCGGGCGGGCGGTGGCCGGGGGCGCTCCGGCGGTCGTGGTGCTGGTCCCGGTGCTCACAGGTGCTCGCCTCCGCCGGTGAAGCCCTCGAGTTCCTCGGCGACCCGGGAGTGCTGCTCCTCGCGGTGTTCCAGCGCGGTGAGCCGGTCCGCCTCCAGCAGCTCGTGCACCGAGTTCAGCAGGGTCTCCATGTCGACCACGCCGAGGTACTCGCCGCGCCGGCCGGTGACGGCGACCCGGCCGCCGCTGTCGGTCAGCACCGCCTCCAGCGCGTCGCGCAGCGTGGCGTCGCGGCTGACGGTGTGGTTGACCAGGGCGCCGGCCCGGGCCAGTGAGCCGCGGGCCCGCATCAGGTCGCCGCGCCGGAGCCACTTGTAGGGACGGCCGCGCCGGTCCAGCAGCAGGATCTCGTTGGCGCTGCCGCTGCGGAAGCGGTCGAACAGGTCCTGCAGCGGCTCGTCCACGGTGACCGAGGGGAAGTCGGCGATGCCGACGTCGCGGACCCGGGTCAGATTGAGCCGCTTGAGGGCGGCGCCGGCGCCGACGAAGCCGGAGACGAACTCGTCGGCCGGGTTGGTGAGGATGGCCTCGGGGGTGTCGAACTGGGCGATGTGGGACTGCTCGCGCAGTACCGCGATCCGGTCGCCGAGCTTGATCGCCTCGTCGAAGTCGTGGGTGACGAAGACGATGGTCTTGTGCAGCTCCTGCTGCAGCCGGATCAGCTCGTCCTGGAGGTGGTCCCGGGTGATCGGGTCGACCGCGCCGAAGGGCTCGTCCATCAGCAGCACCGGCGGGTCGGCGGCCAGGGCGCGGGCCACGCCGACCCGCTGCTGCTGGCCGCCGGACAGCATCCGCGGGTAGCGGTCGTGGAACTCGCGGGCGTCCAGGCCGACCAGGTCCAGCATCTCCTCGACCCGGTCCTTGATCCGCTGCTTGCCCCAGCCGAGCATCCGCGGCACCTGGGCGATGTTCTCGGCGACGGTGAGGTGCGGGAACAGTCCGGAGGACTGGATCGCGTAGCCGATCCGGCGGCGCAGCTTCACCGGGTCGATGTCGGTGACGTCCTCGCCGTCGATCCGGATCCGGCCGGAGCTGGGCTCGATCAGCCGGTTGATCATCCGCAGCGTGGTGCTCTTGCCGCAGCCGGACGGGCCGACCAGGATCACCGTCTCCCCGGCGGCGATGCTCATGCTGACCGAGTCGACCGAGGGGGTGGGGTTGCCCGGGTAGCGCTTGGTCAGGTTCTCCAGCTCGATGGTGGCGCCGGTGACCGGGGCGGTGTTGGTGATCGTCGGGGCGTTGTCGGTGGTGGCGTCAGACACGGATACCCGCCGATACGGTCAGGCGCCCCAGGAGCACCAGGGCGGCGTCGAACAGGAGGGCGAGCACGACGATGCCGAGCGTCCCGGCGAGCACCTCGTTGAGCGCGTTGGCGCTGCCGAGGCTGGCGATGCCGGCGAAGATCTCATTGCCGAGCCCGGGGCCCGAGGCGTAGGCGGCGATGGCGAGGATGCCCATGCTCATCTGGGTGGAGACCCGGATGCCGGCCAGGATGGTGGGCCAGGCGATCGGCAGCTCCACCCGGGCCAGCCGGGCCAGGCCGGTCATCCCGATCCCGCGCGCGGCGTCGACCAGCGCCGGGTCCACCCCGCGCAGTCCGACGATGGAGTTGCGGACGATCGGCAGCAGCGCGTACAGCACCAGGGCGGTCACGGTCGGCGGGACGCCGAGCCCGAGCAGCGGGATCAGCAGGCCGAGCAGGGCGTACGAGGGGATGGTGAGCACGGTGCCGGTGACCAGGGTGGCCAGCCGTCCGGCCCGTTCGCTGCGGTAGGTGAGGGCGCCGAGGCCGACCCCGAGCAGCACGGCGATCAGCATGCACTGGAACACCGCGCTGGCGTGCTGGTAGGTGTCGCTCAGCAGCTGCTGCTGACGGCTGCTGACGTAGTCCCAGAAACCCACGGTCCGTCAGCACTCCCTGCGTCGTCAGGTCATTGGTCCCCGGCGGCCTGCTGCACCAGGGGGAGAGTTCGGTACGGCACCGGGTTCTCCAGGGCGATGGCGGTCGAAGCCCGCACGATCCCATCAAAACCCACAACCCGGTCGATCACCCGCTGGAGATCGCTGTTGGAGCGGGCGACGATCCGGCAGAGCATGTCCCCCTGCCCGGTGATGGTGTGCAGTTCCAGCACCTCGGGGACCGAGGCCAGGTGCGCCCGTACGTCGCTGCCCTGGCCCTGGGAGATCTCCAGGGTCGCGAAGGCGGTCACCGGGTAGCCGAGCCCGGCCGGGTCCAGCTGCGGGGCGAAGCCGCGGATCACCCCGTTGGCCCGCAGCCGATCGAGGCGGGCCTGGACCGTCCCGCGGGCGACGCCGAGCCGGCGGGAGCACTCCAGGACGCCGGGGCGGGGGTCCTCGGCCAGCAGGGTGAGCAGCGAGCAGTCCAGCGGG
Organism: Streptacidiphilus alkalitolerans; assembly: GCF_042511045.1. Taxonomy (NCBI): domain Bacteria; kingdom Bacillati; phylum Actinomycetota; class Actinomycetes; order Kitasatosporales; family Streptomycetaceae; genus Streptacidiphilus; species Streptacidiphilus alkalitolerans. Next base: position 96,674 of record NZ_JBHEZX010000016.1, read on the forward strand.
TCGATGCCGGGCACGGGTCCTCCTCGGTGGACATTTTGTCCAGCCATACTCGACTCCGGCTGGTCCGGCTGTACAGCCTGTGCAGCGATTATCCGACCAGTTGCGCAGCAGGGCGATCGGAGCGACGGTACCCGCAACACCACTTCACACCCTCGGAGGCCGTCATGGGTGACCTGTTCCCGGTCAAGGGCATGGACGCGATCGTCTTCGCCGTCGGCAACGCCAAGCAGGCCGCGCACTACTACTCGACCGCCTTCGGCATGCGCCTGGTCGCCTACGCGGGGCCGGAGACGGGGGAGCGGGAGACCGCCTCGTACGTGCTGGAGTCGGGCAGCGCCCGGTTCGTCTTCACCTCCGTGGTCAAGCCGAGCACCGAGCACGGCGCCTTCCTCGGGCAGCATGTCGCCGCGCACGGCGACGGCGTGATCGACCTGGCCATCGAGGTCCCCGACGCCTACGCGGCGCACGCCTACGCGGTGGAGCACGGCGCCACCAGCCTGGCCGAGCCGTACGAGCTGAAGGACGAGCACGGCACGGTGGTGCTCGCGGCCATCGCCACCTACGGCGAGACCCGGCACACCCTGGTGGACCGCAGCGGCTACGACGGCCCCTACCTGCCCGGGTACGTCGCCCGGACGCCCTTCGTGGAGCCGCCGCAGCGCCGGTTCTTCCAGGCGGTGGACCACTGCGTGGGCAATGTGGAGCTGGGGCAGATGGACACCTGGGTGGCCTTCTACAACCGGGTCATGGGCTTCACCAACATGAAGGAGTTCGTCGGCGACGACATCGCCACCGAGTACTCGGCGCTGATGTCCAAGGTGGTCGCGGACGGCCACCGCAAGGTGAAGTTCCCGCTGAACGAGCCGGCCGTGGCGAAGAAGAAGTCGCAGATCGACGAGTACCTGGAGTTCTACGGCGGCCCCGGCGTCCAGCACCTGGCGCTGGCGACCAATGACATCGCCGCCAGCGTCCGGGCGATGTCCGCCGCCGGCGTGGAGTTCCTGGACACCCCCGACTCCTACTACGACACCCTCGGCGAGTGGGCCGGCGAGACCCGGCTGCCGCTGGAGGAGATGCGCGAGCTGAAGATCCTGGCCGACCGCGACGAGGACGGCTACCTGCTGCAGATCTTCACCAAGCCGGTGCAGGACCGGCCCACGGTGTTCTTCGAGCTGATCGAGCGTCATGGCTCGATGGGCTTCGGCAAGGGCAACTTCAAGGCGCTGTTCGAGGCGATCGAGCGGGAGCAGGAGCTTCGCGGCAATCTCTGACGCTTCGCCGTGCGGTGACTGCCCGTCAGTTCTAGTCTGGGCAGATGATCACACGTCGCCTTCTCGCCCTCGCCGCGACTCCCGTACTCGCCGCCCTCCTGGTTGGTGCCACCCAGGGGGGCGGCGGCACGCCCGGTTCGGCCACCGCCGGTGACCCGTACTTCCCGCTGTCCGGGGACGGCGGCTACCACGTGGTCCACTACGGGCTCAGCATGGGCTACACCCCGGCCACCCGGACCCTGGCCGCGACCGCCACGCTGAGCTCCACCGCCACCCAGGACCTCAGCTCCTTCGACCTGGACCTCTCCGGACTGACCGTCAGCAGCGTGCTGGTGGACGGCTCCAGGGCGCAGTTCAGCCGCACCGGGGTGAAGCTGCAGGTCACCCCGGCGCGTCCGCTGCTCGCCGGGGAGTCCTTCCGCACCACGGTCACCTACGCCGGGGTCCCGGCGAAGGTGACCGACCCGGACGGCTCGGCCGACGGCTGGATCACCGAGGCCGACGGCTCCTCCTTCGTCGCCGGGGAGCCGCAGGGGGCGATGACCTGGTTCCCCTGCAACGGCCACCCGCTCGACAAGTCGACCTACGACATCGCGGTCGCCGTCCCCAACGGCTGGACCGCGGTCTCCAACGGACGCCTCGTCAGCCAGCGCACGGAGGGCGCCAAGACCGTCTTCGCCTGGCACGAGAGCCGGCCGATGGCGGCCTACCTGGCCACCGCCAGCGTCGCGAAGTTCCAGGTCAGCCAGTCCTGGACGGCCGCCGGGCTGCCCGTCTACAGCGCCGTCGACCCGCGCGAGGCCAAGGCCGCCGGGCCGGTGCTGGACCAGCTGCCGGCCGTGATCACCTGGGAGAGCAGCCTCTTCGGCCGCTACCCCTTCGACTCGGCCGGGGCCATCGTCGAGCACGCCCACGACGTCGACTACGCGCTGGAGACGCAGAGCCGGCCGATCTACGACCGCGCGCCGGACATCGACACCCTGGTGCACGAGACCGCGCACCAGTGGTTCGGCGACTCGGTCACCCTGGGGAGCTGGAAGGACATCTGGCTGAACGAGGGCTTCGCCACCTACACCGAGTGGCTCTGGGACGCCAAGCACGGCGGCCCCAGCACCGCCAAGCGGCTGGCCGCCGACTACGCCCTCCCGGCGGGCGACGACCTCTGGTCCTTCCCGGCCGGCGACCCCGGCAACGGCGGCAACCTCTTCGGCACCCCGCCGTACGAGCGCGGCGCGATGGTGCTGGAGAAGCTCCGCGAGACCGTCGGCGACCAGGCGTTCTTCTCGATCCTGAAGACCTGGGCCACCGACCACCGCTACGGTCACGGCGACACCGCGCAGTTCATCGCGCTGAGCAAGAAGCTGGCCGGGAAGAACAGCGGCACCCTGGACGCGCTGTTCGCGACGTGGCTGTATGGCAAGGGCAAGCCGGCACAGCTGTAGCAAGGGGAGAACACATGAGCGACCTGGTCGACCTGCTTCGGGAAGGGCTGCCGGAGGCGGCCGTCGTCGTCGACCCCGATGTCACCGCCGCCTACCGGCAGGACATGGCGGGGTTCTGCGAGAGCGGGGCGCCGGCCGTGCTGGTGTTCCCGGACACGGTCGAGCAGGTCCGGCACGTACTGCGCAGCGCCACCGCGCTGCGGGTCCCGGTGGTGCCGCAGGGGGCGCGGACCGGGCTCTCCGGAGGGGCCAACGCGGTGGACGGGTGCATCCTGCTGTCGCTGGTGCGGATGAACCGGATCCTGGAGATCGACCCGGTGAACCGGATCGCGGTGGTCGAGCCGGGGGTGGTCAACGCCGAGCTGTCCCGGGCGGCGGGGGCGCACGGCCTGACCTACCCGCCGGACCCGTCCAGCTGGGAGAGCTGCACCATCGGCGGCAACATCGGCACCGCCTCCGGCGGGCTGTGCTGCGTCAAGTACGGCACCACCAGCGAGTACGTGCTCGGCCTGGACGTGGTGCTGGCGGACGGCGAGCTGCTGCGGACCGGGCGGCGCACCGCCAAGGGCGTGGCCGGCTACGACCTCACCCGGCTGCTGGTCGGCTCCGAGGGCACCCTCGGCGTGGTGGTCGGGGCGACACTGGCGCTGCGGCCCACCCCGCCGCCGCAGCTGGCGCTGGCGGCGGAGTTCCCCAGCACCGAAGCCGCCTGCGCGGCGGTGTGCGCGGTGATGGAGGCCGGCTACACCCCCTCGCTGATGGAGCTGATGGACACGGTCTCGGTACGGGCCGTCAACGCGCTGGCCCAGATGGGACTGCCGGACTCCACCGCGGCGCTGCTGCTGATCGCCTTCGACACCCTTGACCCGGTCGCCGACCTGGCCGCGGCCGGTGAGATCTGCACCGCGCACGGGGCCACCGAGGTGGTCCCCGCCGCCGACAGCGCCGAGTCCGAGCTGCTGCTGCAGGCCCGTCGGCTCTCGCTGACCGCGATGGACCGGCTCGGCACCACCATGGTCGACGACGTGGCGGTACCCCGCTCCGCGCTGGCCGCGATGATCTCCGGGGTGGCCGAGATCGCCGAGCGCTTCGACCTGACCATCGGCGTGGTCGCCCACGCCGGGGACGGCAACACCCACCCGGTGGTGGTCTTCGACGCCGACGACCCGGACGAGACCGCCCGGGCCCGGGAGTCCTTCGACGCGATCATGGCGCTGGGCCTGGACCTCGGCGGCACCATCACCGGCGAGCACGGCGTGGGGCTGCTGAAGCGCGACTGGCTGGCCCGCGAGCTGGGCCCGGTCGGCCTGGAGCTGCAGCGCCGGGTCAAGGCCGCCTTCGACCCGCTGGGCCTGCTCAACCCGGGCAAGGTGCTGTAGCGGTTCGGGCAGACCCTAGTCCTGGACCATCGGGGGGTGGCCGTTCCAGGTCATGTAGAAGACCGTGTCGGTGCCGCCGCGGACGAAGTCGACCCGGAACCAGTCCGGCGCGGAGGTCCAGGTCTGCACCGACCAGCCGGGGTTCGGGGTCGCCGTGATCAGCTTCGCCGAGCTGGGGCCCACAGCGACCACGATGATCCCGCCGGGCCGGGTGTAGCTGACGACCTGTTCGGTGGGGGAGGCGGTCGGCGACGGGGGCGCGGAGGACGGACGGTGCGCCGGCGCGGTCCCGGCCGTGCCCGCCGCCCCGGCACCGGTGCTGGTACTGGGCGAGGGGGTGGCCGAGGGGGTCTGCGCCGGGGTGCCGATCGCGGCCGGCGGCGGGGGCGGCACGGGCGAGGCCACCGGCGCGTTCAGCGCCACCACCAGCGGCCGGGGCTGGACCGCGGACGAGTCCGCCAGCACGCTGTGCACGCCGAACCAGGACACCGACACCGCCGCCGCGGTCGCCCCTGCCCACGCCCCTGCCCGGATCAGTCCTCTGCGCACCCGCAACAGTATGTACGACTGCCCCTCCCAGAAGATCATCCCAATGGGCTACCTTCAGTGTTCATGGCAACGGTCCTGGTGGTCGAGGACGACCCATTCGTACGATCAGCCCTCATCCGGCACCTCTCCGGGGCGGGACACGCGGTCCGCAGCGTCGGCACCGCGCTCGAAGCGCTGCGCGAGGTCGCCCAGGTGGGCTGCGACGTGGTGATCCTCGACCTCGGCCTGCCGGACCTGGACGGCAGCGAGGCGCTGAAGATGATCCGCGGCCTCACCGACGTCCCGGTGATCATCTCCACGGCCCGGGACGACGAGTCCGAGATCATCAGGCTGCTCAACGCCGGGGCCGACGACTACCTGGTCAAGCCCTTCTCCGGGGAGCACCTCAGCGCCCGGATGGCCGCCGTGCTGCGCCGCTCCGGCGCCGCACCCGGCACCGGGCAGCACCTCCAGGTGGGCGGGATCCGGATCGACCTGCAGCGCCGCCAGGTGGTCCTGGACGGCACCGAGCTCGACCTCACCCGGCGCGAGTTCGACCTGCTGGCCTTCCTCGCCGCCCGCCCGGGCGTGGTCGTCTCCCGGCGCGAGCTGCTGGCCGAGGTCTGGCGGCAGCCCTACGGCACCGACCAGACCATCGACGTGCACCTGTCCTGGCTGCGCCGCAAGCTCGGCGAGACCGCGTCCAAGCCGCGCTACCTGCACACCGTGCGCGGGGTCGGCGTACGCCTGGACCCGCCGGCGGCGGAGCCCCCCGCGGGGGAGCACGCGCCGTGAGATGGGCCCTGGTGAAGGTCTCGGTCGCGGTCACCACCATGGTCGCGCTGGCGTTCCTGATCCCGCTCGGACTGATGGTCAGGGAGACCGCCAGGGACCGCGCCTTCACCGTCGCCGAACGCCAGGCCGGAGAGCTCGGGCCGGCCCTGGCCATCACCACCGACCAGCAGTCGCTGCAGCGCGCCCTGGCCAGCACCCAGGCCTGGGCCGCCGGGCAGATCGCGGTGCACCTGCCGATCAACGGCGGCCCGTTCCTGACCACCATCGGCCGCTCCCGGGCCACCGACACCGAGATCCGCACCGTCGAGACCGACGGGGCCGCCGCGAGCACCACCGTCCCCGGCGGCTACGCCTACCTGTCCCCGGTCGCGGTCGGCAGCGGCGGCATCGCGGTGGTCGAGGTCTTCGTCCCGGACGCCGCGCTCAGCGACGGAGTGCTCTCGGCCTGGCTGGTGCTGACCGGGGTGGCCGTGGTGCTGGTGCTGATCTCGGTGCTGGTCGCCGACCGGCTGGGCACCCGGATCGTCGGCTCGGCCCGCCGCCTCGCCGCGGGGGCGCGTGCCCTCGGCGCCGGCGACCTGGCGGTCCGGGTCCCGCAGGCCGACGACTCGCCGCCGGAACTGCGCGAGGCCGCGGTCGCCTTCAACGCCATGGCCGACCGGGTGGTCCAACTGGTCGCGGACGAGCGCGAGCTCGCCGCCGACCTGTCGCACCGGCTGCGGACCCCGCTGACCGTGCTGCGGCTCAACGCCGCCGCGCTCGGCACCGGGGACGCCGCCGAGCAGACCAGGCACGCCGTCGACCAGCTGGAACGCGAGGTCGACCGGATCATCAGCACCGCGCGGGCCCGCGGGTCCGGCGGCCTGGTCGGTGCGGACGGCGACGCCGTGCCCGAACCGCTGTCCTGCGACGCGGCCGAGGTGATCCGGGACCGGGTGGCCTTCTGGTCCGCGCTGGCCGAGGACGAGGGCCGGGACTGGCAGCTCGCCGGGGCCGAGGACCCGGTCCCGGTGGCGGTGCCGGCCGCCGACCTGGGCGCCGCGCTGGACTCGCTGCTCGGCAATGTCTTCCGGCACACCCCCGAGGGCACCGCCTTCGCGGTGGACGTGCACCGCGAACCCGACGCCGTCTACATCCTGGTCTCGGACGCCGGACCCGGTATCGCCGACGCGGACGCCGCGCTGCGCCGGGGCCACGGCCACGGCGGGGCCGGCTCCACCGGCCTCGGCCTCGACATCGCCCGCCGGGTCGCCGAGTCCACCGGCGGCGGGGTGACCGTCGGCTGGTCGGTGCTGGGCGGCACCGAGATCCGGATCATGCTGCGGACCGCGGCCGGGGAACCGTCCCCCGGTCCGTCGGCGGACGGGCTGCCGGACCAGGCCGGGCGCTCGCGCAGGCGCGGGAACGGGCGGATCCGGGTCAGGGTGGTCCGCTGACGGCCCGTCGGACCGGCCCTGATGGCGCCGGCAGCTTAACGGCGCCCTAAGCGGGCGCTACGGCTGTATGAGCAGGTGTTGCCGCAGTGGGCAGGAAGATGAACCAGCGGTAGCGTCGGCGGCGGCCGGGTCGATCCCCCACACGACCCGGCCTTTGCTCCGAACAGGTGAAACAAGCAACGGGCAGGCCGCCAGGAACCAAGCTGGCGGCCTGCCCGTCCCAGTTTGGGGCAGGGGGTCAGGCGGTGCGCCGGGGGGCGGCGTGACAATCTGGTACGCCGGTGACCGGCCGGCGGCGGATCCGTCAGGGTTGCGCAGAATCGGCGAAGAGGAGTGCTGCGTGACGAGTCTCGGATGGAACGCCGAGGATGCTGCGGGGAAGAACGGCGAGGCCAGAGCCTTCGGCTCGGGGGCGGTCGCGGCGGTCGCCGACCTCCGGCGGGCGCTGCGGGAGGCACCGCGCCGGTCCACCCTGACGGCGTTCTGGGTGGGTCTGGGCTCGCTGGTCGCCTATCTGCTGGTCCGGCACCTGATCGGGGTGTCCATGGTCGACATGCTGGTCTACCGCGCCGAGGGCTCGGCCGTCGCGACCCACGGCGACCTCTACGGGGTCCAGGTCACCCAGTGGCAGCTCTACGCCACCTACCCGCCGTTCGCCGCGATGATGTTCACCCCGACCGCGTGGCTGCCGGTCGGCCTGCTCCGGGTGCTGGTCTCCGGCGGCAACCTGGTGCTCCTGGGCACCCTCGCCCACCTCGGCGCCAAGCTGGCGGGCTGGCCGCGCCGGAGCATGCGGCCCGCGCTGGTGTTCCTCGCGGTCGGGCTCGGCGTCTGGCTCGAACCGGTGTTCACCACCCTGCGCTACGGGCAGATCAACCTCTTCATCGACTGCCTGGTGCTCTACGACCTGACCCGCCCGGACAGCAGGCGCGGCAAGGGGATCGCCATCGGACTCGCCACCGCGATCAAACTGACGCCCGGTCTGTTCGCCGTCTACCTGCTGCTCAGCGGCCGGACCAGGGCGGCCTTCACGGCCGGCGCCACCTGCCTGGCCACCATGCTGCTCGGCACGCTGGCGATGCCCGACGCGTCCAGGTCCTTCTGGACCAGCTATGTGTTCGACGCCGGCCGGGTCGGCAAGGAGTACATCGTCGACAACCAGTCGCTGCGCGGCCTGGTCGAACGGGCCCTGCACACACCGCAGCCCGGCGCGGTCGCGCTGCTGGCCACCGCCCTGGTGGGGGTCGCCGGGCTGGCGCTGGCGGTCGGCATCCACCGCAACGCCGAGGGCTTCCCCCGGGCCCGGGCCTGGTCGGTACTGTGCGTCGCGATCACCGGGGTGCTGGTCTCGCCGATCAGCTGGACCCACCACTGGGTCTGGTGCGTGCCGCTGCTGGTGCTGCTCGCCGCCGAGGCGGCCGAGGAGCGGGCCCGGGCCCGCAGCCTGGGCGGATCCGTGCGGCGCCCGTGGCGGGCGGTCTTCCTGGCGACGGGCGCGGCCTTCTGCTCGTACGCGATGTGGCTGGTCCCGCACCACGGTCTTGGCAATCTGCGCATCCCCTACCTGCTGCAGCCCTTCGCGGCGATCTACCCGCTGGTCGGGCTGGCCTTCCTGGGCCTCGCGGCGGAACGGCTGCGACGCCACCTCAAGCGCCGCAGGCGGCGGACGGCGGCGGCGCTGGCCGCGTCGGTCGCATCGGCCGCGTCGGTCGCGGTACGGCCGCGGGAGGCCTCAGTGCCCGGCCAGGAGCGCGGCCAACGCCCCGTCCACGTCCAGGCCCGCGTCCTCCCGCCCCGGCGGGACCCGGCGGAGGGAGCGCTCCAGCCAGCCGGCGACGGCACCGGCCGGGGCCTCCAGCAGGGCGTCACCGGCCGGTGAACTGAGGGCCAGACAGATGACGTTCCGTCCGGCGAGCCGAGTCGGCCAGATCCGCACATCACCCTGACCGCAGGCCCTGAACACCCCCTCCACCAGCAGCTCCCTGGCGAACACCCAGGTCACCGGGGTGTCCTGGCCCAGGTGGAAGGTGATGTGCACCGCGTACGGGTCGTCGACGCGGTAGCTGAGCCGGGCCGGGACCGGGATGCTGCGCTCGGGGGAGAGGATCAGACTGACCCTCAGCTCCTGGCAGATCTCGGTCTCGCTGTCGGAGCTGCCGGGGGTGTCGGCGCTGTCGGGGTTGGTGGGGTTGTCAGGGTTGGTGGGGTTCATCGTGGTGCCCTCTCTCGACCGTTCCCGTGCGGGTTACTGGAGAAGAGCGACCGGAGCGCGGACTCTTACAGCACTTCCGCGCGAGTTCCGTGGGACTTCGGGCAAGTTGCGGGACAAGTCGCCCGCGGAGGGTGACCCGCGTACTACGCTTTGTCACTGCCCGACGACGTGGCGTGCACGAAGCCGCCCGGCAACGCAGACGAAGCAGGTCTCTCTCTATGACGGCTGTCCCACCCGCTGCGGACCCCGGAGCCGACGGCCCCGCGGCCGGCTACTACCCCGACCCCTCGATCCCGGGATACGTCCGCTACTGGGACGGGCTGGGCTGGGCCGCCGGGACGAGCCGTCCCGCGCCCGCCGAGGGCGAGGAGCTGGCCCCGCCGCGGGCCGCTGCGCGGAGCAGTGCGCCGTCCCTCCGCTTCGTCCCGCCACCGGTGCCGCAGCGGCTCCTGCCGCCGATCGAGGCGGAGCCCGACCAGACCGGCCCCATCTTCCTGGACGAAACGGGCCCCTTCCCCGAACCCACGGCCGGAGCACAAGCCCCCCACTCCGCCGAGCCCCCCCACCAAGCCGAGCCGGCCCCGTGGGGCGGGGGCGCGCCTGGAGCCGGGGTGGCCCCTTGGGCCGGGTCGGCGCCGCAGGTCGGGCAGGGTCCCGGGCCTCGGGCGGGGGAGGCCCCTGGGGCCGGGGTAGCCCCCTGGGCCGGGGTGGAGCAGCGGGTCGGGCAGGAGCCCGGGACCGAGGTTGCCCCTTGGGCGGGGTCGGCGGCGCAGGTCGGGCAGGCTCCTGGGCCTCGGGTCGCGGTGGAGCCGCAAGCCGGCGTGGAGGTTCGGGCTGAGCGGGAGCTGCCGTCCGGGCGGCACGGGTCGGCCGTGCTGGTGGCCGGGGCCGGACCCGCGCCGGGGTCTGCTCAGGGGTCTGCGGTGGAGGATGCCAGTGGTGGCGGCAGTAGCCGATGGGTGGCGGATGTGGAGCAGCAGCGGGGACTGCTGGAGACCGGCCGGGCCCCGCGGTGGGTCTCCTGGGGTGCGACCGGGGCTGACGCCCCGTCACCCCTTCCGGTGACTTCGGCACCGTCCTCCTCGCCGCACCGTCCCGGCCCGATCGACCTGCTGGCCCTGGCCGAGGCCGAGGTCGAAGCAGAGGCCCAAGCCCAGGCCCAGGCCGAGGCGCTGGCCCTGCAGCAACGCCAGCACCACCGCCCACCGCAGGTCGGCACCTCCGTGCCCGCGCCCTCCGCCGAAGCCGCTGCCCCCGGCAGGGTGGCGCCCGGCTCCGCTCCCGGCTCCGCCGAGATTCCAGCCCCCGCCTCCGGCAGGGGAGTTGCGCCCGCGCCAACCACCGCCCCCGCCCCTGCCCCCGGCAGGGCGGCTGCGCCCGCGCGCGGCTCCGCGCCCGCAGGGGCCCCCGCTTCCAACCCCAACCCCGCCCCCGCCCCCGGGAGGGGGTCCGTGCAGCCGGGGGTGCGGTCGGGGGCTGGGGCTGCCGGCCGGCGCGGGCCCCGGCCGGCGGTGCTGGGGCGCCGCCTCGCCGCGCGGCTGGTGGACCTGGCCGTCGTCGTCGGGGCGGTCGCCGCTCTGGGCGCACCGGTGATCCAGCAGGCGGTGGCGCACGTCCAGGAGAAGGTCGATTCGGCCCGGCTGCTCCCCGGCCAGACCAAGGTCTGGCTCGTGGACCCGCAGACCCTCACCGCGCTCGGGCAGCTCGCCCTCGGCCTCCTGGTCGTCGGGCTGTTCTACGAGGCGCTGCCGACCGCGCTGTGGGGGCGCACGCTCGGCAAGGCGCTGTTCGGACTGCGGGTCCTCGACCGCCGGTCCAAGCAGAAGCCCGGCTTCGGCCGCTCGCTGACCCGCTGGCTGTCGTACCAGCTGCTGCTGCTCCTGCCGCTGGTGGGCCTGCTCGACCTGGTCTGGTGCATGGTGGACCGCCCCTGGCGCCAGTGCTGGCACGACAAGATCGGCCGCACCTTCGTCGCTCCCGCCCGCCCAGCCGCTCCCGCCCGCCCAGTCGGCCCTGCCCGCCCCTCGAAATGATGTCATCCGATTGGCCCCGGAGCGGGTGTCAGATACCCGCCTGACGCCTTATCGGCTGATCTACTCCCTTTATGACGACACCTGAGCCGCCCGGCGGGAACCCCTACACGGATCCGTACGCCGATCCGCCGGTCGCCAAGAACCCGTACAACGGCACCCCCTACGGCGACCCCACCCCCGCACCCCTGCCGTACTACAACCCCGCCGGTGCCGGAGCCCCCGCACCCGCGGACATGCCGCCGCTGGGCGGGCTGGGCGAGCGGCTGGTCGCCAGGATCATCGACTGGGTGCTCATGATCGTCATCGGCACCGCGCTCGCCACGGCCGTCGTCCTCGGCAGCAGTATCGACGACGTCTACATCGTGGCGGTGTCTCTGCTGGTCGCCAGCGTGCTGGGCTTCGTCTACGAGGGGCTGATGCTGAGCCGGTCCGCAGGGCAGACCCTGGGCAAGCGGGTGATGAAGCTCCGGGTCGCGGTGCTGGCCGACGGCTCGGTCCCGGGCGGGGCCCCGGCCTGGATCCGGTCGGCGGTCTACTGGCTGCCCGGCGCGCTGACCAGCCTCTGCCTGCCGCTGCTGTTCTCGCTGCTGAACGTCCTCTGGTGCACCTGGGACAAGCCGTACCGCCAGTGCCTGCACGACAAGGCAGCCAAAACCCTGGTGGTCAAGGCCGACTGACGACCCGGCACCCGCCCACACCCCCGGCAGGCCGAAGGGGCCCGACCCCGCACCCGGGTGGACCCCTTCACTGCCCTGCGTCTGCCGCGCGCCGTAGCGCTACCTGCGGGCGTTCTCCCGGGCCGGGATCGACTCGACGGACGGGGCGTCCTGCGACGGGCGGCCGGAGGCGACGAGGCGGCTGCGGGACGGGGCGGGGTCGCGGCGGGCCGGTGCAGTGATCGCCAGCGCCGCGGCGATCGTGCCGAGGGTCAGCCCGAGCATCACCAGCAGCGAGATGGCCAGCAGGCCGTGGGCACCGGAGAGGGCGAGCAGGGCGACTGTGGCGCATACGACCGCGAGTGTGCCATAGCAGATCTGGGCGGGGGTCAGACGTGGCATGGCTGTTCCGTCCTTGGCTTCGGGGCGAGCGGGCCGGGGGGTCGGTTCCGCTGGGGGCCTGACGTTGCTTCCGGTACTGCGTTCGGATTCAGCTTCGTTGCTGCTCTGTCCTCGGCGTCCGAACGCCCGGCGTCTCCGTCAGGTTTCATCAGCCCTGTACCCGGCTCGGGACCGAGTGACCCCAGCCTAACCTTCGTTGACGGGGCACGGGGGGCGCACGGGCTCATCCTTCGGGGGGAAGGTTTCCCTGGCACATGCCACAAGCGCGCGGAAAGCGCCCCATGCGCCCCCTGGACATCAATGGCCCACCTGTGCACGCAAGTTGCCGGCTAGTGGCCGAGCACGACCGGCGTTCCGGTCAGGGTGACCCCGGCGTCCTGGAGCTGCTTGAGCGCCGTCTCGGTCGACTCCTTGCCCACACCCGCCGTGAGGTCGAGCAGCACCCGGGTGGTGAACCCCTCCTTGGCGGCGTCCAGCGCGGTGGCCCGGACGCAGTGGTCGGTGGCGATGCCGACCACGTCCACCTCGGTCACCCCGCGGTCGTGCAGCCAGGCCGCCAGGGTCATGCCGTTCTCGTCCGTCCCCTCGAATCCGCTGTACGCGGCGGAGTAGGCGCCCTTGTCGAACACCGCCTCGATCGCGCCGGAGGTGACGGTGGGTGCGAAGTTGGGGTGGAAGCCGACGCCCTCGGTGCCGGCCACGCAGTGCACCGGCCAGCTGGTGGCGTAGTCGGGGGTGGCGGAGAAGTGGCTGCCGGGGTCGATGTGGCAGTCGCGGGTGGCCACCACATGGGCGTACCCGGCGGTGGACTCGGCCACCAGGTCGGTGATGGAGGCGGCCACCTCCGACCCTCCGGCCACTTCGAGGCTGCCGCCCTCGCAGAAGTCGTTCTGCACGTCGACGACGATCAGTGCGCGGTGCATGGCTCTCCTTGGAGCGGCTGCCTGTGAGGGACTGACGGCGGGAAAGTGAGGGTGTTGGAACGAGAGTAGGGAGCGCCGCCCGTTCCCGCGAGGGGGAGGGCGTCGCCGTCTGCGTTCCGTACCCGGCGCCCGGCAGGCTACCCGGTGACGTACTCGGTCGGGATGACCGGGTCACCCTTGGACAACTGCGTTGCGGACATCGGCAGTTGCTCGCGCGAGCGGATGTGCCGCTCGCGCGCCGCCGCCAGCGGCTCGCGGCCGACGACCTCGCCGCCGCGCACCAGCGGGATCTGCAGCTGCCGGTCGGCGAGCTCGGCCGGGACCGGTCCGGTGCCGACCACCTCGGCGTCGGCCACGCCCTCGGCGTCCAGCCGCCGGGCGCCCCACTTGCGACCGCCCCGGCTGGACTTCGCCCCGGCGGAACGCTTCGCCACCGGGACCAGCGGGGCGTCCGGGGCGTCCGAGGAGGCGCGGGCGACCAGCTTGTAGACCATCGAGCAGGTGGGCTGCCCGCTGCCGGTGACCAGCGAGGTGCCGACCCCGTAGCCGTCCACCGGGGCGGTGCCGAGGGCGGCGATGGCGTACTCGTCCAGGTCGCTGGTGACGGTGATCCTGGTCTTCTCGGCGCCCAGGTCGTCCAGCTGGCGGCGGACCCGGTGGGCCAGCATCAGCAGGTCGCCGGAGTCGATCCGGACCGCGCCCAGCTCGGGTCCGGCCACCTCGATCGCGGTGCGGACCGCCTCGGCCAGGTCGTAGGTGTCGATCAGCAGCGTGGTCCGCCGTCCCATCGACTCGACCTGGGCGGTGAAGGCGTCCCGCTCGCTGTCGTGCAGCAGGGTGAAGGCGTGCGCGCTGGTGCCGGTGGTGGGCAGGCCGTACTGGAACCCGGCCTGCAGGTCCGAGGTGGCGGAGAAGCCGGCCACGTAGGCGGCGCGGGCGGCGGAGACCGCGGCCTGCTCGTGCGCCCTGCGCGCCCCCATCTCGATCAGCGGGCGGGTGCCCGCGGCGGCGGACATCCGGGAGGCGGCGGCGGCGATCGCCGAGTCGTAGTTGAGGATCGACAGGATCAGCGTCTCCAGGATCACCGCCTCGGCGAAGCTGCCCTCGACCACCAGCACCGGCGAGCCGGGGAAGTAGCACTCGCCCTCGCCGTAGCCGCGGATGTCGCCGCCGAAGCGGTAGTCGGCGAGCCAGGCCAGGGTGGGCTCGTCGACGACCTGCTGGTCGGAGAGCCAGTCGAGCTGCGGGGTGGTGAAGCGGAAGGCCTCGACCGCGTCCAGCACCCGGCCGGTCCCGGCGGTGACGCCGTAGCGGCGGCCCTCGGGCAGCCGGCGGGTGAAGACCTCGAAGACCGAGCGGCGGCGGGCGGCCCCGCTGCGCAGTGCCGCCTGGAGCATGGTGAGCTCGTAGCGGTCGGTGAGCAGCGCGGTGGAGGCGGCGGCGGAGTCGGCCGTACGCGCGGGTGCAGACAGAAGAGCGGCGTCCATGGAGATGATGCTACTGCACATCTCGTCAGTTTGACGATTTCTCGCGCCGGTTGACCCGGCGTCGGCCCCGGATCGCTTTGGAATCACACGGATGGCAGCATGGAAGGGGCGCGGAGGCCATCGAAGGACCCGCGCGGACGAACCCGAACAGGAGCCACACCGTGAGCGTTGCGCCGGTCGAGATCGAGCGCACCGAGTGGGACACGTCCTCGTTGGAGGAGGTGTCCCCCGACACTCCCTGGGTGACCATCGTGCACAACGACCCGGTCAACCTGATGAGCTACGTCGAGTACGTCTTCCAGTCCTACTTCGGCTATCCCAAGGAGAAGGCGAAGCGGCTGATGATGGACGTGCACCAGAAGGGCCGCGCATCGGTCTCCACCGGCAGCCGCGAGGAGATGGAGCGGGACGTCCAGGCGATGCACGGCTACGGTCTGTGGGCGACGCTGCAGCACGACAAGTGACGTACGCTCAGCACTTCCGACTCCCGATCCACTGACTCCTGACTTGCGAAAGGCGCCACGGACCTCCTCATGGCCGGACTGTTCAAACCCGCCCGCCACGGTGGCGCCGCCCTCACCCTCGACCCGGTCGAGGCCTCCATCCTGCGCAGCCTCGCTGTCCAGATGCTGGAACTCCTCGGTCCGGAGGACGAGCCGGCCGAGGACGACGACCCGCTGGCCAGGCTGTTCGCCGAGGGCCCGAGCAAGGCGCCGGACGATCCGGCGCTGGCCCGGCTGTTCCCCGACGCCTACGGCGAGGGCGAGGACGCCGCGGAGCACTCGGCCGAGTTCCGCCGCTTCACCGAGAACGACCTGCGCAGCCGCAAGCGCGGCGACGCGCTGGCACTGATCCGCGGCATCGACGGCGCGGGCAGCGACCGCAAGGGCCGGACCGAGCTGAAGCTGGACCGGGACGGCTGCACCCACTGGCTGGGCGCGCTGAACGACCTGCGGCTCACCCTGGGCACCAGGCTGGAGGTCACCGAGGACCCGGAGGCGGCCGAGGACCTCTACCGGCTGCCGGACGAGGACCCGCGGAAGCCGCTGATGATGGCCTACCTCTGGCTCGGCGGGCTGCAGGAGACGCTGATCGAGGCCATCACCCGCTGACGGCGGCCGACTGACGGCCCCCGGGCGGGTGCTCATATCCTGGCGCCATGCTGACCATCACCCGAGCCCTGCACGACGCGATCGTCGACCACGCCCGCGCCGACCACCCCGACGAGGCCTGCGGCGTGGTCGCCGGACCGGCCGGCACCGGCCGCCCCGAGCGCTTCATCCCGATGCTGAACGCCGCCAGGTCGCCCACCTTCTACGAGTTCGACTCGGGCGACCTGCTGAAGCTCTACCGGGAGATGGACGACCGGGACGAGGAGCCGGTGATCGTCTACCACTCGCACACCGCGACCGAGGCCTACCCGTCCCGTACCGACGTCTCCTACGCCTCCGAGCCCGGGGCCCACTACGTGCTGGTCTCCACCGCGGAGAGCGGCAGCGAGGAGGGTCCGGTGCAGTTCCGCTCATTCCGCATTGTGGACGGTGAGATCACAGAGGAAGACGTCCAGGTGGTCGAAGGTGACGGCTGAGCGCGTCGGCGGCGGCCCCGGAGACCCTGCCCCGGGGCCCCGCGGGCGTTACCCTGCTCATGACATACCACAATCCGATACGCGACCATCCGCAGACTGAGACCCCCATCCCTTTCGGGGGTCGGGAATCTATACGATGAGCCCATGCGTTCCCTCGATGTGAGCACTCCCGCCCCGGGCCTCCGCCTCGTGGCGCGGCTGCACGTCGACCTGTGCCGCCTCGCCAGCGCGATCTGTCGCCCCAGCTGAGCGCCGCGCACCCGCCCCGCGCACCCCTCCAAGCCCCACCCGCCGGCCCGCTCCTCCTGCTCGGAGCGGGACCGACAGCCCCCGCCTTCTTCTCCCACCACTCCACAGGAGCGCAGCCATGGCCATCGAGGTCCGCATCCCCACCATCCTCCGTACCTACACCGACGGTGCCAAGGACGTCGAAGGCAGCGGCGACACCCTGGGCGCGCTCTTCGACGACCTCGACGTCCGGCACCCCGGCATCCGGGCCCGGCTGGTCGACGCCGGCGAGCTGCGCCGCTTCGTCAACGTCTACCTGAACGACGAGGACGTCCGCTTCCTCGACGGCATCAACACCGCCCTCGGCGAGAACGACAAGGTCACCATCCTCCCCGCGGTGGCCGGCGGTTCCGTCTGATGAAGTACGACACCTCCCTCGACGCCGTCGGCAACACCCCTCTCGTCGGCCTGCCACGCCTGTCGGCGGGCATTCCCGGCAACGAGGAGGGTGTCGTACGCCTCTGGGCCAAGCTGGAGGACCGCAACCCCACCGGCTCGATCAAGGACCGCCCCGCGCTGCACATGATCGAGCTCGCCGAGGCGGACGGCCGGCTCACCCCCGGCTGCACCGTGCTCGAACCCACCAGCGGCAACACCGGTATCTCGCTGGCCATGGCGGCCAAGCTCAAGGGCTACCGGATGGTCTGCGTGATGCCGGAGAACACCAGCGAGGAGCGCCGCGAGCTGCTCCGGATGTGGGGCGCCGAGGTCATCCCGTCCCCGGCGGCGGGCGGCTCCAACACCGCGGTCAGGGTCGCCAAGGAGCTCGCCGCCGAGCACCCCGACTGGGTGATGCTCTACCAGTACGGCAACCCCGGCAACGCCGGCGCGCACTACGCCACCACCGGCCCGGAGATCCTGGCCGACCTGCCCGGCATCACCCACTTCGTGGCCGGCCTCGGCACCACCGGCACGCTGATGGGCGTCGGCCGCTACCTGCGCGAGAAGGTCCCCGGCGTCACCATCGTGGCTGCCGAGCCGCGCTACGACGACCTGGTCTACGGGCTGCGCAACCTGGACGAGGGCTTCGTCCCGGAGCTGTACGACGCCTCGGTGCTCACCACCCGCTTCTCGGTCGGCTCCGCCGACGCCGTGCGCGGCACCCGCGACCTGCTCCAGCAGGAGGGCATCTTCGCGGGCGTCTCCACCGGCGCGGTGCTGCACGCCGCCCTCGGCATCGGCCGCAAGGCGGTGAAGGCAGGGGAGAGCGCGGACATCGTCTTCGTGGTCGCCGACGGCGGCTGGAAGTACCTGTCCACCGGCATCTACACCGCGGCCAGCACGGAAGAGGCGGTCGAGCTGCTCCAGGGCCAGCTCTGGGCCTGAGTTCCGTCCGCCCCTGCGCACAGCGGCCCCCACCCTTGTGACTCGGGTGGGGGCTGTTTATTTATCTGTTTCCTGATCCGAAACTGTCACAGGACGACGACAGAGAACGATCAACGGTCAGGTTCCTCGTTGGGCCGGAAAAGGTTGCCCTTGCTGCTAGAGAGCGCAGCCCGAGCCGGAGGAGGCACCACGATGAGTCCCCGCAACGGAGAGCTCTGGTCCTACACCGAGATCGCCGCCCATATCGGCGTCAAACCGGAGACGGTGAAGTCCTACCGCCGCCACGGCATGCTGCCCGACCCCGATGTCGTCACCGTGCTCGGCCAGCCGCGCTGGTACGCCGACACGATCCGGGCCTGGAGCGCCCGCCGCCCGCACAGCCGGGACCGCTAGGCGTCCGCGCCCGCGCCCGCGCCCGCGGCGTCGGGGCCGAGGAGCGCGCCGCGGGCCGCGTCCCTCGCCTCGACCAGCGCCGACTCGTAGGCGTCCATGGTCACCTTCGCCTCGTCGGTCATCCGCTCCAGCTCGGGGTCCAGCTCGTTGCCGGCGGCGACCCGGGCCAGCAGGTCGCGCAGTTCCTCGCTGTCGGCCTCGAGCCGTTCCATCTCGGCCAGCTCGGCGAACACCGCGTCCAGCCGGACCACCTTCGCGGCGTACCGCTCCAGCCGCTGCACCCGCTGGTCGATGCCGCGCAGGGCGATCTCCAGGGCCGCCCGGCGCTTGGCGACCACCTCCGCGGGCCCGCTGCCCGCCGGGACGGCCGGGAGCCGCTCGGCCAGCGCGCTGTAGCGGAGCAGGTTCTCGGCGACGCTCCAGACCTGCTCGGGCAGCGACAGCGCGTTGCGGCGGCGGTCCAGCAGGTCGTTGCGGTGGGCCTTGGACCGCAGCACCGTGTCGGCCGCCGCCTGGGCCCGGGCGACCAGCGGCTGGGCCTCCGGCCGGAGCTGGCCGGGCAGGATGTAGTGGCCCTCGGCGTCGGCCAGGGTCCGCTGCCGCCGGCCCTCGCCCAGCCGGGGACGGCGGTCCCAGAGGTAGCCGGCGGTGAAGGAGATCAGGAAGCAGCCGCAGATCAGCGCCGCCATCGAACCGGCGACCACGAAGAACCAGTGGCCGAACATGCTCTCGGCGACCACGGTGCAGCCGAAGACGATGACCAGGCTGCCGAGCACCGCCCCGGCCAGCGACCCCAGCCAGCCCTCCTCCATGCCGCGCCGGCTGGGCGCCCCCTGCGCCTCCCGGGCCCTTACCAGCTGCCGGGCCGCGGGCGGCAGCCCCGGATCGAACACCACCCGCGGTCTGACCTTGCGGGTGGACGGGTGCGGCCCGAGCCGGCCGGGCCGAGCGGAGGAGGAGTACGGCGAGTGCGCAGAACTCATGGACCGGCCTTCCTGCGGAGGCGTCGCCCCCTGGGGCAGCGCGCAACGACGGCTACGACGGTTCCAACAGCTTCAGCGGCCGGGCTGCCTGCTGATCGATCGTCAACCCGTACCGCTGCCGGGCGGCCTACCTCCACCCATCATCACCATAGGCGGCTACCGGCCGCACCGACAGGGCCTCTCCGGGAGGGCCGGCCCCGGGTCGGCGCATCCGCCAGGGCGCACGCCGTACGAACGCCCGCACAGGCGTTTCACCCGTTCGGGTGGCCGAGTGCGCGGGCAGGGTGACACTTCCCGGTGACTTCGACCACAACCGGCCCCGCGGACAGCAGCGAAGGCTTGGCGTCGCCTTACCCTCGACTTTCAACGGGCAGCGCACAGCTCTGCCGGACCCAGCACCAGGAACCAGGTACGAACCGGCGGAGGAAGCGGGATGGAACTGACCGTGGTGGGAAGCTCGGGTAGCTTCCCGTCAGCCGACTCGCCCTGCTCCTGCTACCTGGTCGAGGCGGACGGCTTCCGGCTGGTCATCGACCTCGGCAACGGCGCGCTCGGCGCGCTGCAGCGCTACTGCGGGCTCTACGAGGTCGACGCGATCCTGCTGAGCCATCTGCACGCCGACCACTGCATCGACATGTGCGCCTACTACGTCGCCCGGAACTACCGGGTCGGCGGCTGCCCCGACCCGCTCGCCGTGTACGGACCGCACGGCACGCCCGAGCGGCTGGCCCGGGCCTACGACATGGACGAGCACCCCGGCATGAAGGAGGTCTTCGACTTCCGGACGCTGCGCGACAGCACCTTCTCGGTCGGCCCGTTCAGCGTCACCGCGGTCCGGGTCGCCCATCCGGTCGAGGCGTACGCCTTCCGGGTGGAGCAGGGCGGCAGCGCCTTCGTCTACAG
The DNA here is from genome assembly GCF_042511045.1 of Streptacidiphilus alkalitolerans. Classification (NCBI taxonomy): domain Bacteria; kingdom Bacillati; phylum Actinomycetota; class Actinomycetes; order Kitasatosporales; family Streptomycetaceae; genus Streptacidiphilus; species Streptacidiphilus alkalitolerans. The sequence continues at coordinate 116,719 of NZ_JBHEZX010000016.1, forward strand.
CGGCGACACCGGCCCCTGCGCGGAACTGGTCGAGCTGGCCCGCGGGGCCGACCTGCTGCTCAGCGAGGCCGCGTTCACCGACGGCAAGGAGGACATCCCGGACCTGCACCTCAATGGCCGGGAGGCGGGGGAGCACGCGGCCGAGGCCGGCGTCGGCCGCCTGGTGCTCACCCACATCCCGCCGTGGACGGACGCCGAACGCAACCGCGCGGACGCGGTTGCGGCGTACGGCGGCCCGGTGGGGCTGGCCCGGCCCGGGGACGTCTACTCGTTCTGACGACGTGTCCGACTACTTGATGTTGTCCTCCTCCAACTGGTCGTCGTCCTCCCGGCCCGGGGTCTTCAGGTTGAACTTGGTGATCACGAAGCGGAACACCGTGTAGTAGATCGCCGCGAAGACCAGGCCGATCGGGATGATCAGCCATGGTTTGGTGGCCAGGCTCCAGTTGATGCCGTAGTCGATCAGGCCGGCCGAGAAGCTGAAGCCGTCGTGCACGCCCAGTCCCCAGGTCACCGCCATGGACACACCGGTGAGGACGGCGTGGATGACGTAGAGCACCGGGGCAATGTAGAGGAAGGAGTACTCGATCGGCTCGGTCACGCCGGTGACGAAGGAGGTCAGCCCGACCGAGATCATCAGGCCCATCACCTCCTTGCGGCGGTGCGGCTTGGCGCAGTGGGCGATGGCGATGGCGGCGGCCGGCAGGGCGAACATCATGATCGGGAAGAAGCCCGAAGTGAACTGGCCCGCGGTCGGGTCGCCCGCCAGGAAGCGGTTGATGTCACCGTGCACCACGGTGCCGTCCGGCTTGGTGTAGTTGCCGAACTGGAACCAGAAGAAGACGTTCAGGAACTGGTGCAGGCCGACCACCAGCAGCGCGCGGTTGGCCACACCGAAGATGCCGGAGCCGGTGGCCCCCAGGTCGGTGATGCTGTTGGCGAAGGAGTCCAGCCCGCGCCCGATCGGCGGCCAGATCCAGAGGCACAGCACCGCGAAGACCAGGGCGACGCCGGACATGATGATCGGAACCAGGCGGCGGCCGTTGAAGAAGCCGAGCCAGTCCACCAGCTTCACCCGGTGGTAGCGCTGCCAGAAGAAGGCGGTCAGCAGCCCGATCACGATGCCGCCGAAGACCCCCGGGTTCTGGATCGTCGCGGCGGCGACGGAGGTGAAGGGCCCGGCCTTGGGCCCGGTGACGCAGACGCCGGAGTTGAGCACGGCGGGGGAGGTGCACTTGGCGAAGGCCTTGAGGATGTTGAAGTAGACCAGGAACCCGGCCACCGCGGCGAGGGCTGTCGATCCGTCAGCCTTCTTCGCCATGCCGATCGCGACGCCGACGGCGAACAGCAGCGGGAGGCCGAGCGAGCCGTCCAGCAGGGCGCCGCCCGCGCCGCCGAAGACCTTGACCAGGTTGGTGGGGAAGCCCCAGCTGGTGTGGATGTCGTCCTGGCCCAGCCGGTTCAGGATGCCTGCGGCCGGCAGGACCGCGATGGGGAGCTGGAGGCTGCGTCCCATCTTCTGCAGTCCGCTGACCAGGCCTTGCCACCATGGCGCCGATGGAACGGCGGCATTCGGCGAGCTCATGCGTTCTCCTCGTCGGGCTTGCTGTGCGTACGGGCAGGCCGGGGTCGCCCCCGACGCCGGTTTGGCCCGTCCCGAAAATTGGTGTAGACCAGTTGTGCGCGAGCTCGCCCGGAACAGGGGTCGTGACCCCTGTGGTCATCCTCGTCGCGCGGAGTGATCTTCGCGCGCGAAGTTGGGCCAACCGTGAGTTACCGTGTGATTGCGGACCAAAAGGGCGTTCCGTGCCGGAGCGCGCCCGACGGACCGACGCATACGGCGAGCAGGGCCGAGAACAGGAGAAAGACTCATGGCCACGAAGGCTGAGAAGATCGTCGCGGGGCTCGGTGGCATCTCGAACATCGAAGAGGTCGAGGGCTGCATCACCCGGCTGCGTACCGAGGTGAAGGACCCCTCCCTGATCGACGAGGCGGCGCTCAAGGCCGCGGGCGCGCACGGCGTCGTCAAGATGGGCACGGCGATCCAGGTGGTGATCGGCACCGACGCCGACCCCATCGCCGCCGACATCGAGGACATGATGGAGTAACGCTCCGTCACCAGGACCGCCCTCGCGAGGGGCAAGGTCGACGGCCCGCGCCGTCCGGACGACCGCACGACCGGTCGCCGGGGGCGCGGGCCGTCGGCGTGTGCGGGGGGACCCGTTCGGCGGATAGGGTCGGAAGCATGACACGCAACGACGGCCGCAGCCTCGACCAGCTCCGCCCCATCACCATCGAACGGGGCTGGAGCAAGCACGCCGAGGGTTCGGTACTTGTCTCGTTCGGGGACACCAAGGTGCTCTGCACCGCGAGCGTCACGGAGGGTGTGCCGCGCTGGCGCCGGGGCAGCGGCGAGGGGTGGGTGACCGGCGAGTACTCGATGCTGCCGCGCGCCACCAACACCAGGAACGACCGCGAGTCCGTGCGCGGCAAGATCGGTGGACGCACCCATGAGATCAGCCGGCTGATCGGCCGTTCGCTGCGCGGCGTGGTCGACACCCGGGCACTGGCCGAGAACACCATCGCCATCGACTGCGACGTGCTCCAGGCCGACGGCGGCACCCGCACGGCGGCGATCACCGGCGCGTACGTGGCGCTGGTGGACGCGGTGCGCTGGGCCCAGGCGAAGAAGATCACCCGGGCCAAGGCCGACCCGATCGTCGGCGCGGTGAGCGCGGTGAGCGTCGGCATCGTGGGCGGCCTGCCGATGACCGACCTCTGCTACGAGGAGGACGTCCGGGCCGAGACGGACATGAACATCGTCTGCACCGGTGACGGCAGGTTCGTCGAGGTGCAGGGCACGGCGGAGGGCGCGCCCTTCGACCGCGACCTGCTGAACCAGCTGCTCGACCTCGGTCAGCTGGCGTGCGCCGAGCTGGACGAGATCCAGCGCAAGGTCCTGGAGGGGTGAGCGGGATGGCAGCGCAGAAGGCGCAGAAGGCGCAGAAACTGATCCTGGCCACCCGCAACGTCGGCAAGGTGGTCGAGCTGCGGGAGATCCTGGGCGAGGCCGGACTCGGCGTCGAACTGGTCGGCGCCGACGCGTACCCGGAGATCCCGGACGTGGCCGAGACCGGTATCACCTTCGCGGAGAACGCCCTGCTGAAGGCCCATGCCCTGGCCCGGGCCACCGGGTTCCCCGCGGTCGCGGACGACTCCGGGCTGTGCGTGGACGTGCTCGGCGGCGCACCGGGGATCTTCTCCGCGCGCTGGGCCGGCGTCCACGGCGACGACAAGGCGAACCTGGACCTGCTGCTCGCCCAGATCGGCGACATCGCCCCGCCGAACCGGGGGGCGCACTTCGCCTGCGCGGCGGCACTGGCCCTCCCGGACGGGACGGAGCGGGTGGTCACCGGCCGGCTCCTCGGCACGCTCCGTTACCAGCCGGTCGGCAGCAACGGCTTCGGCTACGACCCGATCCTGCAGCCCGAGGGCTACGAGATCACCTGCGCGGAGCTGACGCCCCAGCAGAAGAACGCCATCAGCCACCGCGGCCAGGCCTTCCGAGGGCTGGTCCCGGCCGTCCGCGAACTGCTCGGCTGACCGCATCCGCACACGCAGCAGGCCCGCTCCGTTTCTCCGGAGCGGGCCTGCTGCGTGTGCGGGCTGGTGCGGCCGAAGGGATTCGAACCCTCATGTCCTTTCGGACAAACGGACCTAAACCGTTCGCGTCGCCGTTGCGCCACGGCCGCTTGCAGCAGCCATCGTACCCGGTGCCGTCCGGCGGAGTCCTGTGGCTTTTGCGGTGTTGGGGGTGCGCGTTGTGGTTGAGACCAATAGGACTAGGCCACTTTACGATTCGCGGCTCTGAGCTGGCCTTCCTGTGAACCTTAAGGAAACTTAAGTGACTGACTGCCAAAGAGGGTCTTGACGGACGGGGTTGGTCCAGGCCAATTTATGCATCAACAAGCGGTGGTTACCGGGGAGTCGTGTGGGGGCTCCGGATCAGCCTGCCGTAGCGGTTCCGCAGGGTCAGTGACGGATGTTGTTGTTGCGGAGGCAGAAGATGCAGAGCATGCCCACACACAGCGGGGCGAGACGAGTACTGGTCGGGGCGTGTTGCGGCGCGCTGCTCGGAGCCGGTGCGCTGCTGGCGACCGGAGGGTCGGCGCAGGCGAGTACCACCCAGCTGCTGGCCAACCCCGGGTTCGAGAGCGGCAACCTGGGCAGCTGGAGCTGTTCGACCGCCGACAAGGTGGTCACCAGCCCCGTCTCCTCGGGTTCGTACGCGCTGTCCGGGACCCCGGTCGGATCGGACTTCGCGCAGTGCGCGCAGACCGTGTCCGTCGCCCCCAACTCGACCTACACGCTGACCGGGAAGGTCGAGGGCAGCTACGTCTACCTCGGCGCCACCGGCACCGGCGTCACCGCGAGCAACTGGACTCCCAGCGCCACGACGTGGCAGACGCTGTCGACCAGCTTCACCACCGGGGCGACCACCACCTCGGTGCAGGTGTACGTGCACGGGTGGTACGGGCAGCCGGCCTTCACGGCCGACGACCTGTCCCTGGTCGGCCCGGCCGGCGGCGGGGCCACCTCCAGCCCGACCCCGACCCCGAGCACCACTCCCAGCTCCAGCACCAGCCCCACCGCGACGCCCACCCCCACCGCGACGGCGACGCCCACCCCCACCGCGACGGCGACCCCTCCGCCCGCGGACACCGGCTTCCGGCACCCGGTCTACATGATGCCGCTGGACAACTCGCCGCAGTCGATCTCCGACATCATCGCGGGATCCGGTGAGAACGAGTTCCTCTTCGCCTTCGTGCTGGACTCCGGCGGCTGCACCCCCGCCTGGGGCGGCAACGCCTCGACCACCGTCGCGGCGGACACCGCCGTGCTGGCGGACGTGAACGCGGCCCGCGCGGCCGGCGGCGACGTCGCGGTCTCCTTCGGCGGCTACAACGGCACCGAGCTGGGGACCACCTGCGGCAGCTCCAGCGCGCTGGCCGCCGCCTACCAGAAGGTGATCGACAAGTACCGGCTCACCCGGATCGACCTGGACTGGGAGAACGGCAGCCTGGACGCCAACATGGCGGTCCGCTGGGGCGCCATCAAGCAGTTGGAGGCGGCCAACCCCAACCTGAAGGTCACCGTCACCATCCCGATGACCACGGTCGGCCTGCCCGACACCGGCCGGGACGAGATCCAGCAGGCGATCAACAACGGCGCCAGGATCGACCGGGTGAACATCATGGACTTCGACTTCGGCCTCACCGCCGGGACGGAGACCGCCGCCGCCGAGGGCGTCGCCAACGCGGTGGTGGCACAGCTGGAGAAGCTCTACGGCTGGGACGCCGCGACGTCCTGGGCGCACCTGAGCGTGCAGCTGATGAACGGTCACACCGACCAGGGCAGCGAGCTGTTCACCCAGTCCACCTTCAACGACCTGCTCGCCTTTGTGAAGTCGAACCACGCGGCGGCCTTCTCCTACTGGGCCGTCAACCGCGACCGCGCCTGCGACCCGAGCGTGGTCCACAACTGGGCCGACGGGACCTGCAGCAGCGTCACGCAGAACCCCTACGACTTCACGAAGATCATCACTCAGTTCAACGGCTGAACGACCCCCACTGTCCACCCGCGTCGGGTCGCGTCATGCACCCCCACGGCTTCGGCCGCATGTCGTGCTCACACCCCCGGCGCGGGTGTCCACCCGCACCACCCCACGTGATCCCGCACCACCTCGCGTGACTCTTCACACCCCCTCACACACCCCCTCTCCGATCCAGGAGCACATCCATGCCTGAACGCGTCCCGACTACCCCTCGCGGCACCTCGCGGAGAATGCGACGCGGTACCGCGCTCGCCACCGCGACTGTGCTGATAGCCGGGTCCGCCGCGCTCGCCGCCACCGTCACCGGGGCCAGCGCCGCGTCCACCAACCTGCTGGCCAACGGTGACTTCGAGAGCGGCAGCCTCAGCGGCTGGACCTGTTCGACGCTGGACAGCGTCGTCAGCACCCCGGTCCACGGCGGCACCCACTCGCTGCTCGGCGCGGCATCCGCCTCGGACACCGCGCAGTGCGCGGAGACCGTGTCGGTGCTGCCCAACACCGCGTACAGCCTGTCCGGCTACGTCGAGGGCGCGTACGTGTACCTGGGCGCGACCGGGACCGGCGTGACCGCCAGCAACTGGACCCCGAGCGCGACCACCTGGCAGCAACTGTCGACCAGCTTCACCACCGGGGCGACCACCACCTCGGTCCAGGTGTACGTGCACGGCTGGTACGGGCAGGGCTCGTACCACGCGGACGACATCACCCTGACCGGACCGGGCGGAGCGACCACCAGCCCGTCCGCCTCGGCGAGCACCTCGGCCAGCGCGAGCACCAGCCCGAGCGCCTCGGCCTCGGCCTCCGCGTCGCCGTCCCAGTCGGCGTCGGCCTCGACCAGCCCGTCCGCCTCCGCTTCGGCGTCGGCCTCGGCCAGCGCGAGTGCCTCGCCGAGCGCGACCGCGACCGCGACCGGCACCAGCGGGACCGGCACCGGACCCACCGGTGACGGCCTGGTCAGCACCCCGACCGGGGTCACCGCCACGGTCACCAACACCGCCGTGACCCTCTCCTGGGCCGCGTCCACCGACAACTCGCAGACCGGCGACACCCCCGGCTACTACGTGTACTCGGGCGCCAACCTGGTCGCCACCGCGATGGGCCCCAAGGTGACCGTCAGCTCGCTGCTGCCGAACACCGCCTACAAGTTCACCGTCCAGGGCTACGACAAGGACGGCCACGCCTCCGGGCAGTCGGCGGCGGTGTCGGCGACCACGGGTTCCGCGGCGAGCGGTGCGATGAAGTCGGCCTACTTCGACCAGTGGTCGATCTACGGCAACGCGTACTACCCGAAGAACGTCGGCACCTCCGGTGCCGCGGCGAACATGAAGGTGCTGACCTACGCCTTCGAGAACGTCGACCCGTCCTCGCACACCTGCTTCGAGGCGGTCAAGGCCAGCGACTCCACCAACGAGGCCGACCCCAACGCCGGTGACGGCGCGGGCGACGCGTTCGCCGACTACCAGAAGTCCTACACCTCGGACATCAGCGTCGACGGCACCTCGGACACCTGGTCGCAGCCGATCAAGGGCAACTTCAACCAGCTGCGCGAGCTGAAGGCGAAGTACCCGAACCTGCGGATCAACCTCTCCATCGGCGGCTGGACCTACTCCAAGTACTTCTCGGACGCGGCTGCCACCGACGCCTCCCGCAAGGCGTTCGTCTCCTCCTGCATCAACATGTTCATCAAGGGCAACCTGCCGACCAACATCTCCGGCGACGCCTCGGGCGGCACCGGCGCGGCGGCCGGCCTGTTCGACGGCATCGACATCGACTGGGAGTACCCGGCCTCGGCCGGCGGCCACACCGGCAACCACACCTCGGCTGCCGACACCGCCAACTACAGCGCCCTGCTCGCGGAGTTCCGCACCGAGCTGGACGCCTACGGCAGCAGCATCGGCAAGCACTTCCTGCTGACCGCGGCCCTGCCCAGCGGCCAGGACAAGATCGCGCTGATCCAGCCCGCGCAGATCGCCAAGTCCCTGGACTACGGCGACATCATGACCTACGACATGCACGGCGCCTGGGACGCGACCGGTCCGACCAACTTCCAGGACCCGCTGCACAACACCGCCTCCGACCCGAGCACGGCGATCGCGCCCGGAACCGAGAAGTACAACGTCGACTCCACCATCGCGGCCTACACCACGGGCGACGCGGCGTACGGGATCACCGGCGGCTTCCCGGCCGGCAAGATCGTCCTCGGGGTGCCGTTCTACTTCCGCGGCTGGACCGGGGTCCCGGCCGGCAGCAACTTCGGCCTCTACCAGTCGGCCACCGGCGCCAGCCCGGTGCAGTCGTTCACCCAGCAGGCGGGCATCGCCGACTGGAAGGAACTGGCGGCCAAGGGCCTGACCACCGGCTCCAACGTGCACTGGGACGCCACCACGCAGAGCTCGTGGATCTACGACGGCACCAACTTCTACACCGGTGACACGCCGCAGGCGATCACCGCGCGCGGCGCCTACGCCACGTCGAAGGGCCTGGGCGGCATCTTCGCCTTCTCCTTCGAGGGCGACGACTCCTCGGGCACCCTGATCAACGCGATGAACAGCTCCATGCAGTAGCTGTAGCAGGAGCAGCCGTATCGAGGGGCGCACACCGCAAGGTGTGCGCCCCTTCGGCGTGTCAGCGGCGTGTATCAGACCGCCAGGTCGCGCAGCAGCTTGGCCACGTGCCCGGTCGCCTTGACGTTGTAGAGCGCCCGCTCGACCTTGCCCTGCTCGTCCACGATCACGGTGGAGCGGATCACGCCGACGACGGTCTTCCCGTAGAGGCTCTTCTCGCCGAAGGCCCCGTACGCCGTCAGCACCTCCTTCTCGGTGTCCGCCAGGAGGGTGACCTTCAGGTGCTCCTTCTCGCGGAACTTGCCGAGCTTCTCCGGCTTGTCCGGGGAGATCCCGATGACGTCGTAGCCGGCCCCCGCGAGCAGGTCCAGGTTGTCGGTGAAGTCGCAGGCCTGCTTGGTGCAGCCGGGGGTCAGCGCGGCGGGGTAGAAGTAGACGATCACCTTGCGGCCCAGGTGGTCGGCCAGGGAGACCGGCTTCCCGTCGGCGTCGGGGAGGGTGAAGGCCGGGGCGGTGTCGCCCGGCTGCAGCCTCGACTGCTTCGTCTGCGCGTCCGTCATGGGTGTGCTCCTGTGCTCCGGTGCGTCTGGGTGGCGGTCGTGCCGACTCGAACCTACTCCTGGGGTCCGACAATTCCCCGGGGTGCCGTTGCGCGCGGCGAGGGGGGACCTGACAAACTGTTCGTCAGGCGGCAGTAGCAGGCAGCGACGGAAGGTGGGCTCGTGAGCGAGGTCGGCACGAGGGGCAAGGGCAGTGGCCCGGACGGGCGGACCGCCGCGCAGATCGAAGCGGACATCTACCGGACCCGACAGCAGCTCGCGGCGACCCTGGACGAGCTCGCGGTGGCGGTCCACCCGTCCACGCTCGTCGGAAAGGCCAAGGCCGACGCGAAGGCCGCGGTCGACCGCACGGTCGGCCAGGCGTTCGTGACGGCGAACCGCGGGGTCGAGCAGGCGCGGGCGCAGTTCGTGGACGAGAAGGGCAATCTGCGCAAGGAGCGGGTCGTCCCGGTGGCCGCGGTGGCCGCCGCGGTCGTGGTCGGCTGGGCGCTGCTGCGGCGGCGTCGGAAGTAGTCCTCCCGTCCCAGGTGGGAGCGGTGCGGACCGGTGGTAATGACCCACGGGTCCGCTTCCAGGCATGGTCCGGTGTACGGTCCAGGAGTGAGCGAATCCTCTGTGACCGAGCCCGGTTCCTTCGGTGAGAAGCTGCCGATCCGGATGCTGCACGACCGGGTGCTGGTCCGCAGCGACGGCCCGGAAGGGGACCGCCGCTCGACCGGCGGCATCCTGATCCCGGCGACCGCGGCCCTGTCCAAGCGCTGCGCCTGGGCCGAGGTGGTGGCCGTGGGCCAGAACGTCCGTTCGATCAAAACCGGCGACCGCGTCCTCTACGACCCCGAGGACCGCGCCGAGGTCGAAGTCCGCGGCCAGCTCTACATCCTCCTCCGCGAACGCGACGTCCACGCGGTAGCGGCGGAGCGAGTAGGCGACACCGAGGGCTCGACGGGGCTGTACCTGTAGCCCTCCAGCGGGATGACCCTGCCCCGCGCCGACCGACATCGGGCGGGTAGCGCCGATTCCCCGGTACCGGTGATGTCCAGGCCATGGGGCCTGCTGCGGGTCGGCGGGGCCCGTGTCGCTGGTGGGCCCCGCCGGCTGGTGTTCCGGGGTGGGTCAGACGACGATGCGGTCGAGGTTGGGGGCGCCGGCGGAGGGGTTGGAGAATTCGATGGTGTTGGTGTTGCCGGCGTTGAGTTGGACGGTGATGGTTTTGGTGACGACGGTGTTGTAGTCGGGGGTTTCGGGGAAGCTGACGGTTTGGTTGACGCCGTTGGCGGTGACAGTGGCGGTGCGGGCCTGGCCGACGCTCATGAAGTAGATGGTCAGGGTGTAGCTGCCGGCGGCGGGTTCGGAGACTCCGGTGAAGGTGGCGGTTCCGCCGTTGCCGAGGTAGCTGAGCTTCTTGCCGCCGCTGCAGTGGGCGCAGCTGGTGATCGTGGTGCCGCCGGCCAGGGTTGCCGCCTCAGCCTCGTAGGAGACGTTGCCGCCGGTCGGCGGGGTGGTGGTGGGCGGGGTGGTCGTCGGCGGGGCCGTGGTGGGCGGGGGCGTGGTCGGGGGAGTAGTGGTCGGCGGGGCGGAGCTGCCGGTGGGGAAGGTCCACTGGGCGGCGGCGCCCGAGCAGCTGCCTGCCGTCAGCGTGGTGCCGGAGGCGCGGAAGCACTTCTTGCCGGTCTGGATGTCGGAGATGGTGCCGTTGGTATTGGCGGACCACTGCTGGGTCGGCCCGCCGGTGCAGGTCTTCAGGTCCAGGTTGCTGCCGGACATGTCGGCGCACAGGTTGTGCAGCTGGAAGAAGGTCCCGTCGAAGGTGAACTGCTGCTGGGCCGAGCCGTTGCAGGCGGCCATGTCCAGCTTGACGCCGTTGCTTGCGCTGTTGCCCGGGTCGTCCATGCAGGTCGCCGTGGAGCTGTTCTTGTACTGGCCGACCGTCACGATCGGGGTGGCGCCGCCGTAGCAGGCGCCGGTGCTGGTGTTGAAGATTGGGGTGGGGTCGTAGGTCTCGTTGCTGGGCGGTGAGACCACGACGGGTTCCAGCGAGGGGGTGTTGTCGGCGTTGTAGTTGGTCAGCGCGTCCTCGCACTGGATCGCCTTCATGGCGTTGCCGCCCTGGCCGCCGAGCCACAGGTCGGTGTGCCAGAGCTTGGGGCCGCCGTCGGGGCCCTTGCCCTTCCAGTCGGCGCTGCACTCGTCGCAGCCGTCCTCCATGATGAAGTACTTCTTCACCCGGGCGACGTAGATCTTGGTGCCGGGGGCGAACTCCGAGCTGTCGCTGGCGAAGGTGATCGGGTCGGCGTAGGTGCCGGTGCCGCCTGCTGTGTCGTGCAGCTGGGGGTAGGAGATGTCGCCGCCGGGCGGGGTGTTGTCCCACCAGCCGTAGAAGGTGACGAAGGCCGACTGGGTGGTCGACGCACTCGCGGCGGGTGCGGTGGTGAGAACGGCGGCGACGGCGGCGATCATGGCGATACAGACCGCGATGATCGTTCTGGTCAGCGTGCGTTTGCGCATGGTGCCTCCCGGCATGACGGATGCTCAACACTTCTGTGGATGCAGCGTGTTGCCGGGAGACGGGGCGCGTCAATATCTGGTTAGGAAAATTTACTAACTATATGAATCCAGGTGTGTGAAGGTCCGTCAGGGGAGAGTCGGGCGGCCCGTCAGGGGAGCGCCTGGCCGGTGTCCGTGGACTCGGCCGTCGGCCGGGAGGTCGGCTCCTCGGTACGGGTCGGCGGGGCCGGCACCGTGGGCGGGGCGGTGGGCTCGACCGGGCCCGACGCGGTCCCGGTCGCGGTCGGCCCGCCGGTCGGCGGGACGGTCACCGGCGGGACGGTGGACGCGCCGCCGCTCGGGACGCCGGTGTCGGCGCTCGCGCTGGCCGTTGGGGTGCCCAACTCGGCGTCGTCCAGCGGGGCCTGGAGGTCGAACTGCTGCACCGGCTGTCCGCTGAGCGCCTTGGACATGTAGTCGGTCCAGATCGAGGCCGGGAAGGTGCCGCCGTTGACCCGCTGGATCCCGGCCGCGTCGCCGAGCGAGACCTGTGCGTGGGTGGTCGGGTCCTCGGCGAACAGGCCGACCGCGGTCACCAGTTGCGGGGTGAAGCCGACGAACCAGGCCGACTTGTTGCCGTCGGTGGTGCCGGTCTTGCCCGCCACCGGGCGGTTCAGGGCGAGGGCGGCGTAGCCGGTGCCGTCCGGGCTGATCACGTCCTCCAGCACCGAGGTGACGGTGTCCGCCGTGGTCCGCGGGAAGGCGGTCTCGGCCTTGTGCGCCGGCAGGCTGTGCGCCTGGCCGTCGTGGGTCAGCGCCTGCACCGACCAGGGGGCGATCCGCTGCCCGTGGTTGTCCAGGGTGGCGTAGGCGCCGGCCATCTGGATCGCATTGGGAGTGGCCGAGCCGAGGGTGATCGCGGGCACCGCCTCCATGCCGGGGGTGTCGGCCGGGAGCCCGGCGGCGATGGCGGCCCTGCGGACGTTGTCCAGGCCGGCGTCCGCGCCCTCCTGCGCGTACACCGAGTTGACGGACTTCTTCATGGCGTAGCGCAGGCTGATCTCGCCGTAGTCGACGTCGTCCTCGTTGGCCGGGTTGTAGGACATCCCGGCCGGCAGCCCCTGCACCTGGCGGCTGCTGGTGCCGTCGTAGAGGGTGGACGGGGTGATCGGGATGCCGTCCTGGGTGGTGGCGTGGTTCTGCAGGCCGGCGGCCAGGTCGAAGGCCTTGAAGGTGGAGCCGACCTGGTAGTCGGTGCGCAGCGCGTCGTTGAACTGCTGGACGCCGTAGTCGGGCCCGCCGTAGGCGGCGAGCAGCTTCCCGCTGCCCGGGTCGACCGATCCGGCGGCGGCGCGCACGGCCTTGGCCTTGGCCTTGTCCGGGAGTTGCTCCTCGAACTCCTTCTTGACGGCGGCGGCCAGCGCGTCCTGGTCCTTCTTGACGAAGGTGGTGGTGATCTTCCAGCCGCCCGCGTTGAAGGCCGCCGCGTCGACGATGCCGTTGTCGCTGAGGTAGTGGCTGGCGATGTCGATCAGGTAGCCGGCCTGGCCGCCGACGCCGGGGGTGCCGCCGGGCGGCAGGGTGTGCGGGAAGACCATGGCGCCGCGGTCGGCCTGGGTGACCCAGCCGAGGGTGACCATGCCGTCCAGTACGTAGTTCCAGCGGTCGACGGCGGCGGCCTTGCCGCTGCTGGTGGCGGTGCCGACGTCGTAGGCGCTGGGCGCCTGCAGCAGGGCGGCCAGGTAGGCGGCCTGGGGCACGTCCAGCGCGGACGCGTTGATGCCGTAGTAGGCCAGCGACGCGGCCTGGACCCCGTAGGCGTTGCGGCCGAAGTAGCTGGTGTTGAGGTAGCCGGCCATGATCTCGTCCTTGCTCTCGGTCTGGTCGACCTTGAGCGAGATGAAGAACTCCTTGATCTTGCGGCTGATGGTCTGGTCCTGGGTCAGGTAGTAGTTCTTGACGTACTGCTGGGTGATGGTGGAGCCGCCCTGGACGCCCTTGCCGGTGAGGGTGGACCAGGCGGCCCGGACGGTGCCCCTGATGTCGACGCCGCGGTTGCTGTAGAAGGTGCGGTCCTCGGCGGAGACGGCGGCGCGCTGGACGTTCACCGAGATCTGGTCGATCGGCACATTGATCCGGTTGGTCTGCCCGGTGCGGCCGAGCTCGGTCTTGCCGTCGGCGTAGTAGTAGACGTTGCTCTGCGCGGTCGCGGCGGCGTTCGGGTCGGGGACCTGGACCAGCGCGTACATGGTGACGAAGGCGGCGACGGCCACGACGATCAGGCCGAGCAGGCCGGCCAGCGCCATCCGCCAGGTCGGGATGATCCGGCGCCACCAGGGCTTGGCCCGGCGGGCGGCGCGGCGCGCCTTCCGCTTGGCCCGGCGCCGGTCGCGGCGGCCGGCGCCCATGCCGCCGCCCTCGGACCGGTCCTCGCTCTCGAGGGTGTCGCGGTCCATCGGGTGCCCGGGGCCGTCGGGGTCGTCCCGCCGGGGCGGACCCGAGGGCTCGCCGGGCTGAGCGGGCTCGCCGGGCTGGGCGGGCTCAGCGGGCTGGGGATCGCTGCCCTGGGGTCCCTCGGGCTCCGTGGTCATCCCGCTACCGCTCCTCGCATCGACGCTTTGTGTCCGATTATGTGTCGCTTGTCCCTCTGTGGGCCCTAGGCGGGGCGGTGGCGCAGTCGCTAACCTGCTGTCAGCACAACAACCGCAGAACAACCGCAGATGGAGTCGAGCCCCTCGCGGACACCCCCCGGTGTCGGCGAACGGGGCCTCTTTGGCGTTCCCGCGCGCCCTGGTGGCAGTGGGCTACGTCGTGTCGACATGTCGACTTGTTGCACGAGAGGAGAGTGGTCAGTCGATGGCACAACCCAGTGCCCTCACCGTCAACCAACCGGTCCGCCCGCCCCGACCCGGCGGAGGCCTGTACGCGGCGGTGGCCCGCGGCAGCTTCCGCCGCTACGCCACGTACCGCGCCGCGACCTGGGCCGGGGTCTTCACCAACACCGTCTTCGGCTTCTTCATCGCCTACACCTACCAGGCGCTCTGGCAGATCCGCCCGCACCTCGGCGGCTACGACCTCAGCGCCGCGCTGACCTATGTCTGGCTCGGCCAGGCCCTGTTGATGCCGATCGCCGCGATGGGCGGCGGCATGCAGGACGACCTGGAGGCCAGGATCACCACCGGCGACATCGCGGTGGACCTCTACCGCCCGGTCGACCTGCAGGGCTGGTGGCTCTTCAACGACCTCGGCCGCGCCTGCTACCACCTGCTCTCCCGGGGGCTGCTGCCGATGCTGGCCGGCGGACTGGTCTTCCGGCTGCGGATGCCCGCCGACGGGGCCTGGGCGGCGCTGCTGACCTGGTTCTGCTTCCTGGTCTCGGTGCTGCTCGCGGTCGTGGTCAGCTTCGCGCTGCGCTACATCGCCTCGCTGACCGGCTTCTGGCTGCTGGACGCGCGCGGAGTGCGGCAGATCAGCGTGGTGCTGGGGATGTTCTTCTCCGGCTTCCTGCTGCCGCTGCCGCTGCTTCCGTCCGCGCTGGCGGCGGTGGCCGAACGGCTGCCCTGGGCGGCCATGATCCAGATTCCGCTGGATGTGTTCCTGCAGCGCCGGACCGGTCCGGCGCTGGCCGCCGGGCTCGGCCTCCAGGCCGGATGGGCGCTGGCGCTGCTGGCCGCCGGGCGGCTGATGCAGCGTGCGGTGATGCGCAAGGTGGTGGTCCAGGGTGGCTGACTCCCTCCGCTCGACCGGCAGTTCCACGGGTACGACAGGCAAACTGGCTGCCGCGCCGGCCCGGGCCGCCGAGGCGCTGCGGTCCTACCGGCTGATCGCCGGGATGTGGCTGCGGGCCTCGCTCGCCTACCGGACCTCCTTCTGGCTGACCACGGTCGGCAACGGGGTCACCTCGGTGCTGGACTTCGTGGTGATCGCGGTGATCTTCCTGCACACCCCGTCGCTTGGCGGCTGGACCCTGCCGCAGGTCGCCTTCCTCTACGGGACCTCGGGGCTGACCCTCGGGCTGGCCGACCTGCTGGTGGGGAGCCTGGACCAGCTGGGCCAGCGGGTCCGCGACGGCTCGGTGGACGTGGTGCTGATCCGTCCGGCCGCGGCGCTGGCGCAGCTCAGCGCCGACCGGTTCGCGCTGCGCCGGATCGGCCGGGTGGCGCAGGCGGCGGCGGTGCTGGCCTGGGCGCTGGTGCAGCTGCGGCTGGACTGGACCCTGCCGAAGCTGCTGGTGATGGTCGCCCTAGTGGTCTGCGGGACGGTGATCTTCAGCTCGGTCTTCGTCTCCGGGGCGGCCTTCCAGTTCTTCGCCACCGATGCCGCCGAGGTGCAGAACTCGGTGACCTACGGCGGCGCGACCATGCTCCAGTACCCGCCGACGGTGTTCGCCCGCGACCTGGTCCGGGGTGCGGTGTACGGGGTGCCGCTGGCCTTTGTGAACTGGCTGCCGGCCCTCTACCTGCTGGGCGTCAAGGACACCCTCGGCCTGCCCGGCTGGTTCCGCTTCGCCTCGCCGCTGGCCGCGGCGCTGTGTGCGACGGCGGCGGGCCTGGCCTGGCGGGCCGGGCTCCGCGCGTACCGCAGTACCGGAAGTTGACCGACCCTCAGCGAACGACAGGAGAAGCCATGAGCATCATCGAGGTCGAGGACGTCGCGCGGACCTTCACCGTGCGCCGCAGGGCGGGGCGGTTCAAGCGGGAGCGGACCGAGGTCAGGGCGGTCGACGGGCTGAACTTCCGGGTGGAACAGGGGCAGATGGTCGGCTACATCGGGCCCAACGGGGCCGGCAAGTCGACGACGGTGAAGATGCTGACCGGGATCCTGGTCCCCAGCGCCGGGCGGCTGCGGGTGGCCGGGGCCGACCCGTCCAAGGAGCGGGTGCGGCTGGCCCGGCGGATCGGGGTGGTCTTCGGGCAGCGCACCACCCTGTGGTGGGACCTGCCGCTGCGGGACTCCTACGAGCTGGCGCGGCGGATCTACCGGATCGAGGACGCCCGCTACCGGCGCAACCTCGACCGCTGCGTCGAACTGCTGCAGCTGGGACAGCTGTTGGACGTGCCGGTGCGGCAGCTGTCGCTGGGTCAGCGGATGCGCGGCGACATCGCCGCCGCGCTGCTGCACGACCCGGAGGTGCTGTACCTGGACGAACCGACCATCGGCCTGGACGTGGTCAGCAAGAACCGGGTGCGCGAGTTCCTGGCCGAGGTGAACGCCGAGTCCGGCACCACGGTGCTGCTGACCACGCACGACCTCACCGACATCGAGCGGCTGTGCTCCCGGGTGATGGTGATCGACCACGGCCGGGTGGTCTACGACGGCGGATTGGAGGGGCTGCACGACACCGGGCGCAGCGAACGCACCCTGGTGGTGGACCTGGCCGCGCCCGAGCCGCCGATCGAGGTGCCCGGCGCCCGGGTGGTCCGGGTGGACGGGCCGCGGCAGTGGCTGGCCTTCCCGGCCGCGGACAGTGCCGCACCGCTGGTCGCCGCCATCGCGGCGCGGTACCCGCTGGTGGACCTCTCGGTGCGGGAGCCGGCCATCGAGGACGTGATCGCCCGGATGTACGGCGGAGAGGGGACTGTCGAGCAGGGGATTGAATTGGTCCAGACCAACTGAGATCATCGGCGGCATGGTGCACAGGGGAGTGGTCCGTGCCGTCGGTGCGGTCGGGGCGGTGCTCGCACTACTGACCGGCTGCTCGTCGGGCGGTGCGGCCTCGTCGGGCGGTGCGGCACCGCCGCCGACCGCGGCCGGTTCGACGGTGTCGGCCAGTGCCGCGGCGTCGGCGGAGCAGACCCCGGCCGTCCCGCCGCTCGGCCTGGTGCCGCTGCCCGCGCAGCTGCGGCGGACCGGCGGCGCCGGCTACCCGGTGACGGCGGCGACCCCGGTGCGTGCCAGGGGCGGCGCGGCGGCGACCGCTGTGGCCATGGATCTGACGGCGCTGCTGCGACCGTCGCTGGGGTTCGCGCTGCCCGTGGAGGGGGCGGGCAGCGCGGCCACCGGGATCGTGCTGGAGCTCGATCCCAAGGCCGGCACCGGGCCTGAGGGGTACCGGCTGGAGTCGGGCCCGACCGGGGTGGTGATCACCGCGGGGACCGGTGCCGGCCTCTACCACGGAGTGCAGACGCTGCGTCAGCTGCTGCCCCCGAAGGGCCCGGGGACGGTCCCGGCGGTGTCGATCGCCGACCGGCCGCGCTACGGCTACCGCAGCGGCGGCCTCGACGTGGCCCGGCACTTCTTCCCGGTGCCGGTGGTGAAGCGCTATATCGACCTGCTGGCCCAGTACAAGTTCAACTACCTGCGGCTGCACCTGTCCGACGACCAGGGCTGGCGGATCGCCGTCCCCGGGCTGCCCCGGCTGACCGGGATCGGGGCGTCCACGCAGGTCGGCGGCGGGGCCGGCGGCTACTACACCGACGCCCAGTACCGGGATCTGGTGGCCTACGCCGCCGCCCGCTACATCACCGTGGTGCCCGAGGTGGACCTGCCCGGGCACTCCAACGCGGTGCTGACCGCCTACCCGGACCTGGGCTGCGCCGGGGACGCCCCGGTGCACCCCTACACCGGGACCGACGTCGGTTTCAGCCGGGTCTGCACCACCGAGGAGTCGACCTACACCTTTGTCGACCAGGTGGTGGCCGCCCTGGCCGCGATGACGCCGGGTCGCTACATCGGCATCGGCGGCGACGAGGCGCAGACCCTGTCCGCCCCCGCCTACGCCGCGTTCATGGCCCGGGCCTCGGCCATCGTCCGCGAGCACGGCAAGCTGCCGCTGGCCTGGGACGAGGCCGCGGCGGCGGGGAAGGGCGGACCGGCCCTGCTCGGGGTGTGGCATCCGGCGCTGCAGCAGCCGGCCGGGCTCAACGACCGGATCGTGACGGCGGTGAAGGACGGCGCCAGGCTGGTGATGGAACCGGCCGACCAGGCGTACCTGGACCAGAAGTACGACGACTCCACCCGGTTGGGGCTGCACTGGGCCGGATACCTGAGCGTGGAGAAGAGCTACAGCTGGGACCCGGACACCTACCTGGACGGCCTCCCGGCCGGTGCGGTGACCGGCATCGAGGCGCCGATGTGGTCCGAGACCCTGCACAGCGAGAGGGACCTGGACAGCATGCTGCTGCCCCGGCTGCCGGGCCTGGCCGAGATCGGCTGGACCCCGCAGCAGGAGCGCTACTGGGACGAGTACCAGCAGCGGCTGGCCGACCAGGCCCCGTACTGGGACGCCCAGGGCCTGGCCTACACCAAGGCGGACGGGGTGCCCTGGACGCAGTGACCAAGTGCCTGAGTGACGCCGGGTCAGACCCGGACCAGGTGCACCACGGCGCTGGCCCAGTCGCCCGGCGGCAGCTCCAGGTCGAGGCCGTGCTCCAGCAGTACCGCGCCGTGGTGCACCGCCCCGCTGCGGCGGTCGCGGTAGCGGGCGTCCCGGTCCAGGCCGGCCAGCCGCAGCGGCGGCTGGGGGCGTCCGAACCGGCGCTGTTCGAGCCAGCCGAAGACGACCGCCTCGGCGGCGTCGGCGGCGATGTACTGGACCGCGGTCAGCTCGTTCTGCGACCGGGGCGGACGCAGCCGGTACAGCGCGCCGTGCTGCACCAGGTGACGGATCGTCCGGTACTCGGCGATCAGCTCGGCGGCCTCCTTGAGCTCCGCGCCGGTCCAGCGGTCGAGCTCGCCGCCGAGCCCGAGCACCCCGCTCATGGCGCTGTGGAAGCGGAACCGCAGCGGGATCGAGCGCCCGGTCTGCTGGTTGGGCACGTCGGTGACCCAGGCGGCCATCGTCCGCACCGGGTAGACCTGGGCGTAGCCGTCCTGGATCACCAGCCGGTCCGAGGCGTCGGTGTTGTCGGAGGTCCACACCTGGTCGTGCCGGGCCAGCACGCCGAGGTCGACCCGGCCGCCGCCCGAGCTGCAGGCCTCGATCCGCAGCGCGGGGTGGTCGGCGCGGAGGCGGTCGACCACCTGGTAGTAGTGGCGGACGTAGTCGGTCCACAGCAGGTCGGGGTCGTCGGGGTCCGCCGATCCGCCGGCCTCGGTGAAGGGGCGGTTCATGTCCCACTTCAGGTAGTCGATGCCGTGGTCGCCGACCAGCCGGGTGAGCCAGTCGTACATCCACTCGGCCACCTCGGGGCGGGCCAGGTTCAGCACCAGCTGGTGCCGCAGTTCGGTGCGCCGGCGGTTCGGCTGGTGCAGCACCCAGTCCGGGTGGGCCCGGTAGAGGTCGCTGTCGGGGTTGACCATCTCCGGCTCCACCCAGAGCCCGAACCGCATGCCGAGCCCGTGCACCGAGTCGACCAGGGGCTGCAGCCCGTCCGGGAAGGCCCCGGCGTACGGGGTCCAGTCGCCGAGCCCGGCCCGGTCGTTGCGGCGGGCGCCGAACCAGCCGTCGTCCATCACGAACAGCTCCACGCCGAGCGCCGCGGCGTGGGCGGCCAGCTGCTGCTGCCCCTCCAGGGTGACCGCGAAGGCGGTCGCCTCCCAGGAGTTGTAGAGCACCGGGCGGGTCTCGTCGGGGTACGGCAGCAGATGGGCCCGGATGTGGGCGTGCCAGGAGCGGCTGGTCCCGCCGAAACCGCCGCCGGAGTACAGCCCGGCCAGCCGGGGCGTGCTGTGGGTGGCGCCGGGGGCGAGGCGGACGGTGAGGCCCTCGTGGCCCGCGCCCGCGGTGAGGCCGAGCGCGTTGTCGGCGGTGCGCTGCAGAGTGATCCGCCAACTGCCGCTCCAGGCCAGGGCGGTGCTCCAGACCTGGCCGTGCTGCTCGTCGGCGTCGCCCGCGTCGACCATGGCCCAGGGCTGGGCGTGGTGGCCGGTCACGCCCCGACGACTGGTCAGCACGGTCTCGCCGTAGCTGAGTTGCGAGCGCCGCAGCTGGGTCTCGGCGGCCCAGGCGCCGGTGGTGTGGCTGAGCCGGTAGTCGTCCCTCGGCGGCAGCGACCAGGCGGCGGAGTCGGCCCGCAGCACGGTGATCGGGCCCTGCTCCGTGCCGTCCCCGGCCTCGGAGTCCGTACCGGTGTGGGTGAGTTCGGTCCAGCGTTCGATCACGTCGCTGTCGTCGTGGACCTGGTAGCCGAGGGTGATCCGCAGCGGGTAGTGGCGGTCGCGGAAGTGCAGCAGCAGGGTGGCGCCGGTCGGCTGCTCGGTCAGGCTGTGCCCGTCGGCGACCGGCTCCAGGGCGCGGACGCCGTCGGCGAAGCGGAGCTGCAGCGAGGGCGCGCCGAAGCGGCTGCCGCCGTCGACCGGCAGCTCCTCGCCGACCGGGGTGTGCCCCTCGAAGCCGTTGAAGCCGGACAGGTCGGCCGGCAGCGGCAGCGAGTCGGCCTGGTCCAGGGTCAGCGGCTCGCCCCAGTGCAGGTGGCGCGGGACGTCGTCGCCGTCGACGCGCAGGGCGTACGCGCTGCCGGGGGTGCGCAGCAGCCAGGTCCTGGAGGCGGGGGCGAAGCTGATGGCGGGCATGGGGCTCCAGGGGCTGTTGGCTTGTGTTCTCCCGTGTTGGATTCTGATGGTAATCCCTGCGAGCCCGCAGCGGGAGGGCCCTCAGCGGGAGCCTTCACCCCGGAGGGCCCTCAGCGGGAGAGCGAGTGCAGCGCCTTGTGCACCAGGTCGACGGTGGTCAGCGTGGTGGAGGCATGGGCGCAGAGCCGGATCTCGTCCTGCCTGACGGTGGCGGTGACCCCGTGCGCGGCGAGGGCCTCGGCCACCGTCGCGGTGCCGGTGCGCGGGACCGAGAAGGAGACGATCCCGGCCCGCTCGTGCTCCGCGGTGGGCGAGCGCACCAGGCCGCCGACGCTGCGCACGGTGTCGATCAGCTCGGCCGTGCGCTGCCGGATGTGGCCGGTGATGCGGGTGATCCCGGCCTGCTCCACCAGTTCCAGGGCGCGGGCCAGCGCCCCCGCCGCGATCGGGTTGGCGTTGGTCAGCGAGAAGCGCAGGGCGCCGTCCGCCGGGGGATGCTCACGGTCGTCGAACAGCCCCGCGTCCTCGACCCCGGTCCATCCGGTCAGCGCCGGCTCCAACCGCTCCAGGGCCCGCTCGGAGGCGTAGAGGAAGCCGGTGGACCAGCCCGCCCTGAGCCACTTCTGACCGCCGGTCACCAGCAGGTCGGCCGCGGTCCAGGGCTGCTCGGTGGCGCCCAGGCCCTGGATCGCGTCCACGACCAGCAGCCGGTCAGGGCCGATCACCTCCCTGATCCCGGCCAGGTCGGCCCGGAAGCCGGTGCGGAAGTCCACGGCGGCGAGCGCGACCGCGACCGTCTCCGTGGTGAGGGCCGCCCGGACCAGGTCCGGGGTGATCCGGCGCAGGCCGTCCGGCGCCAGCGGCACCGGACGCACCCGGCCCAGGGCGGCGGCGCGGCGCCAGGGGTAGAGGTTGGACGGGAACTCGTGGGCGGGGACCAGCACCGTGCCGTGCGGCAGGCCGAAGGCCGCGTGGAACAGCCCGGTGCTGGTGTTGGGCAGCAGGGCGACCTGGTCCACGCCCCCGGCACCGGTCACGCCCAGCAGCCGGGCCGCCGCCCGGCGGGCCCGCAGCTCGTACCCCATCAGCTCGTCCACGGTCCCGGCGGTGGCGTGGGCGGCCCGTCCCGACAGCACGGCGGTGGTCTCCACCACATCGGCCGACGGCGGCCCGAACCGGCCGAAGTCCAGATAGCCGTCCGGCTCGCGGAAGTGCTCGGCGTACCCGGACAGGCCGCCGGGGCCAGGCAGAGGGGACATGCGCGTTCGCTCCAGAACTTCGATGGTCGAAAGGGCAGACTGGGCGTGTGAAACCAGTCGCAGAAGCTGTTGTCGCCCGTATGAACGAGGACACCCGTGCGCGCGAAGAGGCCGGTACGCCAGAAAACCCTAAGGCCGGGGGGCCGCCCGGGGTACGGTACACGGCGTCCGACGAGGTGAAGCGGCGTGGCGTGCGCCGGATGAAGACCATCGCCACCGGCTTCCTGGTCGCGGCGACCATCGTCTACGTGCTCACCAGCTGGGCCCTCAGGTCCGGCGCCGGCAGCTGGGCCGGCTACGTCCAGGCGGCGGCCGAGGCCGGGATGGTCGGCGCGCTCGCCGACTGGTTCGCCGTCACCGCGCTGTTCCGCAGGCCGCTCGGGCTGCCGATCCCGCACACCGCGATCATCCCCACCAAGAAGGACGTGTTCGGGCGCAGCCTGGGCCAGTTCGTCGGCGAGAACTTCCTCTCGGTGGAGGTGGTCAGGGGACGGCTGCGCGGCCTCGGCGTCGGGCGGCGGCTGGGGGAGTGGCTCTCCGCGCCCGGCAGCGCCGAGCGGGTCACCCGCGAGGCCTCGGCCGCGCTGCGCGGCGCGCTGGCGGTGCTCCGGGACGAGGACGTGCAGGCGGTGGTCGGCGAGGCGGTCACCCGGCGGGCCTCGGAGCAGCAGATCGCCCAGCCGATAGGCGCGATGCTGGGCCGGATCCTGGACGAGGGCGGCCACCGCGGGGTGGTCGACCTGTGCGTGGTGCGGGCCCACGACTGGCTGGTGGAGCACGACGACCAGGTGATCAGGACGATCTCCCAGGAGGCCCCGGGCTGGACCCCCAAGTTCATCGACAACAAGATCGGGGTCCGGGTCTACCGCGAGCTGCTGCGCTTCGCCGAGGACGTCCGCGACGACCCGCAGCACGCCGCGCGGGGCGCGGTCGACAGCTTCCTGGAGGACTTCGCCGAGGAACTGCGCACCGACCCGGACACCATCGCCAGGGTCGAGCGGGCCAAGGCCGACCTGCTGGCCAGGTCCGAGGTGCAGGACCTGATCGCCTCGGCCTGGAGCGCGATCCGGGGCATGGTGCTGAACGCCGCCGAGGACGAGGACAGCCAGCTGCGGATCCGCCTCCGCGACGGCATCCGCAGCTTCGGCGGGCGCCTGGCCACGGACGAGCGGATGCAGGCCAAGCTGGACGGCTGGCTGGAGGACGCGGCCGAGTACGTCGTCGACACCTACCGGGACGAGATCACCTCGCTGATCTCGGACACCGTCGCGGGCTGGGACGCGAACGAGGCCTCCCGCAAGATCGAAGCCAACGTCGGCCGCGACCTCCAGTTCATCCGCATCAACGGCACCGTCGTCGGCGCACTGGCAGGCCTGCTGATCCACACGGTGTCGACCCTGATCTGACGGACAGTCAGTAGCCGGTGGCGTTCCAGGTGTAGCCGTCGCGCCGGGTCGGCTTCCCCGGGCGGTCGGCCAGCCAGGTCGGACCTCCGTGGGGCTCCCGCTCCTCGTAGGGGACCAGCGGGAACGGCGGACGGTCCCCGGGCCGCATGGTCGCGGCGAACTCCAGGGCCTCCCGCTGCGGTACGAACGGCGACATCGCGAGACGCACCTCGCGGACCCCGTCCCCGACCGGGCTGTAGGCGGCGACCGTGCGCGGGTCCCCCGCGATCCACACCGAACCCGAGGGTTCGGGCAGTCGCACCCCGCCGGCGTCCCGAAGCTCGGCGACCGGCCGGTCACCACGCGGGTCGATCAGCTGCATCACTTCCCGGGTGCGGGCCCAGCGCCGGTGGTTGAACAGCCCCAGCACGGTGTCGGCCCGCTCCCAGCGCCCCGCCTTGTAGCCGTACTCCTGCCAGGGGAACTCCTGCACCAGGTGGGCCAGGCAGCGGCCTTCGAGACTGCTGTCGGGTGAAACCATGGTCTGACTCCTTGTCGGCCTGCTCCGCGTCTCAGCCCAGCGCCGCGCGGATCGAACTCGTCGGCACGGACGCCCCCTGCCCTCCCTGGTCCGGCCGGTCGGACTGCTCCGGTGGTTCGAAGGACAGCGAGGCGGCGATCGACACCATCATCATCCGGAACTCGGGGCCGTTCCCGACGAAGGGCGTGGCGAAGTCGACGCAGGCGAGCAGGGAGCCGTCAGGAGAGGGGACGAGTGCCTCCAGTGAGAACACGGCGGCGGTGGCGTCCTGGTCGCCCCCGGCCGCTCCCGGCAGCACCGGCTCGGGCAGCTCCCTGACGCTCTCGGAGAAGAGCACCGGGCGGCCCAGCAGGTCCAGCAGATCCGCCTGCCCCTGCCAGTCCTGCTCGCCGCGCCGTCGCACCATCTCGCCGAGCAGCATCCGGGGATCCCCGGTGCCCCCGGTCCGCTGGACCGAGACGACCAGGGTGGAACTGACCTCCGCGCCGTCCACCCCGGAGACGTGGTGGCCAAGGCCGCAGTAGACGGACTGGCGGGCGGCGAGGTCTTCCAGGAGCTCGCCCAGTGCACCGAGCACGGCCGGGACGACCGCCTGCTGCTCGGCCGTGGCGAGTTCGAGCAGCACGTCCTGAGCCTGCTGCACAGCCTCGGCCGGGTCGGTCAGCGGCAGTGCGAAGAAACCGGTGGGAACCTCGAACCAGAGCGGCAGTTCCACCAGGTCCGGGTCGCCGTTCGCCTCCTGCGGCTGGACGACGTGGTCGAGACCGTTGCTGATGCTGCTCACGAGGCGGCTTCCTTGGCGTCGTCGAAGAGGTGGGTGGCCACGCCCTTGCCGTGCCAAAGGATGTTGACCATGTTGTGGGTGACCAGGGCCGAGGCGCCGGCGCCCTTCTCGATCAGGTGGGCGCCCTCGAGCGCCGGTCCCACCCAGGCGTGCTTGGCGATCTGCTTGGCCATGAAGCCCGGGGCGTGTGCCACGTTCGAGGCGAGGTCGATGAACTTGGGCGCGGCTTCAGCCCCCTCGACGGCGGCCCGCCCGGCCTTGATCGCGGTCACCCCCTCCTTGGCCAGTCCCCAGCCCGGCACCACGCTCATGGCGTCACCGAAACCGGTCATCAGGGCACTGCGCGCCGCCGCGTCGAAGTTGCCGTGGAGGGCGTCGCTGATGCCCTTGCGGAACTCCGGGTTGGCCGCGTCCACCGCCAGCGCGCCGGCGCCCGCGACCAGGGAGACGCCGAGCGCGATGGCGTCGATCGGCGGCGGGGTGAGCAGGGCGACCAGCCCGGCGATCGCGGAGATGGTGCTGAGCACCGAGTGGATCGCGTCGAGGTGGTCCTTGACCCAGGAGCCGATGGAGTCCAGGCCGGACTTGAAGTCGTTCCACATCCGGCTGAACATCCCCGGCTTGTGCGGGGCCAGGTCGGAGGCGGCGTGGTCGAGGGCCTGGGCGAAGCGGCGGGCGACGGCCTCGTGCTCCGCCTCCAGGTCGTGGGCCCGCTTCAGGACCGACTCCAGCTCGCCCTTGGCGTCGCCGACGGCGCGGTTGGCCGCGTCCACCCCCTGCTGGGCCGCGTCCACGGCCTGCTGCGCCTTCTGCAGGGCCGCGCCGGTGAAGGTCTGGCCGATCAGCTTGAAGTCCGGGTTGGCCTGGGCGGTGGCCAGCCGGCTCGCGGCCTGCTCGGCCGCCTGCTTGGCGGCGGCGGCCTCGGCGTCCAGCTTCGCCGCGGTGGACTTGAAGCCGACCAGGTCGCCGTGCCAGTCGTGGAAGATCCCGAGCGCGGTCTCCAGCGAGGTCTGCGCCTTGCCGAGCCGCTTGCCGAGGTCGTCGTCCACATGGCTGCGGAAGGCGTCCCCGGCCTTGCCCTGCCAGACGTCGCTGCCGGAGTCCCGGACCTGGGTGAGCAGCGAGCCCGCCTCCTTGAGCGAGGCCGCGGCGGTCTTCAGGACGGAGGCGATCGCGTCCACGTCGGTGGGGACGCCGGGGACCGGGTTGAAGCCCAGGTGGGGGTAGTCGGTGTCGGTGGCGGTGGTCACGCGGCACCCCCGGCGAGGTGCGGGCGCAGGCTGTCGATGTCGGCGCCCATCGGGGTCATCACCGACGAGTTGACCTTGTCCATGGCCTGCTGGATGGCCTGGTCGAGCTGCTGGTAGGCGTCGTGGGCGGCCTTGACGCCCTCGTCCGTCTCCTTGATCACCTGCTGCAGCTGGCCCAGGCCGTAGTGCCAGGTGCTCTGGAAGTGGTGCGCCGACGAGTCCAGCGCGGAGGTGCCGATCTGCCCGCCCTCGACGCTGCCCAGCTGCCGCAGCGCCGCGTCCATCTGGTCGCCCGCCTCCTGCAGGGAGGTGGTCATCCGCCCGAGTATGTCGAGGTCTACCTGGAAGAAGTCCCCCATCGTGCTCCCCGTTCGTCGTTCGTCCGAAGTGGTGCTCGATCACTTGACCGATGACGCTATCGCACTGCCGTGCACCGGTCGTGAGAGGGTGAGAACTGCCCGCCGCAGGCCGGGCGGAGTCGAACGAACGAGGAGCAGCAAGGTGTCTGGAGCCACGAGGACCGGTCTGGAAGCGTTCATCGCCGGGATGCCCAAGGCCGAACTGCACGTCCACCACGTGGGCTCGGCCTCGCCGGCCGTGGTGGCCGGGCTCGCGGCCCGCTACCAGGGGCAGACCTCGGTGCCCACCGATCCGGCCGAGCTGGCGAAGTACTTCGAGTTCACCGACTTCGCGCACTTCATCCAGGTCTACCTGTCCGTCGTCGACCTGGTCCGGGACGCCGAGGACGTGCGCGCGCTGACCTACGGGGTCGCCGCCGACATGGCCGCGCAGAACATCCGCTACGCCGAACTGACGGTCACTCCGTACAGCTCGGTGCGGCGCGGCATCCCCGGCGAGGCGTTCATGGAGGCCATCGAGGACGCCAGGAAGGCGGCCGAGGCCGAGCTGGGCGTGGTGCTGCGCTGGTGCTTCGACATCCCCGGCGAGGCCGGCCTCGAGTCCGCCGAGATCACCGAGCGGCTGGCGCTGGACCTGCGTCCCGAGGGGCTGGTCAGCTTCGGTCTCGGCGGTCCGGAGATCGGGGTGCCGCGGTCGCAGTTCCAGCCGTACTTCGACCGGGCCCGCGCGGCCGGGCTGCACAGCGTCCCGCACGCGGGCGAGGCGACCGGGCCGCAGACGGTCTGGGACGCGCTCAACCTGCTGGGCGCGGAGCGGATCGGCCACGGGACCTCGTCGGTGCAGGACCCGCGTCTGGTGGACCACCTGGGCGAGCACCGGATCCCGCTGGAGGTCTGCCCGACCTCCAACGTCGCCACCCGGGTGGTGCCGACGATCGAGGAGCACCCGATCCGGCAGATGGTGGAGGCCGGCCTGTTCGTCACCGTCAACAGCGACGACCCGCCGATGTTCGGCACCGACCTCAACCACGAGTACGCGGTGGCCGCGGAGTTGCTCGACCTGGACGAGGGCGGGGTGGCCGAGCTGGCCCGGCAGGGGGTCAGGGCCTCCTTCCTGGAGGACGCGGGCAAGCGCCGGCTGCTCGCCGAGATCGACGGCCATCTGGCGGCCTGGTCCGGCCCGGCGTAGCCTGCCCCTGCTGACGATCCGTCAGTTCTGGCTCTGCCGGGGGTGAGTGACGGTGCGTCGGTTGCTGATCAGCTTCGGCGAGCTGATGGTCACGCTCGGCCTGGTGGTGCTGCTGCTCGCGGCCTACGAGCTGTGGTGGACCAACCAGGCGGCCGACGCCAGCGCCCGGTCGACGGTGGCCGGGCTGGAACGGCAGTGGGCGGCCGAGGCGCCGCCGGCGGCCGACGCCGTCGGCGCGGGGGCCGGAGCCGGAGCCGGAGCCGCAACGGGAGTCGGCGCCCGCCCGGCCGGGGCGCCCAGTGCCGCCCCGCCGCTGGCGGTCGGCGGGCCCAGCGGCAGCGGTATCGACCGGATGTCCCGTGACCTCACCGCCTTCGCGGTGCTGCGGATCCCGGCCCTCGGCGTGGCCTTCCCGGTGGCCGAGGGGGTCGGCAAGTACTCGGTGCTCAACCACGGCTACATCGGCCACTACCCGGGGACGGCGCTGCCCGGGCAGCCGGGGAACTTCGCGGTGGCCGGGCACCGCAACACCCACGGCGAGCCGTTCCGGCACCTGGACCGGCTGCGGGTCGGCGACACCGTCCTGGTCGAGGTGGCCGCCTGGACGTACAGCTACCGGATCGACTCGATCCTGCCGCAGACCTCCCCGTCCGACGTGGACACCGTCGCGGCCGTGCCGCACAGCGCCTTCCACCCCGGCGGCGGCTACGGCTACCGCACGCCGGGCAGCTATCTGACGCTGACCACCTGCACGCCGGCCTTCACCTCGCTCTACCGGATGATCGCCTGGGGCCACCTGGTCGGACAGCAGCGGCGCACGGCGCCCTGACCGGCCGCGCCCTGACCGGCGGCGTCCTGACCGGCCGGGCGGGTACGGTGGCCGGGTGACCGGCGCACCGCATGCCTTCCGTTCCCCCCGCAGCCCTGGCGCTCCCGTGCGCGGAGGCGTTCCCGAGCACGGCCGGATGCCCAAGTACTACGCCGCCAAGGCCCAACTGATGGACCTGCTGCAGGAACTGGGCGAGGGCGGGGTGCTGCCGACCGAGCGCGAGCTGGCCGAGCGCTACGGCGTGGCCAGGGAGACGCTGCGGCTGGCCCTGCGCGAACTGCTGCTGGAGGGCAGGCTGCGCCGGCGCGGCCGGGGCACGGTGGTGGCCGGGCCCAAGATCGAGCAGCCGCTGTCGCTCTCCAGCTACACCGAGGGCGTCCGCAGGCAGGGGCGGCTGCCCGGACGCAGCCTGATCGGCCTGGAGCGCTTCGCGGCCGAGGCGCAGGTCGCGGACGAACTGGAGCTGGCGGTCGGCGCCGAGGTCTGGCACCTGGAACGGGTGCTGCTGGCCGACGACGAGCGGGTCGGCCTGGAGAGCACCTACACGCCGGTGGCCCTGCTGCCCCGGCTGGACCAGGACTTCGACCCCGGCTCCTCCTTCTACGAGTACGCGCGGGAGGCAGCGGGGCTGGCCGCCGGCGGCGGCCTGGAGCGGATCGAGACCGTGTTGGCCACCCCGCGCGAGGCGCTGCTGATCGGCACGCCCCCGGCGCTGCCGATGCTGCTGCTGCACCGCCGCAGCTGGGACGGGGCGGGGCGGGTGTTCGAGCGGGTGCGCACGCTCTACCGGGGCGACCGCTTCAGCTTCACGGCGGAGCTGCGCGGGCACTGAGGACGGACGGTCCGGGAGCGATGAGTTATAACGCATTGGTAACGGGTCTAGTCCAAACGTGCCTGCTTGTTCATGCTGGAGACACCGAGAAATCCCCGGCAGATCATCCAGAGGATCGAAGGTCGGACCCGTGAGAGTCATCGTCGTAGGAGCAGGAGCGCTCGGGACCATGCATGCCTGGCATGCCGTCCAGCGCGGGCATGAAGTCGTCCATCTGGAGCGGGAGGAGCAGGCGCGCGGTGCGTCGGTCCGCAACTTCGGGCTGGTCTGGGTCGGCGGGCGGGCCGAGGGCCCGGACCTGGACACCGCGCTGAGGGCGCGTCAGCTGTGGCAGGGGATCGCCGAGCAGGTCCCCGAGGTGGGCTTCCGGCCCAGCGGTTCGCTCACGGTGCTGCGCACCGAGGCCGAGCACGCCGTCGCCGCCGAGGTCGCGGCCCGTCCGGACGCGGCAGTGCGCGGCTGGGAACTGCTGGACGAGGCCGAGGCCAGGAAGGCCAACCCGGTCCTGCGCGGCGACCTGCTCGGCGCGCTGTGGAGCCCGCACGACGCCCAGGTCGAGCCGAGGGTCACCCAGCGGGCGCTGCAGGCGCACCTGCGGGCCTCGGGTCGCTACACCTTCCTCGGTGGACGCGAGGTCCGCGAGGTGGTCGGCGAGAACGCGGTCCGGGACGACCGAGGTGAGCTGCACAGCGGCGACGCCGTGGTGCTGTGCACCGGGGCGGCACTGGGCGGCCTGGTCCGCGAGCTGGCCCCGGAACTGCCGGTGCGCCGGGTGCGGCTGCAGATGATGCAGACCGAGCCGCTGGACGAGTTGCTGCCCACCTCCGTCGCCGACGGCGACAGCTTCCGCTACTACCCCGCGTACGCCGGGGGCGCGCTGGACGCGCTGAACGCCGCCCAGCCGCAGCACGAGACCGCCGCCGCGCACCGGATGCAGCTGCTGCTGGTGCAGCGCGCGGACGGCTCGCTGACCATCGGCGACACCCATGAGTACGACCAGCCCTTCGGCTTCGACGTGGTCGAGGACCCCTACGCCTACCTGGCCGCCCTCGCCGAGGACCTGCTCGGCCGGCCCCTGCCGCGGATCCGCCGCCGCTGGGCCGGCGTGTACGCGCAGTGCCTGGACCCGACCGCGGTGGTGCACCGGGAGCGGGTGCGCGCCGGGGTGTGGCTGGTGACCGGCCCCGGTGGCCGGGGAATGACCTGCTCGCCGGCCATCGGCGAGGCGACCGCGAACGAGTTGGAGTGGTGATGGGCGACACGGCCCCCAAGCAGGACACCAAGCAGGACACCCGTTTGGTAGTGCTGGACATGGCCGGGACGACGGTCGCCGACGACGGCCTGGTCGAGCGTGCCTTCGACCACGCGGCCGGGGAGCTGGGCGTGGTCCCGGGCAGCCCCGCGCACCAGGAGATGCTGGACTACGTCCGCACCACCATGGGCGAGAGCAAGATCTCGGTGTTCCGGCACCTCTTCCCCAGCGAGGAGCAGGCCCAGCGCGGCAACCGCGCCTTCGAGACCGGCTACGCCGAACTCGTCGGCGCCGGCCACTGCGCCCCGCTGCCGGGCGCCGAGGACACGATCCGCGAGCTGCGGAAGGCCGGCCTCACGGTCGTGCTGACCACCGGCTTCTCCGGCCCCACCCAGCAGCTGATCATCGAGGCCCTGGGCTGGCAGCAGCTCGCCGACCTGGCGCTCTGCCCCGCCGACGCGGGCGGTCGCGGACGGCCGTACCCGGACCTGGCGCTGGCCGCGCTGCTGCGCACCGGGGCGGCGGACGACGTCCGGCAGCTGGCGGTGGTCGGCGACACCGGCTACGACATGCGCTGCGGCGCCTCGGCCGGGGCCGGGGTGGTCGCGGGCGTGCTCACCGGCGCGCACGGCGCGGAGCGGCTGCGGGCCGACGGGGCCACCCAGGTGCTGGGCTCGGTGGCGGAACTGCCGGAGCTGCTGCTGTCCCGGTAGCCGCCGTCCCGTCGGCTGCCGTCCCGGTGGGCGGAACGCCGTACGCCTGTGCGGGGCGGTCCGACTACGCTGGTGATCGTCGGGGCAGCCGAATCCTTACGAGCATGGAGATGACGGACGTGGCGGAACGCAAGCCGGTCGAGTCCTGGCTGACTGACATGGACGGGGTCCTGGTCCACGAGGGGACCATCATCCCCGGCGCCGACGAGTTCATCCGGCGGCTGCGGGAGTCGGGGAAGCCCTTCCTGGTGCTGACCAACAACTCCATCTACACCCCGCGCGACCTGCACGCCCGGCTGGTCGGCATCGGCCTGGACGTGCCCGAGGAGTGCATCTGGACCTCGGCGCTGGCCACCGCGAAGTTCCTGGACGGGCAGCGTCCCGGCGGCACCGCCTACGTCATCGGCGAGGCCGGGCTGACCACGGCGCTGCACCAGATCGGCTATGTGCTCACCGACACCCGCCCGGACTACGTGGTGCTCGGCGAGACCCGCACCTACAGCTTCGAGGCGCTGACCAAGGCGATCCGCCTGATCAACGACGGGGCCCGGTTCATCTGCACCAACCCCGACGAGACCGGCCCGTCCACCGAGGGCGTGCTCCCGGCGACCGGCTCGGTGGCCGCGCTGATCACCAAGGCCACCGGCGTCGAGCCCTACTTCGTCGGCAAGCCCAACCCGCTGATGATGCGTGAGGCGCTGAACACGCTGAACGCCCACTCCGAGTCGACGGTGATGATCGGCGACCGGATGGACACCGACATCAAGTCCGGCATGGAAGCCGGTCTGCGCACGGTGCTGGTGCTGTCCGGCCTCACCCAGCAGAGCGAGGTGGAGCGGTTCCCGTACCGCCCCTCGCGCGTGGTGAAGTCGATCGTGGAGCTGATCGACGAGATCTGACCCGGGATCACTTTCCCCGGTCACCCGTTCGCACGCTGCGGCCCTGCTCCTTCGCTCTTCCGGCGGAGGGGTGGGGCCGTTTGCGCGCGGATGATCCGTCGGATGGCGCATGTCGCTACGCGCTTTGGGCGCTGTTCATCATATTTTGCTCTGGTATGGGTGAATTGCTGATGTGTCAGTTCGGCTGCCCAGGAGCGAGAGGAACTTCCTGATGGCCAAGCTTTGTGCGGCCCTCACCGCCGGTGCAGCCGCGTCCGCCCTGGCCCTGCTGGTCCTGGCCCCCGCCGGGGCCGCGAGTGCGGCGGCCCCGGTCGTACCGGGCGGGGGCGGGGCGACCGGGGGTGGGGTGGCGCTGGTGACCACCGACGTGGCCGGGCCCGCCGCCGCTGCCGCCGCGGCGGCGAACGCGGCCAGGTCCGGGCTGGAGACCATCAGCGTCGACCCCGGCACCAGCCGTCCCGGCGGCGCCGTCGACCTGCGCACCTTCGCCGACTGCGGCGGGGCCCAGGGCGGGACGGTCTCCTCGTCCGCCTTCGCCGCGCCGGTCAGCCTGGCGCTGGCGGCCGACGGCGGGCTGTACGCGGAGGCCGACGTGGTGCGGAAGGTCAGCCCCGGCACCTACGCGGTGCGGGAACTGTGCGACGGCAAGGCCGTCGCGGCCGGGACGCTCAAGGTGGTCGCCCCGGTCGCGCCGGACACCGGCGGGGGCTGGGGGGCGACCCGGGCCGGCGCCGACGCCCTGGGCGGCGCGTCCGGCCGCAGCGCGCTGGCCCTGACCGGGGCGGCGGCGCTGGGCGGCCTGGTGCTGCTGGGCAACCGGCTCCGCGGGTCGTTCTCGGGTTCGGTCTCGGCGCGGAGGGACGGCCGTGGCTGACCGGTCGGGTCCTCGGCTCGGTCCCCGGCTCGGTCCCCGACTGCGGCGTCCGCTGGGGGTGCTGTCCGGCGCGCTGCTGGCCGTCTCGCTCGGCGGGGCGGTGCTCGGGGTGGCCCCCGAGGCGGGGCCCGCCGCCGCGCCGCCGATGCGCCCGGCCGCTGCGGCCGGACACTCGGCCTCGGACGCGGTGCAGCCGGGGACGGCTGCCGCCTCGGGCAAGGGCGCGCCCGCTGCTTCCGCCTCCGCCTCGGCTGCCGCCAAGGCGGCCGTGGCCGCGGCCAGTACCGCCGGGCGGCCGGCCACGCATGCCGCGCTGGTCCGGTCCACGCCGATCACCGTGGCGCTGCCGTCGATCGGGCTGACCGCCCCGCTGATCGGCCTGGGCATGGACAGCAGGGGCCAGGCCGAACTGCCGCCGTTCTCGCAGCCCAAGACGGCCGGCTGGGTACGGGACTCGGCCGCGCCGGGCGCGGTCGGGACCGCGGTACTGGTCGGCCATGTCGACACCAGGACCGGCCCCGCCGTCTTCTGGAACCTCTCGGCCGTGAAGCCGGGCGCCTCGGTCGAGGTCACCCGGGTGGACGGCAGCACGGCGCTGTTCACGGTGGACGCGGTACGGGCCTTCGACAAGTCGACTTTTCCGGCTGACCAGCTCTATGCGCCGGCGAAGGACGCCCAGTTGCGGATCGTCACCTGCGGCGGGACGTTCGACCGCAAGCGGGCCGAGTACACCGGCAATGTGGTGCTGTTCGCGCACCTCAGCGGGGTGCGGGCGGCTGCGGGGCCGGGGGCCGGGCCGGGAGCGGCCTGAGGTTTGCGGCCGACGCTTTCTGCGTACAATGTACGCGACTCGCCGCACCAGCACGGTGGCGGGGACCGAACGTGCCCAGGGAGGCGACCGGGTGGCAGCGCCGCAGCAGCCCGGCCCCTCGTCCGGGCCGGCCCGCCCCCCGGTCTGGTCCCGGCCGCGCACCGGCGGACGCGGCCCGCAGCCCTCGCTCAGCGTCGAGGCGATCGTGGCCGCCGCAGTGGCGCTGGCCGATCTGGAGGGCGTGGACGCGGTGTCCATGCGCCGGATCGCGTCCGAGCTCGGCGTGGGCACCATGTCGCTGTACCGCTATGTCGAGACCAAGGACGACCTGCTCGATCTGATGACCGACCAGGTGATGGGCGAGGACGCCGCAGGCGCCGTCAACACCGGTGACTGGCGCGCTGATCTGCGCGATCTGGCGGTGCGTTACCGGAAACTGATGCTGCGTCACCCCTGGGTGCTGCCGATCGGGGCGAGCCGTCCGCCGATGGGGCCCAATGTGATGCGCAGGAGCGAGCGGATGTTCGGCGTCCTGGACGGGCTCGGCCTCGGCATCGAGGAGATCGCCGGGCTGACCAGCACCGTGGTCGCGTTCGTCCGCGGCGTGGTGCTCGCCGAGACCGCCGAGGCCGAGCTGTTCCGCCGCACCGGGCAGACCAGGGACGACTACCGCCGCGCCGTCGGCCCGTACCTGAAGGAGGTGCTGGCGGCGGGGGAGCACCCGCTGCTGGCCAGGTTCGTCCACGAGGCCGAGGACGAGCCCGACCCGGACCGGGAGTTCCTGGCCCGCCTGGAACACGTGCTGGACGGGGTCGGGGTCGGCCTCGAACGGCTGCGGGGGCAGCAGCCGCAGCAGCCGCAGGGGAACTGAGGAACCGACTGTCAGTGCGGCCCGATACGGTTTGCAGCAGTCGAAGTTGACGTCCTGCCGACGTCGCACCTCCGGAAGGGTCCCTCACCATGCCGTCGCCCGTGCCCGTTGACGAGTTCGCCCTGCCCGCCTCCTGGCAGGGGGTCCTCGCCGAGGAGACGGCCAAGCCGTACTTCCACCAGCTCACCGAGTTCGTCGCCGCGCAGCGCGCCGAGCACCAGGTCTTCCCGCCGGCCGGCGAGGTGTTCTCGGCGCTGGAGTCCACCCCGTACGACAAGGTCAAGGTGCTGCTGCTGGGCCAGGACCCGTACCACGACGACAACCAGGCGCACGGGATGTGCTTCTCGGTGAAGCGCGGGGTCCGGGTCCCGCCGTCGCTGCGCAACGTCTACAAGGAACTCGACGCCGACCTGGGCATCCAGGCCCCCGCCCACGGCAACCTCCAGGCCTGGGCCGACCAGGGCGTGCTGCTGCTCAACGCGGTGCTGACGGTGCGTGCGCACGAGGCCAACTCCCACAAGGGCAAGGGCTGGGAGCAGTTCACCGACGCGGTGATCCGCGCGGTCAACGACCGCGAGCAGCCCGCGGTGTTCGTGTTCTGGGGCAACTACGCCAAGAAGAAGCTCCCGCTGATCGACACCACCCGCCACGCGGTGGTCCAGGGCGCCCACCCCTCCCCGCTGTCCGCCAAGCTCTTCCTCGGCAGCCGCCCCTTCTCCCAGATCGACAAGTCCCTCGCCGACCTCGGCCTCCCCCCGATCGACTGGCGCCTCCCGGCCTAGAGTCTGTCCGGCCCAGCGGTCAGCGGAGGACCCGCTTGCCCTCGATGAATCCGGCGATGTCGGAGACGGGCAGGATGCGAATGCCCTCGGCATGGGGGGCCAGCACGTCACGGTAGGCCGCGAGGTCACCGGGGTCGGAGCTGACGATCACGGCATCGGGGTGCCGCGCGGCGATGACGACGGCGAGCGCGTCCACGGCGTCGGGCCGCTTGCCGGCCGGCAGCCGCGCCTCGCCGAGCAGGTGGCCCGCACGCTTGGCGTCCTCGGGGAGGTGGCCCGCCTGGCACACTCCGCAGGCGGGTGCCGCGTCGGAACGTGCGCCGAAGACGATGCACTCCTGCGTGGCACGCGTCAGCGGTGTCCAGCGCCCGGGTCGCCAGGCCTGGGCGAGGACGGGGAGCGGGACGACCGGCGGATGGCCGGGGCCGACCAGTCCGGCATGGAGCAGCCGGGCCGGCCTCTCCCGCCGCTCCAGTGCGATCAGCATCCCGGTGTCGTAGACGAACACCGCTTGACTCACGCGGCCGACTCCTGGCTGTCGGGGGCCATCGCGCGGGCGATGCCGGCCCGGGCGGCGGCGATCTCCTCGGGGCTGAGGTCGTCCCCGTGGCCGTCGCCGTCGCCGTCCCCGTCCGCGGACGAGGCGGGTGCTGTCTCGCTTGCCACTATGGCGGAGTCGATCCGCGACCAGCGTTCGGCCACCAGGCGGTCCTCGGTCATCTGCCTGCGCACGGCCGCGACGACATAGGCGGACACATCAAGGCCCATCTCGTCGGCGTGGGCCTTGACCGCCCGGCGCACATCGGGATCCATGCTGATGCTGAACCGCTCCTTGGTGGCCATGGCTCCAGCGTAGCACTCCGTGTTACGTTCCCTGGTTCGGCGAGGAAGGTGAGGGAACGGTCAGGTGTGGATCTTGGTGGCGGTGGCTGCGCGGAGTTGGGGGAGGGTGGTGCCGGGGGTGAGTTCGACCAGGTGGAGGCCGTGCGGGGTGGGGTCGAGGACGGCGAGGTCGGTGATGACGCGGTGGACCACGGCGCGGCCGGTGAGGGGGAGGGTGCAGCTGTCGAGGATCTTGGGGGTGCCGTCCTTGGCGGTGTGCTCCATCACCACGACGACCCGACGGGCGCCGTGGACCAGGTCCATCGCTCCACCCATGCCCTTGACCATCCGGCCGGGGATCATCCAGTTGGCCAGGTCGCCGGTCGCCGAGACCTGCATCGCGCCGAGGATCGTCACGTCCACCCGCCCGGCCCTGATCATCCCGAAGGAGGCGGCGGAGTCGACGTACGCGGCGCCGGGGCGGACGGTGACGGTCTCCTTGCCGGCGTTGACCAGGTCCGGGTCCTCGGCGCCGGCCCGGGGGTAGGGGCCGACGCCGAGGACGCCGTTCTCCGAGTGCAGCACCACATGGACGCCCGGCGGGAGGTGCCCGGGGACGAGGGTGGGCAGGCCGATGCCGAGGTTGACGTACTGGCCGTCGCGCAGCTCGGCGGCGGCGCGGGCGGCGAGCTGGTCGCGGGTGAGCGGGGGCATGGGGGTCAGTCCTCCTGGAGCAGGGTGCGGCGTTCGATCCGCTTGTCGGCCGGGTCGGCCCGGACGATCCGGTCCACGTAGACGCCCGCGAGGTGCACCGCGTCCGGGGGGATCTCGCCGGGCTCGACGATCCGCTCGGCCTCGACCAGGGTCAGCCGTCCGGACATCGCCGCCAGCGGGTTGAAGTTGCGGGCCGCGGCGTGGAAGACCAGGTTGCCGTGACGGTCCGCCAGCTCGGCCCGGACCAGGGCGAAGTCGGCGCTGATCGCCTGCTCCAGCAGATAGCGGCGACCGCCGAACTCGCGTACCTCCTTGGGCGGTGAGGCCAGCGCCACGGCACCGTCCGGGGCGTAGCGCCAGGGCAGGCCGCCGGTCTCGACCTGGGTGCCGACCCCGGCCGGGGTGAAGAAGGCGGGGATGCCGCTGCCGCCCGCCCTGAGCCGTTCGGCCAGGGTGCCCTGCGGGGTCAGCTCGACCTCCAGCTCGCCGGACAGGTACTGCCGGGCGAACTCCTTGTTCTCGCCGACGTAGGACGAGGTCATCCGGCTGATCCGGCCCGCCCGCAGCAGCAGCCCGAGGCCCCAGTCGTCCACCCCGCAGTTGTTGGACACCACCCGCAGCCGGTCCGTCCCGGCGTCGGCGAGCGCGGCGATCAGCGTGGAGGGGATGCCGCAGAGGCCGAAGCCGCCGACGGCGAGCAGCGCGCCCGGCGGTATGTCGGCGACCGCTTCGGCCGCCGAGCCCAGCACCTTGTCCATGCAGCTCTCCTGACGTCGGGTGAGTCGGGGGGTACGTGCTCCACCCTCTGCCAGGTCGTGACGGGGCTGCCATGTCGGTCGGACACATGCCAGAGGGCGGTGAAGCGGTATCCGGCCACATATCGACGGCGGTCCTTCGCTTCTACGGTTCCGGCATCCACCACGATGCCGGGAGCCGGACGCCATGTCGCAGAAGACCCAGAGCCGCCGCCACGCCCAACCCACCTCCAGATCCGCTCTCCTGGTCGCCCTCGCCGCGACCACCGCCCTGCTGGTCGCGGGCTGCGCCTCTGCCGGGACCGCCGGCACGGCCGGGAACGCCGGGAACTCCACGGGCGGGGGCTCCGCCGGGTCCGCCGCGCCGGTGAAGGTCGGACTGCTCTACTCGCGCACCGGGCCGCTCGCCGCCTACGGCAAGCAGTACGAGGAAGCCTTCAAGGTCGGCCTGGCCTACGCCACCGGCGGCACCGGCAAGGTCGACGGCCATGAGATCCAGGTGACCGAGCAGGACGACACCGGCGACCCGGCCACGGCCGTCGCCGACGCCAAGGACCTGATCGGCAAGGGCGCCACCATCATCGCCGGGACCACCGACTCGGGCATCGCCCTGCAACTGGCCCCGCTGGCCGCGCAGAACAAGGTCCTCTACATCGCGGGCCCGGCCGCCACCGACGCGGTGACCGGCATCAACACGTACACCTTCCGCTCCGGCCGGGAGAGCTACCAGGACATCGCCGCCGCGGGCTCCTTCGTCGGTGACCCGCAGGGCAAGAGGGTGCTGGTGCTGAGTCAGAACTCGGCCTTCGGACAGGCGAACGTGGCGGCCGTGAAGGCGGTGCTGGGGGCGAAGGGGGCGACCGTCAGCTCGGTGCTGGCACCGCCCGGCGCCACCGATCTGACGCCGTTCGCGCAACAGGTGAAGGCGGCGAAGCCGGATCTGGTCTATGTGGCCTGGGCCGGGTCGACCGCCCCGCAGCTGTGGACCGCGCTGGACCAGCAGGGCGTGGTGGGCTCGACCAAGGTGGTCACCGGCCTGGCCGGGACCGCCTCGTACCCGGTCTTCGGCAGCGCCGGGGACAAGGTCGACTTCCTGGCCCACTACTTCCCGGGCGCGGGCGGCGGCAACCCGGTCGAGACCGCGATGCTGAACGGCATCACCAAGGCGGGCGGAACTCCCGACCTGTTCTCGCCGGACGGGTTCACCGCCGCGCAGATGATCGTCCGCGCGGTCCAGGGCAGTGCCACCGACACCTCGGCGATGGTGAAGTCGCTGGAGGGCTGGAGTTTCGCAGGACCCGAGGGCCAGGAGCAGGTCAGGGCCGCCGACCACGCCCTGCTGCAGCCGATGTTCCAGGCCACGCTGACCGGGACCGGCGGCGCCGCCAAGCCGGTGCTGACCGCGACCATCGGCAGCGACAAGGTCGCGCCCCCGGCGAAGACCATGGCCGGCTGATGAGCCCCGACGGCGCACCCCCGGTGCTGCGACTCATCGACGTGGGCTGGCGGGTGGGCGGCGCGACGATCCTGGAGCAGGTGACCCTGGATGTCCACGAGGGCGAGTTCCTGGCCTTCATCGGACCCAACGGCGCGGGCAAGACCTCCCTGTTCAACCTGGTCAGCGGCCTCAACCCGACCACCGCGGGACGGATCCTGCTGGACGGCGCGGACATCACCGGGCTCCCCCCGCACGCCCGGGCCCGGCGCGGACTCGGCCGGACCTTCCAGACCTCCAGCCTGTGGCCGGGGATGACCGTCGCCGACCATGTGCGGCTGGCCGCGCAGGCCGCCCGCGGCGGCTCGTACGGGCTGTGGCGGCGGGCCCGCCCGTTCGCGGACGCGGTCGGCGGCACCCTGGAGCGAACCGGTCTCGGCCCCCGCGCCGAGGCCCTGGCCGGCTCGCTGTCGCACGGCGAGAAGCGCAAGCTGGAGCTCGCCGTGCTGCTGGTCGGCGACCCCCGGGTGATGCTGCTGGACGAGCCGATGGCCGGGGTCAGCGCGGAGGAGGTCCCGGCGCTGACCGAGCTGATCCGCTCGCTGCACCGGGACGAGGGCCGCACGGTGCTGATGGTCGAGCACCACATGGACCTGCTGCTCGGCCTGGCCGACCGGCTGGCCGTGCTGCACCACGGCACCCTGCTCGCCCTGGACGCCCCCGACGCCGTGATGGCGGACGCCACGGTCCAGTCCGCCTATCTGGGGGAGGCGCTATGACGGACAGTCAACTCCTGCTCCAGGTACGGGATCTG
Source organism: Streptacidiphilus alkalitolerans (assembly GCF_042511045.1). Taxonomy (NCBI): domain Bacteria; kingdom Bacillati; phylum Actinomycetota; class Actinomycetes; order Kitasatosporales; family Streptomycetaceae; genus Streptacidiphilus; species Streptacidiphilus alkalitolerans. Next base: position 156,564 of record NZ_JBHEZX010000016.1, read on the forward strand.
ACGGTGGTGATCGGCGGCCGGCACATCCTGCACGGGGTGTCCCTGGACGTGGCCGCTGCCGGGGTCACCGCTCTGCTGGGGCGCAACGGCGCGGGCAAGACCACCACCGTGCGGGGCATCCTCGGGCTGCTGCCGCGGCAGGGCAGTGTGCTGTTCGACGGGGTGGAGACGGTCGGGCTGCCGACCCACACCCTGGTCCGGCGCGGCATCGGCTATGTGCCCGAGGACCGGGGGATCTTCGCCGGGCTCACCGTCGCCGAGAACCTCAGGCTGGCCGAGCGCGGCCAGGACCCCGCCTACGGGCTGGTCCACGAGCTGTTCCCGGAGCTGAGGCAGCGGGCCCGGCAACAGGCCGGGACGCTGTCCGGCGGCCAGCAGCAGATGCTGGCCATCGGCCGCACCCTGCTCAACGGCAACCGCCTGATCATCGCGGACGAGCCGACCAAGGGCCTCGCCCCGCGCATCGTCAGCGAGGTCGCGGTTGCCCTGGAGCGCGCCGCCGAGGCCGTTCCGGTGCTGCTGGTCGAACAGAATCTGGCGCTGGTACGGCGGTTGGCCGGCGACTGCGTGGTGCTGGCGGACGGCCGCACCGCGCACACCGGGCCCGCGGCCGCACTGCTGGCCGACGCCGAGGCCGCGCGGACGCTGCTCGGCGTCGGCAGACGGCCCACGACCCGGCCCACGACCAGGGAGAGGACGGCCTGATGTCCACCGTCGTGCTGCTGACCCTGACCGGGCTCGGCCTCGGTGCGCTCTACTTCCTGGTCGCCTCCGGCCTCTCGCTGATCTTCGGCCTGATGGACGTGCTCAACTTCGCCCATGGCGCGCTGCTCTCGGCCGGTGCCTACGGCGCCTGGTGGGGCGCCTCGCACGGTTTCGGCTTTCCGCTCGCGGTGCTGTTCGGCACGGCGGTCGGGACGGTCGCCGCGGTGGCGCTGGAGGCCGGGGTGATCCGCCCGCTCTACACCAGGCCGCGGGAACAGGTGCTGGTCACCGTGGGGGTGGGGCTCGCGGTGCCGGCCCTGGTCGCGGCGGTCTGGGGCTCGGACGCGCTCACCTTCCCCGGGCCCCGGTCGCTGTCCGGCACCTTCGGCCTGCTCGGCGCGCGGGTCCCGGTGAACCGGCTGGTGCTGATCGCCGCCGCGCTGCTGGTGCTGGCCGGCCTGGAGCTGTTCCTGCGCCGGACCAGGTTCGGCCTGGTGGTGCGGGCCGGGGTGGAGGACCGGGCCATGGTCACCGCCCTCGGCATCGACGTCCGCCGGGCGTTCACCGTGGTCTTCGCCATCGGCGGGGCCGCCGCCGCGCTGGCCGGCGCGCTCGGCGGGCTGTACTTCGGCTCGGTCGACCCGGGCCAGGGCAGCTCGCTGCTGATCTTCGCCTTCGTGGTGGTGGTGATGGGCGGGATGGGCTCGGTCCGGGGCGCGGCGCTGGCCTCGGTCGTGGTCGGCCTGGTCCAGCAGTTCGCCAACTACTACACCACCGCCGGGCTCGGCGACCTGTCCGTGGTCGTGATGCTCGCCGCCCTGCTGCTGATCCGGCCGCGCGGACTGACCGGGAGGCTCGCATGAGTGCCCTGACCGCCACGGCGGCCGTCGTACGCAACCGCCGGCCGCTGCGGCGGGCGCTGCGCTGGTGGCCGGCCCCGCTGCTGCTCGTGCTGGTGCTGCTCCCGTACAGCGCGCTGCCGCTGCCGGGGCTGCTGGACGGGCCGATCGGCAGCCCCGGCAGTCTGCAACTGCTGGCGCTGTGCCTGACCTTCGGGGCCCTGGCCACCGGCTACGACCTGCTGCTCGGCCGGACCGGGCTGCTCTCCTTCGGGCATGCGCTGTACTTCGCCTCCGGCACCTATGCGACCAACACCTTCATGCTGGAGGCCGGTTTCGGCTTCTGGCCGTCGGCGCTGCTGGGCCTGTTGTTCGGGACCGCGCTGGCGGCGCTGCTCGGCTCGGTCAGCCTGCGGGTCAGCGGCATCGGCTTCTCGATGGTCACCCTGGCCTTCGCCCAGGCCGGGTCGATCCTGGTGTCCCGCGACCCCGGCGGCCTCACCGGCGGTGAGGAGGGCCGGGCGGCGCAGGGCCTGCCGTCCGCGCTGGTCGGCATCCAGCACACCGCCAACCTGTACTGGATCGCCCTGGCCTACCTGGTGTTCACCCTCGCGGTGGTGCACTGGGCGGTGCGCTCGCCCACCGGGCGGGTCTGGGAGGGCATCAGGGAGAACGAGCGCCGGGTGGAGGTGCTCGGCCTGCGCCCGTACGGGTTCAAGCTGGTGGCCTTTGTGCTGGCGGGTGCGCTGGCGGCGCTCGGCGGGGTGGTCTACCTGCTGCTCACCGGCGGTGCCACTCCGCAGGCCACGACCTCGGACTTCACCCTGTCGCTGCTGGTGATGGTGGTGCTCGGCGGCTCGGGCAGCCGCTGGGGGCCGCTGGTCGGCGGGGTGCTCTACACCTGGGCGCAGCACCGGCTCGGCGACCTCGCCGGGTCCGGCGCCATCGCCGGGCTGCCGTCCGTGCTGCGGGTGCCGCTGTCGCAGCCGCTGTTCCTGCTGGGCCTGCTGTTCGTCGCGGCGGTGTACGTGCTGCCCGGCGGTGTGGTTCGGTTGCCGGAACGGATCCGCGCGGTGCGGCGGCGGAACGAACAGCAGCGCGGCGAACGACAGCGCGGCGAACGACAGCGCGGCGAACGACAGCGCGGCGAGGGGAGCACGGCATCGTGACGAGTGGCGCGGGGAAGACCGAGGAACTGGCGGTCCCGGTGGCGGGCGGTGAACTGGCCGTGCTGCGCTGGGCCGCCGCCGACCCGGACGCGCCGGTGGTGCTGGCCCTGCACGGGATCACCGCCAACGGCCTGTCCTGGGCCCGGGTCGCGCACCATCTGGCCGGGCGGGTCACCCTGCTCGCCCCCGACCTGCGCGGCCGGGCCGGCAGTACCGACCTCGGCGGCCCGTACGGCATTCCGGTGCACGCGGCGGACATGGCCGCACTGGTCGGCGCGCTCGGCCTGGACCGTCCCGGCCACCGCCGTCCGGTGCTGACCGGGCACTCCATGGGCGCCTTCGTGGCCGCGCTGACGGCGGTCCGCTACCCGCAGCTGTTCGAACGGCTGCTGCTGGTGGACGGCGGGGTGGGCTTCCTGGTGCCGCCCGGACTGTCGCCGGAGGAGCTGATCACCGCGGTGCTCGGCCCGGCGATGGCCCGGCTGACCATGACCTTCGCCGACCGCGCCGCCTACCGGGAGTTCTGGCAGCGGCATCCGGCCCTCGGGCCGGCCTGGTCGCCCTGGGTGGACGACTACATCCAGCGCGACCTGGTCGGCGAGGAACCGGAGTTGCGCTCCTCCTGCCGGATCGAGGCGGTACGGGTGGACGGCGTGGGCCAGTTCGAGGACGAGGTGCTGGCGGCGGTCGGGAATCTGCGCCTCCCCACCGAACTGCTGTGGGCCGAGCGCGGGTTGATGGACGAGCCGCAGGGCCTCTACGACGAGCGGCGGTTGGACGCGGCCGGGGTCGACCGGCGGCGGATCGAGGTGCGCCGGGTGCCCGGGCTGAACCACTACACGGTGCTGGTCGCCGACGAGGGCGCCCGGCTGGTCGCCGAACGCCTGCTGGTCGCGGCCGGGGTCAGCTGACGGTGACCGGCTCGACGGCTTCGGTCTCCCGGGCCAGCCGCCGCTGCCGCTGCACCACCCGGGCGATCACCGCGCTGATCGCGGTCGCGGCCAGGCAGGACACCGCGAAGCTCAGCCAAGTGGTGTCGAAGGTGTGCTCGTTGAGGAACCCCAGGCCGACTATGTAGGTGGCCCACACCGCCGAGGACACCGCCGACCAGCGCAGAAAGCGGCGCGGCGGCCGGTCGGTGGTGCCGACCGCGAGGTCGAGCACGGTGCGTCCGCCCGGCACGAACCTGGCCACGACGATGGTGCGGGCCCGCTTGGTCTCCAGCGCGGCCAGCAGGTGCGCGGCCGCGCTCGCCGCTCCCGGCTTGCGCTCCAGCCGCCGCTGCGCCCAGGCGGCGCCGCGGCGGGCGAACTTGAGCAGCAGCAGGTCACCGGAGAACGAGGCGAGCGCCACACCGATCCCGAGCAGGAAGGGGGAGGTGTGGGTGTCCGACAGGTGCAGGGTGGCCGCGATGACCAGGGTCCCGCTCGGCACCAGCGGCAGGAAGGCGTCGGAGAGCACCGCGAGCAGCGCCGCGACGAAAAACCATGAGGACGCGAACAGGGCCAACGCCTCGCTCATGCGGACTCCTCATGGTGTTGTCGCATACATGGCGACGCAGGGGTGACGGAAAGGTTTGCCTCTCGCCGAAGGACAACGCTAACCGGTGCCATGATCACACCCGAAACCGGCCCGGCGTGAGCGATGTAACACGACTCTTACCAGCGCCGGGAATGCCGTCCGCCCCAGGTCACCCCTCGTGGTTTTCCGTTCACCGTACGTCTCCTGCCCGGACCGCCTGCCGTCACCCTTGGCACCTATGTTCGGCGGGGTGACCACCATCGCCGCTCCGGGACGGCTGCGGCTCCAGGCGGGTGCGGCGCTGCTGCTCGTCGCGGCGCTGCTGGCTGCCGCACTCAGCGCGTTCGCCACCGCGCGGGCCGATCTGCACCAGCTCGCCGCGGTCTCCGAGCCCCGGGCCGCCGCCGCTGCCGATCTGCACCGGATGCTCGCCGACCTCGACGCCCAGCACGCCGACTCGCTGGTGGTCGGCTACTCCTCGGCCCCGCCGGCGGACGGCTCGGCCCCGGTCCTGGTGGACGACGGCGTGCTCGCCGCCCTCACCGCCCAGGCGGACCGCCGCGAACTGGCCGCGGACCTGACCATGCTGGCGGGCTCGGCGGAGTCCGACGCCGATGTCCAGGCGCTCATCGAGGGCCTCGGCACCTATGACTCCCTGTCCGGCACCGAGGAGTTCTCGACGACCAGTCAGGACGCCCCGGTGGCCGGCCGTCCGCCGGCCCTGGCCCTCGACTACTACGGCCAGGCCGAGGGACTGCTGCAGCAGACGCTGCTGCCCAGGGCCCAGGCCCTGCTGACCTCGGCCGGCGACCGGGTCGCCGCGGACCGCGCCACCGCCGTGAACGACGGGCGGCGCGGGGCGTTACTGCTGGCCGTGGTGGGTGTGCTGGCGCTGGCGCTGCTGGTCTGGTGGCAGCTCGACCTGGCCCGGCGGCACCGGCGGATCCTCAACCCGGCGCTGCTGGCCGCGACGGTCGGGGTGCTGGCCGTGGTGCTGGCCGGAGGACCGGCGCTGCTGGGCGCCGCCTCCGAGGTGGACGGCGCGGTGAAGCAGGGCTACGCCCGCTTCGCGGTGGTCGCCGAGGCCCGGGTCGCCGCGGCGGACGCCGAGGCCGCGCAGAGCCACTGGCTCGTGGACAGTGCCTACCGCCCGTCCCTGCAGGCGCAGTTCGACCAGCTGACGGTGCGGCTCCGCGGGCTCACGGCGGACGCGGCCGGATCGCCGGGAGTGGCCAGGACCCAGCGCGAGTACCTGGCCGCGGACGCACGGCTGCGCCAGCTGGCCGAGGCCGGGCAGTTGGACCGGGCGGCGGCCCAGCTGACCGGTGTGACCCGTGGCCAACTCGCGTTCGCCTACTACGACTTCAGTCGCCAGCTGGGACTGCTCGCGGACTCCTCGGCGGCCAGGTTCGACACCGGGATGTCGGCGGCCGACGACGACCTGTCGGGGTGGGCCGCGATACCCCCGGCGCTGCTCGGCGCGGCGCTGCTGCTGGTGATCGTGGGAGTGCGGCCCAGGCTCGCCGAATTTGCCTGACCCGCAGGGCTGACAGGTGGCCAGCCTTTCAGGATCGCACACCTGTCGGTCTCTTGTCATAGCGTCACTCATTGTTTCTCTGTTTGTCATGCCAGCGCTATCTACGCGCGTTTCACTCTCTCTCGTCACAGCGCGGCGGAGGGCGGGTGCTTGCAGATGGCGCAGTACGGCGAGGCGCGGCCACGGCGCGAACGGCCACGGCGCGTCAGACGGGTGCGGGAGAGCCCGGCCGGGTGGCTCTACACGGCCCCGGCCCTGCTGATCTTCTCGGTCTTCATCATCGGCCCGACCGCCTACACCTTCTACATCAGCACCTTCCACTGGAACGTGCTCAACACGGCGATGTCCACGTACACCGGATTCGCCAACTACCGCACGCTGTTCAGCTCCAGCACGCCCAGCTTCCTCTCCAGCGCCTGGCACTCGCTCTACTTCAGCGGGGCGATGGTGGTCGGCGGCACCGCGGTCTCGCTCGCCCTGGCCCTGCTGCTGCAGCGCGGCAGCAGGACGCTGCGGGCGGTCAGGGTCGCGGTCTTCGCGCCGCACGCCACCCCGGTGGTCGCCACCTCGCTGGCCTGGGTCTGGATCTTCAACCCGCAGTTCGGCCTGATCGACGCGGTGCTGCGGGCCTGCCACCTGCCGGTCTCGCAGTGGCTGTTCTCCAGCACCTGGGCCATGCCCTCGGTGATCGTCTACAGCCTGTGGCACGAGGTCGGCTTCACCGTGGTGCTGTTCCTCGGCGGCCTGGCCGTGGTCAGCCCGGAGCTCGGCGAGGCCGCGCAGATGGACGGCGCCAACGCCTGGCAGGAGTTCTGGCACGTCACCTGGCCGCAACTGCGCCCGATCACCCTGTTCGTGGTCGTCATCACCAGCATCAGCTCGCTGCAGGCCTTCACCCAGTTCTTCGAGATGAGCAAGGGCGGCCCGGCCTACGCCACCACCACCCTCAGCTACCTCGTCTACCAGGAGGCCTTCGTCCTCTTCGACACCGGGTACGGGGCGGCGCTCGCCGTGGTCCTGTTCGCGGTCACCGCGGCCTTCACCCTGCTCCAGCGGCGTACCGGCGACCGGATCGCCAGGTCCGCCTGACCCTCCCTCCCCTCAACTGACAGCAAGGGAACCCCCCATGTCCACTACCAGCAGAAGCCTCGTCCTGCTCGCCGCCGCGACGGCCGTCGCCGCGCTGGCCGGCTGCTCCTCGACCGCCCCGGCGGCGAAGAGCGGCGGCGCGTCCTCCGGCGGAAAGACCACCATCAGCTTTATGCAGGCCATGAGCAGCGGCACCCAGAAGAGCACTCTGGTGGCGCTGACCTCCGCCTTCGAGAAGGCCAACCCGGACATCACGGTCGACCTGCAGTTCCAGCCCGACTACGGCACCCTGCACGCCAAGGAGACCGCGGCGGTCGCCGCCCACAACGCCCCCACCCTCGGCCAGGCGTACGAGAGCTGGGCGGCCGAGTTCGCGAACAGCAAGGTCATCCTGCCGGTCGCCCAGTACGGCGGCAGCGACTCCCCGGCCGGGCTCGCCGACTTCTACACCGGGGTGCAGAACGACCTCAAGCTGCCGGACGGCAAGCTGTGGATGTGGCCGTTCAACAAGAGCGTCCAGGTGATCTTCTACAACCAGGACATGCTCAAGGCCAAGGGCCTTGCCGCGCCCACCACCTGGGACCAGTTCGCGACCGAGGCCAAGGCGGTCTCCGGCGGCGGGGTCACCGCGATCTCGGTCGACCCGGGCAGCAACGCCGCGCCGGGCGGCGGCGACACCATGTTCGAGGCACTGGCCGCCGCCAACGGCACCCCCGACTTCGCCAAGGACGGCACCCCGCAGTTCAACAGCCCGGCGGCGGTGCAGGCACTGACCTACCTGTCCGACCTGAAGAAGGCCGGCGCCCTGGCCGTGGGCAGCAACTACCCGGGCGAGACCGCGCTGGGCGCCAAGAAGGGCGCCTTCGACCTGAGCAGCGCGGCCGGCTACTACTACGAGAACCAGGCGGTGGGCGGCAAGTTCACCATGGGCACCGAGGTGCTGCCGACCGGCTCGTCCGGTCCCTCCAACATCATGACCGGCACCAACCTGGTGATGTTCGCCAGCGCGAGCCCGGCCCAGCAGGCGGCCGGGTGGAAGTACATGCAGTTCCTGGCGAGCGCCTCCAGCCAGGCCCAGTGGTCCAGCACCACCGGCTACCTCCCGGTCACCGCCAAGGCGCTGCCGCTGATGAGCGACTTCCTGGCGAAGAACCCCTATATGAACACCGCGGTGGCCGCGCTGGAGTACGCCGTGCCGACCCCGCCCTTCGCCTGGATCGCCAAGGCGCAGGGCGAGGAGGTCGTGGCCCTGCAGAACGTGCTGGAGAAGGGCGCCGACCCCAAGTCCGCCCTGGACGCCGCGCAGACCGCCGCGCTCGCGGACCAGAAGGCCGCGCAGTGACAGTGCCGCTCCGACTCCGCACCGCCGCGGCCCGGGCCGCGGCGGTGCTGGTCGGCCTGCTCTTCCTGCTGCCGTTCTACTACGTCCTGGTGACCTCGCTGAACTCGCAGAGCGCCTCGGCCTCGCTGTCGGACATCCTGCTGCCGCACTGGCAGTGGGCCAACTACAGCCGCGCCTGGGCGGCGGCCCCGTGGCCCCGGCTGTTCCTCAACACCGTGCTGATCGCCTCCGCGACGGTGCTGCTGGCCCTGGTCACCTCGCTGCTCGCGGGCTTCGCCTTCGGGGTGATGCGGTTCCGCGGCCGGGGCCTGCTGTTCAGCCTGGTGCTGGCGGTGCTAATGGTGCCGGGGACGGTGCTGATCATCCCGGACTACATGATCGCCAACGACATCCACTGGCTGGACACCTACTGGATCCAGATCGTGCCCTGGGGCGCCAGCGTGTTCGGGATCTTCCTGGTCCGGCAGTTCTTCATGGGCCTGCCGCAGGAGCTGTTCGACGCGGCGGAGCTGGACGGCGCGGGACGGCTGCGGATGCTGTGGTCGATCGGTGTGCCGCTGGTCCGACCCGCGCTGCTGATCATTACCCTGAATGTGTTCCTGGCCAGCTGGAACTCCTTCCTCTGGCCGTTCATCATGACCCAGAGCGCAGGGGTCCAGCCGGTCGAGGTCGGCCTCGCCGCCTTCGCCGGGTCCGACGGCACCGACTACACCGGCCTCTCGGCGGCGGTGGTCTTCACCACCGTGCCGGTGCTGGCCTTCTTCCTCGCCCTGCAGCGCCACTTCATCACCGGCGCGATGTCCACCGCCGGAGGCGTCCGTGGCTGACCCCGCCCAGGCCGTGCTGGTCACCGACTTCGACGGGACGCTCTACCGGGGCGACGGCCCGGTCCGTCGTTATGCCGCCCTCACCGCCGAGCGGTTGGGCGGCCCGGCCGGCCGGGTGCTGCTGGACGGGGTGGACGGCTTCCTCGCGACAGGCGCACCGGGATCGGCCGTGCCCGAGGCGGTGGACGGCTGGGAGGCCGTCGCCCTGCTCGGCCTGCGCCACGGCCTGGAGCAGGAGGATCTCGACGCCGCCTTCCTGGCCACCAGGGAGTGGATGAACGGCCCCGGCTGCGCCCTGGAGGTCCCGTCCGGCTACGCCGACCTGCTGGCGCGGCTGCGGGCGGACGGGGTGCGGGTGGTGCTCGCCACCAACAGCCCGGCCGAGGGGCTGGACCTGCTGCTGCGCCGGCTCGAGCTGCTGCCGCTGGTGGACCAGGTGGTCTCCGGCACCGGAAAACCGGCCGGACTGCACCGGCTGCTGCGGCGCGAGCTGGCCCTGACCGGAGCGCCGGGACGGATCCTGGTGGTCGGCGACCACTGGCGCAATGACATCGCCCCCGGCCTGGTGCTCGGCGCCGCGACCGGCTACATCGACCGCTTCGGCCGCGCGGACGGCCCGGCCGACGCGGTCGCCGCGGAGGTCGAGGGCCTGCTCGACCCGCTGCGGGCCTGGGCGGCCGGGGCCCTGGCCGGCGGCGGGCAGCCGTCCGGCAAGCAATCGAACGAGGAGTACTGACGCATGGTCACCATCGAGTTCTGGGGCGGCCTCGGCGTCATCGGCGGAAGCAAGGTGATGGTCCGTGACGGCGCCCACCGGGTGCTGCTGGACATCGGCCTCGACATCCCCAGCGGACGGGACCCGTTCCGGGCCCCGGTGCGGACCCGTCCCGGGCGCGAGCTCGCCGACCGGCTGCGGCTGGACGTCGCCCCGCACATCCCCGGCCTGTTCGACCCCGCCGCGCTCGACCCGGGATCGCCGCTGGCCGAACCGGTCGGCGCGGCCGGGGACACCGCGGTGTTCGTCAGCCATCCCCACATCGACCACGTCGGCCTGGCCGGCTTCGTCCGCGCCGACATCCCCGTGCACGCCCACACCGACGCGGTGGACCTGCTGCGGGCCCTGGACGCCAGCGGGCAGGGGCTGGCCCACGGCGACCCGCACTGGCACCGGCTGGACGACCGGCAGCGGGTCGCGGTCGGCCCGATGGAGGTGGAGTGCGTCGCGGTGGACCACGACGTCCCCGGCGCCTCCGGCTACCTGGTGCACACCTCCGACGGGACGCTCGCCTTCACCGGCGACATCCGGTTCCACGGCCGCCATCCGCAGCGCTCCTGGGGCTTCACCGACCGCGCCGCCGACTGCGACGTGCTGGTCACCGAGGGGACCACGCTGGGCTGGGAGACGCGCGGCCCGCTCCGGGGCGAGGCCGACGTGGAGCGGGACTTCGCCGCCGCGCTGGAGCGGACGCCGGGCCTGGTACTGCTGTCGATGTACGCGCGGGACCTGGAGCGGGTCGGCGCCTTCCTCGGCCTGGCCGGGGCGGCGGGCCGCAGCGTGGTCTGGCCCGCGCCGGTCGCCGCGTTCCTGCGGCTGGCGGGCGTCGGCGGCCGGGCCGAGGTGCTGTCGGCGGCGGAGGTCCCGCTGTCGGACGTGCACGGCGCCCCGTCCAGGTACGTGGTCGCCCCCGACCCCGACGACCTGCCCTCGCTGCTGGACCTGCCGGTGGGGGAGGGCTTCCCGGCGAGCGTCCTGGTGCACGCCAACGGCGAGCCGCTGGGTCCGTTCGAACCGCGCTGGGAGCCCTTCACCGACTGGCTGGCGGCGCTCGGTGTCGAACTGCGCCAGATCGGCTGCTCCGGGCACGCCGACCAGGACCAGCTGCACCACATGCTGGAGCGGATGCGCCCCCGGGTGGTCTTCCCGATCCACACCACGGCCCCGGCCCGGCTGCACCCCCCGCTGGGGATGAGCCGGGTCCTGGCCGGGTACGGGCGGCGCTACGACTTCCGCGGGCGGACCGCCGGGCGCGCCGAGGGGTGAGCCGGGCGGTGCGCCGCCGCATGGGCCGCGGCGTCCGCGGTCGAGCGCTTCAGCAGGTAGTCGACCACCGGGACGGTGCCGGCCACGCCGTCGGACACCATGAACGGCGAGGTGCGGTAGGTGCCGCCGACCACCACGCTGGGCATCTCATGGACGTCGTAGTGCTCCCGCAGGGCCGGGGCGTCCTGGGTCTCCCGCTGCACCTCGGGCGAGTTCCAGGCGTCGGTCAGCTGCTGCTGGTCGATGCCCTCCTGTTCGGCCCAGTTGTTCAGGGCGTCCGGCTGGGTCAGGTCCCAGTGCTGGTCGCGGACGGCGTGGAAGACCTCGTGCTCCAGCTTGTCGGCCAGGCCGAGCCTGTCCAGGGTGTAGTAGAGCCGGGCGTAGGCCATCTCCTCGGGCTGGTCCGCCCAGGCGGCCGGGATGTGCCGGACGGTCACCGGCGGGTTCTGCCGCGCGGCCCAGTCCCGGAGCGGCTGGGCCAGCTGGTAGGAGTGCGGGCAGTCGTACCAGAACACCTCGACCACCTCGCGCGGCGAGGCCGTCACCGGATGGGCGATGCGCTGGTACTGGACCCCGGCCTGGGGCGTCTCGGCGGCCGATCCGCCCGGGGCCTGCAGGCCGACGAGCGAGGCGGCGAGGCCGAGCGCGGCGAGGGCGCGGACCAGGCTCCTGGGTGCGGTCGCGGTCTTGAGCGTCGTCATGGGACGACCATGGCGAACCCGCGGACGGAGCCGGGCGAGGCGCGGCCGTGAACCCCGGGATTTCGCCCGTACGAGTCATGGAAAGAGGGGCCTGACCAGCGCTTTCGCGCAGGTGCAGGCCCCTCGGGGAGAGTACGGGGGAGTGCGGGTACGTACGGGGACGGCTCAGCCGGCCGGGGTGGTCGCGGCGGTCTGCGGCGGCACGTGGATCGCGGTGCTGAACCAGTCGAAGTACATGCCGGCCGAGACCAGCAGGCCGACGAAGCCCAGCACGACGGCGGCGATGGCCACTGCCTTGATCCAGTTCGGGGTGACCCGGACGGCCAGGAACTGGGCGCCGAACAGCACCGCGGCGCCGACCAGGATCGCCACGGCGGCGAAGATGCCGTTGTGCCAGGCCATCGTGTGCCACGGGCCGGTGTAGCCCTCGGCGAGCTGCGTCGCGGTGGACTTGCCGGAGGCGTTCAGGCTCGCGTTGAACTGGGTCTGGGTCAGGATGATCGTGCTGAACCAGGTGCCGGAGATCGAGACCAGGCCGAGGGCCGCGGCGCTGATGGCCGCCGCGCCGCCGAGGATCCCCTTCGACAGGCCGCCGGAGGTGATGTCCTCCAGCTCCTCGTCGGTCAGGTCCTCGGGGTCCTTGTCCTCGGGGCTGAGTACGTCATTGGGGCGCGGCGTCCACACCTTGGGGGTGGCGGGCGCGTCTTCGGAATCCTCGGAATCCTTGGTCAGAACCGTGGTGGCGGACGACTCGACGGGGGCTGTCTCGTCGTCGGCGGGCTCGGACGGCTTCGGGAGCTCGGTGGGGCTGGAGGTGGACATGCGCAGACCATAGTGGCGATTAGTGAAAAACGTATGAACCATCCAAGAATTGGTTTCCGGGCGGATCCGCTGGTGGGAGGCACCTGCGCAGGTCGCCGGGTATCTGGTCCTGTCCAGCTCTGCCAGCTATTCGCGTCAGGTCTTGTACGGAATCGACCCCTCGCACGAACGGGTGTGCCTCGTAGTGTCGAAGGGTGGGCCGGTCCGCCCTTCCAGGGACGGACCGATCCGGACAGACTTGGAGTTCCAGAGATGGTGGTTCTGCGATGAGCGATCTGCGTGAGGCTGCTGTGGCCACGGCTGCGGCGACCGCCGCAGCCCCGTCCGCCCCGGAGGCTCCGGCCGTCCCGGCGGTCGGCGGCGGCGACAGCCGGGGGCGCGTCGCCGAACTGCACGCCATCCAGGCGCAGGCCCACGCGGGCCCGAGCGACCGGGCCACCGAGGCGCAGCGCGCCAAGGGCAAGCTCACCGCCCGCGAGCGGATCGCCCTGCTGCTGGACGACGGCTCCTTCAACGAGGTCGAGCAGCTGCGCCGGCACCGGGCCACCGGCTTCGGGCTGGAGAACAACAAGCCCTACACGGACGGTGTGATCACCGGCTGGGGCACTGTCCACGGCCGCCCGGTCTTCCTCTACGCGCACGACTTCCGGATCTTCGGCGGGGCGCTGGGCGAGGCCCATGCGCAGAAGATCCACAAGATCATGGACATGGCCATCCAGGCCGGTGCGCCGCTGGTCTCGCTGAACGACGGCGCCGGGGCCCGGATCCAGGAGGGCGTCACCGCGCTGGCCGGCTACGGCGGCATCTTCCAGCGCAACACCCGGGCGTCCGGTGTCATCCCGCAGATCAGCGTGATGCTCGGCCCGTGCGCGGGCGGCGCGGCGTACTCGCCGGCGCTGACCGACTTCATCTTCATGGTCCGCGAGACCTCGCAGATGTTCATCACCGGTCCTGACGTGGTCCAGGCCGTCACCGGCGAGAAGATCTCGCAGAACGGCCTCGGCGGCGCCGACGTCCACTCCGAGGTGTCGGGGGTGTCGCACTTCGCCTACGACGACGAGCGCACCTGCCTGGAGGAGGTCCGCTTCCTGCTCTCGCTGCTGCCGCAGAACAACCGGGAGACCCCGCCGGTCGAGCCGACCGAGGACCCGGCGGACCGCCGCTGCGAGGCGCTGCTCGACCTGGTCCCGGCCGACGGCAACCGCCCGTACGACATGCGCAAGGTGATCGAGGTGCTGGCCGACGACGGCCAGTACATGGAGATCCACGAGCGCTGGGCGACCAACATCATCGTGGCGCTGACCCGGATGGACGGCCAGGTCGTGGGCATCGTGGCGAACCAGCCGCAGTCCCTGGCCGGGGTGCTGGACATCCACGCCAGCGAGAAGGCCGCGCGCTTCGTGCAGATGTGCGACGCCTTCAACATCCCGCTGGTCACCCTGCTGGACGTGCCGGGCTTCCTGCCGGGCGTGGACCAGGAGCACGGCGGCATCATCCGGCACGGCGCCAAGCTGCTCTACGCCTACTGCAACGCCACCGTGCCGCGCATCTCGCTGGTGCTGCGCAAGGCCTACGGCGGCGCCTACATCGTGATGGACTCCCGCAGCGTCGGCGCCGACCTCGCCTACGCCTGGCCCACCAACGAGATCGCGGTGATGGGCGCCGAGGGCGCGGCCAACGTCATCTTCCGCCGCCAGATCGCCGCCGCCGACGACCCCGAGGCGATGCGGGCCCAGATGGTCAAGCAGTACAAGGACGAGCTGATGCACCCCTACTACGCCGCCGAACGCGGCCTGGTGGACGACGTCATCGACCCCGCCGAGACCCGGCACATCCTGATCCGCGCCCTGCACATGCTGCGCAGCAAGCACGCCGACCTGCCGCAGCGCAAGCACGGCAACCCGCCCCAGTAACCGGAGGCACCCACTCATGACCACCGTCATCGACCCCACCCCTCCCGACACCCTGGTCCGGGTCGTCAAGGGCTCGCTCGCCGACGAGGAACTGGCCGCGCTGACCGCGGTGCTGCTGGCCCGTGCCGCGGCCCACCCGGTCAAGGGCGGCAAGGGCAAGGCCGGCGGCGGCGCGGCGGGCGACGCCCAGGCGCAGGCCCGCTGGCAGCGCCCCGAGCGCCGTCCCGACTACCGCTCGCCGGTCAGCTGGCACAGCTGAGCGTCCGCCGGTACGCATGACAGTGCGGGCGGGCTCCCCGGCTACCGGGGAGACCGCCCGCTGCTGTTTGCTGTCGGTCTGTCAGACCGTCAGTTCAGGTGTCAGCAAGGGCCGTTGTCGGTCCAGACGCCCACCGGGCTGCCCGGGAGGTCGTTCTGGGTCCACCACTTGGCGGTCCACTTGTGGCCGCCGTAGCTGACCGTCATCCCGTTGGTGTAGATCGAGGTGGAGTTCCACGCCGTCAGTCCGGCGCAACCGCTGCCGCCGGTGGGCGGGGTCGTGGTCGGCGGGGTGGTCGTCGGCGGCGTGGTGGGCGGGGTCGCCCCGGCGAACTTCACGCTGAACTTGGTGAAGTCCCAGGCGTTCTGGGCCACGCTGCTGCAGGTCCCGGAGGTGCGGCCGCCGTTGTCGGCCGGCGTGCACTGCCGGTCGCGGTTCACCGACCAGTTGGTGAAACGGGCCAGGCCGTGGCTGGTGGCGAAGTCCAGCACGGTCTGGAAGTCCGTCTGGGTGAAGATCTCGCCGCTGTCGCTGCGTCCGTTCATCTGCGAGATGCCCTCATGGGCGTACGCGTTGGCGGAGGTCCAGCCGAAGGTGCTCATCAGCAGCGAGTTGAACGCCTGCAGCGCGGAGATCTGCGAGGCCGCGCCGTTGAAGCCGCCGTCGAACGGCATGATCGAGTAGTTGTTGGGGGTGAAGCCGTCCGCCTTGGCCTGGAGCAGCATCTGGGTGCCGAACCAGCCGGTGCCGGCCGCCGTCCCGGCGGTGGTGATGGAGACGTACAGGCCGGGGTTGTTCTGCTGCAGGATCTGCGCCGCGCCGACCTCGTTGGCGACGGCCGCGGTGTTCTCGTACTCCGGCTCCTCCAGGTCGAAGTCGATGGCGTGCAGCCCGTACTTGGTGATGACCTGCTGGTACGCGGCGGCGGTCGCGGCCGGGGTGCCGCAGGTCTGGCCGAGCTTGGTGCCGCCGTAGCCGCCGATGGAGATCGAGACGTCGCCGCCGGCCGCGCGGATGCTGCTGATGGTCGAGGCGACCGCGGTGTCCGAGGAGACCGGGGCGGTGCCGCCCCAGGTCGGCGTACAGCCGCCGCCGTTGGGGGCGAGTACGAAGGCGAGCTGGAAGGCCTTCAGGCCGGTCGCGTTCATCACGTCGACCGGGTTGGGCGGGTCGTTGTCCAGCGGCATCAGGTACGGCGCCGCGGCGTACCAGTTGCTGCTCAGGGCGGCCGAGGCGGTGACGGAGGCCTGCGCGCTGCCTCCGCCCGCCGTGACCAGAGCGGTCGCCGCGAGCGCGGCGGTACCGACGGCGGCGAGTACGCGGGTGCGGGTCCTGCTGCGCGTGCGCGCGCGTGTGGGGGTTGTACGGAACACCGGTGCTCCTCGAGGGGGAGAGGAAGAAAGGTCTGTACCGGTGCTCACAGTGGAGGAGATGACGGCTGGGCGTCAATAGGATGGACTAGACCTAGGACTAGACCAATTTCTCTTGAGCCTCGCTTAACCCGCGAGCACCGCGACCACGGTTGTGCCAGGTCGGAACTCCCCGCGGGCCAGCTCGGCGAAGACTCCGAAGAGGGCCTTGGCCTCATATCCGAGATCGAGGACGATCCCGTGCGCGGCCTTGAACTCCTCGGCGAACGCGACGAGTTCACGCGTGCTGCGGCCGTAGCCGCCGAAGCAGTAGCCCTCCTCGATCCGCCAGTTCGAGGTACGCCGACCGAAGGCCTCCACTTGCAGCGCGGCGGTCTCGGCGTCCAGCGGGGCGTGGCTCAGGGCCGCGAAACCAATGGCGCGCTGCTGCGGTGCCAGACCGGCGGCGAGTCCGGCCAGGGTGCCGCCGGTGCCGACCGAGACAGCCACGACCTCGGCGCCGGAACCCGCCAACTCCTGCCCAAGCGGCACGCACCCGCGCACCCCGGCGGCATTGCTGCCGCCCTCGGGGACCACCAGGGCGGGCCCGTGCCGCCGGCGCAGTTCGCCCAGCACCTCGGCGGACATCCGCCGCCGCCAGGTGCCGCGGTCGATGAAGTCGAACTCCATGCCCCAGTCGGCAGCCTGGGCCAGCGAGGCGTTGAGGGGGCGGCCACGCAGTTCGTCGCCCCGTACCACTCCGACGGTGCGCAGACCCGACTCCCGCCCGGCCGCGGCGGTGGCCCGGAGGTGGTTGGAGTAGGCCCCGCCGAAGGTCAGCAGGGTGTCCTGGCCCGCGGCCCTGGCCTCGGCCAGATTGGGCAGCAGCTTGCGCCACTTGTTGCCGGGGACGGTGGGATGCAGCAGGTCGTCCCGCTTCAGCAGCAGCCGGACACCGGCCGCGGCGAGGCGATCGTCCCGCAGTTCCTGCAGCGGAGAGGCCGCGTCATCGGTCGTCCGGTTCACGTAGTGAGGCCGTACGCCTGCGCGATCAGCTGGTAGGAGTGGTGCCTGGCCTCGTGCCCGTGGATATTGCTGGTGATCATCAGCTCGTCCGCGCCGGTCCGCTTCCGCAGCTCCAGCAGGCCCTCGCGGACCTCGGCCGCATCGCCCAGCACCACGTTCGACAGCCAGGCGTCGAGGAACTCGCGCTCGGCCGGGGTGTACGGGTGCGCCTCCGCCTCCTCCGGTGTCGGCACCAGCGCGGGCTGCCCGCGCCGCAGCCGCAGCATCGCCAGCGCCCCGGACCCGGCCAGCCGCCGCGCCTGCGCGCTGCTGTCGGCCGCCACCGCGCCCACGCCGATCAGCGTGTACGGCTCCGCCAGCACCTCGGACGGGCGGAACGACTGCCGGTAGAGGTCCAGCGCGGGGACGGTGTTCCCGGCGCTGAAGTGGTGCGCGAAGGCGAACGGCAGGCCCAGCCGCCCGGCCAGCTGTGCGCTGAAGCCGGAGGAGCCCAGCAGCCAGATCGGCGGACGGCCCCCGCCCGGCGCGCTCGCCTCACCCGGCACCGCACGCAGCCGCTGGTACGGGTGGCCGGCCGGGAAGTCGGCGTCCAGGAACCGGGTCAGCTCGCTGAGCTGCTGCGGGAACTCCTCGGCGGTCTCGTCCAGCACCCCGCGGCGCAGCGCGCGGGCGGTCGCCTGGTCGGTGCCGGGAGCGCGGCCGAGGCCGAGGTCGATCCGGCCGGGGTGCAGCGCGTGCAGGGTGCCGAACTGCTCGGCGATCACCAGCGGGGCGTGGTTCGGCAGCATCACACCGCCGGAGCCGAGCCGGATGGTCGAGGTCGCGGCGGCCAGATGCGCCAGGAGCACCGCCGGGGCGGAGCTGGCGACGCCGGGCATGCCGTGGTGCTCGGCCACCCAGAACCGGTGGAAGCCCCACTCCTCGGCCTTCCGGGCCAGCGCAGTGGTCGCGGCCAGGGCCTGGGTGGGGGTGTAGCCCGCGCCGACGGTCGCCAGATCGAGGATCGACAGCGGCGTCTCCGCCGAACCCCGGGCCCGCCCGGGAACCTGCGCGGCGAGGTCGGGAACCCCCGACGCGACATCTGGCGTTTCGAGCGGTTCGGACTGACTCACGGCGGTGCTCCCACGGATACGACTCCAACGACCCCTGTCCTGCCTGGCAACCGCCCAGCCCCCCACTCTGTTCCCGCCCCGCCCAAAACCCACCCACCCAGCGACACGAGGAACCGCCCCCCACCCCGCCCCCACCCGCACCGAGGCGCGAGGAACTGCGCGCCTAGCCCCGCGCCATCCCGCACCGACCCCACCTTCGCTTCATCCCACCTACCCAGGGGCGCGAGGAACTGCGCGCCCAGCCCCGCACCACCCGCACCCAGCGAACCAACCCCAGCACCAAACCCCCCTTCCCGCCCCGCGCAGGGTTCACCACCCCGCCCCGCGGGGGATGCACCTGGCATGGACGCGTACGGCACCACCCTCCCCGAGGACCTGCTCCTGCTCTGCGCGTCCCCGAACGACCCCCGCAACGACCCCCGCAACGACCCCCGCAACGCCCCCCGCCTCCGCCAGCCCAGCCACTTCCGCCTCGCCCTCGCCGGCGGCACCCTCGCCGAGCTGCTGGCCGCCGGGGCCGCCGCCCTGGAACGCAACCGCCTGGTGCTGCTCCACCCGGGCCCCTTCGGGCACCCCGCCCTGGACGCCGCAGTCACCACCCTCTCCGGCTACGCCGCGCCTCCGCGCGGCGCCCGGGTCCGCTCCTGCGTCAACCGGCTGTCCCGGCGGGCCGCCGAACCGTACCTGCAGTCGCTGGTGGACCGAGGGCTCGCCCAACGCCGCGTCTGGAAGCTGCTCGGGCTGATCCCGATCACCCAGTACACCGTGACCGACCGGGGCGCCGCCGCCCACAAGCTGGCAGCCGCCCTGGTCACCGACGCCGTCGACAACCCCGAGGCCGACCCCCGCTCACTCCAACTCGCCGCCCTCGCCCACGCCGTGGACCTCACCCGCCGGCTCTACCCGGGCCCGGTCGCCAACCGCAGGGCCCGCCAGCGCCTCGCCGCCCTCACCCGCCAGGACCCGGTCGCCTCCGCCGTCCACGCCGCGGTCCGCGCCGCCAAGGACGTCCAGACCGGCAGCGGCTGACCCCGCAAAGCAGGGGGTGGTCGGAAGCACCCGCGCAGGTCAGGTAGTATTTCCGCTGTGCCCAAACAGCGGCGAAAAGCCACTGCCGACGTCACACAGATCAAGCGCCGCTAGCTCAGTTGGTTAGAGCAGCTGACTCTTAATCAGCGGGTCCGGGGTTCGAGTCCCTGGCGGCGCACAGCGAGGCCGTCCTTCTTCCGGGAAGGGCGGCCTTTGGCGTTTCCACGCGCGGGTTCGCAATTGCGGCGGGGCCCTTAACCCGGTGTCCGGGCGTGGAGGGAGTCGGTTAGTCTGCGCTCTGCCGACCGTGTGATCCGCCGGGGCGGCCGTTGGAGGGGAACGAACACGTGTCAAACCTTGCGTTGCTGGGGCCTGCCGCGATCGGGGCCGCCATAGCCGTCCGCACGTTCGCGAAGCGCGGTTCGTCCGGCGTCGGCGGCGCCGGCCGCGCCGCCACCAGTGCCACCGGCTCCGGCAGCACCACCGCCGCCGGCGGCCCGAAGCCGGTGCCGGTCGACCCCACCTACGGGGACCCGGAGCTCGCCGCGCTGCGGAACGCCGTGGCGCACGCGGACTGGCCCGCGATGGAGGCGATCCTGCGGCCCTGCCGGGAGCGGGGCGACCACGAGCGGCTGACCTGGCTGATCACCTGCGTCGACGACCTCGGCGGCGACTTCCTGCTCACGCTCCCCGAGCGGCAGCCGGGCAACGCCCTCGCGCTCACCCTCTCCGGCGCCCGGCACGTGGCCTGGGCCTGGGAGGCGCGTACCGGCGCCCGTGCCTCGCAGGTCTCGCAGGAGAAGTTCCGGATCTTCCACGAGAGGCTGCAGGCCGCCGAGGCCCCCCTCTACGCCGCGGTCGAGGCCGACCCCGAGTCGGCCACCCCGTGGTGCTTCCTGACCACGATCTCGCGCGGCCTGGAGCACGGACACGAGGTGACCCGGCGCCGGTTCGAGGCCGGGGTCCGCCGCGACCCGCACCATGTGGCCCTGCACGCGTCGATGCTGCAGCAGATCTGCGCGAAGTGGAGCGGGTCGCACGAGCAGATGCACGGCTTCGCCCGGCGGTCGCTGGAGCAGGCCCCGCCCGGCAGCGGCATCGGCGTGCTGACCGCGACCGCGCACCTTGAGCACTGGCTGGACCTGCCCAAGGGCGAGGACGCCGCGTACATGCGCAGCGGCGGCGTCCTGGTCGAGCTCAAGGAGGCCGCCGCCGCCTCGGTGCTGCACCCGGCGTACGCCCCGACCGATTCGCCCCATGCCGCGCTCAACGCCTTCGCCATGGCGTTCTGGCTCGCGGGCGACCGGGCCACCGCCCACGACCTGTTCCGGAGGATCGGCGACCGTCCGACCAGACTGCCGTGGGGCTACGCCGGGAACGCGGGGCGGGTGTTCGCCACGGCGCGCCAGGAATGCAAGAAGAGGAAGTAGGAAGCACTCCAGTGACCACACCCCAGCCGGGCCACACCTTCCAGGTCGACCTGCGCGGCCTTGTCGACCTGCTGTCCCACCACCTCTACTCCTCTCCCCGGGTCTACCTGCGGGAACTGATGCAGAACGCCGTGGACGCGATCACCGCGCGGCGCCTGCTCGACCCCTCGGCCCCGGCGCGGATCACCATCCGCACCGACGCGGGCGGCGGCATCGTGGTCGAGGACTCCGGCGTCGGGCTCACCGAGTCGGACGTGCACACCTTCCTCGCCACCATCGGCCGCTCCTCCAAGCGCGGCGCGGACGGCGAACTCGACCTGTCCGCCGCGCGTGCCGACTTCATCGGCCAGTTCGGCATCGGTCTGCTCGCCTGCTTCGTCGTCGCGGACGAGATCACCGTGGTGTCGCGCAGCGCCCGCGAACCGGGCGCGCCCGCCGTCGAGTGGCACGGCCGCAGCGACGGCACGTACAGCATCCGCACCCTGCCCGTCGGATCGGTCGCGCAGCCGGGGACCACGGTGACGCTGACCCCGCGCGCCGACGGCAGCGAGTGGCTGGAGCCCGGCCGGGTGGTGCAACTGGCGCGCCACTTCGGCTCGTTGCTGCGCTACCAGGTCGAGGTGGTGGACCGGCACGGCGACGTGGTCCGGGTGAACGACACCCCGCCGGTGTGGGAGCGGCCGTACGGCTCGCCCCTGGCCCGCCGCGAGGCGCTGGCCGCGTACGGCAGGCAGGTCTTCGACTTCAACCCGCTGGACACCATCGACCTGGACATCCCGCTGGTCGGGCTGAAGGGCGTGGCGTTCGTGCTGCCGACGCCCGCGCACCCGACCAAGCGGTCCGGCAACCGGGTGCACCTCAAGGGGATGCTGCTGTCCGACCAGGCCACCGAACTGGTGCCGGACTGGGCCTTCTTCGTGTCCTGCGTGGTGGACACCACCGGTCTGCGTCCCACCGCCTCGCGGGAGGCGCTGTACGAGGACGAGACGCTGGCCGCGGTCCGGGACGCGATCGGCGAGCGGGTGCGCCAGTGGCTGACCGGACTGGCCGCCTCGGACCTGGCGCTGCTGCGGCGCTTCCTGGACGTGCACCACCTCGCGGTGAAGGCACTGGCCCGCTACGACGACCAGTTGCTCGCGCTGCTGCTGCCGTGGCTGCCCTTCGAGACCACGGACGGCACCGTCAGCCTGGACGAGTTCGCCCGCGCCCACCCGGTGGTGCTGGTCACCCAGACCGTCGAGGAGTTCCGGCAGGTCGCGCCGATCGCCGCCGCCGCCGGGATGGGCGTGGTCAACGGCGGCTACGTCTACGACCGGGACCTGGTGCACCAGCTCCCGCTGGTCCGGCCCGGCGTCACCGTCGCGGACCTGGACCCGGAGACCGTCAGCGCGCACCTCGACAGCGTCGACCCGGCGGCCGAGCTGGCCGCCGCGCCGTTCCTGGCCCGGGCCCGTGCGGTGGCGGACCGGTTCGACACCGATGTGGCGCTGCGCTCCTTCCAGCCGGTGGGCGTGCCCGCCATGCTGGTGGACAACCGGGAGGCCCGCCATGAGCGCCGCCGCTCCGAACTGTCCTCCAAGGCAGACGAGTTGTGGGCCGGGATCCTCGGTTCGCTGAGTGCCTCCACGCCCCGCGCACAGCTGATCCTCAATCACCTCAACCCATTGATCCGCAAGCTCGCGGAAATGGCCGGGACGGCCGACCCGCAGCTGTCCGAGACGGCGATCGAGGCGCTCTACGGTCAGGCGCTGCTGCTCTCCCGGCGGCCGTTGCGACCGACCGACCACGCGCTGCTCAACCGCTCGTTCCTGGGCCTGCTCGAGTTCGCGACCCAGGCCGCCGGCCCCACCGGCCCCGGACAGGAGAAGGCCCAGTCATGACCGCACCCACCACGAGGGACGAGTTCTTCCTGGCCCTGCGCGAGAACCGGGAGCGGCCCAAGGGACGCGCCACCGCCGCGGTCGCCGAGGAACTGGTCGAGGCCGCCGAGGAGTTCGGCGACCCCGAGGTCACCGTGTCGGCCCTGGTGGAGCTGATGAGCGCCTACCACGGCAGCGGCGAGACGGTGAAGTACCCGGTCGCGTTCGCCCGGCTGCTGGGGCTGTGGGACGAGAACCCCAAGGCGTTCGACGAGTCCGAGGTCCGCCGGCTGTTCTGGTTCTTCAAATGGGTCGCCAACGGCCTGCTGTCCACACCGGACGTGCCGCTCGCCTCGATCCGCGGCTGGATCGCCGAGATGCGCCGCCGCTACCAGGAGGCAGGCCACGGCCTGCAGCCCGTCTACGCCCAGGAGTACAGCCTGGCCCAGCAGGTGGGCGAACGGGAGGAGCTGGCCTACGAGTTGTGGGCCACCCGCGGACGGACGGAGTTCACCGACTGCGAGGCCTGCGAGGCCCGGGACCGCGCCAACCACCACATCCGGCGCGGAGACGACCGGAAGGCGCTGGCGGAGCTGCAGCCGACCTTCGACGGCCGGCGCAGCTGCGACGAGGAGCCCCACAACAGCCAGGCGCTGGCCCTGCTGCCGCTGCTGCGGCTCGGGCGGTCCGACGACGCGCGGGCGGCGCACCTCACCGGCTACCGCAAGGTGCGTGGGAAGGAGGCGGAACTCAACGCGGTGGGCCGGCACCTGGAGTTCTGCGCGCTGACCGGCAACGAGGCCCGCGGCCTCGAACTGCTGGCCCAGAACCGGTCGTTGTTCGACTTCACCGCGTCCCTGGCCAGTCGCCTAAGCTTCCTCACCGCCGTGCAACTGCTCCTGGCCCGGCTGGTCGACACCGGCCACGGGCAGCTGCCCTGCGCCGGGCCGCTCGGGGCGGAGTGGACCGTCGCGTCGCTCCGGGACGCCGTCGCCGGGCAGGCCGACGAACTGGCGTCGCGCTTCGACACCCGCAACGGGAACGACACGGTGTCCGCGCGCCGCCGGGAGCGCCTCGCGGCCCAGCCGCTGGCAGCACAGCTGAACCTGGGCGTGCAGACCTCGGCCCTGGCCGAGCCGGCCGCCGGCGCCGCTGCCGGGACCGCGCCCACGGCGTCATCCACGACGTCATCCACTGCTGAGATCCCCCAGAACTTCGCCGAACTCGTCGCCGAGGTACGCCGCCTGGACCGGGAGAACCACCCCGGCTCCCGGCTGCTCTGGGACGCGCTGCTGGAGCGGGCGGCGGACGAGGGCGATGCCGTCGACGACCTGCTGCGCGGCGAGATCGCGTCGGAACTGGCGCACCGCGCGACCAAGCGGCAGGACTGGGACGCCTGCGCCGCCCGACTGCGCGAGGCCGTGGAGCACTACACCCGGGCCCACCAGGCCGAAGGTGGAGACGAGACGGGCCCGGCCGGCTCCTCGGCGAGGATGCTGGCGTCCGAGTCGCGGCTCGCGTGGTGCGAGGCCACGCGGGACGACGTCACTGATGCCGCCGCCGCGGCGGAAGCGGCCTGGCCGGTCTTCGACGACCTGTTGGCACGCTTCGAGGTCCTGATGGCCGCCGGTTTCGACACGGAGGAGGCGCGGCGCGATGCCCTGGGCCGGAAGCTGGTGGTGCGTCAGAGCCGGGTGCTGACGGCACGTCACGCACTGCTGCACACCGACGCACCCGAGCAGCACACCCGCTGGGCCGAGCAGTTCACCGCGGAGGCGCAGACCCTGATCGCCGAGGGCGACTCCACCGACCGGGCGACCCAGGTCTCCCTGGCCCACGAGGTGCTCGCGGAGTACCAGGCCACCCACGGTGCGCCGGTGGAGGGCGAGGCCTCCGCCCGCCGGGCCATCGAGATCTTCACCGCGTGGGACTGGCCCTGGCGGATGCCGCGCGGCCGTCTGCTGCTGGCGCTCGCGCTCCGGTCGCAGGGACGCAACGCCGAGGCGATGGCCGAGATCGAGCGCGGCCTTGCGGAGGCCCCCGCCGACATCCCCCCGGACGAGTTGACGCCGCTGCACCGGTTGCTCGGCGACACCGCGTTGCGGGCCAAGCAGTACCCGACCGCGGTGCGGGCGTTCTCGGAGGCGGCGGCGCGACTGGACCGCGAGCGCGAGCCGCAGCAAGCGCGGTCGGTGCGCTGGGAGTTGAGCCGAGCGCTGCGCGCCCAGGGCTCGACCGCCGACGCGGTGGCCGTGCTGGAGACCCTGGTGGACCAGACGGGTCCGGATGTCGCGAACGGCGCGGACAGTTCGGATGGAGAAGGCCAAGTGCCATCCTCGGCTGAGCAGTTGACGGCCCAGATCCGCGTCGATCTGGCCAACTCCCTGCTGTCGCTGGGGGAGCCGCGTGAGGCCGCGAAGGAGTTCCTTCGGCTGGCCGACGCCGTCAGCCGTTGGTCCGAGAAGGGACCGCTGACCTCCGCCGCCGCGGGTGCCGCCGGCGCACTGGCGGCGGCCGGCAACTGGGAGGCTGCCCGGGCGGCGCTCGAACGCGCGCTGGCCTCCCACGCGGAGGCGCCGTGCCTCCCCGACCTGACCGACACGCTGCGCACCTTCGCCGCCGAGGCGATCGAGGCCCGCGGCGCGGAAGCGGCCGAGGAAGCCCTCGGCTACGTGGACCAGGCGGACCAACTGCGCGAGGAGTCTCAGGACCTGGCGCGCGAGCAGTTCCTCAGCGTGGACGTCGATGTGGCGCAGTGCTCCCACACCCGCGGCCATGTGCACGCCGCCGCGGGGCGCCCTGCGGAGGCGCTGGCGGCGTTCGAGCAGGCTGTCGCGGCGTACGACCGGGCGGGTTATGCCGAGGCGCCGGCCCGGTTCGAGTCGGTCCGGATGGCGGCGCTGGTGGAAGGCCGTGCCCTGGACCGGGCCCCGGCGGCGCGGGAGCGCCTGGACAAGGCCGCCGCGGAGGCGCAGGCCGCGGGCCTGGCGGATGCGGCGACGACGCTGCGCCGCCTGCGGGACAGCCTCAACTGACCCCGCGGCCGGTCAGATGAGCCTGAGCTGCGTCGGCGCCGGAGTCTTCTCGGTCTTCTCGTCCGGGGAAGGCTCCGGCGCCGTCCCGCGTGGGGTGCGCCGATCGCGCATGCCGTACCCGGCGGCGAGTTCCTGGACCTGGCGGGTGATCCGGCGCTGGTACCAGGCGGGGGCGTAGGCGCTGTTGCGGTAGAGCGACTCGTAGCGGCGGACCAGGTCGGGCCGGTACCGGGCGAGCCACTGGAAGTACCACTCGCGTGCGCCGGGGCGCAGATGCAGCACCAGCGGGGTGACGGACGTCGCGCCACTGGCGGCGATCGCGCGGACGGTGGCGTCCAACTGCTCGGGGGAGTCCGAGAGATGGGGGAGCACCGGCGCCATCAGCACGCCGCAGCGGATGCCGTGGTCGGTCAGCGTGCGGCAGACCTCCAGGCGCTTGCCCGGGGAGGGGGTGCCGGGTTCCACGCTGTGCCACAGGTCGCGGTCGGTGAAGCCGACCGAGACGGCCGTGGACACCTCGGTGACCTCGGCCGCCTGTTCGAGGATCGGCAGGTCGCGCAGGATGAGCGAGCCCTTGGTCAGGATGGAGAAGGGGTTCGCCCGGTCCCGCAGCGCGCCTAGGATGCCGGGCATCAGCCGGTAGCGGCCCTCGGCGCGCTGGTAGCAGTCGACATTGGTGCCCATGGCGATGTGCTCGCCCTGCCAGCGCGGCGCGGCCAGTTCGCGGCGCAGCAGTTCGGCGGCGTTGACCTTGACGACGATCTGGCTGTCGAAGTCGTGCCCGGTGTCCAGGTCGAGATAACCGTGGGTGCTGCGCGCGAAGCAGTACACGCAGGCGTGGCTGCACCCCCGGTAGGGGTTGATCGTGCATTCGAACGCCATCCGCGAACTGCCCGGCACCCGGTTGATGATCGACCGCGCCCGCACTTCGTGGAAGGTGATCCCGCGGAACTCCGGCGTGTCAAAGGTCCGGCTCACCACGTCCAGCCCGAACAGTGCGGGCGCGGCAGCACTGTCAGCGCCCAGATTCTGCCAGCGCATACCGCCTCCTAGTACATGTGTTCGATAGCCCCGTCATCTCAGAGTAGAACACATGAGCGAATAAGTCCCGGCTCGGCCGGGACGGGTCTGTGGCACACTGCGTTCGCGGAATTCGCAGGTGGAGTGCCTGGCGGTCGGCACAAGGGGAAGGTTGGGCGGGGTGCGCAAGAGCGAGGCCAAGCAACTGCTGGAGCAGGCGCGGGACTTCTGGAAGGCGGAGGAGTGGCAACTGTCCGCCGACCGCTACGAGGAGGTGCTGCGCTCCTTCCCCGACGAGGAGGGCAGCAGCATCTGGTGGTTCGACGCGGCGCTCGCGCACAAGTTCCTACGCAACTGGGAGAAGGCGTTCGAACTCGGCAAGGAGGCCGCCGCCAGGGCACCGCGCGGGGAGGCGGATCCGGCGTACTGGAACCTGGGGATCGCCGCGACGGTGCTGCGTGACTGGCCGGTCGCCAGGGATGCCTGGAGCGGCTACGGCATCACTGTTCCCGAGGGGGACGGGGAGATCGTGGGCCGGTACGGCATGGCCTGCGTGCGGTTGGACACCGATGGCGAACGCGAGGTGGTGTGGGCACAGCGGTTGTGCCCGACCCGGGCCCGGGTGGTGAGCGTGCCGGTGTCGGCGGGGCGGCGGTTCGGAGAGGTGGTGCTGCACGACGGGGAGCCGACCGGGGCGCGCGTCGCGGAAGGCCGCAAGCACAGCGTCTTCGACGAGATCCTCCTGTTCGAACCCTCCGAACTGCCCACGCACGGGGTCACCGTCACTGCTCCCGGCGCCGAGGATCTAGAAGCGCTGTTCGAGTGCTTCGCCGATCGGGGCTTCGGGGCGGAGCCTGCCAGCAGCGTGAAGCTGCTCTGCACCTGCTGCAGCGAGGGCAGCCATGAGCAGAAGTCCGGCGTCGACGTCGGCAGCGGAACACAGGACTTCATGCTCGCGGCCCCCGCGGACCAGGTGGTGGCGCTGCTCGACGGATGGGGCCGAGCGGCTGCGGGTCGTTCCTGGCAGGACCTGTATCCGGCGGGGTGAGGTCGGCGTCCGTCCGCCGAGGCCCGGGTCCGCGGGTTCGGGGAAACCAGTCGTATGCGCCCTATTGGTCCTACTACTGTTCAGGCACAGGGACGGCGACGTTCGGTGTGCTGACGGAGAGGACATCCCCGTGACTGAGGTGCTGGCGGCGAAGAGCCTGGCGGAGGGCCTGGTGTCGGCCGCGATGGGCCGGGTGCTGCCGCCGTCGCTGTCCCGGCGCGACCCGGTCGTGCGGGCGTCCGAGCATGCCGACTTCCAGTCGAACGTCGCCCTGTCGCTGGCCGGGTCGGCCGGGACGACGCCGCGGGCGCTGGCGCAGTCGCTGCGCCAGGAGCTCGACGGCGGGCCGCTGCTGGCGAGCCTGTCCGGGCCGGGGTTCCTGAATCTGACGCTGGCCGACAGCGCGCTCTGGAGCCTGCTGGCCGACCGGTCCGCGGATCCCCGGCTCGGGGTCGGCCGCCCGCTGGCGGGGGTCAGGACCGTGGTGGACTACTCCGGTCCGAACATCGCCAAGGAGATGCACGTCGGGCATCTGCGGACGACCGTGATCGGGGACAGCCTGGTCCGGGTGCTGGCGTTCCTCGGTGCGGACGTGGTGCGGCAGAACCATCTGGGCGACTGGGGAACCCAGTTCGGGATGCTGATCCAGTACCTGGACGAGCATCCCGAGGCCCCGTGGCGCTGCAGCGACCCCACGGTGGCCGACGCCGGGGACCAGGTCTCCGCGCTGGACGGCCTGTACCGGGTTGCCAGGGGGGCGTTCACGGCCGACCCCGGGTTCGCCGAGCGGGCGCGACGGCGGGTGGTGGCGCTGCAGGCAGGCGACGAGGCGACGCTCGCGGTGTGGCGGGATCTGGTCGCGGTGTCCTCGGAGGCGTTCCAACTCCTCTACGACCGGCTCGGGGTGCAGCTGACCCGGGCGGACGAGGCCGCCGAGTCGAGCTACAACCCCTACCTGGACGAGATCACCGAGGCCCTGGTGGCAGCGGGGATCGCGGTGGAGAGCGACGGTGCGCTGTGTGTCTTCTTCGACGACGTCACCGGTCCTGACGGCGAGCCGGTGCCGCTGATCGTGCGGAAGGACGACGGCGGCTTCGGCTACGCGGCCACCGATCTGGCGACGCTGCGGCACCGGGTCGACACGCTCAAGGCGGACCGGATCCTCTATGTGGTCGACGCCCGGCAGGCGCTGCACTTCCGGATGGTCTTCGCCACCGCCCGGCGGGCCGGCTGGCTGCCCGACCGGGTGGAGGCGGTCCACGTCCCCTTCGGCACGGTGATGGGTCCCGGCGGCACCCCGTTCAAAACCCGGGCCGGGGGCACGGTGCGGTTGTCCGAGCTGCTGGACGCGGCCGAGGACGGGGCCCGGGCGGCGCTGGCGGAGAAGTCGCACGACCTGACCGGGGCGGAGCTGGAGCGGGTGGCCAGGGCGGCCGGGATCGGCGCGGTGAAGTACGCCGACCTGTCCACCTCGCGGGCCAAGAACTATGTCTTCGACATCGACCAGATGGTCTCGCTGCAGGGCAACACCGGTGTCTACATGCAGTACGCCCACGCCCGGGTGCGCGCCATCCTGCGCAAGGCGCCCGAGGGCGCGCTCGACCGGGGCGTCGACACCGCCCTGCCGCTGCACCCGGCCGAGCGGGCGCTGATCCTGCTGCTGGACGGCTTCGGGGCGGTGGTCGGCGAGGTGGGCCGGGAGTGGGAGCCGCACCGGCTGTGCGGCTACCTGTTCGCGCTGGCCAAGGCGTTCACCGAGTTCTACGGCGACTGCCCGGTCCTCAAGGCGCCCACGGACGAACTGCGGTCCAACCGGCTGGTGCTGTGCCGACTGACCGGGGACACCCTGGCCCGGGGCCTGGACCTGCTCGGCGTCGAGGCCCCGGAGCGGATGTAGTCAGGGTGTGGTGTCAGGGTGTGGTGTTCTGCGCCGGGGTCAGGGTCAGCAGCACCGGCCCGGTGGCGGAGCTGGAGTTGGTCGGGGCTCCGGTGAAGGGCGCGGCCGACTCGCTGGACGAGGAGGACGGCGCCTCGGTGGCCGGGGAGGACACGGTCGGCGTCGGCGTCACGGGCGCCGTCGAGGGCGGTGTCGACGGCGGCGTGGAGGACGGGCTGCTCGCGGAGGTGCTCGGCGCGGAGGAGCCGGAGGAACCGGAGGAACTGGTCGACGGCCTGGAACCGGACGTGGAGGTGCTCGGGGTGGGGCTCGGCGGGGGCACCTTGTGGTCCGAGCCGCCGTGGCTGCCGATCGGCCGGTTGAACCAGGTCCCGTGCGTGGGGTCGTAGAGCACGATGACGGTGATCTGGACCACCGCGGGCTCCACGATCACGACATTGGACGGCCGGTAGGACGACCACGCGGTGCCGGTGTAGCTCTGTGGGGTGCTGGTCTGCACGGGCGGGCTCAGCGGGTTTCCGCAGGCACAGCGGGCCTTGGGCAGGCCGTGGGCGTCGATGAGGACGGCGGTGCCGCTCTGCAGCACCGACTGGAACGAGGTCGCGGCGCCATTGCTGAAGCCGTGGTTGGTGACCCGGGTGTCCACCCGCAGCACCACCGGCGTCAGCGACTTCAGATAGGACGGGATGGAGCTCTGCGGGATGCCCTCGACGCCGGCCCAGGCCCTGCCCTTGTCCGGGTGCGCGGTGAGGTAGGCCGAGAGCTGGGCCACGTCGCAGCTGGAGAGGTGCTCGGAGCCCCCGTACAGGCCGACGGCCGAGCCCTGCACGGTGCTGGCCGTGCCGGTGCCGCTGCTGACCCCGGCGCTGCCGCTCGGCGCGGACGGGGTGGGGGTCGGGGTGGCGGCCGTCTTGGCGACCGACGGGCTGAACGGGGCCGGTCCCGCGTCGTTGACCGGCTGCAGGGCGAGGGCCTGGGTGCTGGTGGCCTCCGGCTTGGACGACTTTCCGCCCAGCACCACGGCCAGCACGATGGCGACGGCGGCCACCGCGGCCACGCCCGCGAGCGCCAACGGACGACGCCACCAGGGGCGGCGCGGACGTCCTCCGGAGGCCGCGGCGGACCCCAGCTGACGGCCGGGCGGCGGCGGGGGCGGGGCCGTCCCTGACAGCTGCGTCGGCGGCTCCCCGGGCGGGGTGGAGGACTGGGCCGTCGGCGGCGGTGTCTGCGGTGTCTGCGGTGCCTGCGGTGGCGTCGGTGGCGGGGCCGGGACGGACCGGTCGGCGGAGGGCGGTCCGGGTATCTGCCCGGACGGCGGGGGGCTTGACGAGGGGCTGGACGAGGGGCCGGAGACCGGCCCGGACGGCGGCCCCGCGGGCGGACCGGTCGGCGGTTCGGGTTCGGCAGGGGATCCAGCGGGCGGTTGGGTACTCACGAGCCTTGCCTCCCAGGCATGGACGGCCGGCGCCGCCCAGCAGGGCGGCCCCTGGTATCACCCCTCCGGACGGCACGGACGGTCCGTGCACGTCCCGCACGTCCAATTGTGTTGTCGCGACCGGGTGACCTCGCAACCGCAGGAGGAGTCGGCTCGCCGACTGCGGTGGTGTGGCCGAAGCTGGAGGCGATGGTCCTGTAGGCAATGGTCAGGGCTGCGGGAGGAGGCGGCGTGCAACCCAGTGACGTGTCGACACCCTCCCCGCGGTCCGCCGGGCCCCGGGCGCTACTCAGCGGCTGGGGCTCCGCTGCCGGGACCGTGCTCGGCGCCCTCGCCGCCATGGTTGCGGTCGCGGCGCTCGGGCTGTGGCTGGCGCAGGCCACCGCGCTGCCCGGAGGCGCGTTTCTGCCCGTGGTCGCCGCGACCGTGCTGATGGCGCTGGGCGTACCGGTGTCGCTGGACGGGAGCGCGGGCTTTCTGGCGCAGGCGCACGCCGGGATCGCGGCCCTGCCGCTGTCGGTGAGCCTGGTCGGGGCACTGGTGGCGGCCTTCTGCTTCCTCCGGCCGCTGCGGCTGCGGGCCGTCGCCGGCACCGGTGAGCTGCTCGGCCGGGCGGCGCGGGTGGCGGTGCTGTGGGTGGTGGCGCTGCTGCTGCTCACCCGGTTGGCCCGGCACAGCTTCACCCTCTCCACCGGCAACGGCGTGACCGACCAGCTCGGCGGCGCGCTCGGGGCCACCCCGACCGTGGGCTTCCGTACCGGGGTGCCGGCCACGGTCGGGTTCGGACTGCTCTGGCTGCTGGTGGTGCTCGCCCTGGCCTTCGCGGTCTCGCGGGCGGCTCCACTGCCGGCCGGGCTGCTGCGGTTCCAGGCGGCGGTACGGCCCACCGCCTCGGCGGTGCTGGTGATTCTGCTGGCGTATGTGGTGCTCGGCCTGGTCGCCGGGGTGGTCACCGCGGTGGTGCGGGGACAGGCCCGCGACACCTTCGCGGTGGTGGCGCTGGCCCTGCCGAACCTGGTCTGGCTCGCCTTCGGCATCGGCCTCGGCGGGGCCTGGCACGGCCATGTGAACGCCGGCATCGGCCTGCCGATGCCGAAGGCCCTCTCCTCGGTCCTGCAGACCGCGGGGACCAGGGACGTCACGCTGGACCTGGGCGCGCTGTCCCGCTACGACGGCCGGGTCTGGCTGCTGCCGGTGCTGGCCGGGGTGCTGTTGCTCGGCAGCGCGGTGGTGATGGCCGCGCGGGCGTCGCGGCGGGTGGGGCCCTGGCACTGGGCGCTCCGCCTGGGCGCGGCGCTGGCTGTGACGATGCTGCTGGTGGGGGTGCTGACGCGGGTGTCCGCGGGGTACGGGCTCGGGCTGCTCGGGGTCGGCGGGGGTGGGGGG
>NZ_JBHEZX010000017.1:0-184991 GCF_042511045.1 Streptacidiphilus alkalitolerans
CGCTCAACCTCGGCGGCCTGGAAGGCGGCAGTGCCCCCTTCCAGATCAGCGCCGGCGCACTGGCGGACGACAACACCGACAACGCCACCCAGATCGCCGCGGCCGGCAACACCAGCGGACAGGCCACCGGCCTGCCCGACCTGCTCGCCACCATCAACAACCGGCTCTTCCTGTTCTACTCCACCACCCCGAACGGCTACAGCGACCCGAGCGACTTCGGCCTGTGCGCCGGCGGCTGCAACGTCCTGACCGGCCTCAACACCCCCGACGGCACCCAGGACTGGAACAGCTGGACCCTGGCCACCACCCAGCTGTCCACCGGCACCGCCCTCTACCTGTGGAACCGCACCACCGGTGACCTGGACCTGTGGACCGGCCTCGCGCTGGACCCCACCGGCACCACCCTCACCACGACCGGCCAGTACACCGTCGCCGGCGGCTGGAACACCGGCAAGACCCGCATCCTGCAGGCCGCCGACCTCGCCGGCACCGGTATCCCCGACCTGTGGGCCACCGACCCCGCCACCGGCACCAGCACCGCCTACCTGCCCGCCAACCTGGCCAACAACCCCGCCCTCACCACCACGACCACCGCAACCACCACCGCCAACCACGCCTGGGACTTCCAGGACATCGGCACCAACACCGCAGGCAGCACCCTCACCAGCACCATCGACAGCATCGGCACCCAGAACCTCACCGGCACCACCGGCACGGTCTGGGACACCGGCGACGCCTTCGCCCCCGACGCACTGCTCAACACGGGCTCCGACGGCATCACCCCGAACACCAGCGGTACAGGACACCTGGCCTCCGCAGGTCCCGCGGTGAACCTCTCTGCCGCCTTCACCATTTCCGCATGGGTCCGGCCCACCGCGGCGGGCGGTGTGGTCGCCTCCCAGGACGGGGTGGACAATTCCGGTTTCCTGCTCTACTCCCAGACCAACAAGCAGTGGGCCTTCTGCCTGGCCACCAGCGACACCACCCGGGCCTACGACTGCATTCAGGGCGGCACCGTCCTGATCGGCCAGTGGGCCCACCTGACCGTCACCTACGACCCCGCCACCAGTGCGACCGCGCTCTACCTCAACGACCGCCCGGTTGCCCGAGGCACCCACACCGCCGTCAGTTCCAGCCTGTTCAGGGGGCCCTTCTCCCTCGGCGACGAAATTGCCAACGGCGCCCACACGGGCTACTTCAACGGAAGCCTGTCCGACGTCCAGGCCTGGAGCGGCACAGCACTGAACGAGAGTCAGATCTCGGCCATGGCCGGCATCCCCGGCCGCAGTGCCCCGTACACCTTCGCCGACACCGCGGACTGGAACGGCGACGGCAACCCCGATGTGATCGCCGCCGACGCCGGTGGGAACCTGTGGTTCTTCCCGGGCAACGGCTCCAACGGCTTCTCCTCGGCTGCCATCTACCTCGGCTCCGGCTTCACCGGCTACACCTTCGCCGGCGTCGCCGACTTCAACAAGGACGGCCACCTCGACCTGATCGCCGCTTCGCCCGACGGGGCCCTGCGGCTCTACCCCGGCGACGCCGCGCACGACCTGGCCACCCCCACCATCCGGTTCGCCAGCGGGTGGGCCGGGCTGACCTTCGCGGGCGTGGCCGACTTCAACGGTGACGGCAACCCCGACATCATCGTCCGCTACCCCGACGGCACCCTGAAGATGTTCCCCGGCACCGGCAGCGGGGCCGGGCTCGGCACCGCCGTGCAGATCGGCACCGGCTGGAACGGCTACACCTTCGCCGGTGTCGCCGACCTCAACCACGACGGCAAGCAGGACGTCATCGTCCGCGACGCCGCCGACCTGCTCTGGCTCTACCCCGGGAACGGCTCCAACGGTTTCGGCACCCGCTCCCAGATCGGAGACGGCTGGGGCACCTTCACCTTCGCCGGGCTCGCCGACTGGAACAAGGACGGGAACCAGGACGTCATCGCCCGCGACGACGCCGGCCTGCTGTGGCTCTACCCACGCTCAGCCACCGCGTTCTCCACCCGCGTCCAGATCGGACACGGGTGGTAGCCGGCAGCCAGAGCCTGTAAACCGGCTCTGTGCCGGGCCGGCCGGGGTTGCGCCGCGTTCGCAGCGGCGCGACCCCGGCCGGCGCCCGCGCCACCTCCTGCGGGACTCACCGCGGCGGAAGCCTTCAGCGCAGCGGGGCGGTCGGCCAGAGCGGTTCGGCGGCCTGTTCCTCCGCCGCGCGGAGCACCCGGAGGACATTGCGGCCGGTCAGCGCCTCCAGGTCGGACTGCGACCAGCCGCGGGCGGCCAGTTCGCGCAGCAGCACCGGGTAGCGGGAGACGTCGGCCAGCCCGGTGGGCTGGTGGTCGACGCCGTCGTAGTCGCCGCCGAGGCCGACATGCTCCACGCCTGCGACCTCGCGGGCGTGCTCCACATGGTCGGCCACCTGGGCCACCGTCACCTCGGGGCGCGGGTGGGACTCCAGCCAGCGCAGCAGCCGGTCGTCGGTCGGGGCGGAGAAGGCCGCCGCGTACTCCTTGGCGACCTGCTCCGGGTCCTCGCCCGGGCGCGGCGCGCGGGGCCAGGTCCAGGACACCGCCGGCAGTCCCAGCCGTTCCCGCTCGGCCTGCAGTGCCTGCGACCACTCACCGACCGCGCCGGAGACGAAGGCCGGGACAAAGGTGAGCTGGATGACTCCCCCGTTTCCACGCAGCAGTTCCAGCACCGGGTCGCCGACATTGCGGGGGTGGTCGTTGACCGCGCGCGAGGAGGAGTGGCTGAACAGCACCGGCGCCGACGAGGCGGCCAGCGCCGCCCGCTGGGTGCTCTCGGCCACGTGCGAGAGGTCGACCAGCACTCCGGTCCGGTTGAGCTCGGCGACGATCGCCCGTCCGGTGTCGTCCAGGCCGCCCACCCCGGGCGCGTCGGTGGCCGAGTCGGCCCAGGCCGTGTTGTCGTTGTGAGTGAGCGTCACATAGCGGACCCCGAGCCGGGCGAAGGACCGCAGCACCCCGGTCGACCCGGCCAGGCTGTGGCCGCCCTCGACCCCGAGCAGCGAGGCGATCCGGTTCTCGGCGAAGGCCCGCTCCACCTCGGCGGCGGTGTAGGCGATCCGCAGGTCCTCGGGGTAGCGGGCGACCAGTCGGTAGACGGCGTCGATCTGCTCCAGGGTGGAGACCACCGCCTCGGGTTCGGGCAGCTTCGAGGACACATAGACCGACCAGAACTGGGCGCCGACCCGTCCGGCGCGCAGCCGGGCCAGGTCGGTGTGCAGGTCCGGGCGTCCCTGTTCCAGCCCTTCCACGCTGTAGCCGGAGCGGGCCCGCAGCGCGGTCGGCAGGTCGTTGTGGCCGTCGAACACCGGGGTGCTGTTCAGCGCGAGGTCCACCACGTCGGTGGCGTGCGCATCCGTGGCTTGGACATGGTGGACATGGGTGCTGCTCATGGGCCGGTCGCTCCTTGCTCGATGGGTTCGGGTCTGTCCTGACGCCGGGCCTGCCGCACCGGATCGGGCACCGGGAGTGAGGCGATCAGCCGTCGGGTGTAGTCGGCCTGCGGCGCGCCGAGCACCTGCGCGGTGCTGCCCGACTCGACGATCCTTCCCCGGTGCAGCACCGCGACACGGTCGGCCACCTGCTCCACCACGGCCAGGTCGTGGCTGATGAACAGTGCCGCGAAGCCCAACTCCCTCTGCAGCCGGGCGAAGAGCTCCAGCACCTTCGCCTGGACCGAGACGTCCAGGGCCGAGGTCGGCTCGTCCGCGATCACCAGCCGGGGGCTCAGCGCCAGGGCCCGGGCCAGGCTGGCCCGCTGCCGCTCGCCGCCGCTGAGCTCGTGCGGGTAGCGGGCGGCGTGGCCGCGCGGCAGTTGGACCGACTCCAGCAGCGACTCCACCTGCTCCCGGATGACCCGGGCCCCCAGCTCGCGCCGATGGACCGTCAGCGGCTCCCCGACGCAGTCGGCGATGGTCAGCAGCGGGTTGAAGCTGGTCGCCGGGTCCTGGAAGACAAAGCCGATCTCGCCCGCCCGGCTGCCCGCGGTGGAGCGCCGGGCCCGGCGCAACCGCCCCCGCCCGGCCAGCGGTTCGCCGAGGACGTCGAGCTCACCCGCGGTGACGCCGGTCAGCCCGGCCACGGCCCGGCCGATGGTGGTCTTGCCGGAGCCGCTCTCCCCCACCAGGCCCAGCACCTCGCCCGGACGGATCTCGAAGCTGACCCCGTCCACGGCCCGGAAGGCCCGGCTGCCGGTCCGCCCGGGGTAGTCGACGACCAGCCCGGCGGCCCGGACCACCGGCTCCCCCGCCGGACGCGTCGGCTCCACCGCAGGCCCAGTGTCTTCGCCACCGGCCGCACCGCTGCCGAAGTCCGGTACCGCGGACAGGAGTTCACGGGTGTACGGATGGGCCGGCGCGGCGAACAGGCCGCGCACCCCGGCCTGTTCCACGATCCGCCCCTGCCGCATCACCGCCACCCGGTCGGCGAGGTCGGCGACCACGCCCATGTTGTGGGTGATCAGCAGCACGGCCGTGCCGAAGTCGGTGCGGCAGCGGTGCAGCAGTTCGAGGATCTCGGCCTGGACGGTGACGTCGAGCGCCGTGGTCGGCTCGTCCGCCACCAGCAGCCCGGTGCCCAGCGCCAGCGCCATGGCGATGACGGCCCGCTGCTTCTGGCCGCCGGAGAGCTGGTGCGGATAGTGGTCCACCCGGGTGGCCGGGTCCGGGATCCCGACCTTGCCGAGCATGTCCACGGCCAGCTCGCGGCGTTCGGCGCGGGTGGTGTGCCCGTGGGCGCGCAGGCCCTCGGCCAGCTGCCAGCCGATGGTGAACACCGGGTTCAGCGCGGTGGACGGCTCCTGGAAGACCATCGCGGCCCGGGTGCCGCGCAGCGCCCGCAGTTGGGCCGGGGACGCGGTGAGCACGTCCTGCACCGGCTCCGCGTCCCCGCCCCCCAGCAGCACCCGGCCGCGGGTGGACGCGGTGGCCGGCAGCAGTCCGAGCACCGACTTCGCGGTGACGGTCTTGCCGCTGCCGCTCTCGCCGACCAGGGCGAGCACCTCGCCGGGCGCGACCGACAGGCTCACCCCGCTGACCGCGTGCGCCGGTCCGGCGTCGGTGTGGAAGCTGACGTGCAGGTCCTCGATCCGCAGCAGGTCAGTCATCGTCGTCGGCTCCGTTCGTCGCGCCGCGTCGCCGCAGCCGGGGGTCGGCCAGGTCGGTGAGGCCCTCGCCGAGCAGCGTGGTGCCAAGCACGGTGAGGACGATCGCCAGGCCGGGCGGCAGCGCCGTCCACCAGATGCCCGACGTGACGTCCGCCACCGAGCGGTTGAGGTCGTAGCCCCATTCCGCGGCGGAGGTGGGTTCGATGCCGAAGCCGAGGAAGCCGAGACCGGCCAGGGTGAGGATGGCCTCCGAGGCGTTGATGGTGAGGATCAGCGGCAGGGTGCGCACCGAGTTGCGCAGTACATGCCGGAACATGATCCGCCGGACGCCGGTGCCGATCACCCGGGCGGCCTCGACGAACGCCTCGGACTTCACCCGGCCCACCTCGGCCCGCACCACCCGGAAGTACTGCGGCACAAAGGCCACCGCCACCGATGCGGCCGCCGCGCCGAGGCCGCCGATCAGGCTGGACTGCCCGCCGCTGATCACGATGGACATGATGATCGCCAGCAGCAGCGGGGGGAACGCGTACATCGCGTCGGCGAGACCGACCAGCAGCCGGTCCAGCCAGCCGCCGAGGTAGCCGGAGACCAGCCCGAGCAGGACTCCCGCCGGCACCGAGAGCAGCAGCGCCGCGACGATGATCCCCAGCGCGGTCCTGGCTCCCCAGAGCGTGCGGGACAGCACGTCGTAGCCGCCGATGGTGGTGCCGAGCAGGTGCGCCCCGCTCGGGTGCTGCTGTGAGCCGAAGAGCCGGCCGCCGTGCTGCATGGTGGCGTAGCCGTAGGGCGCCAGCAGCGGGGCGAAGGCGGCGGCGAGCAGGAACAGGCCGGTCAGCGTGATCCCGCCGAGCAGCATCCAGCGCTGCAGTCCGCTGCTGCCGCGGACCCGGGCCGGCAGCGGGACGCGCCGACGCGGCCGGGGCACGGTGGCGGTCGGTGGGGCGAGGATCTCGTTCGCCACTCAGTACCTCACTCGGGGGTCGATCAGCGCCGCGACCACGTCGACCAGGAAGTTGGTCACCGCGACCACCACCGCGAACAGGGCCACGATCCCCTGCACCGCCGGGTAGTCACGCAGCGTCAGATAGTGGGCCAGTTCGTAGCCGAGGCCCTTCCACTCGAAGGTGGTCTCGGTCAGCACCGTCCCGCCGAGCAGCCCGGCGATCTGCAGCCCCAGCACGGTGACCACCGGGATCAGCGCCGGGCGGGTGGCGTGCCGGGTGACCAGCCGGAACCGGCTGACCCCGCGGGAGCGGGCGGCCTCGATGTAGTCGGCGGACAGGGTGCCGATCAGGTTCGTCCGGACCAGCCGCAGCAGCACCCCGGCGACCAGCAGCCCCAGCGCCAGGCTGGGCAGCACCGCGTGCCGCAGCACGTCGAGGACCGCGCTGCCGTCGCCGCTGCGGATCGCGTCCAGCAGGTAGAGGCCGGTGCTGCTGGTCTGGTTCTGCAGCTCCAGTTGGACGTCGATGCCCGCCCGCCCGGAGGCGGGCAGCCAGCCGAGCCAGACCGCGAAGACCAGTTTCAGCAGCAGTCCGAGGAAGAACACCGGGGTGGCGTAGTTGACGATGGCGAACAGCCGCAGCGCGGCGTCGGGTGCGCGGTCCCGGTAGGACGCGGCGACCATCCCCAGCGGCACGCCGACGGCCAGCGCGACCAGCATCGCGTAGCCGGCCAGCTCGACGGTCGCCGCGCCGTAGGTCCGCAGCACCTGGGACACCGCCTGGTTGTCGGTGGCGGTCCGGCCGAAGTCGCCGGTCGCCAGCGAGCGCAGGTAGTCCAGGTACTGGGTCAGCAGCGGCCGGTCGTAGCCGGCCTGGTGCAGCTTGACCTGCAGTTGGGCCGGGGTGAGCCGGTCGCCGAAGGCGGTGGTGATCGGGTCGCCGCTGACGCGCATCAGGAAGAAGACGACGCTGACCAGGACGAGGACGGTGGGGATGATGAGGAGGAAGCGGACCACCAGGTAGCGGGTCAGCCCGTACCCGGTGGCGCCGTCGGACGTGCCGACGGCGCCGGTGGCTTCCTCGGTGAGGACGCTCACTTCTTCGAGAGCTCCGCCCAGCGGAACTGGTACGCGCTGGTGAGCTTGTCCGGCACCCCGCTGACGTCACTGCGGGTGACGATCGCGGTGGAGCCCTGGAGCAGCGGCAGCAGCGGCACGGCCGCGGCGACCTTGTCCTGGACCTGCTCGATCAGCGCGGTGCGCTTGGCCGGGTCGGTCTCGGTCTCCTCCTGCTGGATCAGCGCCTGCACCGCCGGGTCGTCGTAGTTGTTGTCGACCCAGCTGTTGTGGGAGTAGAAGGAGGCGAGGTAGTCGTCGGCGTCCAGGTAGTCGGCGTACCAGCCGAGCTGGTAGAGCGGGTAGAGGTCGGCGACCCGGTCCTTGCCGTACTGGGCCCACTCGGTGGACTGCAGGTTCACCTTGAACAGGCCGGTGCCCTCCAGCTGGGTCTTGATCAGCGCGTACTCGTCGGTCGAGGACGCCCCGTAGTGGTCGGTGTTGTACTGCAGGTTCAGGGTGACCGGGGTCTGCACCCCGGCCGCGGACAGCACCTGGGCCGCGGCGGCCTTGTCAGGACCGCCCTGCTTGTCGCCGTAGAGCCCCTTCAGCGAGGGGGTGGCCCCGGTGATGCCGTCGGGGACCGAGCTGTACAGCGGCTGGAAGGTGTTCTTGTAGACCTGCGAGGCGAGCTGCGCCCGGTCCACCGAGTCGGCCACGGCCTGACGCACCGCCAGCGCCTTGGCCGGGTTCGGCTCCTTGGTGGCGGAGCCGAAGGGCTGGGTCTTGAGGTTGAACACGATGTACCGGATGCCGTTGCCGGAGCCGGTGTGGACGGTGATGCCCTTCTTGGTGGACAGGTCCTCCAGGT
Source organism: Streptacidiphilus alkalitolerans (assembly GCF_042511045.1). Classification (NCBI taxonomy): domain Bacteria; kingdom Bacillati; phylum Actinomycetota; class Actinomycetes; order Kitasatosporales; family Streptomycetaceae; genus Streptacidiphilus; species Streptacidiphilus alkalitolerans. The sequence goes on from NZ_JBHEZX010000017.1 coordinate 8,003, forward strand.
CCGCGGTCGACAGCGTGCGGTAGACCGCGTCCAGGGTGCCCTGCTGCACGTCGAGCTTCAGATTGCTGGCGTCGGTGTAGTACTTCAGCTGGACCTCGGCGGTCTTCGGCGTGCCGAGCAGGCCCTGGTAGGCGCTGTTGGCGGTGAAGGACACCAGCGAGTTCTTCTGGTAGCTGCCGATCGTGTACGGGCCGTCCCAGGGCTTGGCGGCGACCACCGCGGTGTCGTCCAGGATCTTGTCGGCGGGGAACACCTGCTCGTCCACCACGTAGCCCGCCCCGGTCGAGAGGACCTGCGGGAACAGAGTGTCATTGGCCGACTTGAGGGTGAACACCACCGTGGCGGGATCGGGGGCGGCGACCGAGGCCAGGTTGTAGAGCAGTGAGGAGGGGCCGTTCTGGTCGGCGATCCTCAGCTGCCGGTCGAAGCTGAACTTGACGTCGGAGGAGGTCAGATCGTGCCCGTTGGCGAACTTCAGGCCCGGTTTCAGGGCGACCGTGTACTCCTTGGGACCGGTCAGCCTGATCCCGGCGGCCAGGTTGGGCCGGACGTCGGAGGAGCCGTTCTGCGGGCTGAGCAGGGTGGCGTAGACCTCGTCCTCGATCGTTCCGGATCCGGCGTCCCAGGAGCCGGCCGGGTCCAGGCTGACCACCTGGTCGGTGGTGCCGATGGTGAGGGCCTTGGCCGCGCTCTTCCCGGTGCCGCCGGCGCCGGCCGTGGTCCTGGCGCTGGTGCAGGCGGTCAGGGCGACCAGCACAGCGGTGCTGAGCGAGACGACGGCGAGGCCGTTCCTGACGGGTCTGGTCGTACGGGGCAGTGGCATGGGTGTGTCCGCTTCTGCGCTGGTGTTGGATGCGGGGGCAACTCGGTCGGGGCGGGCTCAGCCGGGACAGAGCGCGCCGCAGACCAGCAGCAGATCGATGTGGAGCCGGCGCACCAGGACAGGCCCCAGCACGGTCACGCCGCGTTCCGGGGCGGCAGGACGGGCAGGGCCAGGTGCTCGCGCAGGGTGCTGCCCTGGTACTCGGTGCGGTAGGAGCCGCGCTCCTGCAGCTCGGGCACCAGCTTGTCGACGATCTCGGTCAGCGAGGAGGGGATCAGGTGCGGCAGCAGGTTGAAGCCGTCGGCCGCCCTGGTGCGGACGTACCGGGTCCACTCGTCGGCGATCGCCGAGGGGGTGCCGACGAAGAGCGAGTGCGCCGGCAGCACCTCCAGGACCAGCTGACGGATCGACAGGCCCTTCTCCTCGGCCAGTTCGCGCCATTTCCGGATCCGCTCCAGCTTGCCGGTGCGGTGGTCGATCGCGATGGTGCCCCGGGAGGGGTCGAGCTCGTCCTCGGTGGGCTCGATGTCGGGCAGCGGACCGTCCGGGTCGTAGCCGGAGAGGTCGGTGCCCCAGTACTGCTCCAGGAAGGCGATCGCGCGGGGCCCGTTGACCTGGTGGTCGCGCACCCAGCGGGCCTTCTCCCGCGCCTCGGCTGCGGTGTCGCCGAGCACCAGGGCCGCACCGGGGAGGATCCGCAGCGAGTCGGCCGTCCGGCCGTACCGGGCCAGCCGGGCCCGCAGGTCGGCGGCGTAGACCACGGCCTTGTCGTACGCGGAGTTGGCGGAGAAGACCACGTCGGCCTGACGGGCCGCCAGTTCCCTTCCGCCGTCCGAGTCCCCGGCCTGGAACAGCACCGGACGGCCCTGCCGGCTGGCCGGCACGGTGGCGGCGGCGCGCAGCCGGACCAGGTCGGTGTCCCGCTCCACCGGTGCCGAGGAGGACCACAGCGCCTTGGCCGCCCGGACGAACTGCTCGGCCCGCTCGTAGCGGCGCTTGTGCTCCAGCCAGCCGCCGTGCCGGAAGTTGGCCCCGGTCCAGGCGTTGTCGGTGGTGACGATGTTCCACCCGGCCCGGCCGTCGGACAGCAGGTCCAGGCTCGCCAGCCGCCGGGCCAGGTCCGCGGGGTAGTTGTAGGTGGTGTTCTGGGTGGCCACCAGGCCTATCCGCTCGGTGGCCGCCGCGAGCGCGGACAGCTGGGTGATCGCGTCGGGGCGTCCGGCCACGTCCAGGTCGTAGACCCGGCCCCGGTTCTCCCGGACCCGCAGGCCCTCGCCGAGGAAGAACGCGTCGAAGAGGCCGCGTTCCAGCAGTCGCACCACCTGGACGAAGGTCTCGATCGCGGTGTGCGGGGCGGCGGAGGGATCGGTCCAGATCAGCTCGGAGCCGACCCCGGTGAAGAAGACCCCGAGGTGCACCTGCGCCTTCGGGTCGTACGGGGCGCCGGTCGGCGTGGACGGGCTTGTCCCGGTCTCGGTCATCGCGCGTACCTCAGACGCTCGTGGTCGCCGTGGCGGCGAACCGGTTGGCAGGACGGGGCAGGCCGAGCGTGCCGCGCAGGGTGTCGCCGGCCCGGGGCGCCCGGTGCAGGCCGGCGGCGGCCAGGGCCGGCAGCACCTCGGCGGTGAGCACCGGCAGGTCGGCGGCGAGCACGGCGGGGTGCAGCCTGACCCCGTCGACCACCTCGACCAGCCGGGTCAGCAGCTCCACCAGGGCGGCGGGCGGGCCGACATGGCGCAACCGGCCGGACTCCGGCCAGGGTCCTGAGCCGGAGCGGTCGAGCTCCGCCAGCCGCTCGGCGGCCGGGACGTCCGTGTCCAGCACCAGTTCCAGTTCGGCGAACACCAGCGGGGCCCCGGCCGCACGGGCCTCGGCGGCCCGCTCGGCGATCCCGGCCAGGTCCGGCCGCCGGACCAGCACCACATCGGCGCGGTCGTCTGCGTCCAGGGCGTCCGGCACCAGCACGACCAACTGGCCCTGCGGCGGGCGCGGGGTGATCAGCGGGCCCTTCACGGTGAACCGGGCGCCCTCGAAGTCGACCGGGTGGACCCGGTCGCGGTCCAGGTAGCGGCCGGTCCTGACCTCCTTGATGACGGCGTCGTCCTCCCAGGAGTCCCAGAGCGCACGGGCGGTGTCGATGACGTCGGCGACCTCCCGGCGCAGTTCGTCCGGGCCGAGCGGCTGCGCGCCGATCGTGGCCAGGTCGTCCTCGCCGTTGGCGGCCCCGACCAGCCAGCCGGCCCGGCCGTTGGCGGCGTGGTCCAGGCTCGCCAGCTGGGTCGCCAGGTGGAACGGTTCGGTGGTGGTGACCTGCAGGGTCGGCGCCAGGCCGATCCGGTCCGTCAGGGTCGAGACGAAGGCGGCCCGGGTGCCCGCCTCCACCCGGCCCGGCGCGTCCGGTCCTGCGCTCGGCGGCAGCGGTGAGTCGTCCAGGGTGAGCAGGTCGAACCCGGCGGCCTCGGCCGCGGCGACCACGGCCCGCAGCGCCCCGGCGGTCAGCGCCGCGCCCGGTGGACGTCCTGAGTGCCGCCGGGCGGCGGGGTGGGCGCCGTCCCCGTCGGCCTCAAGTGCCAGGCGCAGGACGGGGACCCGGGTGCCAGGCTCGCTCATGGGACATACCTCCGGTCGGGATGTTGCTGGACGGGGGCCGCGCGCGGCAGAGGACGGCGTCGACGGACGACCCGGCGTCGGACGGGATGCGCGGGGCGCGAGGGGGGAGCGGTCTCAGCGGACCGGACACGACCCCGGACACAGGGCGCTGCTCACCCGGAGCAGATCGACATGCCGCCGGGCGACCCGCAGTCGGAAGGACCCGTACGGACGCGGCGTGCCGCTGGGGCGCTGCTCACGCATCCGGATCACCTCATACCGATCGGGCCCTGCCGGGCCTCGCGCTTACAGGACGGAGCCGTCCTGTCGGGTCGTCACCTGGAGCACCCCACCGCGGCGGAGGGTTGCCGGTCAGCAAGCCAGGGCTTGACGCTGACGCTCATAACCAGGGCTCACGCTAACCGCTCGGCGGGTTTTAGACAATGCCTATAGATCTGCTGGAGATACCGGCAGCCCGGACGATCAGGGGATCAGGGGATCAGCAGCACCCTTTGGCCTGGTCTCATCACAGAGAGTGGTTCGATCTTGGATGAGTTACGTCGTGACACGTGATTTTCGGAGTTACGTTCCGCCGCGGACGCTTCCAGCGGAACGCCGTGCCCGCCAACGGCTATTCTCACCGCACCAGTTGATGGATAGCCCCGGCTACTGGTTGGTCGCCTCGCCGGAGCTATCCGTACCTCAGGACCAAGGACGGACCATGCCTCCCGATCGATTTGCCGCCTTACGACGTCCACGGACGCCGGGAGGGCAACAGTGACGACCGTAGCATCTGCCGGCTTCCCAGTGTCATCGATCGATCACCCTGTGTTGACAGCACTGTCACGCCCCCATGTCGCGAACACGCGGACATGCTCGCGGCCCCGATCGTACCGGCCGGTATGTTCATCCCGGAAGGGCCCGGCGGCCTCCACCTGTGGACTGGACCACTTTGTGGCATCCACCCCTTCCCAGCTCGCAGACTCCGCCCGCAGCGCGCCCTGCCGTCGCGCCCGATCGGTGCACTCCGCGCGGCCGGGACGGGGCTTGCCTCGTCGGCAGGCCCTTGCCGGGCAGCCGATATTCGTCCGCCTCGGCCGTCGAGACTGGGCCATCTCCGCAACGAAACGGCTGCCGCTTCTGCCGATTCGCTCCGGAGGACGGACGTGACGTCAAAATACAAGGAGTGCGCCCGCTGCAGCGAGGCTTTCGAGGGCAATGCGCGAGGCAGGCGCAGGAAGTTCTGCAGTGCACGCTGCCGGTCGGCGGCGAACCGCCTCAAGGGCAAGGCGGCCACGGGCGCGGCCGTCGAGCTCGCGGCCGCCCCCCGTTCCCCGCATGGTGACAAGAGCCTGCTCCTCGACGTCACCACCAGCCTGTTCCTGCTCACAGTGCAGCTGCAGCAGGAGGCGGAGCGGGAGTTGCACGCAGGCACCCCCGACGCCATCGCGTTCCTGGAGAAGGCCACCCGCCTGAAGCCGGAACTCGACGACGTCATCATGCTGATGGTGCAGCAGGCGCGCGATCAGAAGATGTCGTGGAGCGCCATCGCCGACATCATCGGCATCGGCGCGAACACGGCCCGCGACAAGTACTCCGCCGACCGGGCCCAGCGGATGCTCTCGCGACGCCAGGAACGCCTGGCGCTGCCCGCACCCCGGCCGGCGACCGGCACCGAGCCGGTGCCCCGGGGCGAAACCGGGCCGCCTACGGCGGGGACCGCCACCCAGCTCTCCCGCGCCCTGATCCAACTGCAGCGGGCGGCGGGCGTCTCGGTCAAGGAGGTCGCCGCGCGTGTCGGCGTCTCCCCCTCCTATGTCTCGCGGATCCTGTCGGGATCCCGCCTCCCTCCCTGGCAGACCGCCGAACGGGTCATCCTTGCGTGCGCGGGAGACCCGGGCCGACTGCGACCGCTGTGGACCGAGGTACGCGTCGGACCCCGACCGCTGCCCCCGCATGTCGCCGCGCAGGAACTGCACGCAGCCGTGCGCGAGCTGTACCTCGAGGCCGGCTGCCCCTCCGACGCCGTCATCTGCGCGGCCTTCCCGGACGAGCTGCGCCCGCCGGAGGTCAGCGGCTTCCTACTGGGCGACACCACGCCGCCGTGGCCGGTGGTCGAACGCGTCGTCCGCGCGCTGGGCGGCAGCCCGGAGCGCAGCAAGCACCTGTGGCGAAGCGCCTATCCCGGCCCCGCCCGGCAGACCTCCGTCACCCTCGAGCGCCTCACCCCGTAGGCGGCACGGCCGCAGCCGCTCACCCACCGGGGCCAGCATCCCCGTCCCTCAACCGCTGCTGACTACCTCACAGGAACCGCCATGCCGACGGAAACAATCGCCTGTACGAAATGCGGTAACACGTTCTTCTGGGAAGCCTCCCGCGGAGGCAAGCCCAAGTACTGCCTGCGCCACGGGCGCAGGAAGGTCGTCCTGCGGCCACCCAGGGAAGTGTGGGACGCCCGGGCGACCGGCGCCCATCTGGAGCAGTTGGTGCGGCTCGCACGCCAACTCCAGGTCGAGGCCGGCAGCGACAAGGAGGCCACCGACAAGGACATCAGCTACATGCTGCACGCGGCGATGCTGCTCGATCGGAGCCTGAGCGAGGCGCTGACGCTGATCGTGCGGCACGGGCGCAGCCACGGCGCCAGCTGGGCACAGATCGCTCGGGCCTCGGACATCGGGCCCTGGCTCGCGAAGAAGCGCTGGTCCGCCGACTGCCCCGAACCCGCACGGACCCGGGCGGTGGTGTCGCCGGGGGCCACGAACAACCCCCAGGCCGGTGCGGCGCGCCAGGCCCTGCTGGACGAACTGAACCGATGCTGGGAACGCTCGGGGCTGAGCCTTCAGGACCTCAGCGCGGCGGCGGAGGTGCCCGTGGAGGTCGTCACCGATGCCATGAGCGGCCACGGCAGGGTTCCGACCCAGTCGATCGCCGGCAAGCTCTACGCCGCCTGCGGTGGAGACCCGGACCGCCTGGAGCCGCTCTGGACGGCGATCAAGGACGGTAGTCAGCCGTTCCCCAGCCGCATGCTGCCCCCGCCCGCGCCATGACCCCCGCCCCGGCCTGCTCCAGCCCGCTTCGCCACGCGAGCACACCGCCTGTCCGCCCGGTACCACCGACCTGACGCCCCACCAGGAGACCACCACCGTGTCGCCCCTGCCCGCCGCCGACCTCGCCATCGCCTGTACCGCGGCCGTCACCGCCCTCGGCATGATCGTCGCCGGCCTCATCGCCAGCAAAGCCATCAACAAGAGCGACGCCCACACCCTGGACGCGACCCTGCGCGCCCTCAAGGACCTCATCACCGCCCTCAGGCGCCGCGCACCCTAGGGCCGGCGGTTCCGGAACGGGCCGTGGCACCAGGCGTAACAGGACTCTGAGATGATGGTGTCATGCCAAAGCCCGCACCCCGCCCCGACCTCCAGCGTGCTGTCGACCGCGCCAACGGTGCGATACGCCAGTTCTGGATGGGTCTGGCCGGTGGACAGCCGCTGACCCGGAGCGAGTGGGAGTACCACGACGCGCTGGTCGCCCAGTGGAACGCGGCCATGATCGCCCGTGACGACGCCCTCCGCCGGGCCGAGACCCAGGACGAGCCGGTACCGGCGGTGTGATCCTGCCCGCCCCGCCGCGTCCGGTGACGGGTCGTCAGCGGCGGGACATGGCCAGGGTCAGGATCCTGGTGTACGAGCCCGGGGCCAGCCGGGCGATCAGGTCCGGGATCCTGGCGCTCCAGCCGATCAGCACCCGGGGCGACCGGCGCTCGACGCCGCGCAGGATGGCCTCGGCGGCGGTGGCCGGCGGAATGCTGAGCAGCCTGCCGATCTGGGCCCGCCCCTCGGCGATCTCCTCCTGGCTCACCCCGGAGCCGATCCGGGCGCTGCTGGCGATCCGGGTGGCGATCCCGCCGGGGTGGACGCAGGTGACGCCGACGCCCTCGCCCGCCAGCTCCGCGCGCAGCGCCTCGGTGAACCCGCGAACGGCGAACTTGCTGGCGCTGTAGGCGGGTTGACCGGCCGGGGCGATGATCCCGAAGACGCTGGAGACATTCGCCAGATGCGCGCCCGGGTGGGTGCGCAGGACCGGCAGCAGGCAGTGGGTGAGGGTGACCACGGCCCGGAAGTTGATCTCCATCAGCCAGTCGAACTCGTCCAGGGTGATCTGGTCGAAACGCCCGCCCAGCGCCACCCCGGCATTGTTGACCAGCAGCGTCGTCCCGGGGTGGTCGGCGGCCAGGCGCTGCCCGGCCTTCACGGTCGCCTCGTGGTCGGCCAGGTCCACGACGACGGTGTCGACGGTCAGGGCCGCGTGGGCGGCCCGGATCGTGTCGGCGACCGCACCGAGCCGCTCCGCGTCGCGGTCCAGCAGCACCAGGTGGCTGCCGCGGGCGGCCAGCGCCCCGGCCAGTGCCTCGCCGATGCCGCTGGCGGCGCCGGTGACGATCGCGGTGCCGCCGGCGAAGGCGTACCTGTCCATCGTTTGTTCCTCTTCCGAATTCAGGACGTGCTGCGGGCGGCGAAGAACGCGGTGGCGAGTTCGGCGAACTCGTCGGCCCGTTCGATCTGGGGCATGTGGCCGGTGTCCGGGAAGAGCCGGGTCTCGGCGTCCGGCAGCAGGGTGCGGGCCGCGTCCAGGTGGGCTGCGGGCAGGATCAGGTCGCGGTCGCCCCAGACCACCAGGGTCGGGATCCGACGGGCGATCAGATCGGCGATCAGCGCGGTGCGCCAGGGCTCGCGGACCCCGCGCAGGCCGCCCAGGTCGCGGGCGACCTCCAGCAGGGTCCGGTTGTGGCCGGGGTGCGCGGCCAGGGCGAGCGCGAGCTCGACCCGCTCGGCGGTGGCGAAGGAGCGGTCGCGGAAGATGGCCTGCGTGGTCCTGGTCGCCCCGGCCCGGTTCGGACGCAGCAGCAGCGCGCCGAGCGGACGGATCGCCAGGATCCGCAGGGCGATGGTGACCTCCTTGCCGAACCCGGCGCTGTTGGCCAGCAGCAGCGAGCGCACCCGCCCGGGGTGGTCCGCGGCCAGCCGCATCGCGACCGCGCCGCCGAGCGAGTTGCCGACCACGTGCACGGGCCCGGCGGCGCCGACCGCGTCCAGGAAGCCGGGCAGCGCGGCGGCCAGGCCGTCCAGGGTGCTGGGGCCGGGGAGGCGGTCCGAGTAGCCGAAGCCGGGCAGGTCCAGGCTGAGCACCCGGTGCCCGGCGGAGAGCCGGTCGTGCTGCTCGGTCCAGTCCTCCAGGCTGCGCCCGATGCCGTGCAGCAGCAGCACCGGATCGCCCGCGCCGGTGTCCCGGCAGCGCATCCGCAGGCCGCCGACCTGCACGGTCCCGGTGGTTACGGTGGATTCAGCGGCGGCGGTCACGCGCGGGTTCCTTCCTTGGCAAGGGCCGGAGCAGCGGCCTCGGCAGGGCCCGTCGCGCGGCCGAAGCGGACCGCGTCGGTCACCGGTCCGCGCCGCATCAGCCGCAGGTCGCGCAGGTAGTTCTGGTGCAGCCGCCACGGCGCGGACGGCCCCTGCCGGGGCAGCAGTCCCACGCTGCGCTGGACGTACCCGGACTCCAGGTCGATCAGCGGGGCGAGCTGCTCCGGGCTGTCCAGCACCGGCGCGACCGGGGTGACGCTCTGGTACCCGCCCGCGTCCATGTGCCGCAGCAGCCGGCACACGTACTGCGCGACCAGGTCGGCCTTCAGCGTCCAGGAGGCGTTGGTGTAGCCGACGGTAAGCGAGAAGTTCGGCACGCCCGAGAGCATCATCCCCTTGTACGCCAGGGTCTCGGACAGGGTGACCTCGCTGCCGTCGACGCTCAGCGCCATGCCGCCGATCGCCAGCAGGTTCAGCCCGGTCGCGGTCACGATGATGTCGGCGGGCAGTTCGGCGCCGGACTCCAGCCTGATCCCGGTGGCGGTGAAGCGCTCGATCCGGTCGGTGACCACGTCGGCCCGGCCGTCCCGGATCGCGGCGAACAGGTCGCCGTCCGGGACCACGCACAGCCGCTGGTCCCAGGGGTTGTAGGCGGGCGCGAAGTGGGTGTCCACGTCGTACCCGTCCGGGAGTGCGGCGGCGGCGCCCTTGCGCAGGATGGACTTCATCAGCCCAGGTCGGCGCCGGCTCAACTGGTAGGTCGCCATGCTGAACAGCACGTTCTTCCAGCGGATCACCCGGTAGGCGGTGCCGGCCGGCAGCCGCCGCCGCAGCCGGTCCGCCAGCGCGTCCTTGCCGGGCAGCGCGGCGACATAGCTCGGCGAGCGCTGCAGCATGGTGACGTGTGCGGCGGTCCGCGCCATCGAGGGCACCAGGGTCACCGCGGTCGCGCCGCTGCCGATCACCACCACCCGCTGGTCGGCGTGGTCCAGGTCGGCGGGCCAGTGCTGCGGGTGCACGATCCGCCCGGCGAAGTCCTCGGCCCCGGCGAACTCCGGGCTGTAGCCCTGGTCGTAGCGGTAGTAGCCGGAGCACACCTGGAGGAACGAGCAGGTCAGCACCACTGTCTCGGTCTCGCCGCAGTCCGGGTCGGTGCGCACCGCGGTGACCGTCCAGCGCGCCGTGGCGGAGGACCACTCGGCCCGGACCACCCGGTGGTGGAACCGGATGTGCGCGTCGATGCCGTTCTCCCGTGCGGTGTCGACGACGTAGCTGCGGATCGACTCGCCGTCGGCGATCGCCTTCGCATCCGTCCACGGACGGAAGGAGTAGCCCAGGGTGAACATGTCCGAGTCCGAACGCACCCCCGGGTAGCGGAACAGGTCCCAGGTGCCGCCGACGGCCCCGCGCGACTCCAGCAGCGTGAACGTCTTGTCCGGGCACTCGCGCCGCAGATGGCTCGCGGCCCCGATCCCGGACAGGCCCGCGCCGACGATCAGGACGTCCACGTACGGGACATCGACAGGCTCACTCACCGACGGCCTCTTCTCAACAGGGTGGGGGACGGGCTCATGCCAGTGTGGGCCAGCCGGGGGCCCGGGGGCTTGACTTCGCGCGACATAGTTTTACCCTGGTGCGACATGACACCCTTGGTCCGAGCAGCCGGCCTGCGCGGCCTGGTCCCGCTGCTGGACGCACTCGGCGGGGACGGCGCCGCGCTGCTCACCCGCTTCCACATCGACCCGGACGCGCCGGACAGCGACGACGCGCTGATCCCGGCCGGTGCCGCGGCGCGGGCCCTGGAGGCCGGGGCGGCCGGGGTCGGCCGCCCTGATCTGGGGCTGCTGCTGGCGGAGCGTCAGGACATCAGCATCCTCGGCCCGCTGGCGGTGGCCGTCGAGACCTCGCCCACCATCGGCGCCGCCGTCGACTGCGCGTCCCGGTTCCTGTACATCCACAGCCCGGCCCTGAGCATCGTGCAGGTCCCGGACCCGTGTGGCAGCCCGGACGTGGTCGGGCTGCGCTACCAGGCCGCCATCCCCGGGGTGCCGCCGCAGCCGCAGGCGACCGAGCTGGGCGTGGGCCTGATCCACCGCGTCCTGGCCCAGGTCCACAGCGCCCAGGGGGGCGCGTACGGGCTGCGCTCGGTGGAACTCCCGCACACCATGCTGGCCGCGCGGGCCCGCTACACGGAGTTCTTCGGCGCCGAGGTGCGGTTCGGCCGCCCGGCCGCGGTACTGCGGATGCCCGAGACGCTGATGTCGGCGCCGCTGGACGGACGCGACAGCGTGCTGCGCGCCATCGCCGTCGACTACCTCGCCAGCCACTTCACCGACCCGACGCAGACCCTGACCGCCCAGGTCCGCGCCACGCTGGCCCGCTCCGTCGGCACCGCGGAGGTGAGCATCGGATCGGTCGCCCGGTGGCACCGGATGCACCCGCGCACCCTGCAGCGCCACCTCGCCGCCGAGGGCACCAGCTACGAGGCCCAGCTCGACGACATCCGCCGTCGGCGCGCGTACCAGCTGCTCACCGGGACCACCCTGCCGCTGTCGCAGATTACCGCGATGCTCGGCCTGTCCGAGCAGTCCGCCCTCACCCGCGCCACCCGCCGCTGGTACGGCCAGCCCCCGACCCACCTGCGCAGACACGCCGCCGCCCACCCGGGCGCCGGCGCTCCGCCGCCGCCCGGGGGCGCCTAGCCTGTTGCGGCGTCCGGTTCTCAGGAGCTCTCAGGAGCTCTTAGGAGCTCTCAGGAGCTCTCAGGAGCTCTCAGGAGCAGAAGACGGCTGTCTGCGCGGGCCCCACCGCGCTGCTCTCCGGTGCCGGGTCCTCGTTCTGCAGGTCCTTGCCCAGGTCGAAGACATTGCCGACCATGATCAGCTGGCGGGTGGCGTCCGACGAGGTCAGCGAGATGCTGGTGAAGCCGGGGCCGCCGCCGTCGGTCTCCCAGACCGGGACCTCGCCGCTGCCGCAGTCGGTGGACGCCGCCCGGACGGCCAGGGCGTAGCCGTGGGCGCCCGGTGCGTCGGCCGGGGTCTCCAGCTCACGCTGCTGGGCCGGGGGCAGCAGGTCACCGGCGAACAGGGCCCGGTCGAAGCGGGCGAGGTCGGCCAGGGTGGAGATCATCGCCCCCGCCGTCCAGTCGTAGGAGGGGCTGAACCGGGTCACGTCATGGCCCGACAGGTCGTAGCCGTGCAGGTGCGGGCCGTGGATGTCCGGGTCGGTGATCGGGAAGGACGTGTGCGCCATCCCCAGCGGGACCAGGATGCGCCGGCGGATCTCCTCCGCCGGACTGTGTCCGGTCACCGCTTCGATGACCAGCCCCGCCACCAGGTAGTTGGTGTTGGAGTAGGCCCAGGCGGCCCCCGGTGCGCCGGTCGGCGCGTGTGCGACGGCAGCCGCCACCACCTGCCGGGGCCGGTAGACGTACCCCCAGTCGTGCTGCTGCAGATAGGGCGCGAAGAACCCGGGATCCGTGGTCGGGTCGTACAACCCGGCGGTCTGGTTCAGCAGTTGACGCACCGTGATCCGGGTGCCGTCGTTGCCGTGGCCCTGGACCACCCCGGGCAGCCACGTCGCCACGCTGTCGTCCAGACTCAGCCGGCCCTCCGCCTCCAACTGCAGCAGCACGGTGGCGACGAAGGACTTGGTGTTGCTGGCGATGCGGAACCGGTCGCCGGTACGGGCCGGCTCCCCGCTCGCGGTGTCGGCGACACCGGCCGCCGCGGCGGCCGCGTCCGCGCCCCTCCTGGCGTAGACGAGCACGCCGGGATAACCGTCGCGGACCCCCTGCTCCGCCGCCGTCCGGGCCGCCCCCGCCGCCGGGCCGGGGGCGGGAGCCGCCGACGCGGCCCCCAGCGTCCCGCCGCCGACGGCGCACAGCGCCACCGCGACCACCGCCGCCCTGCTGTGGATCCTCGCCCTGGCCATCGCGCCTCACTCTCCGTTCGTCCTGTCAGTCCTGTGCTTCCAGCCTTCCGTCGACGGGCGGGATCGGCCATGGGGTCAGCCCCAGGCCAGAACGGGTGCCAGCCCCAGGCCGGCTCGCGGGGTCAGCACGGGGTCAGCGCGCGGAGTCGAGCAGGACGGCGATGCCGTCGAGCAGGCGCTGCAGGCCGAACTCGAACAGGTAGTCGAGGTCGAAGTCGTAGCCGGTGGCGGCCAGCCGGGCCAGGGTCGGGAAGCGGCCGGTGGCCAGGATCTCGTTCATCGCCTGTTCCTGGGTGTCCATGTAACTGTCGTTGTCCAGACCGCTGACGGCCTCCGCCTCGGCCTCCAGTTCGACATTGACGGCCGTGCCGCGGATGTAGTTGAACAGCGTCAGATGGGTGGTGAAGACCGTCCCGAAGTCGAGGCCGCGGCCGTCCAGCGCGGCCAGCACCCACTCGGTGAAGGGCATGGCGCTGGCGACGACCTGAGGCCGGGTCAGCGACATCGCCGAGGCGAGCCACGGATGCCCCCGGTAGACGTCCCACAGCATCCCGGCGGCGAGGGTCAGCCGCTCGCGCCAGCCCTCCGGCGGATCGGCGGGGAACGACCACGGTGCGAACGCGGCCTCCATCATCCGCATCAGCAGGTCGTCCTTGTCGGCGACATGCCGGTAGAGCGACATCGTGGCCACCCCGAGGTCGGTGGCGACCCTGCGCATCGAGACCGCGTCCATCCCCTCGGCATCGGCCACCGCGATCGCCGCGGCGACGATCCGATCGAGCGTCAGTGCCTGGTCCGGAGCGGACCTGCGTGTGGGCGGAGGCGCGCCTCCGGGCGCGGGCGCGGGAGTGACAGCTGCCGGGGCGGCCTGGAGGGCAGGGGTGGCGACCACGGTGCCGACGCCCGGGACGGCGCGGACCAGGCCCTCCCGGCGCAGCTCGGTGAGCACCTTGGTCGCCGTCGCCATGGCCACCCCCCACTCCCGGGTGATCTCGCGGGTCGACGGCACCCGGTCCCCCGGAGCCAATGCGCCCGCCTCGATCCGCAGTCGCAGCTCGCCGACGATCCGGCTGGAGCGCGTCGCGCCCTCGTTCTCCATGGACATCCCTCCGTACTAGTGCACCTCGGCCGCAGTCAGACTAGCCGTTCCGACCGGACGAGGCGCGGGAACTGGTGGCGTACTAGTGCACTACCCCACTGAATCCCCATCATAGAGCGGAAACTACTTGCCTAGTGCGCTGCGTACGCCGTATATTCATGGCCATGGAGAACTCAGTGAACGTCCTCATTTCCGGCGCCGGCATCGGCGGACCCGCACTTGCGTACTGGCTACGCAGGGCCGGCTTCAGCGTCACCGTCGTCGAACGCGCCCCGGGGCTCAGGCCCGGCGGACAGGCCGTGGACCTGCGCGGCGCCGGCCGCGACGTGATCGCCCGGATGGGCCTGATGGACCGGGCCCGCGCGGTGAGCCTCGACCAGCGCGGCCTGGCCTTCGTCAACGCCTCCGGCCGGATCACCGCCCGGATGCCCGCGGACAGCTTCGGCGGCGAGGGAATCGTCTCCGAGATCGAGATCCTCCGCGGCGACCTCGCCCAGCTGCTCCACGACGCCACCCTGCCCGACGTCGAGTACCTCTTCGACGACACCATCACCCGGCTCGACCAGGACGCCGACGGGGTCGACGTCACCTTCGAGAAGGCCGCCCCGCGCCGCTTCGACCTGGTCGTCGGCGCGGACGGATCGCACTCCGTGGTGCGGGCGCTGGCCTTCGGCCCGGAGCAGCAGCACGTCCGCCCGCTGGACCTCTACACCGCCTGGTTCACCGTCACCGAGCCGGTGCAGCTGGACGGCTGGTTCCAGCTGCACAACACCCCGGGCGGGCTGGTCGCCTCGGCCCGGCCGGGCCGGATCCCCGGCGAGATCAAGGCCGGACTCAGCTTCCGCTCGAAGCCGATCAGCTACGACCGCGGCGACACCACCGCGCAGCAGGATCTGATCGAACGCCGCTTCGCCGGCGCCGGCTGGGAGGTCCCGCGCCTGGTGCGGGCGATGCGCGACGCGGACGACTTCTTCTTCGACTCGATGAGCCAGGTGCGGCTCGACCGCTGGTCCCGGGGCCGGGTGGTGCTGCTCGGCGACGCCGGCTACTGCCCCTCACCGCTCACCGGGCTCGGCACCAGCCTGGCCCTGGTCGGCGCCTACGTCCTGGCCGGCGAACTGGCCGAGGCACGCGGCGACCACCGCACCGCCCTGGGCAACTACGACCGGGTGATGCGTCCCTACGTCGAACAGGCCCAGGAGCTCCCGCCCGGCGGCGCCGGCGGCTACGCGCCGTCCAGCGCCCTGGCCATCCGGCTGCGCGACCTGTCGATGCGGGCGATGAACCACTGGCCGATGCACAACATCATGGCCGCCCAGTTCGCCAAGGCGGGCAATGTGACCCTGCCCGACTACCCCCGGCTGTCCCCCGCGGCGCGGTCCGGCTCCGTCCACTGATCCGGGTCGGCCGATCCCGGGCGCTCAGACGGCCGCTGAGCCGTGCCAGGCCAGGACCCGCAGCGCGCGGAGGGTGTTCCAGCGGCTTCGGAATCGAGCAACCAGTCCAGCACTGTCATGGACCGAGAACAACCAGCGGGCGTCAGCGCCGACCACCCGCCGCGGTCGCGTCCTGCTCGCGCTCGGCCAGCAGTGCGTCGAGGACGTGCAGGGCGCGCCAGGTCCTGGTCATCCCGAACACCGCGGTGGCCCGGACCGCGGCCCGGACCTCGTCCGGCGTCGCTCCCGCACCCAGGGCGCGGCCGACGTGGGCGCGGAAGCTCTCCTGCAGGGTCTGGTAGAGCACGTCCACCGTCATGGTGGCGAACGCCCGCTCGCGGACGTTGAGCCGGGACATCCCGGCCCGCATCCGCGACTGCAGGTCCATGTAGTCGGCGAAGTCGGGGTCGAGGGCCTGCACCTCGGCGCGCATCGCCGCGGGGAGCGGGCTGCCCGTGCCGTCCGCGTCGACCCGGTGGCTCTGGCCGGTCGGCCCGGGCAGCCCGTGCTCGCGTTCGATCTCGGTCAGCCGGTCCAGGGCGGCCAGCGCGGCCGGGTAGCCGCTGTCGTAGGAGATGAAGCGGAGCAGTTCGCGCAGGTCGTCGGCGTCCAGGCCGTTGTTCAGGGCGGCCCGGACATGCAGTTCGAACGGCACACCGAGGATCTGCTCGCAGACGTCGGCGACCAGGCTGAGCAGGCTCTGCTCACGCGCCGTCAGCCCCTGCCATTCCCCGGCGAGTCGGAAGGTCGCGGTGGACATCTCCCCGAAGACCGGGTCCAGTTCCTGGACCGTGGTCAGCGTGGGCAGCGTCATGATGACTCCCTTTGGGTTAACACTTGTAGTGCTACGACTGTAGCCCTACGTTCCGTCCAATACAATGGCGGACCATGGATGCCAGCACCCCGGCCCGAAAGACCGCAGGCCCCGCGCCCCGCGGCCGCAACCCGCGCGGCCAGGGCGAGCGGCTGCACGCCGAGATCGTGGGCGCGGCCGTGCGGCTGCTGGACCAACTCGCCGACGACCAGGCGCTGTCACTGCGGGCGGTCGCCCGCGAGGTGGGCATCGCGGCGACCTCCGTCTACATCCACTTCGCCGACCGCGACGCACTGGTGCTGGCCGCGCTGGAGCACTGCTACGCGGGCCTGCTGCGCGCGGTGGACGAGGCGGAGTCGGGGGCCACCGACCCGGTGGCCGCGCTGCGCGCCCGCACGGCACTGCTCGGCGCGTGGGGTCGAGAGCACCCGGGGCTCTACAAGGTGCTGCACGAGAGCACCCTCGACCGGCGCAGGGACATGTCCTTCAGGGACGAGATGTCCCAGCGCACCACCGCGGCGGTCCGCCGCTGCATGGACGCCGGGCTGGCACCGCGGGCCGACCCGGAGACCGTCTCACTGGACCTGCGCACCGCCGTCCACGGCGCCGTCTCACTGCGCCTCAACCAGCCCGAACTGCCCTGGCCCGCACTGGAGCAACAGGTGGAGCGCTTCCTGACCAAACTGGTCGGCATCCCGCCCCTGGAGCCATGAAGCCAGTCTCCGTCCCGGTCAGCGGCCGGGTGCGGCGGCGGAGTGGCGGCGCCAGAGGGAGGGGCTGAGGCCCCGGGCGCGTTTGAACGCCACGCTGAAGCCGAAGGCGTCCGCGTAGCCGACCTCGCGGGCGACGGCGGCGACGGTCGCCTCGGTGTCGCGGAGCAGGTCGGCCCCCACCGTCATCCGCCAGCCGGTGAGGTAGGTGAGCGGGGGCTCGCCGACCAGGCCGCTGAAGCGCGCGGCGAAGGCGGCGCGGGACATGCCGACCTCGGCGGCCAGCGCGGCGACCGTCCAGCGCCGGGCCGGGTCCTGGTGCAGCAGGCGCAGCGCGTCGCCGATGGCGGGGTCCGCCAGCGCCCGGTACCAGGCGGGGGCCGACTCGGGTTCGGCGCACCAGGCCCGCAGCGCCAGCACCAGTACGAGGTCCAAGAGCCGTGCCAGGACCGCGTCCTGACCCGGTTCGTCCCTGGCGATCTCGGCGCCGAGCAGGTCCAGCGCCGCCCCGGTCCGCGGCCCGGCGGGAACGACCGCCAGCGGCGGAAGCATCGCCAGCAGGCGCTCGCCCACGCCGCCGCGGAGTTCGTAGAGGCCGCGCAGCATGACTGTGGCCCCGGGCAGTCCGTCGCCGTAGGTACGGGGGGCCAGGCTTCCGTGGTCCACGACCTCCTCTCCCGTGCCGAGGAGGTACTTCCTGCCTCCGCGGATGACGAAGTGCGGCAGGGTGGACGGGCTGTCGGCGATGGTGTGCGGGCTGGTCCCCCGGATCAGGGCGATGTCGCCCGCGGCCAGCCGCACTGGCTCGGCGCCGTCCAGCCGGACCCAGGCCTCGCCGCCGAGGGTGGCCACGACCGTGAGCGGTACGGCGTCGGCATAGGCGATCGCCCACGGCGGTCGTTGGATCAGCTGCCGGACCAGGGCGTCCCTGGCGCGAGCCCGGTGCAGCAGATCACTCAGCACATCCATACCGCCCAGATTAGACGAACACACATGTCTTCTCGACGTTCTCCCATGGATCGTCCTGGCCGCCTGCGGTTGTCTGGAGGACATGAACACAATCCTCATCCTCGGCGGCACCGGTAAGACCGGCCGCCGCATCGTCCGTCGGCTGCGGGACGCGGGACAGCCGGTGCGCACGGCCTCCCGCACCGGCAGCGACACCCCCTTCGACCTGAACGACCCGTCCACCTGGGCATCCGCGCTGGACGGCGTCAGCGCCGCCTACCTGGTGCTGCCCAACCTGCGGCCGGGTCCGGAGGGCGAGCAGCAGCCCAGCACCAGGTTCGTGACCGAGGCGGTCGCCGCGGGCGTGCGACGACTGGTGCTGCTGTCGGCCGGCGGCAGCGGCGAGCCCCACCACGGGTCTCCGCTCATCGCCGCCGAGCAGGCCGTGCGCGACTCCGGCGTGGACTGGACCGTCCTCCGGCCGACCTGGTTCTCGCAGAACTTCAGCGAGTCCTTCTTCCTGCCGGGGATCCTGGCCGGGGCGCTGTCCCTGCCCACCGGCGAAGGCCGCACCCCGTTCATCGACGCCGAGGACATCGCCGAGACCGCCGCCTCGGCGCTGACCGAGCAGCGCCACAGCGGCCGGACCTACCAGCTGACCGGCCCGCGCGCGCTCACCTTCGGCGAGGTGGCCGACCTCATCGGCAAGGCCACCGGGCGGACGGTCCGTCATATCGACGTCGACCCCGAGGTCTACCTCGAGCAGCAGATCGCCCAGGGCGTCCCGGCCGACGCCGCGCGGCAGTTCGCCGCCCTCCTGGCAGCCACCCGCGACGACCTGGACGCCGCGACCGCCGACGGGGTGGAACGCGCCCTCGGCCGCGCGCCTCGGTCCTTCGAGGACTACGTCACCGAGACCGCCGCCACAGGCTGCTGGAGCTGACGTACGGCGGACAGTGGGTGACGGAGCGTCAGCGTGGCAGCTGCACCGACAGGTACGGGTCCAGCGCCCGGAGGAAGTCCGCCGCGTCGAACATCGCCCCCGCCGAGGCCACGCCCGTGGTCCGGGTACGCCCGTCCAGGATCCGCTGGACGGCTTCCACCGCCAGTGGTGCGGTGATCGCGTAGATGTCCCGGCCGCGGGCCGTGGCCCGGCGCTCGACGCCGTCCGCGCGGACCAGGACGTCGACGACGAAGGTCTGGTCCGACCGGCCCAGCGCGTCCACCGACACCGGCGCCGGGGTGTCCTCCCCGGCCAGGTCCCTGGCGGCTTCGACAGTCATGTAGGTGACCACCTCGGGCACCGCCACATGGCTGGGGACGGTGACGACGTCGGCCATGGTGAACCCGGCGACCACGGCTCGTCGGCCCAGCGGCTCCGGGAAGAGCCAGTCCTGCTCCGACGGCTTGTCGTCGTGGTACTGCAACTCCCCGTCCGCGAACCGCACCCGGCGGCCCGCCCGGCGCTGGTGGGACACCTCACCGGCGACCCGGGTGCCGGGGGTGGGGTGCCAGCCGCTCAGCCCGTAGGCGACGTGCACCTCGTCCGCGGCGCTCCACTCCCCGGCCTCCCCCATCGCGGCGGTGGCCAGCAGGTCGCCCAGTCCGCCGTAGAAGGCCATCGCCGGCACCACCGGGAGCTCCGCCTTCCGGGCCGCTTCCGCGTAGTCGGCGAACATCGCGGCATTCGCCTCGATCTCGGCCGCGACATCGACATACGGGATGCCGGCCCGCAGGGCCGCCTCGACCAGCGGCCCCGCCGTCAGCGCGAACGGCCCGGCGCAGTTGACCACGGCAGCGGCCCCGGCCAGGGCCCGGTCCAGCGCATCCGCGTCGTCCAGGCCGGCCGCCCGCACCGTCACCTCGCCCCATGCGTGCCGCCGTTCGGCGGCCAGGGCCTCCAACCGGGCCGCGTCACGGCCGGAGACGATCACGGCGAGCCCGCGCCTCCGTAGCTCGGCGACGACAAAACGGCCGGTGTGCCCTGTCGCCCCATAGACCACTACTGCTGCCGCTGTACTCATGGCTCCCCGTCCTCCGTTGCGATGACTCCAGTCTCAGGGCGGAAGGGGATCAACGGTGATGGTCCGGAACGACATCATGCGTACACTTTCGGACATGCCCACTGTCGCCCTGCTGGCCGCCGGCCGCCTGCTGCACTTCGAACTGGGGGTGGCGTACGAGATCTTCGGCAACCCCCCGCTCGAAGCCACCAACGGCTGGTACGACGTGCTGCTCTGCGGGCCGGGTCCGGTGCAGGTCGGCCCGTTCCTGGTCGAGCCCGACCACGGCCTTGACGGCCTGGTCGGCGCCGACACCGTGATCGTCCCCGCGTGCGCCGATGTCGACGACCCGCCGCGGCCGGAACTGGTCGAGGCCGTGCGCGCGGCCCACGAGGCGGGCGCCCGGGTCGCCTCCCTCTGCACCGGGGCGTTCCTGCTCGGCGCCGCGGGCCTGCTGGACGGCCGCCGGGCCACCACCCACTGGGCCCATGCCGCGGAACTGAGTGCCCGTCACCCGCTGGCCGTGGTCGACCCGGACGTGCTCTACACGGACAACGGCAGTGTGCTCACGGCCGCGGGCAAGGCCGCCGCCGTGGACCTCTGCCTGCACCTGGTCCATCTCGACCACGGCGCCGCCATCGCCAACTCCGTGGCCCGCCGCCTGGTCATGCCTCCGCACCGGCCGGGCGGCCAGGCCCAGTTCGTATCGACGCCGCTGCAGGCCACCGGCGACCACCTGCTGGTCGACCTGCTCGTCTGGGCCCAGCAGCGGCTGGACCAGCCGCTGTCGGTGACCGACCTGGCCCGCAGGGCCAATACCAGCCCGCGCAACCTCGGACGGCAGTTCCGGTCGGTGCTGGGCGAGACCCCGCTCCAGTGGCTGCTGACCCAACGCGTGCGTCGCGCGCAGGAGTTGCTGGAGGCCACCGACCAGAGCGTCGAGGCGGTCGCCCTCGCCACCGGCATGGGCACCGCCACAACGCTCCGGCGCCAGTTCAAACGCATCGTCGGCGTCCCTCCCGACAGCTACCGCCGCTCCTTCCGCAGCGCCCGGCCGTCCTGAGCGATGTCGGTGGCAACGGCATGGCGGTAGCGGGTCTGGTCTGCGGGATCGTCGGGATCTTTCTCCTCAACATCATCCTGGGACCGCTGGCACTGATCTTCGGTGGCGTCGGGTTGCGGAACGCCAAGCGCGCCGGACCCGGCCGCACCGGCATGGCCACGGCGGCTTCCACTGGTACGTCGGCAGCTGACCTGGCCCCGGTCGAATCGGAGGTTTCCCGCCGTGCCGGCCGGGCAACCGCGCCACATGGCTACCAACGAGAACACCGGCAATGACGACCATCTGCTCCTCGCCGCCGACACCAATGGCGACGGCAAGCCCGACATGTGGGCCACCGACACCACGGGCGACGGGAAGGCTGACCTGTTCCAGTTCGACACCACCGGCAGCGGGGAACCCGACATCACCCTCACTGATGTCGACGAGAGCGGACACCCCGCACACGTCGTCGAGGGCGACGCGGGACATCCCGTCCAGAGCTGAGTGGGCGCCCACGCGGGGCCCCGCAGAACCCGTCCAGGGGCCTGCGCGGGCCCCGCGTCGTTGCGGGACGCGCTCAGGCGTCCTGCGCGGCGAGCCAGGCGCCGATGCCGGCCATCACCTGCGGACCGTTGTTGGCCTCCACGTCCCGGGCCAGGTCGGCGATGGTGATCGCGGCGAGGGTCTGCCGCCAGGCGGTCTCGGCCGCGGCCATGGCCCGGGCGATGGCGCAGGGGGCGGTGCACGAGGCGGCCGGGGTGGCCAGTGGGCCGCGCTGCCGGATCTCCGTGCAGACGAAGGCGGGCGCGGCGCCGTTCACCGCCTGGACGACGTCGAGCACGGTGATCGAATCGGGGTCCCGGGTCAGCGTGTAGCCGCCGGACTTCCCCTGGGCGGAGTGCACCAGGCCGGCCCGGGACAGGGCCTGCAACTGCTTGGCGAGATAGCTGCCGGAGACGTCGTGCAGTGCGGCCAGTCGCGCGGCCGGGACCGGCTCGCTGCTGGTGGTGAGCACGACGCAGCAGTGCAGCGCCCACTCCACCCCACCTGACATCTTCACTCCGCCAGCTTATCGGCACCCCCTTTCGCGGTCAAAGACTGTCCGAGTATGATCCTGGATAGTCAGTGTCCGAGTTTGGCGAGGAAGGTGCGGCATGAAGATCGCAGTGATCGGTGGGACCGGACGGATCGGCTCTCCCCTGGTGGCAGCCCTCAGGGCGGCCGGGCACGAGGCCGTCCCGCACGCCAGGTCCACCGGCGTCGACCTGCTCACCGGCGAAGGGCTGGAGCAGGCACTGGCCGGCGCCGATGTCCTGATCGACGTGACGCAGTCGCCGACCAGCGACGACTCCTCGCTCGCCTTCTTCGAGGCCACCATGGACCATCTGCTCGCCGCCGCGGACAAGGCCGGTGTCCGCCACGCCGTGCTGCTGTCCATCGTCGGCGTGGACCAGGTACCCGGCCTCGGCTACTACCGGGCCAAGGTCCGCCAGGAGAACCTGCTCAAGGCCGGACCGGTGCCCTACTCCATCGTCCGCGCCACCCAGTTCTTCGAGTTCATCGAGGAGGTGATGTCCTGGTCCGCCGACGGCGACACCGTCCGGCTGTCCCCGACCCCGCTGCAGCCCGTCGCCGGCGCGGATGTCGTCCAGGTCGTCGCCGAAGTCGCCGTGGGCGCCCCGCTCGACGGAATCCTCGACATCGCGGGCCCCGACGTCCTGCCGCTGGACGAGCTCGGCCGGATCACCCTCGCCGCCCGCGGCGACAGCCGCACTGTCACCACCGACAACACCGTCCCCCCGTTCGGCGCCGTCCCCGGCGACGCCATCATCGCCAAGGACGGTGCCAGGATCACCCCCACCCGCTACCGCGACTGGCTGGCCGGCTGAGGCACAGTCAGGACACGGGCCTGCCGAGCGGCCTGCCCGGCGGCGACGGTACCGGCGAGTGCCAGCGCCGTCGCCGCGAGCGTCTCGGGGAGGGCCACGCCCCGGTAGCGGCGGCTGACCCCGGCCAGCGCGGCCATGCTCGCCGCGTGCAGCAGGTCGACCCCGGTGCCCAGGCCCAGCACGCCCGGAGTCGGTGCCGAGACCGTGGCCGCCGCCTGCACCAGTTGCCGCAGGCCGAGGACCCGCAGCGCGGCCCGTGCGGCTGACCGGTCAGCGCCACGGAACAGAGCCGGGGCGCAAGCGAGCTGGAGCAGTCCGTAGCCGGCCCGGGTCAGCGCGAACCGGTTCACCGGCGTGCTGCGGCCCACGGCCGGTGTCACGGCGCCGCCGTCACGGAGCTGAGCGGCGCGGCCAGCGACTCCAGGCTGCGCCGCTCGGCCTTGACCCCGATCACCGCCTCGACCAGGCCCGCCAGGACCATCAGCGAGGCGCCGATGCAGAAGGCCAGGGTGGTGTCGCTGGGCTTGCCGCTGTTGACCAGGCCGTTGAAGACCAGCGGCCCGGTGATGCCGCCCAGCGCGGTGCCGACCGCGTAGAAGAAGGCGATGCACAGCGCCCGGATCTCCAGCGGGAAGACCTCGCTGACGGTGAGGTACGCGGAGCTGGCCCCGGCCGAGGCGAAGAACAGCACCACGGTCCAGCAGGCGGTCATGGTGAACGCGCTCAGCGTCCCGTTCTGGAACAGCGCCGCGGTGCCGAAGAGCAGCACGCCGGAGAGGATGTACGTCCCGGCGATCATGGGTTTGCGCCCGATGGAGTCGAACAGGTGGCCAAGCAGCAGCGGGCCGAGGAAGTTGCCGACCGCGATCACCGCGAAGTAGTAGCCCGTGCTGCCGGTCGGGACCTTGAAGAAGGTGGTCAGGATCACCGCGTAGCCGAAGGTCACCGCGTTGTAGAGGAACGCCTGGCCGACGAACAGGGACAGACCGAGCACGGTGCGCTTGGGGTAGGTGCGGAAGACGGTCTTGGCGATGGTGCCGAACCCGATCGGCCCGATCTCCCGCACCTTGATGGTGTCGGACGGGTCGACCGCCGGCAGTTCCCGGCCGGTCTCCGCCCTGACCGTGTGCTCCACCTCGGCCACCAGGTCCTCGGCCTCCTGGACCCGGCCGTGGGTGAACAGCCAGCGCGGGCTCTCCGGGACATGGCGGCGCACCAGCAGGATCACCAGGCCGAGCACCACGCCGATGGCGAAGGCCAGCCGCCAGCCGAGGTCGGTGGCGAAGAGGGAGGTGTTCAGCAGCGCGATCGAGGCGAACGCGCCCACGGCCGCGCCGATCCAGAAGCTGCCGTTGATGACCAGGTCGATCCGCCCGCGCGCCCGGGCCGGGATCAGCTCGTCGATGGCCGAGTTGATCGCCGCGTACTCGCCGCCGATGCCGAAGCCGGTGAAGAACCGGCACAGGAAGAAGAACCAGGCGGTCCAGGCCAGACCGCTGACCGCGGTGGCCACCAGGTACACCGCCAGGGTGATCATGAACAGCTTCTTGCGGCCGTACCGGTCGGCCAGCCGGCCGAAGAACAGCGCGCCCAGGCAGGCACCGGCCACATACAGGGCGGCGGCCCAGGTGGTGACCTGGCCGGTGGTGATCGACAGACCGCTGCCGTGCTCGGAGAGCCGTCCGGCGATATTGCCCACGATCGTGACCTCGAGGCCGTCCAGGATCCAGACGGTGCCGAGCCCGATGATGATCCTCCAGTGCCACCGCGACCAGGGCAGTCGGTCGAGTCTGGCCGGTACATCGGTCTCCACGATGTCCTGGCCGTGGTCCCCGCGGTCCCTGACGTCGGTGCTTGCGCTGCTCATGGCACGTCCTCCAGTGCGCTCCGGTCTGCCGTCCCAGGCAGCCGTTCACACGTCTGCCCTGGCGGGACGGAATGACACGGCGCTTCAGCCGGATGGAGGACCCCGGCGGGCACACAGGTCGGCGCCCGGGCCGTGGCGAATGCCACGGGCCGGGAGCCGACAGGGTGAGGGTGTTGCTTACAGGCCGGTCATCTTGGTGTAGGGGCTGGCGATGCGCTTCGACAGCAGACCGAAGTCGACCAGGACCGCGACACCGTCCTCGACGCCGGTGACCCGGCCCAGGCCGTAGACGTCATGGGAGACCCGGTTGCCCACGGCGAAGATCTTGGTCGGGGGCGCGACTGCGGCTTTGAAGGGGCTGGACGGCAGGTGACGCTTGGCCATACGCATGTTTGTCATTGCTCCCCAGTATGCAGGCAATCACCGCACCGCTGACAGCCCGGTCGCCCCCTGAGAATGAGGCGCTACGCCGCGACCCGGGGCCGGCGCGCCGGCGGCCGGCCGGAGCCGGAGCCGCCGTTCGCACCGCGGGACCCGTAGCCGGACCCCGACCCGTGGCCGGAGCCGGACCCGGAGCCGGCCGGGCGGCTGCGCTGATTGCCCTGGCCGCGGCCGTACGGGCCGCTGCGGCGGGGACGCTCGACCACCGGGTTGCTCACCACCACGGGGATGCCGGAGGGCACGCAGGCACCGGTGATGCGGGCCAGCTCGGAGTCGGTCGAGTGCACCTGCGTGGTGTGCGGGGTGATACCGGCCATGGCCATCATCCGGGTCATCTCACGGCGCTGGTTGGGCAGAACCAGGGTGACCACGGTGCCGGACTCCCCCGCCCGGGCGGTGCGTCCGCCGCGGTGCAGGTAGTCCTTGTGGTCGGTCGGCGGGTCGATGTTGACGACCAGGTCCAGGCCGTCGACGTGGATGCCGCGGGCGGCGACATTGGTGGCGATCAGCGCGGTGACCTCGCCGCTGCGGAACTGGTCCAGAGTCCTGGTGCGCTGCGGCTGGGACTTGCCGCCGTGCAGCGCCGCGGCCTTGACCCCCTTGGACAGCAGCTCCAGCACCAGCCGGTCGGCGCCGTGCCGGGTGTCGGTGAACATGATCACCCCGCCCTGACGGGAGGCGATGTGGGCGACGGCCGCGCTCTTGTCGTGGCCCTGCACATGGAGCAGGTGGTGCTCCATGGTGCTGACGGTCGCCGAGGACGGGTCGACCGAGTGGGTCACCGGGTCGTTCAGGAAGCGGCGGACCAGCCGGTCGACGTTGCGGTCCAGGGTCGCCGAGAAGAGCATGGTCTGCCCGCCGGGGGCGACCTGCTCCAGGAGTTCGGTGACCTGGGGCAGGAAGCCCATGTCGGCCATCTGGTCGGCCTCGTCCAGGACGGTGACGGTGACCTGGTCCAGACGGCAGTCGCCGCGCTCGATCAGGTCCTTGAGCCGGCCCGGGGTGGCGACGACCAGTTCGGCGCCGCGCTGCAGGGCCTGGGCCTGACGGCCGATCGACATACCGCCGACCACGGTCGCCAGCCGCAGCCGGACCGCGTGGGCGTACGGGGTCAGCGCCTCGGTCACCTGCTGGGCCAGCTCACGGGTGGGCACCAGGACCAGGGCCAGCGGCTGGCGCGGCTCGGCCTTGCGCCCGGCGGTGCGGGCCAGCACGGCCAGCCCGAAGGCGATGGTCTTGCCAGAACCGGTCCGGCCGCGACCCAGGACGTCGCGTCCGGCCAGGGAGTTCGGCAGGGTCGCCGCCTGGATCGGGAACGGCGCGGTCACGCCCTGGCGGGCCAGGACCTCCAGCAGGGCGCGCGGCATGTCCAGGTCGCCGAAGGCCTCCACCGGCGCCAGCGCCGGAGTGGTGCTGACCGGGAGCGCGAACTCGCCCTGCGCGGAGGGGCTCTGACGGCCCCTCGGCGAGGCGGAGCGGGCGGCTCCGCCGGTGCGGCGGCCGTAGGAGGAGCTGGAACCGCGGTCGGACGAACGACTGGAATGAATCATGGGAGGGCCTTCCTCGAATGGGGCGCGTGTCGAGGAAGCCTCCGGACCGCAGCTGAAAACGCGGGGAGATCACACGAACGGGCCAGAAAAATAGAATGGGGCGTGGACGGTAGAACCGTGCAGCACGTCACCTACGGTCGGCGCACGCCCGGAACGGGCGGCAGAATCCTCGAACCGTACTCAAGAGCGGGCCCGAAACGCGGGCCGGATTAGTGCTCGAACAGTGGTGCCGCCCGTACTGCGACACGGATGAACCGTGCCGCAGTACGGGCGCTTCGCAGCAAGAAGGGCTGCGGATGGAACTCAGATCGGTCGAATGTTCTCGGCCTGCGGGCCCTTCTGGCCCTGCGTGACGTCGAACTCGACCTTCTGGCCCTCGAGCAGCTCACGGAAGCCCTGGGCGTTGATGTTCGAGTAGTGGGCGAAGACGTCAGCGCCGCCACCGTCCTGCTCGATGAAGCCAAAGCCCTTTTCCGCGTTGAACCACTTCACAGTGCCAGTAGCCATATAGGTAACTCCTTGATGGGGGCTGTTCCGAGACCTGTACGTCACAGATCTCGCGCCGCCGTGATGATGACCAGCCCGGAACATGTCCGGGAAAACAAAAATGCGCCTGTCGGCTACAACCAGCAGGCGCACACATAAGTTCATGGGAACCACAACTGCAACATCAATGACTGTAGCAGGTATCCCGGTCCGATCGGGGCAGGAGCAGCGCGAGGACACGTCGAAACTCTCAGGAGGACACCATGGCGACCCAGCGCGAGCAGGCAACCGCGGAACGGACGGGCGACCAGCCCCAGCCGCCGAACCAGGGCGAACGCTATGAGCAGGGAGAACGCAGCCAGCAGCGCCAGTACGAGCAGGGCGACCCCCGAGCCACCGAGGGCGAGGACCCGTTCCACCTCCTCGCCGATCCCCACGCCGAGGATCACAGCCGAGGGTAGCCTCATCACTACTCAGCGCAGTCGGACTACAGAGGCGGGCCGTGGCATCCACAGGCAAGACCCACAGTGACGTCATCGTCGTCGGAGCCGGACTCTCCGGACTGGCCTGCACCCTGGGCCTGCTGAGGGCCGGGCTGTCGGTGCGGCTGCTGGAGGCCTCGGACGCGGTCGGCGGCCGGATGCGCACCGACACGGTGGCCGGTTTCCGGCTCGATCGCGGCTTCCAGGTGTTCAACACCTCCTACCCCCAGGTGAAACGGCGGCTTGACCTGCGGGCGCTGCGGCTTCGCCCGTTCACCCCCGGCATGCTGCTCGACACCGGCGGCCGACGGGTACGGATCGGCGACCCCACGCGTCGCCCGCACCCCGTCGCCGACCTGCTGCCGGGCAGGTTCGCCTCGACCCGCGACCTGGCGGCACTCGCCGTGCTCAGCGCCCGCGACCTGCTGGCGCCGCCGTCCCTGCTGCGACGTGGACCGGAGACCACCACCCGGGCCGCGCTGGCCGCCGCCGGTGTCTCCCCCGACCTGGTCGAGGTCTTCTTCCGCCCGTTCCTGGCCGGGGTGTTCCTCGACGACAGCCTGGAGACCTCCAGCCGCTTCTTCCACCTGGTCTGGCGCAGCATGCTGCGCGGAAGCCTCTGCCTGCCCGCAGCGGGCATCCGGGCGGTTCCGGACCAGCTGGCCGCGGCCCTGCCCGGCGGCACCCTGCGCCTGGACGCGCCGGTGCAGCGGCTGGAGGACACCGGCGTCCTGCTCGGGGACGGCACCGCGCTCACCGCCGACGCCGTGGTGGTGGCCACCGGGGCGAGCGCCGCCGGGGCGCTGCTTCCGGACCTGGAGACGCCGGCCGGACGCAGCGTCACCACGCACTACCACGCCGCGGTCCACTCCCCGCTGGCCGAGCCCACGCTGCTGGTGGACGGCACAGGGATGCTGCTGCACACCGCGGTCCTGACCGAGGTCGCCCCGACCTACGGCACCGACGGCCGGGCACTCGTCTCCAGCTCGGTCCTGGGCGCCGACACGCCCGGCCAGGAGACGGCCGTGCGTTCCCGCCTCGCCGAGCTCTACCGCACCGACACCGGCGACTGGGAGCACATCGCCAGCCGCACCGTCACCGACGCGCTGCCGGCCATGGGGGCGCCGCACCCCCTGATCCGGACCAGCCGCCTCGGGCCCGGCCGTTTCGTCTGCGGAGACCACCGGGCCACCGGCTCCGTCCAGGGGGCGCTGGCCTCCGGCAGCAGAGCGGCCCGCGAGGTCCTCGCCGAGCGCTGAACGCCCGGGTGCTGACTGTCGGGCAGTGAACCGCCCGGTCGCCTACAACAGCTGGATCCCGGACGGATAGGCCGAGAAGCGGACCCGCTGCTGAGCGCCGCCGGTCTGCCGGGTGGTGCGCAGTTGCCCGGCGTCCAGGCCGCTGCGCTCCAGGGCTTCCCTGGCGCCGTCGTACTGGTCGTCGGTCAGTACGGGGGTGCGGGACAGCACGAACCCGCTGCGCCGAGAATCGTCGGTGACCACGGCCCAGTCGTAGTCGGGGCCCACGCCGATCACCACGTAGTTCGCGGTGCCGCCGTGCCGGTAGCCCTCCCCGGCGTCCGCCCGCCGGAAGGACACGTTGAGCCGGTTGTTCCCCTCGTCCAGGGGCCGGGCCGCGCCGGTGATCCGGCTGTCGCTCCCCCACCAGGTGATGCAGCTGTTCCGCACGCCGACGGTGCCGTCGGAGCGCAGCGTGTACTCGGCCTGCGCGTCCTTGGCGCACTGCAGCTCGTACCAGGCCGGTACGGCGGCGATCTGGAACCAGCTGCCCAGGTAGCGCTGGACGTCCACCTCCTTGACCGGCTGCAGCGGCGGTGCCTGGTCCGGGTCGCCGGCCGTGGCGCGCATCCGCCGGCCGACTGCTCGTGCCGCTGCCGCGGTGCCGACAGCAGCGGCGGTGACGACGGCGGTTGTGCGAAGGATGGCCATCTCGAACTCCTCGTGGTCGGAAAGGTCGGGGGAAACTCAGGGGGACAGCAGGGTCTGCAGCAACTCCGCCGCGCGCTGGGCCTCTCCCGCGCAGCAGGTGTTGAGTACCGCGTGGACCTGCTTCGCCTGCCCGGAGAGGAGCGTCAACTGCTCGGCCCAGTGCGCGAGTTCCCGTTCCGAGTAGCTGTAGCGGAAGCGGTCCTCCTTGCTGCCGCCGACCCAGGCGCGGCTGTGCCCGTGCAGCCGGACCACCGCCGTGGACGAGGTCACCGCGAGCAGTGGGGGCACCGCGCCCCGGTGCCCCTGCGGCATGTCGACGCAGACGTAGGCGGCATCCCGGGACCGCAGGTACCCCAAGGTCCTGGCCCGCCGCTCCGGGCCGTCGACCCAGGAGGAGTGTCGGAACTCCACCGCCGCCGGGAGCGGTCGGCAGCGGTCCAGCGCATCGCTGACCCGTTGCTCCCAGCGCGGCGCGGCGGTGTACCAGGGCGGGAACTGCAGCAGCACCCGGCCCAGCCGACCGCGGGCACGCAGCGGCTCGACCGCTTCGTGGAAGCGGCCCCAGGCCACCTCAGGATCGCGGGGCTCCACCCGGCCGGGGTGGCCGGTGAGCGCGGCAAAGGCCTTCACGTCCATCACAAAGCCCTCGGGAGTGCTGTCCGCCCAGCGCTGGACCGTGGCCGGCGCGGGGACGGCGTAGTACGGGGAGTCCGCCTCGACCAGACCGAAGCGCGAGGCGTAGTGGGCCAGGCGCTGGGCCGGGGTGCGTGTCCCCGGCGGGTACCAGCCGGAGGCTGTCAGTTCGCGGTCGGCCCAGCCTGCCGTGCCCACAAGAATCGCGCCCATGGCCGACGCCTGCCCGCTGCGTCGGCCCCGATGCGCCGCTGTGGACAACGGCCTCAGGTAAGGCGGCGCAGCTCCCGCACCACGAGGGCGGTGCTGGTGGCCAGGGCGAGAGCCGCGGCCCCGGCGTTGACCAGCTGCAGGGCGTCGCTCTCGCGGCGGGCGCTGCGGATGTCGCTGATGACGCCGAAGGCGCCGAAGATGCTGCTGCCGATGCTTAACAGCAGTCCCGCCCTGGACTGCCGGAAACCCCGGAGTTCTTCGACCTTCTGCTTCGCCGATGTCATGGTGCGTCCTCCCCTGCGTCAGTGCGGCGTACGCCGCTGCCCTGCCCCCTACCCCGATCCGAGGCCGACCGTGCCCCCTGGCCGACCGCGAGCTAGGAGTCCGTCGACGGGGTAGGCGGGCGGTCATGACCTTGAAACATCCAGCCGAGACCAACGGGGGCCAGCGCAGCCGGTTCGACCGGCTGGCCGAGCACGCCTCCAACTTCAGCAGCTCGCCCGCGTTCTTCCTGCTCTGCCTACTGCTGGTGCTCGCTGTCCTGGGCGTGCACACCACGCACCTGTCCACCGACACCAAACTACTGGCGGGCGACGCGATGACGGCGGTCACCCTGCTGCTGCTGGCCCTGCTCAAGAACTCCGAGCGGCGCTCGGAACGCGCCGTGCAGCGCAAGCTGGACGCGATAGCCGCCTCCCTGCTGGAACTGCACGGGGACCGCTCAGGGCCCGTGCAGGACGGCCTGGAGGCAGCGATCCGGATGGAGGACGAGCTGTGAGCCGCTGAGGGATCCGCAGGCGGCCCTGGGCTGCACGCCGGCCTCGTCGACCAGTGGAACGGCCGACGGGGCCGGACGTCGGCCTTTGACCTCCCCAGGCCGCGACCGAGTGCAGCAGGCGACGGCTACCCGGTTCCGAAAGACGCAAACAGGCTGTGGCCGATCCACGCCACCAGTTCCGCCGGGTCCGCGTAGACCTGCTCGGCTCCGGCGTCGAGGAGTTCGCCGCGGCTCACCCCTCCCGAGAGCACGCCGAGGCAGCGCACCCCGGCCCGGTGGGCCGCCTTGACGTCCCACGGCGTGTCGCCCACGAACACGGCCCGGTCGGCCGGGACCCCCGCCTTGGCCAGCGCCCGCCGCACCAGATCGGGCGCGGGCTTGGCGGTGTCCACGTCGTCGGCGGTCACCGCGTCCGTGATGGCGTCGTCCGCGTCCAGCGCCTTGCGCAGGGCCCGCAGTTCATCCTCCTTGGCAGAGGTGGCCAGGACCACGGTCCAACCGCGTTCCGCGCAGGCCCGCAGCAGTTCGGCGGCGCCGGGCAGCGGCTGCAGCGAGGGCCAGTACGCCGCGTAGAGGGCGCTGTGGGCCTCGGACAGCCTGCTGTCCTGGTGCCTCCCACCAGGTGACGGCATGCACGTACGAGGTGTCCACCAGGGTGCCGTCCACGTCGAACAGAACGGCGCGGTCGCGTTCCTCGGGCATGTCGCTGCTCCCTCGCTCAGGTCCCCGGATCAGTCCTCTCAGGACTTCTTCCGGCCCTTGGTCTGGCTCCGCGGCGCTGCCGTCTTGGCCGGGGCCTCGGTCAGGGCACCGCCCGCCGTCTCGTGGTGGGCCCGGATGAACCAGTGGAACTGCTCCAGTGCGTGCAGTTGGGCGATGAGCATGTCCTGGGTGACCGGGTCCGACTCCTCGGTCGCCGCAGCGGCCTTGCGGTGGTCGATGATGATCCCGGTGTAGACGTGGTCGAGCGCGACCAGGTGCTCCAGGGCGTCGGCGCGGCCCAGCTTGTAGTTGTCCCAGGTGCGCTCGGAGACCAGGGTGCCGGGGGTGCCGTCCGGCGAGCCGCCGAGTGTGGCGATCCGCTCGGCGGTCTCGTCGACCATCGCGCGGACGGCCTCGACCTGCGGGTCGATCATGGTGTGCACCGCGATGAAGTGCGGCCCCACCACGTTCCAGTGGACGTGCTTCAGGGTCAGCGCCAGGTCGTTGAGCGCGTGCAACCGCATCCGCAGCTGGTCGATGACCTCGCCGGCGTCGTTGAGGGAGATGCCGGGGACGGTGTAGCGGGGAGTGCTCATGGCGTCTTCGCTTTCTGCGCGGTGGACGGGTCGCGGTGTCGCCTTCCCGGTTTCGGGGCGGGCATCCGTCGCCAAGAGGGTGGTTTTGTCAGGTTCGCCCGAGTACGGGCGCGATACGCCCGGGCTCCAACGTGAGCAGCAGGTCACCGAAGCCGCCCCGGGCCCGGGCATCGCGCCGGCCCGAGGTGAGCACCGGGCAGGCGTCGCTGCGCAGCAGCCGGTGGCCTCCGCGCTCCAGTGCGGCGACGAGGGCCACGTCCTCGCCCTCGGCCAGCGGCGGGAAGCCGTCGGCGGCGAGGTAGGCGTCGGCCCGCAGGCCCAGGTTGGCGCCGTGGACGTGGGGGTGCTCGCGGCCCTGCGCCCGGTAGGCCGTGTACTGCCGCAGAAAGCGGTCCGCGGTGCCGGGCGGGTGCGCGGACCAGTCGCCGACCCGTACCGTACCGAGGATCCCGGCGAAGCCCGCCGCGGCATGCCGCAGCTGGTGGGCCAGCCAGCACGGCGGCACCTGGGTGTCCGCGTCGGTGTGGGCGAGCCAGACCTCCTCGGCGGAGAGCCCGGGCGTTTCGGCCCGCAGCAGGTCCAGCGCGTAGGCGGTGCCCAGGGCCCGGCTCGCGCCGGCCCCGGCACCGACCACCTGCACCGTCCGCGCGCCCAGCGCCCGGGCCAGGGTCTCAGTGCCGTCCGCGCAGGTGTCGGCCACCACCACGGCGGTCACGGCCAGGCCGGCCAGCTGCGGGTGGCGGGCGGCCCGGTGCACGGCGCGCAGGCAGCCGCCGATCAGCCGCTCCTCGTCGCGGGCGGGGACCACGACGGCGAGCGCCCGAATCACGTCAGCCCCTCGGCAGCGGCCACCGACAGCCGGACCGGATCGTCTTCGCCCGGATCCTCGGGACATACCAGGACGTCCAGCAGGAAGTCGGGCTCGCTGTGCGAGGCGATGGGTACCAGGCCGGGCGTGGCGCGCACGGCTTCGTGCACGGCGTCGCCGCTCTGGCAGTGGTCCGGGACCGGGTGACGCCAGTGGACGGCGACCAGCGTGCCGCCGGGCTCCAGCGAGGCGACGGCGCGGTCGAGCAGACCCCGCAGTTTGGCCGGATCCAGGTAGTAGAGGAACTCGGAGAGCACGATCAGGTCGAAGCTCTCGGCCGGCCACTGCTCGGGCAGCAGCCGCTGCTCCACCCGCACGTGCGGGTGACCCTCCAGGCGCTCCCGCGCGGTGCCGACCGCTCGGGTGGACCGGTCGCAGCTCAGCAGCCGGTCGCAGCGCCGGGCCAGCAGCAGACTCAGCGCGCCCACCGAGCAAGCCGGTTCGAACCCGCTGCGGTAGCGGACGCTCGGCAGCGCGGCGGTGGTCAGCGCGTACTTGCGCTGCTCGTACCAGCGGCTGCCCAGGCTCCACGGATCCTCGGCGTCCTGGTACATCCGGGCGAAGTAGCTTTCCGGCGTTGCCTCCGGAGCGGCGGCAGGGGTACCGGCGGGGATGCTCATCGCAGGATCACCTCCTGGTCGCGCAGGAAGTGCGCGACCTCCTCGGGCGGCAGCACCGCTGCGTCACCCGGCTTCTCCCCCAGCGGCTGGAGCTGGCTGGCGAAGCAGTCCAGCGCGGCCCGCTTGCGCCGTCGGTGGTCCGCCCCGAGCGGGATCCCGGACGCGCGACCCCAGGGCACCCTGGGGTCACCGGGGTGGGACCAGTGCCAGGTCCAGACCGGGTACTGGACGACCGGGACGCCGGTCAGGGCGCCGGCGGCCAGCGCGGCGCGTCCGGCCGCCTCGTGGTCGGCGTGCACATCGCCGCTCCAGGGCGCCGCACAGACGTCGAAACCCCGGACCAGCCCGGTCAGCCGCTCGATCAGCTCGTTCTCATGCAGGCCCACGCCGGTGTCCGGCAGGCCCAGCCGCACCACCTCCACATCGGCGGCGCCCAGTGCGGCCAGCGCCTGTTCGGTCTCCACCGCCCGGATCCGGGCCAGATCGCTGGCGGCGGGTGCGTCGCTGTGCGGGTGGGACGCCTCCCCGTCGGTGACCGAGACCAGCCGCAGCCGGACTCCCGCGTCCGCGAGCCTGGCGATGGCGCCGCCCAGGCCGAGCACCTCGTCGTCCGGATGCGCGGCCACCACGACGGCGCTGCGGAGCCCGGTCAGGGCGAACTCCGGGAGGGCGGCCAGCTCCGCCCAGCCCGCCCAGGCGGACTCCGGCGTGCCCGCCGCCTGGATCGGATCGCGCGGCGCTCGGGTGCTCACCGGCGCTCCCGTTCCGCGTCGGCCAGGGCCGCGCCGAGGCCGGCCAGATCCCGTTCGCCGTGGTACTGGCGCAGGTAGACGGTCAGGTCGGTGACCTGCCGGGCGTGCTCCCGGTCGTGGCCCAGCGGCCCGGCGCCGAGGGCCCGCCCCACATGGTGCAGCACGGCCATGGCCGCGTCCTCGGTCGCCGCGCGCACCCGCATCGACCGCAGCGCGGCTCCGCCCTTGCGGTCCGCGGGATCGGCGTCGAGTTCGACCGCGGCCCGGTCCAGCAGTGCGGACACCGCCTCCAGCCGCGCGTCCACCGCCCCGAGGTGGGCCAGGGTGTGCGGCTCGGGACCGTGTGCTGCGGCGGCGCGCAGCAAGGTCGCGGCCACCGCCCGCGCGCCCCCGAACCAGCAGGCCGCCACGCCGATGCCGCCGTGGGCGAAGCCCGGCCGCGCCAGGTAGGCGCCCGGTTCGCCCAGCGGTACGGCCGGTACCCGGTCGAAGTCCAGGTCCAGAGTGTCACTGGCCGCCATCCCGGCGGCCGGCCAACTGTCGGGCACCGGGGCCACCCCGACCGCGGTCGACACGGCGAACAGCCGCCGCTGGTCGCCGTCACGCGCGGTGACCAGGGCGTCGGTGCAGACCCGGGCTCCGGAGCAGTAGGGCTTTCGCCCGGACAGGGCCCAGCCGCCGACCTCGGTCCGTTCGGCGCGCAGCACGGCCCCGGGCGGCTCCGCGGCCCAGACCGCCCAGCGCGCACCCGGGACCGGGGTCGGCACACCGGGGACGCCGAGGAAGGTGAGCTCGGCCAGGATCGCCAGGGCATCGGCGTGCCCTTCGCAGAGCCTGGCCAGGGCCAGGTCCGCCTCGGCGATCCGGGTCAGTGCCGACCAGCGCGAGCGGGTGTCGCCGGAACCCGGCAGCGGCAATTCCAGCTCCCCGGCGTTCACCAGGGCGGTGAACCGGCCCGCGACTTCGATCCGGTGCCCCTCGACGTCCAGTCCTCCGCCCGGGGGCTGGTGGCCCTGCACGAACGATTCCGGCCCGCTGGGGGCCGTCATGATGCTGACCTCATGAAACGCGTCTGCCCCCGCGCCCCCGGCGCACACACCCGACCCACCGCACCGCCCCGTTTTCACCCGGTCCGGGATTTCCACCCGGACCGGGCAGGCGCGGCGCCGGGTCGGTGGTCAGGCGGACGGGGCCGCGAAATAGTGGCCCTTGTTGAGGTCGTCGACCAGCCCGGGGCCGGTCGGCTCCCAGCTCAGCAGCTCGCGGGTGTACGCGCTGGACGCGGGGCTGTCGAGGCCGAGGAACCCGGCCAGCCAGGTGAAGTGCGCAGCCGCGTCGTCGGGGGCGACGGAGGCGACGGGCAGGCCGAGGCCCCGTCCTATCGACTCGGCGACGGCACGGATCGGCACGCCCTCTTCGGCGATCGCATGCAGCGAGGAGCCGGCCGGCGCGCCCTCGAGCGCCAGCCGGAAGAGCCGCGCGGCGTCGGAACGGTGCACAGCGGGCCACCGGTTGGCGCCGTCGCCGATGTAGCCGCTGAATCCCTTCGCGCGGGCGATGGCGACGAGGGTGGCCATGAAGCCGTTGTCC
Organism: Streptacidiphilus alkalitolerans; assembly: GCF_042511045.1. Taxonomy (NCBI): domain Bacteria; kingdom Bacillati; phylum Actinomycetota; class Actinomycetes; order Kitasatosporales; family Streptomycetaceae; genus Streptacidiphilus; species Streptacidiphilus alkalitolerans. The sequence continues at coordinate 44,173 of NZ_JBHEZX010000017.1, forward strand.
CCGTCGCCGTGCACGGTCGGGGGAAGCCGGACCACCGCGGAGCGGACGCCGCGCTCCGCGGTGGCGACCGTCGCCTGGGCATTGGCCCGTCGCTTGGCCGGACCGGGCGCGGAGTGGGCGCCGGGCGGGTCGGACGGCCCGCCGTCCTGCTCGGTCGCGACCCGGCCCGATGCGAGGCCGAGGGTTCCCGAGGCGATGAGGAGCGGGCGGTCCGAACCGGCGAGCGCCTCGCCGAAGGCGTCGATGGCACGGCGGTCCGCGTCGGCCGCGTCCTCGAAGCCGCCGCTGAAGGCGATGTCGTGCTTGAAGGCGAGGTGGATCACGCCGTCGGACTCGGCAGCCGCGCTGCGCAAGGTGTCGAGGTCGTCGATCGTGCCGCGGCGCACCTCGGCTCCGGCGTTGGCGAGAGCGGCGGCCGAGGCGTCGGAACGGGCGAGCCCGACGACATGGTGGCCGGCGCCGATGAGCTCAGGAACCACGGCTGAACCGATCCAGCCGGACGCACCTGTGACGAACACACGCATGAGAAGAACCTCCGGTCAGTCCCCGATGTCAGTTGCTGTCATCAGCGTAGCACTGGATGTCAGTCACTGCCATCGCGTATGATCTGGGCCATGAGCCGATGGGAGCCGAACGCGCGCGGACGACTGGAGCAGGCGGCGCTGGCCCTCTACAGCGAGCGCGGGTTCGAGCAGACCACCGCCGCACAGATCGCCGAACGCGCCGGGCTCACCGAGCGGACGTTCTTCCGCCACTACGCCGACAAGCGCGAGGTGCTGTTCGGCGGTGCGAGCGCGCTGGAGCAGGCCTTCGTCGAGACCCTGGCCGGCACCCCGGAAACGGCCGCCCCGATAGACGCGATGGGTTCGACGCTGCAGATCGTCGCCGACTTCTTCCTGGACCGCCATGAGTTCGCCCGGCAGCGCCAGGCCGTCATCATGGCGAACACCGAGCTGCGCGAGCGCGAGCTGATCAAGCTGGCGTCCTTGTCCGACGCGCTCGCCACCACCCTGCGCGGACGCGGCGTCAAGGACCCGGCCGCGAGCCTCACCGCGGAGGCGGGCATCGCCGTCTTCAAGATCGGGTTCGAGCGCTGGGTCGGCGCGGACGGCGAACGCCCCCTGGCGGACTTCCTCCGCGAGTCGCTCGACGAACTCAAAGCGGTGACCACCGGCGGGTGACCGCGGGCCCGGGGGTCGGCAGGCCCGGGCGTCGCCCGCTGCTACGACCCGCCGAGGGCCCGCTGCAGTTCGGCCTTGTTCATGGCCGAACGGCCCTTGACGTTGCGCTGCTTGGCCTCGTTGTAGAGCTGGGCGTAAGTGGGGCCGCCCGCCCCCTGGTGCGAGCGCAGGCCGCCGCGCCGGGACGAGGACATGTCCTGCAGCGAACTGCGGCTGGCCGTCTTCGACTCTCCGGCGCGGGCCCGCTCCTTGTTCACGGTGCGCGCGGCGATCTCCTCGGCGCGCTTGTCACTTGTCCCGCGCTTCTTCTGACTGTCCTTGATGTGCTCGTACTGGCGCTCACGCTTGGCGCTGGATCCCGAAGGCACGGTCTCCACCTGCTTCCTCATGTCGCTGAACGGGCTCGGTCCACACGCCTACCCCGTACCGGCGGTCCCACCCGGCCCCGTCACTCCCCGGTGGGGGCCTGCTCCGTGACCCCGGGCGGCTCGTCCTGGAACCCGCACACCCAGGCCAGGGCGTCATGGACGCCCTGAACGTAGTCACGCGGCACGGTACGCAGCGGCTGGGACGCCAACTGGACCAGAGTCGCGTCGACCTCCGCGGTGATTCCCTGCGTCGACGGCACCCCCTTCTCCCTGAGCCCGGTGATCGGGGCCGCGTCGGCGTGTCCCAGCGCCCAGACGTAGCCGGTCAGCGCCCCTCGGACGAACTGGGTCTGCCGGTGCGGCGCCGCACCCACCGCGTCGAGGTCCCGATGCTCCCTCTCGACCTCGGAGCGTCGCCGCGCACCGATCTGCTGCTCTTCCAGCGCTACTGAGTCTTCCTTCTTCATACGTGTTCGTCTGTCCCCGGCCCACGCCCCCATGCGCGAAGCCTCGCGCCGGCCGGGGATCAGCGGGACGCTGATGGCCGGAGGGTGACATGACATGGATCGGCCCCAGCAACTCCGCCGAGGTGACCGTTCCCGACGTGGTCGGGCTGATCGTGGCCCACGCCCGCACCGTCGCGACGGAGGCGGGCCTCGCGCTCGCCACAGACGATCCGGACGGCCCGCCGGTCGGTGCGCTGACCTGGCCGGGCGTCTGGGTGGTCACCGCCCAGCGGCCCGCCGCCGGCACCCGGATGCGCCGCTGGGGCTCCCTGGTGATCGATTTCAGGGAACTGCCCGGCGGCACGGCCGGGGATCGTGAACCGCGCCGCCCGCCTCCCCGACCGGGCGAGCTCGCCGCCGAAGCCGAACCCGAGGTCGAGCCTGAGGTCGAAGCCGGGCCCCACCCCGCAGCGGATCCCGACCAGCCCGGTGAACGTCTGCGGCCACCGCCTGCCTAGGCCGGGTGCAGGGCGAAGGAGAGGGCGAGTTGGGGCAGCAGGGCGGTGATCGTCTTGCCGCCGGTGCGGTGCAGGGTGACCTGCACCGCGTGGGCCAGGGTGCGGACCAGGTTCCAGCCGAAGCCGCCGGTGCCGGTGGACGTGTCGGCGGTGCGCGGCACCGGGGCCGTAGGGCTGGTGTCGCTCACGGCGACCGCCAGGTGGGACCCCTCGTCGGCCAGGTCGAGGGCGCAGGGGCCCGGGGCGTGCCGCACCGCGTTGGCCACCAGTTCGCTCACCACCAGGACCACGTCCTCGGCCTGGGCCGCGGACAGCGCGGGCCGGCGACGGTCCAGGAAGTCGCGGGCATGGGCGCGGGCCGCAGCCGTGGAACCGGACCGCCCGTCCAGTACATAGGTGGCATGGCAGTGAAGCGAATGCTGCCCGAAGTCCATGTGCCTGCGCCCTTACTCTTCGAATCGTCGTGTTCGTAGCAGACGCCTGCCCGCGCCGCGCCGCCCGATGCGCCCGCTGGGGATGCAGGTCTCCCGCCTACCGCAGGAGAGCCGGCCGATCCGTCACCACAGGACGTCGTCGACGGGCAGTGCCTGGGCCGCGTCCTCCCCGTCCCAACGGAAGGTCAGCGCGTGGTCGGCGGCGGCCGACGTCAGCGCCCGGCGCAGCACCTCGGCGGCCTGGGTGAGCGCCTGGACCGAATCCACCCCGTACATGGTCCACACGGGTGAGTCGCCCAGGCCCTGGATCCGGCACGGGCACTCCCAGTCCCCCGACTTGTCCGGGTTCGGGCGCGGGCGGCCGATCTGGATGCCCAGCGTGGTCCGGCGACCGTCCGGATACACCGCCTCGATCGCACGGCTGGCGATGATCTCGCCGAGCCGGTCCTCAGCCATGTCCACAGCCATGTCCACTCCGCTCTCCTTCGCTCTTCCCCGTCCATATCGTCCGGTACCGACCAGGTGACCGCGAGCGAGCTTGCAAGGTGAATGGCCATTCACCTACTGTGGTGAACGCTCATTCACCTCACCGAGGAGTACCGCCGTGCCCACTCCCGCGCCCGGCAGCCGCACGGTCGTCGCCGTGCTGGCCGCAGGTGGCATCGTGACCACCCTGGTGCAGACCGCGGTCGTCCCATTGCTGCCGCAACTGCCCCGGCTCACCCGCTCCGCGCCGGTCGACGTGGGCTGGGTGGTCACCGTCACCCTGCTGACCGGGGCGGTCGCCACCCCGCTGCTCGGCCGGGCCGGGGACATGTACGGCAAGCGGCCGATGCTGCTGCTCGCGCTCGGCTCGCTCACCGCCGGGTCGCTCCTGTGCGGATTCACTTCGGATCTCGCCCTGCTCCTGGCCGGACGCGGACTCCAGGGCGTCGGCGCGGCGGTGATCCCGCTCTCGATCAGCATCCTGCGCGGGGTGCTGCCGCCCGAGCGGACCGGTTCGGCCGTCGCGCTGATGAGCTCCACCGTCGGCATCGGCGCGGCCCTGGGCCTGCCGCTCGCGGCGCTGCTGGTCCAGTACACCGACTGGCACGCGATGTTCTGGGCCACCACCGGACTGTCCGCCGCCGTGCTGGCGCTGGCCTGGCACACCGTCCGGGAGGTGCCGAGCCGCTCGCCGGGCCGCTTCGACATACCCGGCGCGCTCGGGCTGAGCGCGGGCCTGGTCCTGCTGCTGCTGGCGACCTCCAAGGGCGGCGACTGGGGCTGGGGCAGCCCCCGTACGCTCGGCCTGATCGGCGCGGCAGCCGTGGTGCTGGCGCTGTGGGGCCGTCAGCAGTGGTCCGCACCACGCCCGCTGGTGGACCTGCGGCTGGCCGCCCGTCCTGCGGTCCTGCTGCCGCACGCCGCCGCGCTGCTGGCGGGGTTCGCCTTCTACGCCAACTCCCTGGTCACCGCCCAGCTGGTGCAGGCTCCCCGGGCGACCGGCTACGGCCTCGGGCTGTCGATGGTCGGGGCGGGCCTGTGCCTGCTGCCCAGCGGTGTGATCATGGTGCTGTGCGCTCCACTCTCCGCCCGCGTCTCCGCCGCCCGCGGGGCCAAGGTCACCCTGGCCCTCGGCGCGGCCGTGATCGCCGTGGGCTACGCGCTGCGCTTCGGCGACAGCCGCCAGTTGTGGACCGTGATCACCGGCGCGGCGGTGGTCTCGGTCGGCACGGCGCTGGCCTACTCCGCGCTGCCGATGCTGATCATGCGTGCGGTGCCGATGGACCAGACCGCGGCGGCCACCGGACTCAATGTGCTGATGCGCACCATCGGCCAGGCCTTCTGCAGCGCGGCGGTCGCCTCCGTCCTGGCCTCGCACACCCGCGCCTTCGGCGGCGCCGTCACCGCGCCCACGCTCGACGGCTACCGCACCGGCTTCGCCATGGCCGGCACGGTCGCCCTGCTGGCCTGCGCCACCGCCTGCCTGATCCCGCACCGCAGTACGGAAAGTGAGACCCATGCCCGACGCCCACAAGCCCGCCCCGCGCCCGGCCTCACCTCACCCGGCCTCACCGCAGGCGAACTCCCCCGGCCCGGCGACCCGGCCGCGTGACGCGGAGGCCCGCCGCGCCGACATCCTGCAGGCGGCCCGCTACGCCTTCGGCCGCCACGCCTACGCCGACACCACCATCGCCGGCATCGCCCAGGCGGCCGGGGTGAGCCCGGCCCTGGTGATGAAGTACTTCGGCAGCAAGGAACAGCTCTTCTCCCAGGTCTTCACCTTCGAGGACGACGCCGAGGCCCTGCTCGGCGCCCCCCTGGACACCCTCGCCCGCCACATGGTGCTGCACCTGCTCGCCACCCAGCACGGCGAGGCCCGCGACCCCATCCTGCGCATCGCCTTCTCCCGTCTGCACGACGAGCAGGGCCGCCAGGCCCGCGCCAACTTCCGCGCCCAGGTGATCACCCGCCTCGCCGAGCGCCTCCCCGGACCGGACGCCCCGCTGCGCGCCGAGATGGCCGTCGGCATCCTGCTCGGCCTCGGCGCCCTCTACGCCATGGTCCAGGCGGAGACCGTACGGGCGCTGACGTCCGATCAGATCGCCGACCACTACGCCCCCCTGATCCAACCCCTGCTCTCGGACCCTTCCGCCTAGCCCCAGTCGGCGAAGCCCCCCGCCTCGCAATTCCTCTCGGGCCTTGAGTGACTGACCCAGTCAGTCTATGGTGAGCCCATGCGTGGACGGATGCCGATGCGACCCCTGGAGGAGATCGCCGACGCGGCGGTGCGCGTGTTCCTGGCGCAGGGCTTCCGGCCCGCCGGCATCTCCGACGTCGCGGACGCGCTCGGGCTCAGCCACGGCGCGGTCTACACCTACGCTAAGAGCAAGCAGGCCCTGCTCCACCTGGCGCTGGTGCGGGTGCTGCGGCCGGACACGGTGGCCGCGCTGGAGGTGCCGGTGCCCACCCCGACCGCCGACGAGGTCGTCGCGCTGGTCGAGTCCTGGGCCGGCGACCGGACCGCGCTGCCGCTCCTGGCCGGCGCCTCCACCCGGCCGACAGACCTTCCTCCGGCTGCGGAACTGGGCTCCGTGGTCGACGAGTTGTACTCCTTCGTCGAGCAGCACCGGACGGCGCTGCAACTGGTCGAGCGCTGTGCCGAGCAGCTGCCCGAGCTGGCCCAGTGGTACTTCGTGCAGCGGCGGCGCGCGATGGTCGGCCAGCTCGGCGACTACCTGGCCGCCCGGATCGAGGCCGGGCTGCTGCGCCCGGTCCCCGATGTGGCGGTCGCCGCCCGGTTCGTCGTGGAGACCGTCGCCTGGTTCGCCATGCACCGTCACAACGACCCGGACTCGCGGATGCTGACCGACGAGGACTGCCGCCGCACCGTGCGCCACCTGCTGATATCCGCGTTTCCCGCTGTGGAGGCCAGCCATGCCGGAGACCGCTGAACGCGTGTTACCCACCACCCCGTCCACCCCCGGCCGCGCCGCGACGGCAAGGCGTCCGGTGCTGCTGGTCGCCGCGGTCGTGGCGGTGGTGCATCTGGCGGTCGCCACCCGGTACGGCTGGCACCGTGACGAGTTCTACTACGTGATCTGCGGCCGGCACCTGGCCTGGGGCTATGTCGACCAGCCGCCGCTGACCCCGCTGCTGGCCCGGCTCGCCGCCGCCCTGCCCGGCGGCGTGCTGCCGCTGCGGCTGCTGGCGGTGGCCTCGCAGGTCGGCTGTGTGCTGCTGGCACCGATGCTGACCGCCGAGTTCGGCGGCGGGCGCCGCGCGCAGACGATCACCGCTGCCGCGATCGCGGCCTGCCCGGTGTTCGTGGCCTCCTCGCTGCTCTTCGGCACCACCGTGGTGGACCAACTGGTCTGGGTGGCACTGCTGGTGCTGGTCGCCCGGGCGCTGCGGCTCCGCAGCACGGCTTCCTGGCTGGCCGCCGGGGTGACCGCGGGGGTCGGCCTGGAGAACAAGGACACGGTCGCCGTCCTGCTGCTGGGCATCGCGGTCGGTCTGCTCCTGCTGCGCCGCGAGGCGCTCACCCTCGCCGGACCGTGGCTGGCCGCAAGCGTGGCCGTCGCGCTGGCCGCACCGAACGTGATCTGGGACGCCGCCCACGGCTGGCCGAATCTGCGGATGGCCCAGGTGCTCTCCTCCGGAGAGGGCGGACCGCTCGGCTCACTGGAGCAACTACCGGTCCTCGCCGTGCTGTTGGCCGGTCCCCCGCTGATCGCGCTGTGGGTGCTGGGCGTGCGCTGGCTGGCGTCCCCGATCGGCCGGGCGCACCGGTGGGTGCTGGTGGTCGCGGTGGTGTCGGTGGTGGTGTTCACCGCGAGCGGTGGAAAGTCGTACTACCCGGCCCCGGCGCTGGCCGGGCTGTTCGCGGCGGGCGCGGTGCGGGTCGAGTCGATGGGGCGGTCCCGGGGCCGGACCGGCTGGCCGGTGGCGATCGGAGTGTCGGCGCTGGTAGCGCTGTTGATCGGCCTGCCGGTGCTGCCGTTGAGCGCGGCCAATACGATGCGGCAGCTCAACCCGACGGTGATCGAGACTTATGGATGGCCCGGGTTCGTCCAGCAGGTGCGGCTGGCCGCAGCCGCGCTGCCGCCCGGAACGCCGATCTTCACCAGCAACTACGGCGAAGCCGGGGCGCTGGCGATCCTGGGCCCGGCCGAGGGCCTGCGGCAGCCGGTGTTCAGCGGACAGAACAACTACGCGCTCTGGGGGCCGCCGCCCGGGCGGCCGGAGGTCGCACTGTGCGTGGGCGAGTTCGACCCCGCCCAACTGGGCCGGGCCTGGGGCCGGGTGACGGAGATCGCCCCGATCCGGATGAACGGCGTGAACGACCAGGAGACGCAGTTCCACGCCGCGATCTACGTCTGCCGTGAGCCGCGCGGCAGCTGGGCGCGGCTCTGGCCCGCCCTCGTCCACGACAGCTGAGGCAGACTGTGCGGGATCGGATTCGCCGATTTCTGTTATGCCGAAGCCGAACGGGAACCCTCCTCAGGTCATGACCCAGATTCCACACAACGGCTACGACGGTCCACGGCCGCCCCGCGCGCAGGCCGCGGCGGTGCGTGCCGCACAGCAGGGCGACCAGCGGGCGCTGGACCAGTTGGTGGCCGATTACCTGCCGTTGATCTACAACATCGTGGGACGCGCGCTGGATGCCCCCGGCGACACCGACGACGTCGTGCAGGAGACCATGCTGCAGATGATCCGCGACGTGCGGAAGCTGCGCGACCCCGAGGCGTTCCGGTCCTGGCTGGTCGCCATCGCCATGCGCCAGGTCCGCGGGCACTGGCGCGCACGGCGCAGCGCACCGGACTCCGCCGGGATCCAGGACCTGCAGGAAACGGCGCTGCTCGCCGATCCCGGAGCCGACTTCGTCGACCTGACGATCACCACGCTGAATCTGTCCGGCCAGCGGCGGGAGACGGCCGAGGCCACCCGGTGGCTGGACGCCGACGACCGGCAGCTGCTGTCCCTGTGGTGGATGGAGGTCGCGGGCCAGCTGACCCGCACCGAGCTGGCCGCCGCGCTGGAGCTGCCGCCGCCCAAGGCCGCGGTCCGGATCCAGCGGATGAAGGCCCAACTGGAGATATCCCGGACCGTCGTACGCGCGCTGCACGCGGTGCCGCGCTGCCAGGAGGCCGACGCCGTCCTGCGCGACTGGGACGGGCGGCCGGCCGGGCTGTGGCGCAAGCGGATCGCCCGCCATGTGCGCACCTGCCCGACCTGCGGCGGGGTGCCCGCCGAGATGGTGCCCGTCGAACGGCTGCTGGCCAACTTCGCGCTGGTTCCGGTCCCGCCGGTGCTGCTGGCCCTGGCCCTCACCGGCGCGGGCGGCGTCGCCCACCACTCGGCCACCGCCGCCACCCACGCCCGCTCCGGGGCGGCCAGGACGGGACGGGCAGCGAGCCGGAGCGCGAGCCGGGCCGCGAGCCGGGCCGGGGGTGTCTCCCTGGGCAAGGCGGCGGTCCTGTCCGGCGCCGCGCTGGCGCTGGTCGGCGCCACCGCCGCCTACGCCATGGCACCGTCCAGCCAGGGCCGGCAGCACCGGACCGCAGGCACCGCGGCGCCCGCCGCCGTCCGGCCCTCCAGCGTCCCGCCGCCGTCCACCACGCCCTCCGCGACCGCCACTACCGCCAAGCCCAGCGCCACACCGTCGCACACGGCCGCGGCCCCCAAGGCGGCGGCGATCGTCAATACCAGGCTGCCGCTGCGAGCTGCCTTCTACTACCCGTGGTACCCGGAGAACTTCAGCGGCGGGGGCAGCAAGTACACCCCCTCGGCCGGCAAGTACAGCGTCGACGTCCCGTCCACCGTCGACCGCCAGATCAAGGACATGCAGTACGCGGGTCTGCAGGCCGGCATCTCCTCCTGGTGGGGCGTGGGCAAACGCGAGGACAAGCGGCTGCCGCTGCTGATGTCCGAGGGCGCGAAACTCGGCTTCTCCTGGACCGTCTACTACGAGAACGAGGCCTACGGCGACCCCACCTCGGCGCAGATCAGGAGCGATCTGGTCTATCTGCGCAAGTACTCCGGCCAGAAGACCTGGCTGCACATCGACGGCAAGCCGGTGATCTTCGTTTACGGCGGGGGCGACGACGGCTGCGGCATGGCCACACGGTGGGCCCAGGCCAACAAGACCGAGGGCTACTACGTCGTCCTCAAGGTCTTCGGCAACTACCTCAACTGCGCGGACCAGCCGCAGGGCTGGCACCAGTACGCCTCCAGCCTGGACATCCAGAAGGGCTACTCCGCGATCCTGTCGCCCGGATTCTGGAAGAACGACCAGGCGACACCCAGCGTCCCGCGCGATCTCACCCGTTTCCGCAAGGACGCCACCACAGTCGCCACCTCCGGCGAGCCGTTCCAACTCCTGGTCACCTACAACGAATGGGGCGAGGGCACCGCGGCGGAGTCATCCACCGACTGGCCGAGCGCCAGCGGCCACGGCGCCTACATGGACATCCTGCACCAGGTCTTCACCGCCCATCCGCGCTGAACCCCGCTGCCCGGGCCGGATCCGGCGGCGGCCCTTTCGCCTTCAGAGCGCCGCCGCCAGGCGGGTCAGGGTCTGCTCCGCAGGCTCCTGCCGCGCCTCGCGGTAGCCGGTGCCGGCCCACAGGTGCACGGCGCCGGCGTCGCCCGCCGCGGCGGCGGCTCTGCGCAGCGGGCCGGTCAGATGGTGCAGCGCCGGGTAGCCGTAAGGGGCCTGACGGTCGAACAGGTCGATGAAGCGGTTGCGCAGCGCGCGGGCCGGGCGACCGGTGAAGGCACGGGTCAGCACGGTCTCCCGGGCCTCGGGGTCGGCGAGGGCCGCCCGGTGCACGGCCGAGGCCCCGCTCTCGTCGGTGCGCAGCAGCACGGTGCCGACCATCGCCGCCTGCGCGCCCGCCGCCACGGTCTGGGCGACGTCGGCGGCCGTGGCCAGGCCGCCGGCCGCGATGATCGGCCGGTCGACGGCATGGTGGATCATGGCGACCAGATCGGCGACCGGCACCTGGCTCAGCGGCACCCGCGGCGTCAGTGTGCCGGAGTGGCCGCCTGCGGCGGCGGCCTGCACCACCAGGATGTCCGCGCCGTCCTCGGCTGCGGCACGCGCCTCGTCCAGGCTGGTGACGGTCTGCGCCACCAGCGTCCCGGCGCGTTGCAGCTTCGCGATCACAGACCGGGCGGGGATGCCGAAGGTGAAGCTGACCAGGGGCACCGGGTCCGCGGTCAGCTGGTCGATCTTCTGCGCGAAGGCGTCGTCGTCCTCGACCGGCGCGCTCGCCGTCAGATCCAGGCCGTGGCGGTCGGCCTCGGCCTGGAGCAGCGCGGCGTAGGCGTCGAAGGCGGCGCGGTCCACGGGCAGCGGATTGGGGGCGAAGACATTGACCCCGAACGGGATCCGCTCGGCGCGGACGGCGGCGATCCGGTCAGCCAGAGTCTGCGCGTCGAGATAGCCGGCCGGGACGAAGCCGAGGCCCCCGCTGCGGGCCGCAGCCGCGACCAGGGCGGTGGTACTGGCGCCGCCCGCCATCGGTGCGGCCAGGACCGGCGCGGTGATGCCGAGCGTGGAGAGCAGGCTGTTCATGACCATGGGCCCATCTTCCCCTGCGCCGTGCTCCGATGCGGATCGCCCTCGGGCAGCCAGGCGTCCGGGGCGTGGACGCCGAGGCGGTCGCCGTCGTTCGTGCCGTCTTTCGCGCCGCTGTTCGCCCCGCTGGTGAGGGCGTCGGCGGCGGCCAGGACGGCGGCCCGCACCTCACCCCGGCGCCACACCAGGGACCAGGTCCAGTAGGGGGCCGGTGCGACCACCCGGCGCCGGACCAGGTCGGGCGGAAGCGGTGAGGTCTGCCCCTTGGGCGAGTTGATGACCGGGCGGCGGCTGCGGCGGACGTGGTCGAAGAAGGCCGGGCCAGTGATGCCACCGTCGCCGATGCGTACGGTGCGGGCGCCGGTGTCGCGGGCGAACTGCTCGGCGTAGAGGTTCCACGAGGACCAGGAGGTGGTGTCGTCGTCCAGCAGCACGACAGTGTCCCTGGCCCGGACGTCACCGGGGTCCGGGCCGTTGGCCGGGCCGGCGTCCCGCCCGACGGCGACTGCGTAGAGCCGGTCGGCGCCGATCAGCCGGGCTTCCAGGGCGTGCCGTTCAAGGTCCTCGGCGCGTACCCAGCACACCGCCAGGTCCAGACTGCCGTCCGCGACCCGGGCGGCCTGGGTGTGCGAGGGCGCGATCCACGCGTCGACATGCAGTTGGGCCACGGCGGAGGTGCGGGCGGTCACGTCCGGGGGAAGCCAGTTGACGTAGCCGAGTCGGACCGCCTCCGAGCCGGACATCCGGGCGGCCCGGCGGCGCAGGTCGTCCGCCCGTTCCAGCAGGTCACGGCTGTGCGGCAGCAACGCCGCGCCGGTCGCGGTCAACGCCACCGTGCGGCGGTCGCGGTCGAACAGCCGCACGCCCAGATCCCGCTCCAGCGCCTTGATCTGCTGGGACAGCGAGGGCCCGGCGATCAGCAGCCGCCGGGCCGCGCGTCCGAAGTTCAGCTCCTCGGCGACGGCGACGAAGTACCGCAACTGGCGCAGCTCCATGCCCGCCATGCTACGTGCGGTAGGAGGCTGCGCCTATCACCAGCGAGGAAGCCGGTCGTGGCGCCCATCAGGCGGCAGGCGCAGTCTGAAGCCATGGACACGCGGCACCACGCACCGAACGGAGTGAGGACCATGCAGGAGTTCCTCGTCGAGATCACCACCCACGTCCCCGAGGGTACCGACCCCGCCGAGGTCGACCGGCGGCGTGCCGCGGAGGCCGTCCGCGCCCGGGAGCTCGCCGCGACCGGCCAGCTGGCCCGGTTGTGGCGGCCGGTCGGCGAGCTGCGCAGCATCGGCCTGTGGCGTGCCGCCGACGAGGCGGAGCTGCACGAGAAGGTCCTCGGGACGCTTCCGCTGCGCCCGTGGATGACCCTGGTCGTCACGCCCGTGGAGTCCCACCCCAACGACCCGGGCAAGGCCGACCCCACCGCATAGCCGCACGGCCGCTGACAGCTTCACCCTCACCACCGCCGACCCGACACGGAAGACTCCGCCATGAGCGCTGTGACCCTGAGCCCGTCCCGCAGCCGGGCCGGCGGCCCGATCCCGTCAGCGTGGCTGCACGTCGCCCAGGCGGCAGCGGCGCTGGCCGCCGGGATGGGGATCGGCCGATTCGTCTACACCGCGATCCTGCCGCTGATGCACACTCAGGCCGGGCTGTCCGCAAGCGCCGGCGCCAACCTGGCCACGGCCAACTACGTCGGTTATCTGATCGGCGCGCTGGTCGGCACGCTCGCCCCCGCGCTGCTGCGCTCCCCCGCCGTGCTGCGCGGCAGCCTGGTCCTGCTGACCGCCACGCTGGCCGCGATGCCCCTCACCCACAGCCCCTCGGGGTGGATCGCCCTGCGTCTGCCGGCGGGCGTGGCCAGCGCCCTGGTCTTCGTCTTCGCCGTCAGCGCGCTCCTGAGCCACCTGCGAGAACATCCGGCTCACCTGGCCGGCTGGGCCTTCGGCGGTATCGGCGCGGGCATCGCCGGATCCGGCCTGCTGGTCATGGTGCTGCGCACCGTGGCCGACTGGCGCGCTGCCTGGTGGGCCTCGGCCGCGCTGGCCGCACTCCTGACCGCAGCCGCATGGAACCTGCGCCCCGAACCCGCCCCGGAACGGACGATCAGCCCGACCGCGCCCACCGCTCCAGGGGTGGGCCGGGAGCGCGGGCCGCACCCGCACCGGTGGTTCTTCGCCGCCCTGTTCGTCGCCTACACCCTTGAGGGCATCGGCTACATCGTCGCCGGTACCTTCCTGGTGGCCGCGATCGAGCAGAGCTCCCCCGGCTGGATCGGCAACGGGGCCTGGGTGCTGGTCGGAATCGCCGCCCTGCCGTCCTCCGCGCTGTGGGCATGGCTCGGGCGCCGCTGGTCACGGCCGGACCTGCTGGCCGCCGCCCTGGTGATCCAGGCCGTCGGCATCGCCCTGCCCGCCCTGACCGGTGGCGTCGCCGCCGCTCTGGTCTCCGCGTTCCTTTTCGGCGCCACCTTCCTGGGCGTGAGCACCATCGCCCTGGCCATCGGCGCCCAGCTGCGATTCCCCCGCTCCGTGGCCCTGCTGACGGCGGGTTACTCCACCGGCCAGATCCTGGGCCCGTTGGCCGTCACGCGTTCGCTGCACCACGGCTACCACCAGGCCCTGCTGCTGGCCGCCGCAGTGGTCCTGGCCGCAGCCCTCGTTTCGACGCTGCTGCGGACCGGCCGTCAGGGACAGCGCCAGGTCCGGGACCGACGACGTCGGCCGGGCCCTCGCCTGCCCCGGTCCACACGCTCAGAGCAGGGACCCGGCCCAGTCGGCGTAGCGGTGGGCGAAGAGTCCGGGGAGGCCGCCGGTGTGCAGGAACAGGACCCTGGTCGACGCCTCGATCCGGCCGTCCCGGCGGGCCGCGAACAGTCCCGCCATGGCCTTGGCGGTGTAGACCGGGTCCAGCAGGATGCCGTCGCAACGGGCGGCGGCCAGCAGCGCCTCATGCCCGGCCTCGGTGGGCAGTCCGTAGCCGTCGCCGATCCGGGCGCGGTCCAGGGAGACGCTTCCGCGCGGAGCCTCGCGTCCGGCGTGGGCGGCGACCGCGGTGGAAAGGTCGCGCACGACCGTGGCGACGTCCGGCAGGGCGCCGACGTCGACGCCCAGCACCCGCGCGTGGTCGCCGAACCCGGCGGCGAGCCCGGCGTGGGTTCCCCCTGAGCCGGTGGCCACCACCACAAGACCGGGGTCCAGCTGTTCGCCGATCTCCTGGGCGACGTCCAGGTAGGCGCTCGCTCCGAGCACCGACGATCCCCCGACCGGGATGGAGTAGGGCTTCCGTCCACCGGCCCGCAGTTTCTCGCAGCACTCCTCGATGGCGGTCTGCAGGTCGGCGAAGGGCAGCGCCTGGGTCCAGGTCACCCCGGCGCCGAACAGTCCGTCAAGCAGCAGGTTGCCGCCCTGGTCCGGCACCGGAGGCCGGTTCAGCACCAGGTGGCTGCCCATCCCGTGGATGGCGGCAGCCGCGGCCGTCATCCGGGCGTGGTTGCTCTGCGCACCGCCACCGGTCACCAGCGTGTCCGCCCCGGCCGCCCGGGCGGCGGCGAGCAGGGGGACCAGCTTGCGCGCCTTGTTGCCCCCGCCCGCCAGCCCGGTGAGATCGTCGCGCTTGATCCACAGCGCGTCCTGCTGCATGCCCAGCAGAGCGGCCAGCCGGGGCAGACGGTGTACCGGGGTGCGGTCGACGGCCGTCAGCGGAGCTGCCGCGTCGCTCGGATCTTGGGGCATTGACCGATCGTACGCCGCAGCGCACACCGCCGGTCGGCGCGGCACCGGTCCGGGTGCCGCGCCGTCTCGGGCGGTCAGATACCGCGGGTACCTCAGCCGCTCAGCCGATCGTCCACTGCTGCTGCGGGGAGTTCGACTTCGGCTGCTGGGTCACCAGGGATCCGTCGGAGGTCGAGGCCGTGGTCAGCAGCAGTCCGCTGGCCACGGACGCCACGGTGTAGGTCCCGCCGCTCTGCTTGGTGACGGTCCAGTGCTGGTTGCCGCCGCCGGTGCAGGTCCACTGGATCACCTTGGCGCCGGCCGCTGTCGACCCGCCGCTGACGTCGGCGCACAGCCCCGACTCGCCGTTGACGAGCTGGTAGGAGCCGTCCGGCTGCTGGGTGAAGGTCCAGCTCTGGTTGGCTCCGCCGTTGGCGCTCCAGGTGATGAGCTGAGTGCCGGCGGTTGTGCTGTGGTTCGGGTCGTCCAGTGCCTTGCCGCCGGTGACCAGGGTGTGGGTGCCGGCCAGGCTGCCGCCGGTGGTTCCGACCGCGGTCATGGTGAGGGTCTGCTCGGCCGCGGTGCGCGATCCGCCCACGGTGCTGCCGGTGGCATTGGTCCAGTAGCGGCCGGGTGTGGTCTCGGCGGCCCGGCCGGAGCTGGACGACATCCCGAGGACCAGGCCGCTGTAGCGGTTGACCAGCCGGTACGTCCCGGTGCGGGCGCCGGTTGAGGACACGTCAGGGATGACGAACCACTGCTGCCCGACCGTGGAGCCGCCCGTTCCGGGCGCGGTGACGGTCGGCCTCGTCCCCCAGGCGCGACCGGCGGTGGCGGTGGAGTCGACGCCCAGCAGCTGACCGGTGGAGGCGTTGACGATCCGGTAGGAGCCGTCGGCGTTGCCGGCGAAGGACCACGCCTCCAGATTGGATCCGGTCCCGGCGGCCAGCGAGGTGGTCGCCGTACTGCCGGACGCCTGGGCCAGCACCCTGCCGTCCCCGCTGGCTATCCGGTAGGTGCTGGACGGGTCGAACGACGGCGCGGCGGGGGCGGTCGAGTCCACGGTGACATTGGCGTACTCGCCGTCGGAACCGGCGCAGGCGATCGAGCAGTACGAGCGGAAGGTCTTGCCGATGACGGTGGAGCTGGTCCGGTTCGCGGTGTCGACGAACCAGCGGTACCAGGATCCGGAGGTGTAGCTGCCGGAGTCGCCGATCAGGTGCCACTGCTGCGTCGCGAGGTTGTCGGTGGCGTAGAACCGCTGCGGCGCGGTCCCGGTGACGACCTCGGGTTCGCCGATGTACAGCCCGAGGTAGGCGTCGTAGGTGATGTTCATGATGAACAGGTCCGACTTCGGCGGCAGTTGACCGGCGGCCACCTGCTGGTCGACGGTGCCGGTGGTGGCGGGGCTGTAGTCGTCGGCGACCGGGGTGTAGCCGGAGGGGTCGGCCGTGGTGGCCGGCACCATATTGCTCTCCAGGCCGCCCACTCCCGGCTGCGACCAGGAGCCGTCGTACCACTTGGACCAGCTGCCGGTGGCCATCTTGCCGGAGATCGGAGCGCGGGCGACGTGCGCCAGGCCACCGTTGCTACCTGCCACTCCGCCCTTGGGGATGATCCGCGAACCGTAGTAGACGTAGAAGTAGCCGGACGCCGTGTCGACGTAGAGCCGCGGGTCGCCGTCGCCGTAGTCGTAGGTCTGGTTCGGGAACGCCGTGGTGTCGTTGCGGGCGGTGCTGTAGGGGGAGGTGATCGCATGCCCCTCGATGGTCCACACCTTCCCCTGGTCGGTGGACACCGCGTAGTCGATCGAGTCGTAGTGCAGCCCGTCGCCGAACGGCTGCGGGGTGAACTCGTTGTGCACCAGGCCGTGCCAGTCCCCGGTGTCCGGGTCGACCCAGACCCCGAGCAGGTCGCAGAAGTTCTTCTGGGAGTAGCCCGAGCCAGAGCCCGCGCTCGTCGCCTGCAGACCGGTCGGGCTGTTGTTGCACCGCCAGGTGGTGTCGTTGTTCTTGTCGTTGGCGTTGGCGGGGTTCACCGCGTTGCTGATCGCACTGGAGCGGGTGGCGGAGTCGAAGTTCGCGCCGGTGTAGAAGTCCCACTGGCGCGGGTCGGTCGCCCCGTACAGGGAGTCGGACTGCTGGAAGTAGAAGGTGCCGTCCTTGTCCAGGTAGGCACTGGCCGGAGTGTCGTCCGGGTAGGCGTACGTCCCGGTGGACCCGATGGAGATCGTGTAGGCGGGGGCCGCGGCGGCGGCCGAGGCAGGGGTCGAGGCGGTCGATGCAGGGGTCGGCACGCTGGCCGACGCGGTGGTCGTGGCCAGGGTGCCGCCGCCGGCCAGGGCCAGGCCCAGGGCGGCGAGTGCGGCGGCGAACCTTGTGCGAACAGGTGACACGACTACTCCTTCAGCAGGGTGGTGTCGGCGTATTCGTCGGGGTATTCGAGGACCAACCAGCCCCGGTGGGGCAGTTCATGGGGAACCTCCACGCACCCGGCCGACGTGAGGGCCGTCACCGGACGCGGTGGTACGAGCGGCGACAGCACGGTCGCCCGAGGGAACGTCACGGGCCCGGGCAGATCGACCCGGACGCTGGACGGGTCAGCGCTGCCGTTGGCGATGGCGAGCCGAATGCCGTGCTGAGTTCTGGTCAGTTGCGGGATGAGGTGCGGACCACCGCTGACCAGCGGCAGCCGCGGACGCGATCCCTCCAGGAAGCGGATCGCGGCGTGCAGCAGGTGCTGCCCGTCGTCGTCGTAGGGCAGCGCGTCGGGTGCGGTCGCCGCCAGGACGACCACCCGCCCGCCGAGCGCATTGGTGAAGCCGCACCGGCCGGCCCCCCAGTACTCGAGCCCGGCCGTCAGGATCTGCGTCCAGACCACTGCCCCGGCGGCAGGCTCCAGCCGGGCGAGCGCCGACTGGTTGTTGACGCTCAGCACCGCGCCCTTCGCCGGGCCGTCCGCCAGGACCTGCTCGACCGCATAGGGCCCGGGGTCGGCCTGCTCGTCCCTCCTGACGATGCCGCTCACCCGCACCCCGATCAGCTCGCCCAGGCCGCGTTCGCCCAGCACGGCGGCGGCGGCGCCGTCCAGCAGCAGGCCGTCGGCCAGCATGGTGCGCAGTTCGTCCAGGCCGAAGGACCAGGCCGCCTGACCGAACACAGCACGCACCGGGGCGGTTGAAGCACCAGTGGCGGTGACCGGGACGCCGTAGCGCAGCAGGAAGTCCGCGGCCGGGCCCGGATCGACCGCCAACGCGTCGAGGTCCCCATCACCACCGCCAGTGCGCACCTGCGCGGCCGTGTCCGTCGCGAACGGCAGGCCGACGCCCTCGGCCGGGGCGTCGCGGGCGGCGTCGCTCGGCAGGCGTTCGGCTATCCAGTCCAGCGCCGGGCGGGAGCGGACCAGCAGGTCGCGCACCGCCGGGAACCGTCCGGCCCGCCCGGCCTGCATCGGGTGCAGGTTGAGCAGCAGTGCGTCGGAGCCTGCCAGTTGCGCGGATACCAGTTCCGACCAGGTCTGGGTGTCGGACTTGGACCAGGCGGTGTGCGGCCAGTTCTCGATCTCGGGTTCGCTGGTGACCCAGGAGGGCCGCAGTGCCCGCTGCTGCTCCAGCATCCACACCGAGAAGCTGAGGTCCCGCCCTGGAGCGTCGGTGTAACGGGCGAAGTGCGGGCGGTGGACGGTGCGGCCGTTCACCGCCAGGGCTTCGAACAGGGCGGACCAGTCCCGGCCCTCCACCGAGGCCACCCCGAGCTGAGAGCTCATCAGGCCCAGCCGGCTGCGTCCCTCCGAGCGGACGGCCACCTCTGCGGCGACCAGTTCGGCGACCTCCAACTGTGCGGTGCGCCATACCTGTTGCAGCAGGGCCCGCCACGGGTGCGGCGGCCCGGGCGCGGTGACGGCGGCCAGCACCGCCTCGCGGGTGAACGCGTCCGCCGCCGGCGCGTCGGTCGCCGGCTCCTCCGATACCGGCGCGCCGGAGTCGGTCCGTGCCACCAGCGCCGCCAGCCGGTCCAGCATGGGCTGCTCGAAGCCGCCCCAGGCCAGCGGGGCGTGGTTGTGGTAGCGGAAGTCGTCCTCCAACCACAGGACCCGTGGCTCCAGTTCGGCGAAGCGGCCGTAGTAGCCGACGATCCACTCGCGCCAGCGCGGGCAGGCGAACGACGCCTGGGACGCGGCGGTCCTCCCGGTCGAGCCGACCATCGGGGTGAAGCCGAGCGGGTTGCTCCGGCCCCGGTCCGCGTGGCCGCTGGTCACCCAGGGGTTGAGGCTGACCTCGATGCCCGCGCCGCGCAGCACCTCCGTTGCCGCCGCGGTCGCGTCGAACCAGCGGTCCAGCTCCCGCTTGTCCGAGTGGCCGGTGTACAGCTCCTCGGCATTGAGCAGCAGCACCGCCTCCTGGACTCCGGCGTCCGTGCAGAACCGGGCGAGTTCCGCGGCATCGGCGGCAGCGTCGGCGGTGGGGTGGATCTGGAAGCGCAGATGGTACCTGGCCTGCAAAGCGGAACTCCTGGTGGTCGGGGGGCGGTTCTGACGGCCGGTCATTTGACGCTGCCTGCGGTCAAACCCGAGCGCCAGAAGCGCTGGAGCGAGAGGAACAGCGCGATCAGGGGGACCACGGAGACCATGGCGGCGGTGATCACGATGTTGGTGGGTACGGCCGAGGGGCCGATGCTGCGTTGCGCCTGCCAGCCGACGATGCCCACGGTGACCGGCTGCAGCCGGTCGTTGGCCAGCATGAGGACCGGCAGCAGGTAGTTGGTCCAGATCGAGACGAACTGGAACAGGAAGACGGTCACCAGCGCCGGGGACATCACCCGCAGCGCGATGGCGGCGAAGATCCGGATCTCCCCGGCCC
Organism: Streptacidiphilus alkalitolerans; assembly: GCF_042511045.1. Taxonomy (NCBI): domain Bacteria; kingdom Bacillati; phylum Actinomycetota; class Actinomycetes; order Kitasatosporales; family Streptomycetaceae; genus Streptacidiphilus; species Streptacidiphilus alkalitolerans. The sequence goes on from NZ_JBHEZX010000017.1 coordinate 63,762, forward strand.
CGTCGATCCGCCCGGCCTCGATCAGCTCGTCGGGCACCGAGGCCGCGGCGTAGACGCGGCTCAGGTAGACGCCGAACGGGCTGACCGCGCTGGGCAGCAGCACCGCCCAGTAGGTGTTGACCAGGTGCACCTGGGTGAACATGAGGTAGAGCGGGATGGCCAGCAGCGGCTGCGGCACCAGCACCGCGGCCAGCACCATGTTGAAGGTCAGCTCCCGCCCCCGGAAGGCGTACTTGGCCAGGGCGTAGCCGGCCAGGGCGGAGACCAGGGTGCTGACCGCGGCCCCGCCCACGGCGTAGAGCACGCTGTTGAGCAGCCAGGTGGAGTAGATGCCGCCCTGGCGGGTGAACACCTCGCGCAGATTGTCCAGCAGCGCGAAGTGGCCGAACCAGAAGCCGTTGCCGGTGAACAGCCCGGAGTTGGTCTTGGTCGAGGCGACCAGCAGCCACCACACCGGGGTCAGGAAGTAGACGGCGGCGAAGGCCATGACCGCGAGCGTGATCCACCGCGCCGCGCGCGGAGTGTGCTGCCGCGGGCGGCCGACCCCGCCGCGGACCGGGCGCTGGGGTGCGGGGTCGGTGGCGGTGTCGAGGGTGGGTGCGGTGGTCACAGCGCGGCTCCCCGTCGTTGGACGATGCGCAGGAAGCCGAAGGACAGCACGAAGGCGAGGGCCGCGAGCAGCACCGACTCGGCGGCTGCCGCATTGAAGTTGTTGGCGTCGATCTGGCCGTAGGCGGCCAGGATCGGGGTGTAGGCGCTGCTGAGGTTGGGGGCGACGTTGTGCAGGATCGCCGGCTCGTTGTAGAGCTGGGCGGTCCCGATGATGGAGAACACGGTGGTCAGCACGAGGGCCGGTCGGACCAGCGGCACCTTGATCCGCCAGGCGGTGCCCCAGGCGGAGCAGCCGTCCATGGTGGCGGCCTCGCTCAGTTCGGCCGGGATCGCCTGCAGCGCGGAGTAGATGATCAGCATGTTGTAGCCGGTCCAGCCCCAGGTCAGCATGTTGCCGATGATGGGGGCCAGCATCGCGTCCGAGGTCAGGTCCAGGTGCAGGCCGAGGTGGTGCGCCGCCGCGGTGATCGGGCTGAGCCCCGGGGCGACCAGGTAGGACCACATGAGCGCGCCGACCACCCCGGGCAGCGCGTACGGCAGGAAGAAGGCGAGCCGGAAGAAGCGCTTGAACGGCGTGGACCGCGCGTCCAGCAGCAGTGCGAGGCCCAGCGCCAGCAGCAGCATCAGCGGCACCTGTACCAGGCCGATCAGCAGCACCCGCAGCAGCGAGCCGCGGAAGGACGGGTCCCCCAGCGCGGTGCCGTAGTTGGACAGCCCGGCGAAGACCCGGGTGGGCGCGGTCAGCCCGAGCCCGTCGCGGTGCATCCGGAAGAAGCTCTGGTAGAGGGTGTAGCCGATGGGAGCCAGGTACATGGTGACGAAGAGCAGCAGGAACGGGCCGAGGAACAGCGCGACGGTACGGCCGCGTCGGCGCAGATGGCGCGGTGGCCGCGCGAGCCGGACGGTGCTCATCCCTGGGCACCCGCGGCGGCCGAGAGGCCCTGCTGCTTCATCTGCGCGAGGGTCTTGTCCTGCACGCCGGACAGTACGGCGGTGAGCTTGGCGCCGCTGGTCTCGGCCTTGCCGAGGCCGTCGCCGAGGTCGGTGCTGGTCTGGGTCATGGTCGGGCCCCACTGCCAGCTGGTGTCGATGTGGGCAGTCTCGTCCTTGAACACGTCGAAGACGTGCTGGCCGCCGTAGAAGGGGTCGGCGGCGCTCAGCGCGGGGTTGGACAGCCCGGCGGTGGCGGCGGGGTAGATGCCGGTGACCTTGATCAGGTTGCTCAGGCTGCCCGGGTCGGTGCTCATCCACTGGGCGAACTCGGTGGCCTCCTCGGGGTGGGCGCAGCCCTTGAGCACGGCGGTGGAGGAGCCGCCGTCGTTGCCGTAGACGGGGTTGGCCGCGTCCCAGACCGGCATCGGCGCGACCGCCCACTTGCCGGAGGTGGCCTTCACGCTGCTGGCCAGGATCGGGGTGTCCCACACCGCGTTGACGTCGGAGAGGATCTTTCCACTGGCCATGTCGGCGTACAGCGAGGGGTCGTAGCTCGGGTCGGTCTTGAGCAGCTTCTTGTCGAGCAGGCCCTGCCAGTAGGTGGCCACCTTCTGGTTGGCGGCGTCGCCCAGGGAGACCTGCCACTGGTCGCCCGAGGTGCCGAACCACTTGGCGCCGGCCTGCCAGGCCAGGCCCGCGTAGTTGTAGGCGTCGTTGCCGAAGTCGCCCAGGTAGACGCTCGGGTCGGCCTTGTGCACCAGGGCCGCGTCGGCGGCGTACTCGTCCCAGGTGACTGGAGGGCGGGTGATGCCGTACTTGGCGAACAGGTCCTTGCGGTAGAGCAGCGCCATCGGCGCGGTGTCCACCGGCACGCCGTAGGTCCGGCCGCCGATGGTGACCTGGTTCCAGGTCCAGGCGGCGAACTGGCCGCGGGCCGCCGAGGCGTACGCGGTGACGTCCTGCAGTGCGCCGGCCGCGGCGAAGCTGGGCAGCGTCTCGTAGCCGACCTCCGCCAGACAGGGGGCGTTGCCGGCCTGAACGGCCGTCAGCATCTTGGTGTAGCCGCCCTTGGAGCCCGACGCGGTCTTGTCGAAGGAGACCTGGATGCCGGGGTGGGCCTTGTTCCACAGGGCCACCGACTGGTCGTACCCGGGCGCCCAGCCCCAGAAGTCGAGCTTCACCGCTGCCGCGCCGGTGCCGTCCGCGTTCGTCTTCGCCGCACCGCCCGAGCCGCTCGACGAGCAGCCGGCCAGCGCCGCGATCATCAGCGTGGCCAGTGCGGCAGCCCGCACCGAGGGGGTGCCCGAACGCATACCGGACCGCCGGCCGGTTGGGCCGGTTCTCATGGCGGTGCTCGTCGCGGTTCTCGTCGCGGAGCGCATGCCGGATCGCATCGTCACTGTCTGCCTCTTTCCACTCACCCCGGCCGCAGGAGGTCTGCGGCCGGGCCCGTCCCGTGGTTCCCCTGGGCTATTAGTTCGGCTATTGTTCGAACTAATCACGGCGATGTCAACAGGTTGAGCCGGCACCGATGAACCAGGGAGGATCAAACGGTGAAAGCCGATCTGCACGGCACCGGTGCACGAGAGCTGGCCATGGCCGGCCTGCCCAAGGTCAGTGACCGCTCCTCGATCCGACGCAGCAACCTCGGCCTGGTGCTGCGCCTGCTGCGCGACGAAGGCCCCCGCTCACGGGCCAGGATCGCCACCGACACCGGCCTGCCCAAGGCCACCGTCTCCAGCCTGGTCACCGAACTTGTCGAGAGCGGCCTGGCCAGGGAGGGGGAGGTCGAACGCGAGGGCACCGTCGGACGGCCCGGTCTGGCCGTCGAGATCGACGGCAGCACTGTGTGCGGGATCGGCGCGGAGATCAACGTCGACTACCTCAGCATCCTGGCCCTGGACCTGCGCGGCACCGTCACCGCCGAACGCCGCATCGCCTTCGATGTGCGAACCGCCAGCCCCGACGCGGTCCTTGACGCCATCGCGGACACCATCCGCCGCACCGTCGACGAGCTGCGCGCCGACGGCATCCGCACCATCGGCGTCACCCTGGCCGCCCCCGGGGTCATCGACATGAAGCGCGGTCGGGTCAGCTACGCCTCCAACATCGGCTGGCGTGACGTGGACGCCCTGGCCGGCCTCGCCCGGCGGCTCGGCCCCGACGCCCCGCCGCTGCACCTGGAGAACGACGCCAAACTCGGTGCGATCGCGGAGTACCTGGCCGTCTCCGCCCCCGACATGCACGACCTGCTCTATCTCACCGGCGAGATCGGCGTCGGCGCGGGCATCATCGCCGGCGGCCAACTGCTGCGCGGCACGGCCGGCCACGCGGGCGAGGTCGGCCACCTTCCGCTGGACCCCGGCGGCCGGCTCTGCGCCTGCGGCCGTCGCGGGTGCTGGGAGACCCAGGTCGGACTGGCCGCCCTGCTGCGCGCCGCCGCCGACCCGGACGACCCGGTCTGCGACCCGTCCGTGGACCTGGAGCAGCGGCTGGCCGAGCTGATGCGCCGGGCCAAGGCAGGCGACCCGCGCACCCTGGGCGCCCTGGACGCCATCGCCACCGCCCTGGGCCCCGGCATCGCCCTGCTCCTGGACGTCCTCAATCCGCAACTACTGGTGCTCGGCGGCCACTTCGCGTTCTTCGGCCAGTATCTGATCGACCAGGTCCGGCACACGGTGCACCAGACGGTGATGGCGCCGGACGCCGGCGGCTGCGAGATCGCCCTCTCCACGCTGGGCTTCACCGCGGCGGCCCGCGGCGGGGCCTGCCTGGCGCTGGACGCGGTCTACCAGGACCCGGCCGGCAGCCTGCTGCTCCAGCCGGCCCGCCGCTGAGGCCGCCGCCCGGCGCCCAACTCCCGGCTCCCGGCGGTGGCCAGGCGTCAGGCGTGGTCGGTGGCCGGGGTGGTGGCGTAGCGGACCATCACCTCGGCGGAGGCCTGCGCGATCGGCCGCCGACCGTCCGCGACCAGGTCGCGCAGATCGCGGAAGTACTGCACATACAGGTCCGGGGTGAAGGTATTGATCATTACGACCGGTTGGTCGCCGGGATTGGCGAAGGTGTGCGGGACCCCGGGGGGAACCATCACCAGCGTGCCGGGGGGCGCGTCGTGCACGGCCTCCCCCACCGTGAACCTGACGGTGCCGGCCACGACGTAGAAGCCCTCGTCGTGTTCCGCGTGGCGGTGCTGGGGCGGCCCCTCACTGCGCGGGGCGAGCGTGATCTCGCCGATGCCGAGGCGGTGCGCGGTCGTGGCGCCGTCTTCGAGGATGCGCATCCGGGCCGGGCCCAGCTCGATCACCTCGCCGCCGTCCGGGGCGACAATCGAGACCTCGTTCATGGCGTACTCCTTTGTGAGGGTTTACCCTCATGAGGGTATTCCCGGCTGCGCCCATCATGCAAGTTACCTCTCATTATCGGGGTTTACTTGCTATCCTGGATCCATGCAGAACGGCGAAACGAAGACAGCGTGGAACAGCACCGGCCGCGCGAACCAGAAGCTGCGCACCCGCAACGCGATCCTGCAGGCCGCGGTCGAGCTGATGCGCACCGGCCGCGAGGTGACCATGCTCGAGGTCGCCGTGGCGGCCCTGGTGTCCGAGGCCACCGCCTACCGCTACTTCCCCGACCTGGCCAGCCTGTTGCAGGAGGCCATGGCCGGGCAGATGCCCACCCCGGCGGAGGCGCTCAAGTCAGTCGCGGACTCCCGCGACCCGGTGGAGCGCATCGCCGTCGTGACCGAGCACCTGCTGCGCACCGTCCTCACCTACGAGGGGGCGACCCGCGCCATGATCGCGGCCACCATCACCCGCCCCGCGACCGCAGGCACCCGTCCGGGGCTGCGCTTCGGACTGATCGACCACGCGCTCGCTCCGCTGGACGACACCCTGGGCGCCAACGACCCGGCCGCCCTGGCCCAGCTCAAGAACGACCTCGCCGTCATCGTCAGCGCCGAGGCCCTGTTCTGCCTGACCGACCTGTGCCGGCTGGAACGGGAGGCCGCCGTCGCCAGCATCATCCACACCGCCACGGCCGTGACCCGGGCCGCCCTCCCCGCCGCCGGCGACGCGGTCTGACCAGCCGGCCCCGATGGAACATGGGAGATCCATGACGCAGGAACTCGCGTCCGCGGTCGTGCTCGTCACAGGGGTCATGGCGTCGGGGAAGTCCACGGTCGCCCAACTGCTCGCGGAGCGGCTGCCGCGCTCGGTCCATCTGCGGGGCGACAGCTTTCGGCGCATGATCGTGTCGGGCCGGGAGGAGTTCACTCCCGAGCCGACCGCCGAGGCCACCCGTCAACTCCGGCTGCGCTACCGGGCCTCCGCTCTCACCGCCGACCTGTACGCGGAAGCCGGGTGGACCGTTGTCGTCCAGGATGTCGTCCTGGGCGAGTATCTGACGGAGTATCTCGCCGCAGTGAGGACACGGCCCTTGTACCTGGTCGTACTGGCCCCGGCTCCGGACGCGGTCGCGGTCCGCGAAGCCGAACGTCACAAGAGCGGCTACGGCGGGCCCTGGACCGTGGGCCTGCTCGACCACTCGCTGCGGCACGAGACCCCACGACGTGGACTATGGCTGGATACGACGGACCACACCCCGGGGCAGACCGTGGACCTCATTCTCGCCGGCCTGGCCGAGGCCCGTATCAACGAGGCCCGCATCGACGAGGCCCGCATCGACGACTGAACGCGGCGCCGGGAAGCGGGCAGCGATCCGTGCGGCTCCGGCGGTGGCACGGGCGGTGGTGGTCAGGATGCCGAGGGCGGCGATCAGGGCGCCGCACCCGGCCAGGATCCACCAGGCGAGGTGGCTGGCCGAGGTGAACCCCTGGTGCAACGGACCGCGGGCGTGCGCGGTGACGATCGAGCCGAGGACGGCCACGCCGAGGCTGTTGCCGATCTGACGTGCCGTCGTGGTGATCGCGGCCGACACCCCGGCCTGGGCGGGTGGCATCCCGGCCACGGCCATGCTGGTGATCGGCGCATTGACCAGGCCGAACCCACAGCCGAAGAGCAGGTAGGCGACCAGCAGCAACGGCTGCGCGGTGCCCGGGCTGAGGCCGGTCAGCAACAGGGCGCCGGCAGCGACCAGCACGCCCGCGGCCACCAGCGGCGGACGTGGACCGTGTGTGGCGGTCAGCCGCCCGGAGACCGTCGAGGCGATCGCGGTACCGACGGCCATGGGCACCGTCAGCAGCCCGGCCTCAAGTGCGCTGTAACCACGCACATCCTGCAGGTACAGGGTATTGAGGAACAGGAAGCCGGACAGGGCCAGGAACGCGGTGATCGCGGTGATGAACGCACCGGTGAACGGTATGGAGCGGAAGAACACCGGGTCGACCAGGGGCTGGCCACGGCGTCGTTCGTAGAGCGGCAGGGCCACGGCCGCGATCGCGGCGAGCACCAGCAGGCCGACGATCAGAGCGCTGCCGTAACCCCGGTGGGAGCCTTCGATGATCGCGAAGATGAGCGAGGCCAGGACGGTGAGGACCAGCACCTGCCCGACCGGGTCCCGGCGACGCGCGGTCGCGGCCTTGGACTCGGATATCAGGACGGCGCTCAGCGCCAGAGCCAGCAGACCGACCGGGATGTTGATCCAGAACACCGCGCGCCAACCAGCCGACCCCACCAGCAGACCGCCGACCACCGGGCCCAGCGTCAGCGACACCCCGACCGTGGCACCCCATACCCCGATGGCACGGGCTCGTTGCCGGGCGTCGGGAAAGGTGCTGGTGATGATCGACAGGGCGACCGGGTTCAGCATGCTGGCGCCCAGGCCCTGCACCACACGGAAGGCGACCAGCCAGGACAGGCCGGGCGCCCGGGAGCAGAGCAGCGAGCCGACGGTGAACAGCGCCAACCCGGCCTGGAAGACCCGGCGCCGCCCGATCCGGTCCGCAGTGGATCCGGCCAGCATCATAAAACCGGCGATCGCCAGGGTATAGCCGTCAATGACCCACTGCAGGCCGCTGACCTGGGCATTCAGATCACGCTGGACAGCCGGCAGAGCGACGTTCACCGCAGTGGCGTCGATAACCGTGATGAGCAGGCTCAGGCAGCACACGGCCAGGACAAGCAGTCTGCGTCGGTGTGCGGGGTCCACGTCTGGCTCGGTGGCGATCATGCCGGCTCTCCTGGGTGAGTGGTCGCCCGGTTCGGATATGCGCTGTGGGACAAGGGATGCGGGATAAGGGATGCGGGCCGTGCGCCGTGCCTGCCGGAGCCACTGGGACGCCGTGGCTCCGGCTGGCACGGCTTCGTCGCTAGCGGCGCCCCTACTCCCCGCCCCCTCTCCTCCTACTCACCGTCGGGCTTGACCTCGTTGTCGACGAAGTCACCGATGGCCTCGAAGACCGATCCCGGCTGCTCGATGTGCGGGAAGTGCCCGGCCTCGGCTATGGACCGGAAGGTGGCGCGGGGGAAGGAGTCGGCGAGGGCCCGCTCGTACGCCAGCGGGACGATCCCGTCCTGCTCGCCGGCGAGCACCAGCACCGGGACGGCGATCCGGTGCAGGCGGCCCTGCAGCTTCGGGTCGTAGCTGACGGCCGCGTAGATCGCCTGGGTGCGCTGATTGGCGGCCATCCCGGCCTTCTGCTGCTCGCTCAGCGTGGCGGGGTTCAGGCGCAACTCCGGCTTGTGGAAGGCCAGTTCGCCGGTCCTGACCGGTCCGAGCTTCGCCGGATCGGCGATCTCCAGCGGGGCCTCGGGCTTCACGCCGGTCGCGGCCAGCAGGATCAGCGCGCTGATCCGGGCGCGGTTGTCACGCAGCCCCATCTCGGTGGCGATCCAGCCGCCGATCGAGCTGCCGAGGACCATGACCGCGTGCAGGTTGAGCTCGTCGATCAGATCCAGGTAGGCCACGGCCAGGTCGGCGATGGAGTCGGTCGACTCGGGCCGGGGTGTGCCGTCGAACCCGGGGTGGGTCGGGACGACCACGTACGCGTGCTGGGAGAGGGCCGCGGCGAAGCCGGCGACCGAGCGTGGTCCGGCGCCACCGTGCAGCACGAGTGCCCCGGTGCCGCCGCCGGCAGCGGGGTCCCCGTACTCGTCGACGGTGACGGACAGGCCGTTGCGGAGCGTGATCGTGCGGGTGGTGCTGGTGGGAGCGGAGGCAGTCATGGTGAGGAATCCCTTGCTGTGGAGAGCAGTACTTTCCTGGGCGCCAACCCCCTTCCTGGGGGCCGACTCTCATAAGAGTAGAACGCTCGCACTCCTTATGCAAGTGCACTCTCATGACGATGGCCCCCTCGCCGCCGTTCGCCAGCTGCGGGTGTCCGACCGGGACCGACTCCGGCGACAAGCCAGACTCTGCGCCGGGCCGTTCAGGGGTGGAGCGGCAGGATCACCGGGACGCCGAGCGTGGTGAGTCGGCCCGGACGGTCGGACAGGCCGTAGTCGAGCGTGGCGAGTGTCGAGGCCTGGACGATCAGGGTGATCACCGATCCGCGCGGCGCCGTAGCACCCGACGGGCCCTTGCAGGAGGTGCAGACGAATTCCGACGTGCCGACGATCTCGATCGCCCAGACCGGCTCACCGGCGTCGTCCGTCACCGTGTCCCCGGTCAGCACCTGGTCGGCTCGACCGCGCGTGGTGCGTACGGCGCGGGCCGACGCGGCCGTGCCACCCTCCGCACGCGCCGTCATGGCCGCCAGGTCGGCCAACCGAACGAGCTGCCGAGGGGCCGCAGCCGCCGCCACCCCATGGCCGCTCCCGACCGGCGCGGCGCATCCTGCCGCCAGCGCAGTCAGGCCGACCAGCACCGATACCGCCGAAGCCGCCACGCGCACCTGCGCCCCCCGTCACCACCCCGCCCCGGTCCGGCAGTTGGACGGATCCGGCGCTCGCTCGGTTCCGGGTTCCTGGCTCCGGGCCCAGCACCGGCTGGCGGCGCCCGCCCGAGCCCCGGCCCCGCTACACCGCCCCGGCTGCGACGGGATCGCCGCCGCCCGATCGCCTGCGGGCCCGGGAGGCCCGCAGGTTGTTGATGTTTCCGCAGGTCTTGGTGTCATGCCAGCTGCGCGACCGATTGGGCGAGGTGTCGTAGAAGCAGACCCCGCAGACCGGATGCGCGCAGGTCTTCAGGCGGGTCAAGGTGCCCGCCGTCTGCGCGAGCAAGGACTCCATCGTGACCAGGGCGGCCACGGCCCCGGCGCCGACACCCAGCGGCTGGTACTCGATCCGGCCGTCCGGCATGACCGACAGTCGGATGTCGGCGGCACGCTCGCGGGGGCCCGGGCCCGTGGACGGGGCGGGCCCCGCGTTGTCGGAACTCGCCCGCAGCCGTTCCCGGAGCGCCTCGCGGAACTCGCTCAGCCTGGCGAGGTCGGCCTCCTCGAGCTCCACCTCGGGCACCGCCGCCGCCCCGGTCGCGTCGGCCCAGCGCACCAGGGCCTCCCGCAACCAGGCGCGGGCCGTGCCGATGTCGGCCAGGTGGTCCGCATCGGGATCACCCGCCTTGGCACTGACCGCCGTGTTGACCAGATCCTGGGCGAGCCGCAGCCCGGCCGGCGCCGAGGCCAGCTGAAAACGTCCGGTCAGTCCAGCGTCCGGCTTGGCCATGGTGCCTCCTCGCAGACAGATGTCGAAACAAGTCTACAACACCAGCATCTGTCAAAAACCTCCACACAACAGCGAGCACTCCAAGGATTGACACAATCACAAGCTATAAGCTTATGTCGCAGGGAAGACCTCCACACAGTCAGGCGAATCCCATGACCTTTCTCATCACCGGTGCGACCGGTCGCACCAGCGCCGGGGTCGTCCGGCACCTTCGGGCCGCCGGCGCCGACGTCCGCGCTCTCGTCCGCGACCGCGAGAAGGCCGAGAAGGCCTTCGCGGACCTCGACGGCGTCGAGATCCTCGACGGCGCCTTTGACGACGGCGACCTGCTCGCCCGCGCCTTCGACGGCGTCGAGGCCGCGCTCCTGGCCGTGGGCAGCAGCCCCGACCAGATCCGCCTGGAGCAGGCGCTCATCGACGGCGCGGCGAAGGCGCGGCTTCCGCACCTGGTGAAGCTGTCGAGCATCGGCGCCGGCCCCGACTCCGCCCTGCTGGTCGGGCGGCTGCACGCCGAGATCGAGTCCCATCTCGCCGCCTCCGGACTCCCCCACACGCTGCTGCGCCCGGCGAGCTTCAGCAACAATCTGCTGATGGCCGCCGCGCCGGTGGCCGCCGCGCACAGCTGGGCCGGGGCCGCGCCCACCGGGCGGGTGTCCTACATCGACATCCGCGACCTCTCCGAGGCGACCGCCCTCGTCCTGCGCGATCCCGCCCTGCAGGGCGGGATCCATGACTGGACCGGCCCCGACGCCTATACCGCCCCGGAGGTCGCGGAACTGCTGAGCCGGATCCTGGGCCATGCCGTCAGCTATCGCGAGGTGTCCGCGCAGGAGCGCCGTTCGGCCCTGGCCGCCCTCGGCACCCCGGAGTGGTTCGTCGAACTCCGGGTCAGCCTGGAGACCGGCGCCGAGTCCGGTCAGATCGGCGCCGTCACCACCGCGCTGAGGGAACTGCTCGGCCGCGAGCCGCGGACGGTCGAGGAATTCCTCACCGAGAACGCCGCACTGTTCGGGGCCCGGTAGCCGACGGCCGCCCGCTCCGCCCGCCCCGGGCGGCCCCCGCCGCGGAATTCCCGGATATTCGGAATGCCCATGACAATTCCCTCGGGCTCCTCCGTGTTCCGCAACCAATTCCCCATCCCGGCAAGGGATTCCGGAACCTCTCCGCTATACCGATCAGCACCACGCCCCCCGTCGCAGACGTTACTATCTGACGGACCGCCGGGGCAGGCCCCTGCAGCCACACGGGAAGGCTGACGGAATGACGGGTTCGGTCGAGCGGATAGTCGTCGCATTCGAAGGCGACGGCGCCGGAGAGGGCCCATTGTCATGGGGCCAGAGCGAGAACTGGTCGACGATCCAGGCCATCGGGAACTGGTTCCCGCTCGGCGGGGTCAAACCCCTTCCGGCCGGCACCGGCATCCCCGACATCGCCGCCGAACTCCGCTACCTGATGGGCCGTTACCAACCCATGCGGACCCGGCTGCGGTTCGACGCCGACGGCCTGCCGCGCCAGGTGGTGAGCGGGTCCGGGGAGATCGCGCTGGAGGTCGTCGACGCCGGCGACAGCGACCCGGACCAGGTCGCCGAGACGCTCAGCGAGCGCTACCGCAGCGCCGAGATCGACTTCACCACCGAGTGGCCGGTGCGGATGGGCGTGGTCCGGCACAAGGGTGAACTCACACACCTGGTGGTGCTGATGAGCCATCTGGCGGTCGACGGCGCGGGCGCCCTGATCATGATGAGCGAGGTGGCGGCGGGAGTCACCACGCCCGTCCCCGAGTTGCAGCCGCTGGCGCAGGCGGCGTGGCAGAACTCCGCCTCCGGGCGGCGGCAGAACGACGCCGCGCTGCGCTACCACGAGGGCATCCTCCGCGACGCCGCTCCCCGCCGCTACCGGGAGCAGCCGCCGGTCCCCGGCCAGGCCCGTTACTGGCAGGGGGAGTTCGACTCCCCCGCGATGCTGCCCGCGGTCCAGGCCATCGCCGAGCGCACCGGTCTCGGCTCGTCCACGGTCCTGCTGGCGCTGTTCGCCAAGTCGCTGAGCGCGGTGACCGGCATCCACCCGGTGCTGCTCCGGCCGATCGTCGGCAACCGCTTCCGACCCGGCCTGTCCGGTGTGGTCTGCACCCTGGCCCAGGCCGGTCTCTGTGTGCTGGACGCGTCCGCGGAGTCCTTCGACGAGACCGTGCAGCAGGCGCAGCGCTCGCTGATGAGCGCCTACAAGCACGGCTACTACGACCCGGCCTCGATGGAGCAGCTGAAGCAGCGGGTGGCCCGTGAACGCGGGACCGCCGTCGAGACGGCCTGCTTCTTCAACGACCGCCGCGGCGCCGCCATGCAGACGCAGGTACGCCCCGACCCCTCGACGACCGCTCCCGAGGACGGCGAAGGACCGCGCCCCGGCACCTTCCGCTGGGTGCTCAGCCAGGACAGCCCGTCCCTGGAGTCCTTGTTCCTGCAGGTCGACGACGTGCCCGACGCGGTGCACATGACCTTTGTGATGGACAGTCACTGCCTGTCCCTGGCCGACGGCGAGGCGCTGGTGCGCGGCATGGAAACGGCCGCCCTGGCAGAGGCGGCCGACAGCACTTCCAGGATCGGGACCGGGGTGGGCGCGGTCAGCGACCGCTGACCGGGAGGCGGGAGAACCAGTCGATCGTCAGCGCCAGGCCCTTGTCGAAGTCCACCACCGGCTGCCATCCCAGCACGGAGCGGGCCAGTCCGATGTCGGGCCGGCGCAGGCTGGGGTCGTCGCCGGGCCGCTCGACGAAGACGATCGGCGACTCCGACCGGCACAGGTCGCGGACGTGCCGGGCCAGGTCGAGCACGCTCAGCTCGACCGGGTTGCCGAGGTTGATCGGCCCCTGCTGCCCGCTGACCGCCGCGGCCAGGATCCCGCTGACGGTGTCGTCGACGTAGCAGATGGACCTGGTCTGGGCGCCGTCCCCGGCCACCGTCAGCGGCTCGCCGGCCAGCGCCTGGGTGATGAAGGTCGGCACCGCCCGGCCGTCCTTGGGCCGCATCCGCGGACCGTAGGTGTTGAACAGCCGCACGATCACCGTGTCCACGCCCTTGGTGCTGCGGTAGGCCGTGGTCAGCGCCTCGGCGTAGCGCTTGGCCTCGTCGTACTGGCTGCGCGGGCCGACCGGGTTCACATTGCCCCAGTAGGACTCCACCTGCGGGTGCACCAGCGGGTCGCCGTAGACCTCGGAGGTGGAGGCGAGCAGGAAGCGGGCGCCCTTCCGGTGCGCCAGCTCCAGGGCGTTCTGGGTGCCGTGGGCACCGGCCCGTAGCGTCTCCAGCGGGTGCCTGGCGTAGTCGTGCGGGGAGGCCGGGGAGGCCAGGTGCAGCACCAGGTCGACCGGTCCCGGCACGTCGAACGCGTCGGAGACGTCCCTGCGGTCGAGGGTGAAGCCGGGGTCGTCGCGCCGCCCGTCGATGTTGTCGAGCGAGCCGGTCAGCAGGTTGTCGACGCAGACGACCTCGGCCCCTTCCTCCCGTAGCCGGTCGCACAGGTGCGATCCGACAAAACCGGCGCCCCCGGTGACCACCGCGCGGCGCACTCTCCCGCCCTCGTCCATGTCCGTCCCCTTCGTCGTCGTACCGGGTCCCATGCCGTGCGCCATCTGGTCAGGACTCCCGCAGTGAGCGGCCGGTCTTGGTCAGGAACACGTCGTCGAGGGTCGGGCGGTGCAGTTCGATGGTGGCCAGCTCGATCCCGGCGTCGGACAGCGCCCGCATGATCTGCGGCATCGCGGTCTCGCCGAGGTCCACCGACAGGCGCAGCGCGCCGTCCTCGCGCACCTCGCTCGACCGCACGCACTTCTGCTCGGCCAGCACCTCGGCCGCCTTCTCCGCGACCTCGGCGTCGGCGACGCCCACGGTGACCACCTCGCCGTCGATGGACCGCTTGAGCGCGTCCGGGGTGCCCTCGGCCACGATGGCGCCGCCGTCGATGATGGCGATGCGGTCGCAGAGCGCGTCGGCCTCGTCCAGGTAGTGCGTGGTCAGGAAGACGGTCATGCCGTCGGCGCGCAGCCGGCGGATCTCGTCCCACATGTGCGAGCGGCTCTGCGGGTCGAGGCCCGAGGTGGGCTCGTCCAGGAAGAGCACCTTGGGCTGGTGGATGACGCCGAGCGCGATGTCCACCCGGCGGCGCTGGCCGCCGGAGTAGGTACGGCAGTTGCGGTCGGCGTACTCGGTCAGGTCGAAGGCGTCCAGGGCGGCGACCGCCCGGCTCTGCGCCTCGGCCTTGCCGATGCCGTGCATCCGCGCCTGCAGCACCAGTTCCTCACGGGCCGTCACATCGTCCCAGGTGCCTCCGCCCTGGGCGATGTAGCCGATGTTGCGGCGGACCGCCGCCTGCTCGGTGCGCAGGTCGGCGCCGGCGATGACGGCACTGCCGCCGTCGGGCGGCAGCAGGGTGGCGAGCATCCGCAGGGTGGTGGTCTTGCCGGCGCCGTTCGGGCCGAGGAACCCGAAGATCTCGCCCTCGGCCACGGTCAGGTCGAGGCCCGTCACCGCGTCGACGGTGGCGGTCTTCCGACGGCGCCCGGTCTGGAAGGACTTCCGCAGTCCGCTGGTCTCGATCATCGATATGTCCTTGTCGCGTGGTGGAGTCGGCGGTCGGCCGTCGGAGGTCAGCGGACCGAGCGGGCGAACAGGCGGGACGACCAGGCCAGCGCCAGCAGCGCGACGCCAGCCATCAGCGCCAGGCTCTCCCAGACCGCGGCGTCGCCGGGGTGCCCGGCGAACAGCGAGCGCATGCCGACGACCGCCCAGCTGAAGGGGTTCCAGTCGGAGGCCCGGCGCAGCCAGAGCGGTGCCAGCGCCAGCGGCAGCAGCGTGCCGGAGAGCAGCATCAGCGGCTGCGCCAGGTTGTTGACCACCTGGCCGAGCACATTGGGGTTGCTGACCTTGAGCGCGATCCCGTAGGAGATCGCCGAGCTGCTCAGGGTGATCAGCGCCAGCAGGGCGTAGGCCAGCAGCAGGTCGGGGATCCGTACGAACAGGCCGAGCGGCATCGCCAGGATGATGATGATGGCCGCCTGGATCACCAGGGTGACCACGTCCCGCAGCGACCGGCCGAGCAGCAGGGCCACCCGACTGATCGGGGTCACCCGGGCCCGTTCGATGACACCCGAGCTCAGTTCGGCGAGCAGCCCGAAGCCGACGTAGAGGCCGCCGCCGAGGGCCAGCGCGACCAGCATGCCGGGCACGTAGATCCGGTAGGCGTCGGTCATCGAGCCCGCGCCCATCGAGGAGAGCGCGGGCTTGAGCAGCGGTGCGAACAGGGCCAGGTAGACGACGGGCTGGGACACGCCCAGGATGATCGAGAGCGGTGACCTGACCATCAGCAGCATGTGCCGTTGGAACACCAGCCAGATGTCGCGGAACGTCTTCACGTGTGTGCGCTTCCCATTCTTCTAGACGAGTACGGTCTCGGTGAGCACGGCTTCGAGCTGCCGGGCCGCGGCCGGTGCGCCGCCGGCGGCGGCGAAGGACTCGCGCACCCGCTGCGCCGCGGCGCGGTAGGACGGGTCGTCGAGCACGGCCAGCAGGTCCTCGCGCAGCGGTTTCGGCCGCACGCTGGCGAACCGGACCCGGCGGCCCGCGCCGGCCGCCGCCACCTGGGCGGCGTTGATCGGCTGGTCCCCCTTGATCGGCGCGACCACCAGCGGCACACCGTGGGCCAGCGCCTCGCAGACGGTGTTCAGACCGCCGTGGCTGACCACCGCGTCCAGACGGGGCATCAGTTCCAGCACCGGCACCCGGGGGCGGACCAGCACGTGGTCGGGCGGGTCGGGGACGGTCCCGTCCGGGGCCACCACGATCGCCTGGACGCTGTCGCCGAGCGGGCGCAGCGCCTCGACCACCCGGCCGTGGAACTCCTGGGCCAGGTCCATCGACAGGGTTCCCACGGTGACCAGCAGCTGCCTGCGGGCGGGGTCGAGCCACTCCCAGGGGAAGCCCGGGTCCGGCGGCCTCGGGGCCAGCGCGGGGCCGACCAGCACGGCGTTGTCGGGCCAGTCCAGCGGGCCGGTCAGGGCCAGGCCGGTGAAGGCGATCAGCCGGTGCGGCGAGAAGCGCAGGTCGTGCGGCGGCTCGCCGGGGAGTCCGGCGGCGGTCCACATCAGCGCCATCCGCTCGTGGATCCACGCCTCGACCTTGGGCAGCGCGCGGTAGGGCCGGGTCAGTTCCATCGTGGTCGGCGCCATGCTCACCCAGCGCAGTCCGGCCCGGTGCGCCGCCAGCGCGCCGGCGACCGCGTGCTGGTCCACCACCAGGACGTCGGGGCGGAAGTCGGCCACCGCGCGTTCGATGCCGGGCAGCGTGGTCCTGGCGTGCGGGACGATGTAGCCGTCCCAGCGCGACTTGGCCGCGGCCATCCCCCGGTCGGCCTGGCCGCGGTGGGCCCGCAGCGGGATCGGGGCGATGGCGGCGTCGGGGCCCAGCACCGGGCGCAGGAAGGACTCGGACCCTGCCCACAGCACCTGGTGGCCGCGCTCGACCAGCACCTTGGCCACCGCGGCCATCGGGTTCACATGGCCGGTCAGCGGCAGGGCGACGAAGAGGTAGCGCCCCATCAGCCACCGACCGCGGGCGGCCCGGCCTCGGCCCGCCGGGCGGCGACGTACTCGGCGACGTCGGCCACGGTCAGGTCGATGATCTGGTCGATGTCCAGTCCGGCGACATGGTCGACCAGGTCGATCCGGTCCCCGTAGTGCCGGCGCAGCGCCAGGCTCCATGCGGCCAGTTCATGGCTCTCCACCAGCAGGTCCCCGTCGATCCGGGTGTCCGGGCCGACCGCGTCCAGCCAGGCGGCGTCCTCGCCGACGATGTCCTGCAGCAGTGCGGCGACCGGCCGGACCAGCCCGGCCCCGGCCGTGCCGGTGCTCATGGCGTCCGACCGGGCCGCGAATCCTGCGGCGGCTGCGGCTTGGTGGCCCGCAGCGCGCCGTAGGTGATGACGCCGGTGTCGAAGCCCTTCTTCATCAGCGGTCCGGCGTGGAAGAACCCCAGCACGTCCACGCCGCGTTCGCGGGCCAGGTTCCGCATCACCGAGCGGCCCTGCTCGTACTGCTGGATCTGCGCGAAGCCGGGGTCCCAGGAGTTGGCGACGGCCTTGCTCCAGTCCACGACGGCGACGTCGGTGAAGCCGGCCGCGCGGGCCAGCTGCTCGTGCTCCTCCAGCGAGGAGAAGTCGGGCATCACCTGGTGCTGCAGGATCTGCCGGACCAACTCCTGCTCGTCCTCGGTCAGTTCGCCGTCCCGGACGGACCAGGTGGCGACCGCGAGGGTGCCGCCGGGGCGCAGCAGCCGCAGCGCCTCGGCGAAGAAGGCGGCCCGGTCCGGGAGGTGCATCAGGCTCTCCAGCGCCCAGACCACGTCGAACGCCTGGTCCGGGTAGCCGTTGGCGAGCCCGTCGCGCTGGTGGAAGCGGGCCCGGTCGGCGACCCCGTTGGCCTCGGCCTTCTCATTGGCCCGGGCCGCCTGCTGCGCGCTCAGGGTGACCCCCTCGACGGTGCAGCCCAGCGCTCCGGCCAGGTGCAGCGCCGGTCCGCCGATGCCGCAGCCCAGGTCGAACACCGCCGCCCCGGCCGGGACGCCGGCGAAGTCGACCAGTTCGCGGACCAGTCGGTCGGTGGCGGCGTGCCGGTCGGCCCCGTTGAGGCCGGGGACCTCTCCCGGATCCCAGAAACCGTGGTGGACGTGCTCGCCCCACAGGTCCTCGTACAGGTCGAGGGTGATGTCGTAGTAGCGCTCCACGGCCGTGTTCAGGCCGGAGTCAATCCCTGGTTCCACTGATGGCCAATCCTCGAAAAGTTGGCATGAACGCGTAGATAAAAGCCGAAGGAAAGAATACCGAGTGGTCTATTCCAGGCGGAGGCGCACCACGAAGCCTGCCACCGGAAAAGCATGCCGAAAACCGGCCGCATTGTCAGCGGCATTGAAAGAAGTGAACCGCAGGGCCGGGGGTGAACGTTACTGACAGGTAGTTAGGGAATGGCAACTTACTGCCGGATCACGGCAGTTGGCCAACCGGCGGCCACACTAGCGGCGAGAGCGTTCTCTAGTCAATGCATCAAAAAAGACCTTCGCGGGCCGATCGACCACCCGGCGAGTTGCGGAAATGGCGCCGCCCGATACCGGGTCTTGACAGGGAACAATTCAGAGTTGAAAGTTCGGCGTGGGAATTCAGTCAGCTCTTTTGATCAAGACCGGGAAGAGGTTCTGGTTCTTCATGAAGGCTGCCGCCACAACTCCGTCGAAGGGCCCGGGCCCGCCACCGCTCGACCCGTCCTGGGTCGACGAAGTCCTCCTCAGGGGCGCCGGTGCCGAGCAGTGCCTGTTTTTCGACGCCCCGGTCAGCCGGGACGAGCTGCGCCGCCTGGTCGCGGCCCGGCAGGCCGAACTGTCCGCGGCCGGCCTCGGCCGGGGCGGCTCGGTCGCGCTGTGCCTGGCCCCCTCGCTGGCCCTGGTCACCAACCTGCTGGCCGCGTGGCGCCTCGGCGCACAGGCGTCCCTGCTCGACCACCGGCTCACCGCCTTCGAGACCGAGCAGGCGCTCGCCCGGCTGGACCCCCAGGTGGTCGTCTCCGCCGCGCAGCCGGTCGGCGCCGGGCCGGCCCGCGGGTTCTACGACCTGCGCGAGGTGGTCACCACCCGGGCGGGCCGCCCGGCCCGGACCCCGCACGCGGTGGTGCAGTTGAGCTCGGGATCCACCGGTCCATCGAAGATCATCGGGCGCACCGCGGCCGACCTGGTCGCCGAGATCGACCGCTACGCGCAGATCGACGGCGTGCCGCGGGCCGGCGAGCGGATCGTCTCGATGGCCTCGATGGTCCACGTCCTCGGCCTGGTCGGCGGACTGCTGCACTCCCTGCACGCCGGGGTGCGACTCGCCGTCCCGCAGCGGACCAGCGCGGAGGGCATCCTGGCCACGGTCGCCGCCGGGCCCGAACCGACCACCCTGCTCGGGGTGCCGTTCCACATCGAACTGCTCACCTGGGTCAGCCGACCGCCCCATCTGCCGCAGCTCACCGGCATGACCACCGGCGGCGAACTGGTCCGGGCCCAGGTCCACGACGCCTTCGTGGACCACTACGGCATCCGGCTCGGCAGCATGTACGGGATGACCGAGGTCGGCGTCATCGCCACCGACCTGTTCGGCAAGAACCGCCCCGAACTGACCCCGGCCCCCGGCATCACCCTGCGCGAGCAGGACGGCGAACTGCTGATCGCCCGGGAGCAGTCGCCCTACCTGGGCACCACGGACCCGTCCCGCTGGTCCGACGGCTGGCTGCACACCAGGGACGGCGGCACCGTCGACCCGGACAGCGGACTGGTCCGGGTCCTCGGGCGGCGCGACTCGCAGGTGTCGATCGGCGGCCTCAAGGTCGACCTCACCGAGGTCGAGCACACCCTGGCCGCCCTGCCCGAGGTGGCGGCGGCCGTCGTGGTCTTCGGCACCTCGATCGAGGCCTATGTGGTGCCGCGCGAAACCGGCGCGGACGCGCAGGTCGAGGCCCGGCTGACGGAGCAGCTGACCGAGCGGCTGGCCGCCTACAAACGGCCCCGGCTGCTGCATCTGGTCGATCAACTGCCGCGCACCGCCACCGGAAAACTGGTCCGCGACCGGACCGTCCTGCGTGACGCCGGCCAGCGCCCGAACCAACTACCCGAACAAGAACCGGCCAATCGGAAAGGGAGCCACCGCGATGTCCACTGAGGAGATCCGAGAGTTCGTGCTCGCGTCGCTGACCGAGATGAACTACGACATCACCGGCGTCGACGACGACACCCCGCTCGGTCCGGCCGGTGCCGACCTGGAGTCGCTCTCCCTCGCCGAACTGGGCGTCAGGGTCGAGGAGCGCTTCGGCGTCACCTTCGACGACGACGAGGCCGAACTGCTCGGCACCATGACGGTCGGCGAGTTCGGTGCGGCGGTGGCCGCCCGGATCCTGGCCACGCCGGCCGCGGGCCACTGAGCGTGTCGACGGAACCCCGACGCGCCGAGGTCGTCGCGATGCTCGCCGCCTTCGGCGACCGTACGCCCGAGCAGGTGCCGGAGGGCATCGACTCGATGGAACTGGCCTGGCTGGTCCACCAGATCGAAGAACAGCACGGCTACAGCGGCCGGTTCGACGACGACACCCTGGCCCGGATGACCACCGTCTCCGGGGTGCTCCAGGTGCTCGACGAACTCCGGCCGGAGGCACGGAACGAGGTGACCGCAGATGACTGAGACAGTGTCAGCAGCCCGCCGCGGAGCCGAATCCGTCGTGGTCACCGGGGCCGCCGTGCTCAGCGCCTTCGGCGAGGGCATCGAGCCGCTGCTGTCCGCCGCGCTCGACGGCACACCGGCCTTCGCGCCGGTGCGGCGCTTCGACGTCTCCGGCCGGCGGGTCGGCCAGGCCGCCGCGCACCCCGGCGACCCGGTGCTGGCAACCGAGTTGACCCGGATCATCGACCAGGCCTGCGACCGGGCCGGGCTGTCCGCCGCCCAACGCGCCGACTGCCCGCTGCACCTGGCCGTGCACGGCGACCCGGACCTGCCCCGGGCCGCCGAGACGGACCGCCCCGCCCACGGCGCGGACGCCTTCGCCGACGCGGTGGCCCGGCGCGGCGGACTGTCCGGCAGCGCCCGGGCCTACACCTCGGCCTGCGTGGCGTCCAGCACCGCGCTGGCCGACGCCGCCGCGGCGATCGCCCGGGGCCGGGCCGACCGGATCGTGGTGGCGGCCGGCTACCTGGTCGACGCCGACCAGTTCGCCGTGTTCGACGCCGGACGCGCCCTGGCCCGGGACGGACGGGTCCGCCCGTTCAGCGCCGAGCGCACCGGGCTGCTGCTGGGCGACGCGGTGGTCGCCGTGGTGGTGGAGTCCGCCGCGGCGGCGCGGGCCCGGCGGGCCGAACCGCTGGCCCGGGTGTCCGGCTGGGGCCGCGCGGGGGACGCCTACCATGTCGTCAAACCCCGGCCCGACGGCAGCGGTCTGGCCCGGGCGATCACCGACGCGCTGCAGCGCGGGCAGGTGCGGCCCGAGCAGGTCGGCTATGTCAACGCCCACGGTTCGGGCACCCCAGTCAGCGACACCGCCGAGGCCGCCGCCTTACAGCTGGCCCTCGGCGACAGCGCCGCGACCGTACCGGTCAGCTCCACCAAGTCGGTGCACGGCCAGGCGCTGGAGGCGGGGGCGCTGCTGGAACTGCTCGTCACCATGTCCGCGCTGCGGGCCGGAAGGCTCCCGGTCAACGCGGGCTACCTCGGCCCCGACCCCGGCTGCCCGCTCAACCTGGTCCTCGACCGGGCGGCGGACAGCAGCTCCGACTACGGCCTCAGCCTGACCATGGCCTTCGGCGGGGCGAACACGGCGCTGCTGGTCGGCACACCGTGACCGACACCATGATCGACGCACCGGCCGAGGCCGCATCCGACGCTGAAGCCGAGGGCACCGCCCTGGCCGCAGCCGCCACGGCGGCGGGGCTGCGGGTGCTCGCCTCGGCGGACTGGCCGGAGTCGGCAGCCGACCGCACCGCGCCCCCGATCGCCGGGTTCGTGGTGTCCTCGTTCAGCCCGCTCGCCGCCGAGGTGGCCCGCCGCTGCCTGACCCGGAGTCAGCCCGCCGGGCCGTCCGCGGACCGTCCGGTCACCGCGGTGGTCCTGGTCAGTCCGCTCGGCGACCTCGCCGGGGCGGTGCATGTGGCGGAGGCCGTCGACAGCGGCGGCCGGGTCGGACCGCTGCTGTTCTTCCAGGCCGTCCCCAATGCCGTGGCCGGCCATGTCGCCGCGCTGTGGCAGCTGACCGGACCGGTGGTGTGCGTCGGCGACACCCGCTCGGGACTGGAGGTGGCGGCCCTGCTGCTCGCCGACCGGGACGCCGACCGGGCGCTGCTGATCCGGGTGGACCAGGCCCACACCGCCGGCGCCGACGACCGCGCCGCCGCCGTCCTGCTGCACGACCCCGAGGGAGAACAGCTGTGACCGACGCACAACCCGGGACCGGCAGCCGCGCGGACGTGGTCGTCAGCGGGATGGGCCTGGTCACCCCGGTGGGCAGCACCGCCGCCGAGGTGATGGCGGCCATGTGCGAGGGCCGGTCCGGACTGAGCCGTCCCCCCGAAGGGCCGCTGACCGGATCGCTGGAGGTGGCCGCCTTCTCGCCGCCGATCGACCCCGCCTCGCTGCTCTCCGGCCCCGACAGCCGGGTGGTGGACCGCTACATCGTGCTGGCCATGCGGGCCGCGGCGGACGCGCTGGCCGACGCCGGCATCGAGGTCGGCCGCGATGTCGACCCCTACCGGATCGGGGTCATCCTGTCCGGGGCCGGAGGTCTGGCCACGCTGGAGGCCCAGGTCATCATCCGCACCCAGCGCGGCCGACTGGGCGTCAGTCCCTATCTGCTGCCCGGGATGCTGCCCAATATGAGCGCCGCCCGGGTCGCCATCCGGCACGGCATCCGCGGCTACAGCTCCTCCATCGGCACCGCCTGCGCGGCCGGGGCCCAGTCGATCGGGGAGGGCCTGCGGCTGCTGCGGGCCGACGAGGCCGACGTGGTGGTGGTCGGCTGCGGCGAGGCGCCGCTGTTCCCCACGCTGGCCGACACCTTCGGCAACGCCCGTGCGCTGGCCCGGGGTTGGGCCGACGATCCGACCGGCGCCAGCCGCCCGTTCGACCGCCGCAGGAACGGCCTGGTGCTGGGCGAGGGGGCCGGCGTGCTGGTCCTGGAGCGCGCCGAGCACGCGGACGCGCGTGGCGCGGCCGGGTACGCCGACGTGCTCGGCTGGGGCGCCACCAATGACGCGCACCACGCCACCACCCCGCGTCCCGACGGCGAGGGCGCCGCCGCCTGCATGCGCCGGGCGCTGGCCGACGCCCGGGTCGGGACCGAGGACATCGGCTACATCAACGCCCACGGCACCAGCACCAAACTCGGCGACCTGGCCGAGGTCACCGCGATCCGCAAGGTCTTCGGCGAGCAGCCCCCGCCGGTCAGCGCCACCAAGGCGGTCACCGGCCACATGCTCGGCGCCTCGGGGGTGGTGGAGTCCGCGGTCTCCATCCTGGCGCTGCGGCGCGGGCTGCTGCCGCCGACCCACAACCTCGACGATCCGGACCCGGCCTGCGAGCTCGACCACATCCGCAAGGCCCCGCGCCAGGCCCCGGAGATCAGCCACGTGCTGTCGAACTCGTTCGGGTTCGGCGGCCACAACATCAGTCTCGTCTACGGCCGGCCGAGCACTCGGCTGTCCCGTTCGACCTAGGAGCAGCGACAATGGACTTCCTCGGCGTCGATCATGTCGAGTTCTACGTGGGTGACGCGCGCCAGGCGGCGTTCGTCCTCTGTTCCGCGTTCGGCTTCCGCCTCTACGGGCAGGGCGGGCCCGAGACCGGCCTGCCCGGGCAGCGCAGCCTGCTGCTGGGCCAGGGCGACTGCCGGGTGCTGCTGACCTCGGGCCTGCAGCCGGACCACCCGGCCGTGGACTACGTCGCCCGGCACGGCGACGGTGTGGCGGTGATCGCCTTCGGCACCCCGGACGCCGCCGCCGCGTACCAGGGCGCGGTGGCCGGCGGCGCGACCGCGATCGAGGCGCCGCAGACCTTCGAGCGCGACGGCGCCTCGGTGGTGACGGCGACCGTCTCCGGGTTCGGCGACGTGGTGCACCGGCTGGTCCAACGGGAGGGCTCCGACCAGGAGTTCCTGCCCGGCGCGATCGAGATGCTGGAGCTGCCGCCGCCGACCGGTCCCGAACTGCTGCTGACCATCGACCACGCCGCGGTCTGCGTGCCGGACGGGCAGCTCGAAACCACCGTGGACTACTACCGCAAGGCCTTCGGCTTCCATCTGATCTTCGAGGAGTACATCGAGGTCGGCAAGCAGGGCATGTTCTCCCAGGTGGTGCAGAGCCAGGGCGGCGGCGTCACGCTGACGCTCATTCAGCCCGACCTGAGCCGCTCCCCCGGCCAGATCGACGACTTCCTGGCCTGGCACGACGGCCCCGGGGTCCAGCACCTGGCGCTGAGCAGCCGCGACATCATCGCCGCCGTCGACGCCCTCGGCGAGCGCGGCGTCGGGTTCGCCTCCACCCCGGACAGCTACTACACCGCCCTGGACCAGCGGCTCGGCCCGGTCGACCTGCCGGTGGACCGGCTGCGACCGCGCGGAATCCTGGTGGACCGGGACCACTGGGGCCAGATGTACCAGATCTTCGCCAAGTCCCTGCATGTGCGGCGGACCTTCTTCTGGGAGCTGATCGAGCGCCACGGCGCCCGCACCTTCGGCACCAGCAACATCCCCGCCCTCTACGAGGCCAAGGAAAGGGAACTCGCCACCGTGCGCCAGACAGTCCAGGCGGCTCTGCCCGTTCAGGCGGCCCACTCCACCGAGGCGGCCCGCTGATGACCACCACCCCGACCCGGAGCTTCACCCTCACCGAGCAGGAGCTCGCGCTGCTGCCGGACGACGACGACGTCGCCTTCTACGCCGAGCACGGCTGGTACCTGTCGAAGAAGCTGTTCACCGACCAGGAGGTCGACCGGCTGGTCGCCGCCAGCGAGGACTACTACGCCGGCGAGCGCAGCCGGACCCTGCCGGTGCGCCCGCCGCGGCTGGCCGCCTGGCAGCCCTCGGACGGACCGGTGCAGCGGCACAACGACTACGTGCACTACGAGAGCGACCCGCTGGCCGGGCTGCTGCGCAAGCCGCTGATCGGCGCGGTGGCGGCCCGGCTGGCCGGGGCGGCCGAGATCCGGGTGTTCCAGTCCACGCTGATCCTCAAGCCGGCCGTCAGCGGCGAGCCCAGCAACATCGTGCCCTGGCACTTCGACAAGCACTACTGGTCCACCTGCACCTCCGAGCGGATGCTGACCGCGTTCATCCCGTTCCACGACTGCGACGAGGAGATGGGCACCCTCACCGTCGTCGACGGCAGCCACCTGTGGAAGGAGACCGGCCGCGACGACTCGATGACCAAGCACTTCGCCGAGCGCGACAAGGCCGACCTGGAACGGGTGCTGGCCGAGAACGCCGCGTACAACGGGACCGAGATCCGCAAGGTGCCGCTGGTCATCCCGAAGGGCCACATGAGCTTCCACCACTGCCTGACCTACCACGGCAGCGGCCCCAACCGCAGTCCCCGGCCGCGCCGCGCGGTCTCGTTCCACCTCCAGGACGGCGGCAACGAGTACCGCAGGTTCGAGCTGAGCGACGGCGGCGTCGCCGCGTACAACCACGACGTGCTGGTCCGGCGGCTGCCGGACGGCCGCCCCGACTACGCGGACCCGGCGTTCTGCCCGGTGCTCTGGTCGGCCGACGGATCGGCCGACCATGGCTGACCCGGCCGGCCTCTACCGGACGGTCGCGCTGATCCGGGGGTTCGAGCAGCGGGCGGTGGAGCTGGTCCGCTCCGGCGTGATCCGCGGCGGCATCCACCCCTACACCGGCCAGGAGGCCATCGCCGCAGGCACCTGCGCGGCGCTGCGCCCGGACGACGTGATCACCAGCACCCACCGCGGCCACGGCCATGTGCTCGCCAAGGGCGCCGACCCGGCCCGGATGATGGCCGAACTGGCGGGCCGGACCACCGGGTTGAACCAGGGCCGGGGCGGCTCGATGCACGCCGCCGACTTCGGCGTGGGCGTGCTCGGGGCCGACGCCATCGTCGGCGCGGCCGTGCCGATCGCCACCGGCGCCGCCTGGACCTTCCGCCGGTCCGGCTCCGACCGGGTCGCGCTCGCCTACTTCGGCGACGGCGCGGTCAGCCAGGGCGTGGTGCTGGAGACCTTCAACCTGGCCGCGCTGTGGCGCGTCCCGGTGGTCCTGGTCTGCGAGAACAACGGCTTCGCCACCTCGATGCGGACTGCGGAGACGGTGGCCGGAACGATCCTCGGCCGGGCCGAGGCCTTCGGCATCCCGGCCGCCGCCGTGGACGGGATGGACCCCGAGGCGGTGCTCGACGCCACCGCCGGGGCGGTCGCCCGGGCCAGGTCCGGGGCCGGCCCGTCGCTGCTGGAGTGCGTCACCTACCGCTTCGACGCCCACCACACCTGGGAGCACACCGCGCGTCCCCGCTACCGGACCGAGGAGGAGGTCGCGATCGGCCGCTCCCGCGATCCGCTGGAGATCCAGGGCGCCCGGATCCCGGCGGCGGCCCGCGCCGCGATCGACGCGGAGGTCGAGGCCCTGCTCGACGACGCCGTGCGGTTCGCCCTGGCCGGACCGCACCCCGACCCGGCCGGCGCCCTGGACCACCTCTACGCCACCGGGATGCGGGCCAGGGCGGGGGCGCTCTGATGCCGAACCTCTCCTACCTCAAGGCCCTGAACCGCGCCATCGGCGACGAGATGGACCGCGACCCCGCCGTCTGCGTGTTCGGCGAGGACGTCGGCGTCGCCGTCACCCACGCCACCGCCGGGCTGCTCAAGCGCTTCGGCCCGGACCGGGTGCTGGACACGCCCATCTCCGAGCAGGCGTTCACCAGCTTCGCCACCGGCGCGGCGATGGCCGGGCTGCGCCCGCTGATCGAGTTCCAGATCCCGGCGCTGCTGTTCCTGGTGTTCGAGCAGATCGCCAACCAGGCGCACAAGTTCTCGCTGATGACGGGCGGTCAGACCCGGGTCCCGGTGACCTATCTGCTGCCGGGCTCGGGCTCCCGGGACAGCTGGGCCGGCCAGCACTCGGACCACCCGTACAGCCTGTTCGCCCACGTCGGCGTCAAGACCGTGGTGCCGGCCACCGCCGCGGACGCCTACGGGCTGCTGGCGACCGCGATCAGGGACGACGACCCGGTGGTGGTCTTCGCGCCCTCCGGGGCCCTCGGCGTCCGGGAGAACCTGGACTTCGCGCAGCTCGCGCCGATCCCGCTCGGGGTCGGCCGGATCCACCGCAGCGGCACCGACGTCACCGTGGTGGCGGTCGGCCACCTGGTCCACGACGCCCTCGCGGTGGCCGAGGAACTGGCCGGGACGGTCTCGGTCGAGGTCTTCGACCCGCGCACGCTGCACCCCTTCGACTGGTCCGGGCTGGCCGCGTCGCTGGAGCGCACCGGGCGGCTGGTCGTGGTCGACGACTCCAACCGCTCCTGCGGCATCGGCGGCGAGATCATCGCCACCGCGGCCGAGGAGATGCGGCTGATCGCACCGCCGCGACGGATCACCCGGCCGGACGGCGCCGTGCTGCCGTTCGCCCGGGAGCTCGACCTGGCCTGCCAGCCCACCCGGGCCCAACTGCGGGCGGCGGTCGAGAAAGTGGTCGGCGCCGGATGAGCGGCCGGTCGCCAGGACGAGATGGCACACAAAGGAGAGCGCAGTGACCAGCGGCAACATCAGAGCGAGACTGGCCGCCGACCCCGGCCTGGGCGCGGGCAACGTCCTGCCCAAACTGTTCGAGCACGGGGCCGACCCGGACGGTCCCGGCGCCGGCTTCGACGTCCCGGTCGACGGGTTCCCGGCCTGGCAGCAGCTGACCCTGGGTCAGCTCCGGGAGCGGGTGGCGGCCAGGGCGGCCTGGTGGCACGAGCAGGGCATCGGTCCGCGCGACCCGGTCGCCGTCTATGTGTCCAGCTCGGCCGACTGCCTGCTGAACTTCCTGGCCCTGACCTGGCTGGGCGCGATCCCGGCGCTGGTGAACCAGTACGTCCCCGGCGACATCGCCGCCGAGTACATCCGCCGGCTGCGCGGCGTCGGCCTGCTCACCGACCCCGAGCACCGCACCCGCCTGGCCGGCCAGGACCTCGGCCTGGCCGTGCACGGCGACACCGCCGCGACCGGCACCGGCGACCCGACCAAGGCGCCGCCGCCGTACCAGCACGACGGCGACGACCCGATCGCCATCACCCACTCCTCCGGCACCACCCGGATGCCCACCGCGGTGGTCCACTCGAACAACAGCCTGTTCGCGGCCACCCGGCTGTTCCGGCTGGCGGCGCCGCGCGCCCAGGGGGCCGCGCGGATCCTCAGCGCCCTGCCGTCCGCCCACGCGGCCGGCATCTCGGCGCTGAACCTGGCCCTGTGCAACCGCAGCGACCTGATGTTCCTGTCCACCCAGAACGACGGAGCGGCGGTGGTCGACGCCATCGAACGCTGGCAGCCGACCGGCGTCTTCGGCTTCGCCGCCACCTGGGCCCAGCTGGCCCGCTACGACCTGAGCACCCGTGACCTGAGCTCGGTGGCGCTGTGGTTCAACACCGGCGACTGCGCGCACGAACCGCACATCCGCAACCTGGTCGCGGCCGGCTCCCAGCAGACGGTGAGCCGCGAGGGCGTCCGGCGGATCCCCGGCTCCAGCTTCGTGGACGGCCTCGGCTCCACCGAGATGGGCCACTCCGCGTTCCACATCACCCACAGCGGCAGCACCGAGCGCTACGGCCGCTGCGTCGGCGTGCCGCACAGCTTCGCCCAGGTCGCCCTGCTGGACACGGCCACCGGCCGGGAGGTCCCGGTCGGCCAGGTCGGCCACTTCGGGCTGAAGGCGCCGACCCTGGCCCCCGGCTACTGGAACGACACCGGCGCCACCTACCGCACCCGGCTGAACGGCTACTACCTCACCGGCGACCTGCTGTACCGGGACGAGGAGGGCTACTACTTCCACGTCGACCGGGCGGTGGACGCGGTCGACCTCGGCGGCGGCGAGTGGCTCTACACCGCCATGTCCGAGGAGCGCATCCTGACCGCCTGCCCGGACGTCCACGACTGCACCGTGGTGTCGCTGGAGGTGGACGGCCGGGTGGTCACCGACGTGCTGCTCGCCCTGCACGGCAGCGCCGACCCGGACGCCGACCGCACCCCCGCGGTGCGTGCCGCGCTGACCGAGGCCGCGGCGGCGACACTGCGCCGGGTGGTCGTCATCTCCGAGGACGACCTGATCGTCGGCCCGACCGGCAAGGTGCGCAAGTTCCTGATGCGGCAGCGGCACCGGGCCGAGATGGCGGCGGTCTGAATGGACACCGATGACACGGGCGCGAGACCCGGCCCGGTCCCCGCCACCCTGGTCGCCGCCTCCCCGGTCCCCGTCCCGCCGAGCGCCATCCCCCCGGTCACCGAGCGGGTGCCGGTCGACTTCACCGGGGAAGGCGCCGGCGTCGACGAACTGTCCTGGGGCATGTGGGAGATCTGGCACGCGATGTCC
Organism: Streptacidiphilus alkalitolerans; assembly: GCF_042511045.1. Taxonomy (NCBI): domain Bacteria; kingdom Bacillati; phylum Actinomycetota; class Actinomycetes; order Kitasatosporales; family Streptomycetaceae; genus Streptacidiphilus; species Streptacidiphilus alkalitolerans. The sequence continues at coordinate 92,997 of NZ_JBHEZX010000017.1, forward strand.
GGCCAGAACAGCTCGCTGCCCATCGGCGGCCGGGTCCCGCTGCCCGAGGGCACCACCGTCGCCGACGTGGCGGAGGAACTGCGCTATCTGATGACCCGCTTCCCGTCCATGCGCACCCGGCTCAGGTTCGACGCCGAGGGCTGGCCCACCCAGCAGCTCTTCGGCTCCGGCCGGACCGCCCTGGAGGTCTACGACGCCGGCGACGCCGACCCGGACCAGCTCGCCCTGGCCATCGAACTGCGCTGGCGGGAGACCGACTTCGACTATGTGGACGAGTGGCCGGTGCGGATGGCCGTGGTGCGGCAGGACGGCCTGCCCAGCCACCTGGTCACCATCATGGACCACCTGGTCACCGACGCCCTCGGCGCGATGATGATGCTGCGCGAGGTGAAGGACCGGGTGACCACGCCGGTCACCGGCATGCAGCAGCTGGAGCAGGCCCGGTGGCAGCACTCCCCGGCGGGGCAGCGGCAGAACGACAAGGCGCTGCGGCACTGGGAGGGCATCCTCCGGACCATCCCGGCCGGCCGGTTCGCCGGCTCCGCCGACCCGCGCAGCCCGCGCCACTGGAGCGCCGACTTCCGCTCACCGGCCCTGACCGCCGCCCTGCCGGTGATCGCCGCGCGGACGGGCACCGACACCCCGACCGTCCTGCTGTCCCTGTACGCGGTCGCGCTGAACCGGATCACCGGCGTCAACCCGGTGGTGGTCCGACCCGTCGTCAACAACCGCTTCCGGCCCGCGCTGGCCGATGTGGTCTGCATGGTCGCCCAGGCCGGCATCTGCGTGCTGGACGTCGCGGACGCCACCGTGGACCAGGTGGTCGAGCGGGCCCGGCGCGGCACCATGTCCGCCTACAAGTACGCCTACTTCCACCCGGAGCACGTACGGCGACTGATCGCCCAGGTCTCCCGGGAGCGGGGCGAGGAGGTCGACGTGGCCTGCTTCTTCAACGACCGCAGCACCCACCGGAAGTCACCGGACGACCTGGCCCTGAGCGGTGACGAGCTGGACGAGGCGCTGCGCAAGGCCCAGGGCGACACCGTCTTCCGCTGGACCGCCCAGCGCGAGGACCCGATCGAGCGGCTCTTCGTCAGCGTCGACGACGCCCCCGACGGTCTGCTGATCGAGATCCACTTCGACACCCACTTCTTCTCCCCCGCCGACACCGAGGCACTGGCGCGGGGCATGGAGGCCATCGCCGTCGAGGCCGCGCTCGACCCGGCCCTTCCCACGGAGCCGGCCCGATGACCGCGCTGCTGGCGGTGGCCGGCTACCTGCCGCAGGACCGGGTGCCGATCGAGGACCTGGCCGAGCAGTTCGAGCTGTCCCCGATGCAGATGAAGATCTTCCGCCGCTACCACAAGCTCGGCCAGGTCGGCCGGGACCCGCAGGGCAGCCTGCTCGACCTGCTCCGCGGCGCGGTGGCCGGCCTGGACGCACTGCGCGGGCAGGAGCACCGGGTCCGCTACGTCCTGCACGCCCGGACCTTCCCCACGGTCGTGCCCTATCCGCACAACCCGGTCCACGAACTGTGCCAGGAGCTGGGCCTCGACCGCGCGACCGTGTTCGCCGTCGGCCACCATGCCTGCGCGTCCGGACTGTTGGCGATCGACGCGGCCGGGCGGCTGCTGGACGCCGACGGCGACCCGGACGGCCTGGCGCTGGTGCTGGCCGGGGAGAAGGCGTTCACCCCCGAGGCCCGGATGGTCCCGGACACCTCGTTCTTCGGCGAGGGCGCCTCGGCCTGCCTGGTCGCCCCGGCCGGGGAGCGCGACCGGCTGCTCTCCTACGCCGCGGACCTGCGGGGCGAGTTCGACACCGACGAGGAGGAGGCCGCCCTGGAGTTCCAGCGCATCTACGCCGACGCGCTGGCCGAGGCGATCCAAGCCGCCGTCGCCGGGGCCGGACTGACCATGGACGCGGTCAGTCTGATCCTGCCGCACAACGTCAACCACGTGGCCTGGCACCAGGTCTGCCGGACCCTCGACTACCCGCGCGAGCGCGTGGTCCTGGACAACGTGGCGACCGCGGGCCATGTCTTCTGCGCCGACACCTTCGTCAACTACCGCACGGCGCAGGAGCGGGGGCTGCTGCGTCCGGGCGAACCGTATGTGATGGCCGCCGCCGGCGCCGGACGCGGCGCCACCTTCTCGGCCATGGCCCTCCGGCACTGAACCGCGCTGACGCAACTGAACACCCACTGAAGGGAACCACGATGACGGAGCGGGACACCGCCCTTGCCGCGATCGACCCGGCCCTGCGCGAGCAGCTGGTCGACAGCATCTGTGCCCTGCTGCCCCACGTCCTGAAGCGCGAGGTGACCGGGGCCACCGCCGACACCACGCTGATGGAGGCCCTCGGGATGAGCTCGACCACCGGGCTCGAACTCGTCCTGGAACTGGAGGAACGGCTCGAACTGGAGATCAGCGTTGAGGACTTGGGCCGCGACGACTTCGGCACGGTCGGCTCGCTGGCCGACTACGTCGCCGGAAACCTGCTCCCGGAGGCCTGACTGTGCGCAGCTTCGTGCCCGGCCGCGCCGGAACCGGGGTCCCCGACGGCTGGGGCATCCGCCGGGCCGTGCGGCTGGCCTTCCCGGATCCGGCCGCCCTGGTGGGCGACACCGTCCACACCGAGCGGCTGCGGGTCTACCTGACCGACCTGCTGCGCCCGTACGGGCTCGGCCTCGACCCGGGCGCGCTGGAGCGCGGCGGCCAGTCGTACGGGGAGATGGCCGAGGCGCTGATTCAACTCGCAGTGCCCGAGGGCGAGTCGGTGGACCTGCTGGTGCTCGCGTACTCCGTCCCCGACATCACCCCCGGCCGGGCCACCACGACCTATCTGAGCCATGTCTGCCCCGGCGGCCCGATGGCGTTCGCGGTCAGCGACCAGGGTTGCGCGGGGGCCTTCACCGCGCTGCGGCTGATCCGCGCGTACGCCGGGGGCGGCGGGCTCGGACGGGCACTGCTGCTGGTGGTGGAGCAGGACTCGCTGCCCTACGACCCCGGGGTCCCGGTCGCGGTCCCGGCCGGCAACACCGGCGTGGCGCTGCTGTTCGGCGAGCCGGCCCCGGGCGAACGGGTGGCCCGGCTCGGCCCGGTGGCCACCCACGCCCTGCCCTCCGAGGCGGCGATCGACGCCGAATTGGGCGCGTTCGCCGGGTTCGGCGAGGCGTCGGAGCCGGTGACCGCCATCCTCGGGGCCACCCTCCCGGCCCAGTCCTCGGCGCTGGACGGGGTGAAGCAGCTGACGGTCGCCGCCGCGGGGCAGCCCGGCACCGGGGTGTGGTGGGAACTGGCCGACGAGCTGGCCGATCCGGCCGCCGAGCCCCGACGCCTGCTGCTGGCCGACTACGACCCCGGGCTGCGCTACCTCTCGCTGGCCGCGATCGGGGTCGGCGCCGAGTCCGGCGCCGAGGCCGAGGTCCGGGTGGGCGGGCCGCTGCGATGACCGCCCCCGTGCTCCCGCCCCCGGTCTGCGTCGAGGACTACCGGCGCCTGGCCCGGCTGCGACTCGACCAGGACGTCTGGGACTTCATCGAGGGCGGAGCCGAGACCGAACGCACCCTCGGCGCCAACCGGCGTGCCTTCGAACGGGTCACCCTGCGGCCCCGGGTCCTGGTCGACGTCTCCCACTGCGACACACGCACCGAACTCCTCGGCGCCCCACTCGCCACACCGGTGGGCATCGCGCCGACCGCCTACCACCGGCTGGCCCACCCCGAGGGCGAGGTCGCCACCGCCCTCGGCGCCGGGACGGCCGGGGCGCTCTACGTGGTCAGCATCTTCGCCAGCCGCACCCTGGAGGACATCGCCGCCGCGGCCACCGGGCCGCTCTGGCTCCAGCTCTACTGGCTGCGCCGCCGCGAGGTGCTGGCCGCCCTGGTCGACCGGGCCGCCGCCGCGGGCTTCCGGGCGCTGGTGCTGACCGTGGACGCGCCGCGGCTGGGCCGCCGCCACCGGGACGCCCGCAACGGCTTCGCCATCGGCTCCGGCATCTCCGCCGTCAACCTCGACGCCGCGCTGATGGCCTCGGCCCACCGCGCCGACCCCGGCCGCTCCGCGCTGGCCGTGCACACCGCGGAAGCTGTCGATCCGTCAGTGACCTGGTCCGATCTGGCCTGGCTGCGGGCCCGGAGCAGTCTGCCGCTGGTGCTCAAGGGCATCCTCACCGCGGAGGACGCCCTCCTGGCCGTGGAGCACGGCGCCGACGCCATCGTGGTCTCCAACCACGGCGGCAGGCAGCTCGACGGCGCGACCGCCAGCCTGGACGCGCTGGCCGAGGTGGTGGACGCGGTCGGGGCCGACTGCCCGGTGCTCTTCGACGGCGGGGTGCGCGGCGGCACCGAGGTGTTCGCCGCACTCGCGCTGGGGGCCCGCAGCGTCCTGCTGGGCCGACCGGTGCTGTGGGGGCTGGCCGCGGCCGGCGCCGCCGGGGTGGCCGGCGTACTGGAGCTGGCGACCGAGGAACTGGCCCACACCATGGCACTCACCGGCCGTCCCGGGCTGGCGGCGGTCGACAGGTCCGCAGTGGTTCTCAGGAAGGGACTGTGACGGTGGAACTGGCCCGCGAGGCGCTGCACGAGTCGGTGTCCGACCCGGCGTCGGCGTCGATGAACTTCCTCAACGAGGTCTCCGCCCGGTTCCCGGACGCCGTCTCGCTCGCGGCGGGACGCCCGTACGAGGGCTTCCACACCACCGACGACCTGGACCGCTACCTCAAGACCTACCTCGCCCACCTGGAGGAGCTCGGCCTCAGCCACGAACAGCGGCAGCGCCAGCTGCTGCAGTACGGCCGGACCAACGGCACCATCGGCGCGCTGATCGCCCGGATGCTCGCCGTGGACGAGGGGATCGAGGTGCCGGAGCAGGCGGTGATGGTCACCGCGGGCTGCCAGGAGGCCATGGTCATCGCCCTGCGCGGGCTCTGCGCCGGGCCCGACGACGTGGTGCTGGCCGTCGAGCCCTGCTATGTCGGGCTCACCGGGGCGGCCCGGCTGCTCGGCGTGGAGGTCGTTCCGGTGCCCGAGTCGGCCGACGGGCTGGACCCGGAGACGGTCCTGGAGGTGGCCCGCGCCGTCCGGGCGAGCGGACGGCGTCCGCGGGCCCTCTACCTGGTGCCGAGCTTCGCCAACCCGTCCGGGGCCTCGATGCCGGTGCCGGCCCGGCGCCGACTGCTCGACGTGGCCGCGGAGGCCGACCTGCTGATCCTGGAGGACGACCCCTACGGCCTGTTCGGCCTCGACGACGAGCCCCGGCCCGCGCTCAAGGCGCTGGACACCCGGCAACGGGTGATCTACCTCGGCTCCTTCGCCAAGTCCTGCTTCCCCGGCGCCCGGGTGGGGTTCCTGGTCGCCGACCAGACCGTGGTCGACGCGGACGGGCGGCGGTCCCTGCTGGCGGAGGAGCTCTCCACGGTCAAGAGCCTGCTCACGGTGAACACCTCGCCGGTCGCCCAGGCCCTGATCGGCGGCTTCCTGATCGAGGCCGACTACAGCCTGCGGGCCGCCGGACAGCAGAAGATCCGGTTCTACCGCAACAATCTGCGCACCCTGCTGGCCGCGCTGGAGCGCTGCTTCGCCGACCACCCCCGGGTCCGCTGGAACGCGCCCGACGGCGGCTTCTTCGCCGTGGTCGACGTGCCGCTGACCGCGGACGCCGAGCTGCTGGAGGTCTCCGGGCGCGACTACGGGGTGCTGTGGACCCCGATGAGCTTCTTCTACAGCAACGGCGGAGGACGCCGTTCGATCCGGCTGTCCTGCAGCGCGCTGGCACCGGAGCAGATCGAGGAGGGCGTGCGCCGCCTGGCCGCGCTGGTCCGCGACCGCTCGGAGCCCGAACCGGCGGTGGCCCGGTGACCGGGTCCGACGGCGTCGCGGACGCCGTCCAGGTGTGGCTGGTGCCCGACCAGCGGTCCGAGGCGACGCTGACGGACCTGCTGGCCGTGCTGGACGCCGAGGAACGGCGCCGCGCCGACGCCTACCGCTCGGCCGACGACCGCCGCCGGTTCATCGTCGCCCACGGCGCCGTCCGACACATCGTCAGCCGCTGCCTCGGCGCCCCGGCCGAGGAGCTCCGCTGGCAGCGCGGGCCGCACGGCAAACCCGAACTGACCGGCCGTTGGACCGGGACGCAGGTCAACCTGTCCCACTCGGACGAGGTCAGCATGGTCGCGGTCAGCACCACGCGGCGGGTCGGCGTGGACGTCCAGCGGGTGCTGCCCCGGGTGGACGCCACCGCCATGGCCAACCGCTACTTCCCGCCCGAGGAGATCCGTCTGATCCGCGCGGCGCCGGACGCCGAGAGCCGGGCCGACCGCTTCGCCCGGCTCTGGGCCCGTAAGGAAGCCCTGGTCAAAGCACACGGCGGCCGACTGACCCAGGGGCTGCGGATCCCGGTGCACACCCCCGGCAGGGTGCCGGGCGGCCCCGACGCCGCCTGGTCCCGCGGCTACCGCATCACGGACGTGCCCGCGCCGCGCGGCTACCGGGCGGCCGTCGCCCTGGCCGGGCCGGGGGGCTACCGGGTGGTCTGGCGCCGCTGGACCTGGCCCGGCCCGGCAGCCGGCGGCCGAACCGGCTGACGGCCGCCCGGACCTGACGAACGACCACCCCGACGGAGGAACACGGCATGCCCCTCGATCCACAGATCCAGGCCCTGCGGGAGCAGCGCGCCGGGAGCGGCGCGGCCCCGCTCTACACCCTCTCGGTGGACCGGGCCCGGGCCGCCGATCTGGCCTCGATCCAGGCGGCGGCCGGAAAGCCGCCCCATGTGTACGAGGTCGTCGACCGGTTCCTGCCAGGACCCGACGGCGAGCTGCCGGTCCGGATCTACCGGCCCAGCGACGAGCGACCGCTGCCCGCGCTGCTCTACTACTTCGGCGGCGGATGGACCCTCGGCAGCATCGACACCGCCGACGTGCTCTGCCGCACCCTGGCCCAGGAGGTCGGCTGCCTGGTCGTCACCGTGGGCTACCGGCTGGCCCCCGAGCACCCCTTCCCGGCCGCCGTGCAGGACTGCCACGCCGCTCTGCGCTGGGTCGCCGACAACGCCGGGGAACTCGGCGCGGACCCTGCCCGGATCGCCGTCGGCGGCGACAGCGCCGGGGGCAACCTGGCGGCTGCGGTGACCCTGCTCGCCCGTGCGGAGGGCGACCTCGAACTGGTCGGCCAACTGCTGGTGTACCCCAACACCGACCAGCTGGCCGACGACCGGTCGATGCACGACAACGCCGACCCCTGGCTGTTCAACCACCACTCGGTGGCCTGGTACATCCGGCACTACCTGGCCAAGCCGGAGGACGCCGCCGACCCGCTGGCCTCGCCGCTGCGGGCGACCGACCTCGGCGGACTGCCTCCGGCCCTGGTCATCACCGCCGAGTACGACCCGCTGCGCGACCAGGGCGAGGCCTACGCCGAGCGGCTGACGGCGGCCGGAGTGCCGGTGGAGCTCAGCCGCTACCCCGGCATGGCGCACGGGTTCTTCGCCATGGCCGGCACCGTCGACGCCGCCCGGACCGCCAACCTCCAGGCAGCGCGCTACCTGCGGGAACGCTTCCAGTCGGACTGACCGCCCGCCCCGTCCACTCCCCTGCTCGTCGCTCCCCCACACCTCACGGAGAACGCACATGCCGAGCGGTTACCTCCAGGTCTGCATCGTCGGCGCCGGCCCGCGCGGCCTGTCCGTCCTGGAGCGCCTGTGTGCCAATGCGCGCCTCCACTCCGACGGGCGGGCACCGATGACGATCCATCTGGTGGACCCGTTCCGTCCCGGGCCCGGCCAGGTGTGGCGCAGCAGCCAGTCCCGCCAGCTGCTGATGAACACCGTGTCCTCGCAGGTCACGGCGTTCACCGATGACAGTGTGGAGATGGCGGGGCCGGTCGAGCCCGGCCCGAGCCTGTACGAGTGGGCGCGGTCCGCGCCCCCGCTCGACGAGGACTTCCGGTCCGAGGCCGACCGGCTGGGACCGGACGACTACCCCACCCGCGCCCTCTACGGCCGCTACCTTGAGCATGTGTTCGATCGGGTGGTGTCCGGGGCGCCGCGGCAGGTGACGGTCCAGGTCCACAGCACACTGGCGGTGGGCCTGCACGAGGAGTTCGGCCCCGACCGCACACAGATTCTCACCCTCGCCGACGGCACCCGGCTGACCGGCCTGGACGCGATCGTGCTGGCGCAGGGCCACGTCCCGGCGCGGCCGACGGAGCGTCAGGCGGAGCTGGCCCGCACGGCGGACGCCCATGGGCTGACCTATCTGCTCCCGGCCAACCCGGCCGATCTGGACCTCTCCGCGGTCAAGCCCGGCGAGGCGCTGCTGCTGCGCGGCCTCGGCCTGAACTTCTTCGACCACATGGCACTGCTGACGGTGGGCCGCGGCGGGGAGTTCACCCGGGAGGACGGCCGACTCGTCTACCTGCCCTCGGGGCAGGAGCCGAAGATGTACGCGGGCTCCCGGCGCGGGATTCCTTACCACGCCCGTGGCGACAACCAGAAGGGCGCCCACGGCCGCCACCACCCCCGCTTGCTGACACCGCAACTCATCGCCGAGCTGAGGGCCCGCGCGGCGGCCGGTGGGCACGTGTACTTCGGCTCGGACCTGTGGCCGCTGATCGCCCGCGAGGTGGAGAGCGTCTACTACGGCGCGCTGCTGGCCGTTCAGGGACGGGGAGATGAGCAACCGAGCTTCACCGAAGCCTTTCTGACCATCACTCAGAATGCCTCTGCAGAAGCCCTGCTGGACCGCTACGGCATCAGCGCCGACCAGCGTTGGAACTGGGACCGGATCGCACTGCCGCACGGCGGCGCCGAGTTCGCCGACCGGGAGGAGTTCCGCGGCTGGCTGCTGCACTACCTGGCCGAGGACGTCCGTGAGGCGCGGGCCGGCAATGTCAGCGGCCCGGTGAAGGCGGCCCTGGACGTCCTCCGCGACCTGCGCAATGAGCTGCGGCTCGCGGTGGACCACGGCGGCCTGGAGGGCAACTCCTACCGGGACGAACTCCAGGGCTGGTACACACCGTTGAACGCCTTTGTCTCGATCGGTCCGCCCGCCTCGCGAATCGAGGAGCTGATGGCCCTACTGGAAGCGGGTGTTGTCGAGCTGGTCGGCCCCGGCATGCGCGTCCGTATCGACCCGGACGGGCCCGCGTTCACGGCGGAGTCCCCCTCCGTCGGCGGCGAGCCGGTCCGGGCCACCGCGCTGATCGAGGCCCGACTGCCGGAGCCCGACCTGCGACGCACCGCCGATCCGCTGCTGGAGCAGCTGCTCCGCACCGCCCGGTGCCGAACCCACCGCATCGCGGTGGGGCAGGGGGCGGAGTACGAGACCGGCGGGCTGGCGGTGACCGGCCGCCCGTACCGGGTGATCGACGGCGAAGGCCAGGTGCATCCACGGCTGTTCGCCTACGGTGTCCCCACGGAGACCGTGCACTGGGTGACCGCCGCGGGCATCCGGCCGGGCGTCAACTCGGTGACCCTCGGGGACTCCGACGCCATCGCCCGCGCGATCCTGAGCAGCGTCCCGAGTGGCGCGCCCCGGCGGGACGAGCAGCCGCACACCGATCTGAAGGGAGCCATGATATGAGCGCACAGGACACGGGTGCGGCGGAGAGCGCCCCGGACCTGGACGCCGGGCTGCTGTCCCCGGTCCGGGTCGGCACCCCGGTCGAGGCCGCCGTGAGCGACCGGGCCTATCTGCAGGCCATGCTGGACGCCGAGGCCGCCCTGGCCCGCGCACAGGCCGGACTCGGCACGCTCCCCCCGTCCGCCGCCGAGGCCATCACCCGCGCCGCCCGGGCCGAACTGCTGGACCTGCGGGCGCTGGCCCTCGCCGCCCGGGAGACCGCGAATCCGGTGGTCGGCCTGGTGGCGGCGCTCACCGAGGCGGTGGGCCGGACCGACCCGGACGCGGCGCCGTATGTGCACCGGGGATCGACCAGTCAGGATGTGCTCGACACCGGGGTGATGCTGGTCTGCGCCCGGGCCCTGGCGATCGTCAGGGCCGACCTGGAACGGACCGCCGACGCGCTGGGCGAACTCGCCGAGCAGCACCGCGACACCCTGATGGCCGGCCGGACCCTCGCCCTGCACGCCGTGCCCACCACCTTCGGCCTCAAGGCCGCCGGCTGGCGGGACCTGGTCCTGGACGCGGCGGAGCGGATCGGCCGGGTCCAGGACCACGGCCTGCCGGTCTCCCTCGGCGGCGCCGCCGGGACCCTCGCCGGCTACCTGGAGTACGCGGCGCTCGACGCCACCGCCGGAAAGCCCGACCCGGGCGACTTCGCGGACCGGCTGACCGCCGCCTATGCCGCGGAGACCGGCCTCAACCGGCCGGTTCTCCCCTGGCACGCCCTGCGTACGCCGATCGCGGACCTGGCCGCCGCGCTGAGCTTCACCGCGGGCGCGCTCGGCAAGATCGCCGTTGATGTGCAGTCACTGACCAGGACCGAGGTCGGCGAAGTCACCGAGGCGGCGGTGACCGGGCGCGGCAGCTCGTCCGCGATGCCGCACAAGCGGAACCCGGTGCTGGCCACGCTGATCCGCAGCGCTGCGCTTCAAGTCCCTTGTCTGGCAATGGGCCTGACCCAGTGTCTGCTGGCCGAGGACGAGCGCTCGGCCGGGGTGTGGCATGCCGAGTGGCTGCTGCTGCGCGAGTGCCTGCGGCTGACCGGCGGGGCCGCGCACACCGCCGTCGAACTCAGCGCGGGCCTGGTCGTCCGACCCGAACGGATGAGCGCCAACGTCGGCCTGACGGGCAGTCAACTGGTCTCCGAGCGGCTGGTGGCGGTGCTCGCCCCGCTGCTGGGCAAGGCCAGGGCACGGCAACTGCTCACCGAGGCCTCCCACACGGCGGAGTCGACCGGCCGCCCGCTGGCCCAGGTGCTCGCCGAGGTGGACGCGGTGACCGAGCACCTCGACGCCGACGCGCTGGTCCGGCTGCTCGACCCGGCCGACTACACCGGGGCCGCCGGGCCCCTGGTCGACCGCGCCCTACGGCGCCAGGACTGACCTCTCGCGCGGCGTGGCCGCAGGCGCCGTCAACGGCTCCGGGGGGCGCTGCCGTCCCCGCGGCCGACGCAGCAGACTGAGCAGGGGCAGGGTCATGATGCCGATCATGACGGCCGGCAGCATGTAGCGGGTCAGCGGAGCCGGGTTGGCGATCATGATGGAAACCTGGATGCCGAAGACGATCGAGACCAGCCCCAGCAGCGGCACCACAGCCCCCGCCCCACGCCGCCGCAGGGCGACCAGCCCGACAACGAGGTAGCTGGCATAGCTCCAGAAGGCCCCGCGCCAGACCAGCCACTGCAACTGCGGAAGCCTGCTCTTCCGGTAGAGCGGCCGGGCGACCGTGTGCAGGGCCTGCACCAGCGGCCGGGGCCGCAGCACCGGGCGGTACTGGCTGTGCGCCATCCGGGAGTGGGAATCGGCCGCCTGCCCGAAGAGGTCGGCCGGGATGTTGGACCCGACGATCAGGGTGTCGCCGTTGAGGGCGGCCGGACCGGGCCAGATGCCCCAGGCGATCTGCGACCGGCAGAGGTGCGCGTGGGCCACCGTCCCGGGGCTGCGCTGGACGACCTCCCACCACACGTGCATCAGCTGGCTGTTGAGCCTGGCAGCGGCCTTTCGGTCCAGCGCGTGCATGGTCCAGTCGACGTCCCAGCAGTTGGCGGCCCGTCCGCCCCACGCCTTGAGCGGGGCCACCTGCCGCATCACGGCCTTGTCGGCGGCGGTGAAGCTGGACGGCGAAGTGCCGTAGGCCACGGCGATGTCGGCGTAGTTGAACGCGTAGTACGAGGTGATGTCGGGTGACGCGATGCCCACCGCCGGATAGACCGCGAAGTTGAGCACCAAGTAGAGCGCGGTGGCCATGGCCGCGAGGCCGGTGATCCACAGCCGCATCTTCCGCAGCGCCAGCAGGAGCAGCGGCAGGGCCGCGAGCACCACGGTGATGCTGCTGTTGCGGAACAGCGCGATGCCGATGAAACCGGCCGCCAGCAGCGCCATCTGCTGGTAGAACCAGCGGTCGCGGACGGCCTCCCGGCCACGCATCCTGCGGGCGACCAGTCGGGCCGTGGCCGCGAAGGCCAGCAGGGTGGAGAGGGTGAACGCGGCGTCCTTCCAGACGAACTCGGTGAAGGTACCGGTCGACGGCAGCAGCGCCACGGCCAGGGCGGCGGCAGCGCTCCAGCGCCCGCGCACCCCCAGGTCGCGCAGGGCCACGCAGGTGTAGGCGAGGATCGCGGACGCGGCGACCGTCTGCAGCAGCGTCAGCGGCCACAGGTCGCCGCTGACCTCCAGCGAGAGCCAGACCAGGCTGTCGTAGAGGATCGAATGGTCCGAGATCCAGTGGTTGGTCGTCACCTCCCACACATAGGTGATCGAGTCATAGCTCATCAGCCCGGGAAAGAACGCCGCCCACCAGAGCAGATAGATCGTCTGGCAGGCCGCGAACACCGCAAGGGGCAGCCGCAGGCGCGCCGGAACGCGCCGCAGTCGACCGGTCACGACGGAGGCAACGCCGGCACCCCGGAAGCGGGAAGCAGCGTTCAAGGGGGAACTCCTACCGCACGCCGCCACGGTCAGCGGCAGCAGGTCAGGCGTGCCATCGGCACCGGACCCTGTGAGTCTGCCGTGCCCGTAGCGGACAAATCGCCCCTCTTACCCGCTGTTCAACGAACGTTCACCGCCCCCATTCCCTTCTTGCTTCGTGATCCCTCGTACACAACCCGCCTAGCAACCGGCGGCGTTCCAGGCGTCTGCAAGCAGTTCCCGCAGCGAGGACCGCTTCGGCAGCCACCCGAGCTCGGCGCGAATGCGCGCGGTGTCGGCGAGGCTGACCGGGATCTCCGGCAACGGAGGACGGCGCATCGTGACGGGAATGGGCCGGCCCGTCACCTCCCGGGCGAGGGCCACGATCTCGCCCATGCCGGCACCGGTCGCACCCACGTTGTAGCAGCGGTACCGCTCCCCTGCGGTGGATTCCAGCGCCAGACGGAAGGCCACCGCCACATCGCCGACGTGCACGAAGTCGCGCACCGCCGTCCCGTCGCCGTTCATCGTCAGCTGCGCCGCCCGACCGGCCGCGACCGCCAGGGTCTTCGGAATGATGCGGCTCTCGTCCCGGTCCCCCACCCCGGCGACCGCCCCGGAGATGTTGAAGCAGCGCAGCGCCACACCCGCGACCCCGCCGCGTTCTGCCCGCTCGCGGAGCACCGCCTCGGCCTCCACCTTGGACCGTCCGTACGGACTCGCCGGCTCCGGCGGCACCCCCTCGGTGATCGGCTCAGCCGCCGGGCCGTAGACGGCCGCGCTGGACGCCAGCACCACGGCGGGCACCGTCCCCGACGCCCGGGCGGACTCCGCCAGGACGTCAAGCAGGGTCTCGGTCCCCCGCACATTCACCGCGCTGTAGTCGTCCGTCCCGACCACCTCGCGCACCCCGGTCAGCGCGGCCAGGTGGCACACCCCCTGCACCCCCTCCAGCGCCGGACGCAGAGCCGCAGCGTCCCGAAGATCCCCACGCCAGACCCGGGCAACCGGCAGCTCCGACAGCCCACCAGCACCCGACCCCCTGGTCAGCGCATGCACCTCATGCCCGGCCCGCGCCAGCTCCCGCACCACAGCGTTGCCCACAAACCCGTACGCACCGGTCACCAGCACCCGCATAGATTTCCTCCCACCATGGACGCCGGCCAGCGGCGTTCAGTCTATTGGCTACTGAACGTGACCGGTGGGGCGGATCATCGGCTGCGGGGCATCCAGTCGGTGATGACGCTGAAGTCGGCATCGGTGAGGCATCGCCGCACGATACCCCCTGGCGGTGCCGCGCACTGAGCCACCGCCTGCTCCCCGCGTCTGACTTACCGTCAATCTCCGCTCGGCGCAGCCCCCCGGGGCCGGCGCTCCACGGGAGGCTGCATCGGGCCAAGCGGTGATGGGACGGAACGTCAGTTGATCCAGACCCCGGTCACCCAGACGTTGGGGAAGGAGTGGTCGTAGGGATGCCCGAAGAACACCAAGGAGGTGTCCCCGTTGGGGTCCTCTAGCCTGATCTCCCCGTTGTTCACCCCCGACGTGACCCTGGTGACGCCCTGGATGTCGGCGTACCCGTAGCCGACACTGCCCGCGTAGCAGTAGGCCTTGTGGCCACCGCTGTAGTAGATGGTGATCCCCTGCGTGGGGCAGCTCACCTGGGTGATGGCGCTGGCCGGCGCCGCCATGGCGATGCCGCCGGCCAGGACGCCTCCGGTCAGGACTGCTGCCGCGAGCTTCCTGCGAACATTCATGATCGTTCTCCCTCGGTGGGACCGCACCCATGCGGACGCAGTCGATCGAAACGCGGACCAGCCATGACTCGTGGCACCGACGGGAAAGCCGCTGGTCTGCGCTGTGAATCCAGGGAACACCACGCCAATTGACCGACCGAATGATTCGATTGCTCTCGAAGGAACTGGCGAAGGGGGAATAGTTGTGATCCGGATCCGCCTGGGGGCCAAGGGCCTGGGAAGCGTCAGGTTCGCCGTTCCACCGCTGGGCTCCGCCAAGGACCTGCTCAGCCTCATCGGCTCCAGCCCCGGCAAGCTGGCGCAGCCCTGGCGGAGCAGGACCAGCCACGCCCTCTCCCGGCACCGGCTCGGGCTGCTGGCCGTGGTCGGCGCCGGGGGTCCGCTCGGCTACACCCCGGACTTCCTCCGACCCGAGCCCCAAGCCTTCCAGACCGACACCGACACCCAACTGCACCAGATCGCGACGACTCCCCACGAGCGGATCCGCTACGAATTATCCGAGGCCGTCAACGGCCACTCCTGGGATCCCGAGTCGACCCGTCCCGCCCCGCGGCAGTTCCTCCAGGCCCTCGACCGCGGAGAGGACCACTTCGCCCGCCGCCTGGCCGACGAGATGGCACAGTTCTGGCACACGGCACTGGCGCCCTCCTGGCCAGCCATCCGGGCCCGCCTGGAAGCCGACGTCACCGCACGGGCCTCCCAGATCGCCCACCACGGACTCACCCAGGCCCTCAACCGCCTGGCTCCGAACCTGGAGTGCCACGAAGGCGAACTGGTCATCCACCTCTCTCCGGGCAGCATCCATCGCCTGACGCTGGACGCAGACGCAGTGATCATGACGCCGAGCGTCTTCGCCGACCGAGCCGTGTTCTGCGCCGCGGAGCCGCCCGGAGCGCCGGCCCCACGCACGCCACTGATCGTCTACCCCACCGCGCAGGTCGACGCCCACCCTCCGGCGCAGGACCACCCGCTGATCGGTGCGATGCGGCTCAAGCTCCTGGCCGAGCTGAGCCAACCGCGATCGACCACGGAGATCGCCCAGCGGCTCTATCTGAGCCCGGCCACCGTCTCCTACCACCTCCAGATCCTCCACCGCGCCGGGCTCGTCACCCGCACCCGGCAGTCCCGACACGTCCTCTACCAGCGGCTTCGCACAGCGACACCCGATACTCGCTGAGCTTGGCACTCCCCCTGCCGAACTGCGCCCGGGCTCGGAATATGAACAAATGGATTTATCTACGTCCATACCGGCGCGGGCCTGTCGTGATCTGAAGGGGGCTCGCCCTGGGCGACGCACCCATGTCAGAAGGGCTCCGCCATGTATCCCGATCTCAGCGCTCAGATCCTCAGCGAGTTGCGTCGCCCGCGCGGCTACCCCGCGGTCTCGGTCCTGGTGCCGACCCATCGGCGCGAGCCGGAGAACGCGCAGGACCCGGTGCGGCTGCGCAATCTCCTCGCCGAGGCGAAGGACCTGGTGCAGGCGGACCCGGCGGTCTCCCGCGCGGACCGGATCGCCGTCCTCGATCAGCTGGACCAGGCGGCCTCGCAGATAGACCCGGTGGACCTCGCCTACGCCGGGGACGGTCTGGCGCTGTTCGCCGCGCCCGGGGAGCACCACGTCTGGTCGCTGGGACGCGCCGTCCCGGCCCGGGTGGTGCTCGCGGAGACCTTTGTGACCCGCAACCTGGTCGCGGCGCAGCTGGCCGACCAGCCCTACTGGGTCCTGGCCGTGGCCGCCGATCACGCCAGCCTGTGGAGCGGCGGACCCGGGCGGGTGGTCGAGCAGGACACCGGCGGGTTTCCGCTGACCAGGGACCTGGAGGACCCCGACGCCGAGCGCAAGGAGCGCATCGGCGACCTGCCGAGCACCTTCCGGGACGAGCAGACCCGGCAGTTCCTCCGCGACGTCGACACGGCCGTGACCTCGGTCCTGCGCGCGGACCAGCGACCGCTGTATGTGCTCGGCGAGGCCGCGGCAGTGGCCGTGCTGGAGGAGGTCGGCACCGCGGCGGGCAGGGCCACCGCGGTCGTTCGCCACGGCGGGCTCGCCCAGGGGTCGGCGGAGGCCGTCCGGGAGGCGGTCCTGCCCGCGGTCAAGGAGCAGGCCGAGAAGGAGTCCGCCTCGGTGCGGCAGGAGCTGGACCAGGCCCGGGGACGGCGGCAGTTCGCGGCGGGGATCGACGAGGTCTGGCAGCAGGTGACCGCCGGCCGGGTGGGGCTGCTCGCGGTCGAGGAGCCGTATCTGGTCACGGTCCGTGACGACGGCGACCACCTGGTTCCCGCCGAGCCCGGAGACCGCGGGGCCAGGGACGACATCGTCGACGAGATCATCGAAAAGGCCCTGGACACGGGCGCCCGGGTGAGCTTCCTCCCGGACGGCGCGCTGGCCGGTACCGGCCACATCAGCGCGGCGCTGCGGTACTGAGGACGCCCTCGACAGGCGCCCGTGACACTCGATAGGCCCGAACCCGGGACGCACGGCAGCCGCCGTCGTCCCGGGTTCCGGGTTCGAGCGCAGTTTCCGGGCTCAGGCCGGGCTCCCGGGGAGCGCGCCCAGCTGCCGCAGCTGCGCGAGGACGTCGACGACGCCCCAGGTCTCGGCGACCCGGTCGCCCGCGAAGCGGCAGATGAAGATCTCGTTGTAGCTGACCGGCTTCCCGGTCGGCGGAAGGCCCAGGTACTCGCCCCGGTGGGTCCCGGTGACCGTGTTCCTGCTGACCACCCGGTCCCCCTCGGCGATCACGTCCTCGACCGCGATGTGCAGGTCGGGGAAGGCCCGGAGCAGCCTGGAGAACACCTCCTTCAGCGCCTCCGTCCCGGTCGCCCCGATCGGCAGGGGCGTGCTGATCAGCACGTCCGGTTCGAAGACCTGGTCGATCGCCTTGGGGATCAGTTCCGCATCGCCGCTGTTGACGGCCTCGTGCAGACGGGCGAGCGTCTCCTTGTTGCGGGCAGGCTGGAAGGCCGACATCTGACTTCTCCTCAGATCGGTACGCACGTTCGGGTCACGGCCGTTCAGGTCACGTCTGCAGCACGGCCTGGATCTCCAGGCTGATCGCCACCTTGTCGCTGACCGCCACGCCACCGCCGTCGACGCCGAAGTCGTGCCGGTTGACCTGCGCGGTCGCGGAGAAGCCGGCCCGCTGTCCGCCGAACGGGTCCGCGACGAATCCGTTCACCTCAAGGGTCAGCGGCACCTGCCGGGTGACGCCGTGCAGGGTCAGCTCACCGTCGACGACCCAACTGCCGTCGGTCCAGCGGATGCCGGTGGAGCGGTAGCTCATCGTCGGGTGCTTCGCGACGTCGAAGTACTCCTCGGAGCAGAGGTGCTTGTCACGCGTTGCGTTGCCGGTGTCGATGGACCCGATGTCGATGGTCGCGGCGACCGACGAGTCCAGCGGGTCCTCGCCGGTGACGATGGTGACGTCGAAGTCGGCGAACCGCCCGCGCGCCTTGCTGACCATGAGCTGCCGGACGGAGTACGCGACCTCCGAGTGCACCGGGTCGGCCTTCCAGGTGCCGACCAGGTAGTCCGGGATCGTGGCGGTCGTTGGGGTGGTGCTCATGTCTTCCTCCGTGGACGGGGTGCCGGTGGCCGAGCGTTTGCCGCTCATGTCCAGGCGACGAACGGGCGCCCGCCCGGGGGACACCCCTGCGGTCACGGAGTCAGAGACTGTCGATCCGGCGGGCCAGGAACCGCCGCTCGGGGGTGGAGCTCGCCAGCTCCAGCGCCCGCGTGTAGGCCGCCCGGGCCTCGGCCGCACGGTCGAGCCGCCGCAGCAGCTCGCCCCGGGTCGAGTGGAAGTAGAGGTAGCCGCCCAGGTCCAGCCGGTCGACGGCCTGCAGCGCGGCGGCGGGGTCGCCGGCCTGGGCGACGGCCACCGCGTGGTTGAGCGCGACCACCGGGGAGCCGGTGAGCCGGACCAGCCGCCGGTACAGCTCGGCGACCCGGGGCCAGTCGATCCGCTCCCGGGTCTGCATCGACGCGATCATGGCCTGCACCACATAGGCGCCGCGTCCGCCCAGCGCGAGGGCCCGGTCGAGCACCGCCCGTCCCGCCGCGATCTGGCGCAGGTCCCAGAGCGACCGGTCCTGGTCGTCCAGCAGCACCAGGTCCTCGCCGGAGAACCGGGCCCGGCGCCGGGCGTGGTGGATCATCATCAGCGCCAGCAGCCCGTGCGCCTCCGGCTCGTCCGGCATCAGCCCGGCGAGCAGGTCTCCCAGCCGGATGGCCTCGGCGCCCAGGTCGACCCGGCCGCGGTAGCCCTCGTTGTAGATCAGGTAGATCACCGCGAGCACCGCGTCGAGGCGGTCGGGCAGCAGTTGCGCGCCGGGGACCGCGAACGGGATCCCGGTCGCCTTGATCTTGGCCTTGGCGCGGCTCAGGCGCCGCTTCATGGTCTCCTCCGAGACCAGGAACGCCCGGGCGATCTCGGCGGTCTCCAGGCCGCCGAGGGCCCGCAGGGTCAGCGCCACCTGCCCCTCCAGCGGCAGGGCCGGGTGGCAGCAGGTGAAGACCAGTTCCAGTCGCTCGTCCTTGATCACGGTGTCGTCGAACTCGTCCATCAGGTCCCTCACCGCCTCGGGGGCCGGGAGCAGGGAGATCTTCGCGGCCAGGGTGCGTTCCCGGCGGATCCGGTCGATCGCCCGGTTGCGGGCCGTCGTCACCAGCCACGCGCCCGGCTTGTCGGGGACGCCCGACTCGGGCCAGCGCTTCGCCGCGATGGCGAACGCCTCCTGTGCGGCGTCCTCGGCCTTGTCGAAGTCGCCGAGGAACCCGACCAGTGAGGCCAGCACCCGGCCCCACTCGTCCCGGAAGACCTGCTCCAGCGCGGTCAGCGCCGCACCACCGGCCCGGGCGTCACGCCGGCTCCCGGACCGACCCCCGGCCCGACTCCCGGACCGACCCCCGCCCGGCCCACGGGCCTGACCTCGACACCGCCGCCGAACCGGACCGCCGGGATCCGCGCCGCCAGCTCCAGCGCCTCGTCCAGATCGGCCGCCTCGATCAGGCAGAGGCCGCCGAGCACCTCCTTGGTGTCCGCGAACGGGCCGTCCGTCAGCAGCGTCCGGCCGCCGGCCACCCGTACGCCGGTCGCGGTCTCGGCGGGCTGCAGCTGCGCGAAGCCGACGCACCGGTCGTCGTCGGCCAGCGCCAGGTACTCGGCCTGCACCGCCTCGCGTTCCACGTCCGACAGCGCCTCGTCGTAGCCGGGCTCGGTGTAGATCATCAGGGCGTACTGCATCGCGGCCTCCGGGGTCGGTGGACTCTCACCCTCACGACGAACGAGCGACGGCGCGGGGGACACCACGGGCCCGCTACTTTAGTCAGCCGCGACGGGGGGTGCCGAGCAGGGAGTTGACCTCGATACGGGAGGCGGCGCCCAGCTTGGCGAGGATGTGCTCGACATGGGCGTCCGCGGTCCGCTTGGAGATCACCAGCTTCTCGGCGATCTGACGGTTCGACAGGCCGGCGGAGACCAGCGCGGCGACCTCCCGCTCACGCGGGGTCAGCGCCTTGGCCCCGGGGCCGGCCGCGGCACCCGCCCCGGCCACCGCCCCGTCGCCCCCGGCACCCTCCGCAGCGCCGCCCGGCGGCACGGCCGCGCCCAGCGGCTGCGCGGTCTCGGCGTCCTGCTCGACCATCCGGACGATGTCCGCGATCCGGGTCCGCGCCCCGGTCTCGACCCGGCGGGCGTACAGGTCAGGGCCCAGGGCGCCGTGCACCTCCTGCTCGACCCGACGGTGCTCCTGCTGCAGGCTCACCACGCCGCCCAGGGTGGTGCCGGTGGGCTCCCAGAGCCGGGCCACCGCGCCCAGCAGCAGGGCCGCCCGCCGGTGGCGCCCGCGGACCGAGGAGGTCCAGGCGAGCAGGTCCAGGCAGTACGCGGCCCCTATGCTGTCCTCCAGGCTCCAGGCGCAGGCCAGCGCGGCCCGGCCGTCCGCCTCGGCGCCGATCACATCGCCCTCCACCCAGCGCGCCAGCGCCCGCAGCACCCGCAGGTACCCGGTGACCCAGCGCTCCTGCGGTTCGCTCTGCATCGCGCGCAGGCCCCGGGTGCAGAGCGCTATGGCCTCGGCGGCCTGGCCCGACATCGCACAGATGAAGGCGACCTGGGTGTCCAGCACGGTCAGGGTGAAGTCGTCGCCCAGCGCCGAAAGCCGGGCCCTGGCGTCCTCGCAGCGGGCCTGCGCCTGTTCCACGTCGCCGAGGAAGCCCAGGGCCAGGCCCTGGAACATCACCGCGTGGGCGGTCAGCCGGTCCTCGCCCAGCCGCTCGCCGATCTCCCTGGCCTCGGCCAAGTAGGGCAGTTCCCGGGCCGAGGAGCCGTGGAACACGCCCAAGTAGCCGTGCCGGGCCAGGCCCCAGCCGCGTTCCAGCACCGGTTCCGGCACCCGGGCCAGGGCCCGGTCCAGCCAGACCGCGCCCTCGCCGAGCAGCCCGGCCGCCATCCAGTACGGCCAGCTGGACACCGCCAGCGACAGCGCCCGGCGCTCACCGCCGGGACGGCTCAGCGCGAACTCCAGGGCGGCGCGCAGATTGTCGTGGTCCCGGCGCAGCGCGCGGAACACCGGCAGCTGCCGCGAGGTCGGGAACGCCTGTTCAAGCTCCTCGAAGCGGGCCCCGAACCAGGCGCAGTGCCGGTCCTGCACCTGCTCCTTCTCGCCGGTCTGGGCCAGCCACTCCGCCCCGTACTCGCGGATGGAGTCGAGCAGCCGGTAACGCGCGCCGGTTCCCTCGTCCAGGCGCAGCACCACCGACTTGTCGACCAGGGCGATCAACTGCTCGACCACGTCGTCCATGGCCAGTTCGCCGCCCGCGCACACCTGTTCGGCGGCGGCGAGGTCGAAGGTGCCGGCGAAGACGGACAGCCTGGCCCACAGCAACCGCTGGGCCGGGGTGCACAGTTCATGGCTCCAGCCGATGGTGGTGCGCAGCGTCTGGTGCCGCGGCACCGCCGTTCTGCGGCCCCCGGTCAGCAGCCGGAACCGGTCCTCCAGGCGGTCGGCGAGCTCGCCGAGCGCCAGCGCCCGCAGCCGGACGGTGGCCAGCTCGATCGCCAGCGGGATCCCGTCCAGGCGCCGGCACAGCGCCAGCACCTGCGGCAGATTGGCCTCGGTCAGCGCGAAGGTCGGCATGACGGCGATGGCCCGCTGGGCGAACAGCGCCACCGCGCCGGTCCCGTCGATGCCCTCGGGCACCACCGGCAGCGGCGGCACGGGCAGGATGTGCTCGCCGGGCACGTCCAGCGGCTGCCTGCTGGTGGCCAGCACGCTGAGCGGCGCGCAGTCCCGCAGCAGCAGGCTCGCCAGCATGGCGCAGGCGTCGACCAGGTGTTCGCAGGTGTCCAGCACCAGCAGCGCCCGGCGTCCGGCCAGATGCTCGGTCAGCAGGTCCAGGGAGGCGCGGTCGGGCTGTTCGGGAAGGTTCAGCACCGCGCAGACCGTCCGTGCCAGCAGCTCGGGGTCCTTCAGCGCCGACAGCTCCACCAGGAAGATCCCGTCGGGGTAACGGGTCCTCAGCTCGGGCAGGGCGCGCAGCGCGATCCTGGTCTTGCCCACCCCGCCGGGCCCGGTCAGCGTGACCATCCGGGAATCGCCCAGCAGCTGCTGGAGCGAGGCGAGTTGCTCCGCACGGCCGACGAAGCCCGTCACCTCGGCGGGCAGGTCGCCCGCGCGCCGCCAGGGAGCGTTCCAGTCCGGGACTGCCGTGCTCATACAGACCAACGTACAGCCACCGCACGGTTGATGACGCGGGTTCAGACAGGACCTTCGCTGTGCGCGGAAATTGAGGCGCGCGATTCGGCCGATGCCTGAATACTGTCCCGATGTTCTCCGACGCCGATGCCGCCGCCCTCTACGACCAGCTGAACCCGTGGGATCCCGCGCTCTGGCCCAGTGACGCCTTCTACGACGAGCTGGTCATGGCGGCCGGCTCGGTCCTGGACCTCGGCTGCGGCACCGGCTCCATGCTGCACCGTGCCCGTGAGCAGGGCCATGCCGGCCGCCTGGTCGGGATCGAGCCGGACCGCGCCGCGCTGGCCCGGGCCCGCCGCCGCGGCGACGTCGAGTGGGTCGAGGGCACCGCCGCGGACGCGCGCTGGGAGGCCGAGTTCGACCTGGCGACGATGGTCAGCCATGCGTTCCAGTGCCTGGTCACCGACGACGACCTGCGGGCCTCACTCGCGGCGGTGCACAGCGCGCTGCGGGTCGGCGGTCGCTTCGCCTTCGAGACCCGTCACCCGCAGGCCAGGGCCTGGGAGCAGTGGAACCCGGCCCATGCCTCCGAGACCACCGACCCGACCGGGCGGGTCCTGCGGATCCAGCACCAGGTCGAGTCGGTCGTCGACGATGTGATCACCCTCAGCGAGACCACGGCCGGCCCCGACGGCACCGTGCTCCGCGTCGACCGTTCCAGCCTGCGCTTCCTGGACCCGGCGACGCTCAACACGTTCCTCGCCGAGGCGGGCTTCGAGATCGAGGCCCAGTACGGCGACTGGCTCCGCGGGCCGGTCACCGGCAGCAGCCGGGAGATCGTCACCCTCGCCCAGCGGGGCCCGCGCCCCTAGGGTGCTGCGAGCTCGGCCAGGTGGCGCAGCGAGTCGGCGAGGTGGTCGGGGCCGAACGGCGGGAACTGGATGTACGCGCGGATGGACTGCGGCACCCCGGACCAGTCGTAGCTGAGCGTGACCTCGGTCTCGGAAGAACCCAGCGGCACCAGGTCGTAGCGCCACAGCCAGCCGCCGAAGCCCAGCTCACCGTCCTTCTCCTGCCCGGGCAGCCAGCCGATGGCGCGCGGCGGGTCGAGCAGCTCGACCCTGTTGGCCATCCGGTACTCACCGTCCGGGTGGTTGGCGTGGTACATGTCCATCCGGAAGACCTGCCCGACCTCGGTCAGCGGCGCCCGGTCGACGGCCTCCCGGACCCAGCCGGTGCCGTCGATCGCACGATGGGTGGTCGGATCCGCCAGCACCGCGAACACCCGTGCGGCAGGCACGGCGACGGTCAGGGTGGCACTCACGTTCTCCTGGTCCACGGGGTGCACGCTCCTTGTCCTCTCGGCTCGGTCCTCCCGCGGCCGCGGAAGGGAACGTTCTCACTCTGCAGACGACGCGGCGGAGCAGAACTCATCGGTCCGCTCACGACTCGAACAGCCGGAACAGCCGGGCGGCGTTGTCGTGGCACACCCCGCGCATCCACTGCGGCCCCAGGTCGAGACCGGCGAGCGACTCCAGGGCGTGCAGGTAGGGGTAGGGGATGTTGGGGAAGTCCGTGCCGAGCAGGATCCGGTCGCCGAGGTCGGCCAGCCGGGGCAGCTCGGACGGCGGGAACGGGGCGCTGGCCTCGCTGAAGTCGGTGAAGGCCATGGTGGTGTCCAGGTGGACGCCGGGGTAACGGGCCGCCAGGTCGAGGAAGTCGCCGTACTCGGGCATGCCCAGGTGCGCGACGATCAGCCGCAGCGACGGGTGGCGGGCCAGCAGCCGGGCGATCGGCTCCGGGCCGGTGTGCTTGCCCGGCACCGGGCCCGAGCCGCAGTGGGTGACGACGGGGACGCCGGCCTCGGCCAGCAGGCCCCAGACCGGGTCGAGCAGGGCGTCATTGGGATCGTACCCGCCGACCTGCAGATGGGACTTGAACACCCGGGCGCCGTCCTGCACCGCCTGCCGGGTGTAGTGGGCGGCGTCGGGCTCGGGGAAGAACGTGGCCGTGTGCAGGCAGTCCGGGGTCCGCGCGGCGAAGTCGCGGGACCAGGAGTTCAGCCAGGCCGCCATCCCCGGCTTGTGCGGGTAGAGCATCGAGGTGAAGGCACGGACGCCGAAGGAGCGCAGGGTGGCGAGCCGCTCGTCCTCCTCGGTGCGGTAGCTGATCGGCCACGGACGGCCGACCAGCGGTCCGGCGGCGTCGAAGTAGGCCCACACCTTGGCCAGTACCCGGTCGGGCATGAAGTGGGTGTGCACGTCGACCAGGCCGGGCAGCCCCAGTTCCTGCCACAGGCCCCGCACCCGGTCCGCCTCGGCCGTCGTGTCCAAGTCCAAGGTGTCCGTCCTCCGTGGTGGTCTCTCCTCCGCATCCTGCCACGGGCCGCTGAGAGGATCGCCTCATGACCGACCCCATGACCGACCCCATGGACCCCATGACCGACCGCGATGCCTTGATCGCCGCCTACTGGGATGCCGCGGCGGCGAGCTTCGACCGCGCGCCCGACCACGGGATGCTGGCCGCGGACACCCGCGCCGCCTGGGCCCGGCTGCTGCGCTCCCTGCTCCCGACCGGTCCGGCCGACGTGCTCGAGGTGCTCGACGTCGGCTGCGGCACCGGGTCGGTGTCCCTGCTGCTGGCCGAGGCCGGGCACCGGCCGACCGGCGTCGACCTGGCTCCGCGCATGGTCGAGCGGGCGCGGGCGAAGTTCGGCGCGGCGGGCCTGGCCGGACGCTTCCTGGTCGGTGACGCGATGTCACCGCCGACCGGGGACCAGTTGTTCGACGTGGTGCTGTCGCGGCACCTGCTCTGGACCCTGCCCGATCCGCAGGCCGCGCTGCGGGCGTGGGTGTCCCGTCTGCGGCCGGGCGGCCGTCTGCTGCTGATCGAGGGCCGTTGGTCCACGGCGGGTCAGCCGGCCGCCCCGTACGTCGCCGGCGCCGAATCCCTGCCGTGGAACGGCGGAATCAGCGCCGAGGACCTGACCGCGGCGGTCCGTCCCCTGGTCGCCGAGGTGCGGATCGAACCGCTCAGCGGCGAAGCGGACCTGTGGGGCGGCCCGGTGGCGGACGAGCGGTATGCCCTGCTCGGGACAGCGAGCAGCCAGCGCAACTAGCCAGCTAGCATGCTAGCATTGACCTCGTGGGAGACGAGGATGTGAAGCAGTTCAACGTGTACCTGCCCATCGGGTTGATCAAGCAGGTCAAGTTCCGGGCCATCGAGACGGAGCAGTCGCTGTCGGCCCTGGTGGCCGACGCGCTGCGGGCCTATCTCGACAGCCCGGATCCGACGCACGAGCAGTCAATCGACAAGGAGTCCTGAGATGACCGCCGAAGGCATCGAAGCCGTGTTCATGGAGACCCACAACTGGGGGAAGGCCGCCAAGTTCTTCCAGGCGCTGGGCTTCGAGCTGGAGTTCGCCACCGACCACAACTCGGGCCAGCTGCGCCACGGCGACGGCCCCTCCCTCTTCATCGCCGAGGTCCCCGAGAGCAAGCAGCCCGAACTGCAGCTGGTGCTGAAGGTGTCCGACCCGGACGCGTTGCGGCTCGACCCGTCCGTCGAGGTGGTCACCCCGTTCGAGGACACCCACTTCGGGACCAGGCTGATGACGGTCCGCGACCCCGACGGACGGCTCTGGAGCCTCCAGGCGCCGGGGAAGCAGTCGCCGGCCCAGGCACCTGGGTCCGCTCAGGCGTAGGGGTCGCCTCAGGCGTAGGGGTTGAACGGGATCCCGGAGGGCTCGGAGTTGCTGAGGGCGTCGTCGAAGGTGCTGTCCGTGATCTTGATGGTGGCAGCACCGAAGTTCGCGTTCATCAACTCGTCCCGCAGGCCCGCCGGGTAGCCGTCCCAGCCGACCAGGCGCGGGTAGAACCAGCCGCCGGTCACGTTCTCCGGGGGCTCGTCATTGCTGTTGGCGAGCCGGAAGAAGTGGGTCGAGGCGCCGTCCTTGTTGTAGACGACCTTCGGGTGGGTGCCGTCGAAGCGCACCTGCGAACTCGGGTACCACTTCCAGCCGCTGTGCTGCGACGTGGAGACGTACTGGACCTGGTTGTTGTTGATCCACACCACCACGTGCTCCCAGTCGTGCCGGTGCCCGATGGCCGCGGGACCCAGCGTGGCCTGGTCCTTCTCGAAGTAGCTGGCGTAGACGACCGCGCACCAGCCGTTGTTGCACTTCTCGCGCGAGTAGGTGTTGGAGTTCGCCAGCTGGGCGTAGTCGTGGCAGTGGCCGTTCACGTCCCCGCCCGGCTTCAGACCGGGGTTGAGGGTGCCGTCGAGACCGATCGCGGCGGTGGCGTAGCAGCCGTCACCGTCGTAGTCGTAGGCCGGCGAGAAGGACTGCTCCAACCCGTCCGCGTTCTGCGGCAGCGACTGCAGGATCGAGGCGTTCGCGTCGGTCGCGAGCATCACGACCAGTGCCGCTGCACTGAACAGGCTCACCAGCGTCGACGACAGCATTCTGCGCACGTGAACTCCTCATTGATGAACCGTCATTCCTTGGTTGCACCCGCAAGCATCCCGGAGACGAGCGTCCGTTGGGAGAACAGGAAGAGAACCAGTACCGGCAGGATGGCGATGATGATGGCCAGTGCCAGTTCCGGGATGGTGATGTTCAGCCCGGCGCCGGCGACCGGGTTGAACGAGGGTGTGGAGGAGAGCAGTTGGTTCAGGCCGACCTGGATGGGGAACTCGTTGCTGTTGGGCAGGACCAGGTAGGGCAGGAAGAAGTTGTTCCAGTTGCCGACGAAGCTGAAGAAGGCCACCAGGCCGATGACGGGTCTGGCCAGCGGTAGTGCGATCTGGGTGAAGATCTGCAGTTCCGAGCAGCCGTCGATGCGGGCCGCGGCGAGGAGGTCGCGGGGCAGGCTGGTGGCGAAGTAGATGTAGACCAGGTAGACGCCGAACGGGTAGAACGAGAACGGCAGGATGATCGACCACACCGTGCCGATCAGGTGGAACTTGTTGAGCTCCAGGAAGATCGGCAGGACCAGGGTCGCCGACGGCATGATCATGGTCACCAGGGTGACCATCAGCAGGGTCTTGCGCCCGCGGAACTTCGTCAGCGCCAGCGCGTAGCCCGCCGGGATGCTGGTGGCCAGCGTCAGCAGCAGCGAGGCGCCGGAGTAGATCGCGGAGTTCTTCAGCCACACCAGCAGTGCGCCGTCCTGGAACGACGTCAGATGGTCCCATGCCTTGCCGATCTGGCCGAAGGAGCCGAACGACAGCGGCGGGTCGCTGACGATCTGTGCGGCGGTCTTGGAGGGGGCCAGCAGCAGCCAGATCACCGGCAGGACGAAGAAGACCAGCAGCAGGCCGAGCAGCAGGACGACGACGAGCGTCGACAGCAGCCGTCCGGGGGATCTGCGGAGAGCGGTGTCCGTCATGATTCATCCACCTTGAACATGTCCGAGCGTCGCACCAGCACACCCGCGCCGATCAGGCCCAGGGCCAGCAGGAAGACGGAGATGGCGGCGGCGCCGTTGAAGTCGCCCTGCTGGAAGGCGAAGACGTAGGCGAGTTGGTTGGGTGACCAGGTCGGGGTGACCCGGCCCAGGCTGGCGGTCTGCAGGAGTTGCGGCTCCACGAAGAGCTGGGTGCCGGCGGCGAAGGCGAGGATGGCCATGTAGGCGATCCACTGCCGGATCATCGGGATCTGGATGTGCCAGGCGGTCTTCCAGGGTCCGGCGCCGTCCATCCGGGCGGCTTCCAGGACCTCGTCGGGGATGTTGTTCAGCGCCCCGTACATGACGACGATCCAGCCGCCGGCGCCGGTCCAGAAGGCGATCAGGACGAAGATCACCGGCAGGTTCCCCGGGGTCAGCACGGCCGCGAAGCTGTGGAAGCCGAGCGAGTCCAGCAGCCAGGAGACCGGGCTGACGGCCGGGTCGAGCATGAACAGCCAGACCAGGACGCTGGCGACGCCGGCCAGCGCGCCGGGGATGTAGAACAGGAACCGGAACAGCGCCGAGATGCCCGGCCGCATCCGGCCTCTGAGTACCACGGCCACCAGGACGGTCAGCACGACCAGCACCACCAGCCACATGGCCAGGTAGAGCAGCATGTTGGCGAAGGCGGGCACGAACCGGTAGTCCTTGGCCACCTTGACGAACTGGTTGACGCCGGTGAACTGGCCCCGGTCGTTGGTCAGCGAGAGGTAGAACGCGTACACGGTGGGGAACACACCGAAGGCGAGCAGCAGGACCGCGTAGCCGCCGACGAAGAGGTAGCCCGCGAGGCCGCCGCCCCGCCGCCGCGGCGTACCGCGGCGGCGGGCGGGAGCTGTGACGCGCCGGGATTCCAGCAACGTCATTGCGTGGTCACCTTGTATCCCACGGCCTTGGCCTGGTTGGCGATGGCGGTCTGCCAGGCGGGCAGGGTGGCGGTCAGGGTCTTGCCCGCGGTCAGTGCGGGCAGGACCACGCTGGACCAGGCGGTGGCGTCGCTGAACTTGGTGTTGGCCCATCCGGTCCACACCTCGTTGGCGGCGGTCTTGAAGGCGCTGCTGACGTCGGTGGCGAAGTAGGCCTTGTTGACGGGGTTCGCCAGCCAGGCGTCGGCGGCGGGGCCGTAGGCGGGGTAGGTGGGGGCGCCGGCCTGGTTGGCGTCGGAGGTGGTCAGCCAGGTCGCCAGGGCCGTGGAGCCCTTGAGGTTGGTGCTGTGCGAGGAGACCATCCACACCCCGCCGCCGACGTTGCCGGTGGCCGCGGTGCTCTCGCCGTCCCAGGTCAGCGGGGCGGCGGCGGCGATCTGCCCGGCGGGGGTCTTGAACGCGGAGTTGAACAGGTACTGCCCGTACCAGGACGGGCCGTTGGCCATCAGCACCTTGCTGCCGCTGTCCTTGGCGAAGCCCTGGCTGAAGAAGCCCTGGGTGCTGACCGACTTGTCGGCGATCAGGGTGTCCAGCAGGCTCGCCATCCGGGTGCAGTTCGGGCTGGACAGGTCGGTGCGCAGGGTGTCCGGGGCGGTCAGCTGGAACGCCGGGCACTGGCTGGACCAGAAGTACGACTCCTGCGAGTTGGTGTCACCCACCGCGCCGACCAGGTATCCGGGGTGCTCCTTGGCGACCTTCTCGCCGAGGGCCTGGTACTGCTGCCAGGTGGTGGGCACGGTGTAGCCGAACTGGTCCATCAGCTTCTTATTGTACCAGAGCACAACCTGGGCGATGTCGTTGCGCAGGCAGTAGGTGTGGCCGTTGAACTGGCACGGCGTCAGCGAGCCCTTGGCGAAGTTGTCCAGGGTGCTCTGCGGCACCAGGTTCTCGTCCAGCGGCGCGGCGAAGGGGGTCGCGCCGGGCTTGGTGGGCTGGGACGCCCAGGTGACGTCGGTCGGGGAGCCGAAGACCACGTCCGGCCAGCCGCTGCCGGTGCGGTCGAACAGCTGGACCTTGGTCTGCAGGTAGGTCGAGCCGTCCGCGCTGCCGTCGTAGGTGACGATGTTCAGCTTCACGCCGGGGTTGGCCTTCTGGTAGGCCTGCACCTCCGGCAGCCGGGTCGAGTCGGTCCAGACGGTGACCGTCGCGCTCGCGTCCTGGGCGACCGGCTTGAAGCTCGCGGCCGAGGAGGCCGAGGAGGCTCCGGTCGACGGGTCGGCGCTGGCGCACCCGGCCAGGGCGGTCAGCGTGCACGCCGACAGCAGGGCGACGGCTCTCAGGGTTCTCATGGTGGTGCCTTTCCGGTACTGGGGCTCTGTTCGGGTGGGGGTGGGACGGGCCTGCGGTCAGTTCGTGTGTCCCTCGACGAACCGGTGCAGTTCCGCGGGGTAGTCGTTCTCGTGCGGGAGGGCGATGCCGGGGCCGACCGGTGCGTGCACCAGGCCCTGGGCGTCGACGTGGCGTTCCCGGGTGACGGTGGTGGAGGTCACCAAGGACTCGTAGTAGGTGGTGTTGGAGATCGCCATGCACAGGTGGTGGTTGGGGATGTCCGAGCCGTGCACCTCGGCCCGCAGCCGGTAGGCGTCGGCCAGGTGCGCGGTGCGCATCGCGCCGGTGATGCCGCCGCGCAGCGTGGTGCCGGTGCGCACGCCGAAGGTGGCCGCGCCCGCCGCGATGAAGTCGGCGGAGTTCATGTGCGCCCCGTCCGAGGTCTCGGCGACCAGCAACGGCACCTGGACCTGCTCCGCGAGCCGCTTGTAGGCGGTGATGCTGAACTCGCGCATCGGCTCCTCGTACCAGAGGTAGTCCGCCTCGGACAGCGCCCGCCCCAGGTACACCGCGTCCGGCAGGTCGAAGCCGGCCGAGCCGTCGTACATCAGCGGCACCTCGGGGCCCACGTGCCCGCGCAGCGCCATGCACAGCGCCGCGTCCTTGCGGGCGTCGCCCCAGGCGTGGAGCTTGATGCCCCGGTAGCCCAGGGCCAGGCACTGGTCCGCGACGTCCAGGAACTCCTCGGTCGTCGCGAAGGTGGAGGTGGACGCGTAGGCCGGTATGGCCTCGCGGAATCCGCCGAGCAACTGCCAGACCGGCTGGTCGTTCGCCCGCGCGGCCAGGTCCCACAGGGCGATGTCGATCAGGCCCAGGGCCGGGAGCGGGAGCTCCTGGATCCGGTCCAGCTCCCACACCCGCTCCCAGAGCCATTCCCGCTGGAACGGGTCCTGTCCGACCAGTTCGTCCCGGAAGACCCGGTCCACCAGGTCCTGGAGCAGCACGGCGGCTCCCGGCCGGGCGAACAGCGCCACGCCCTCGGCGCCCTCGTCGGTGCCGATCCGCAGCACCGCGCCGTCGCCCACCGCCGGACTGCCGGCCAACCCGTTCCGCCACTGGAAGGGGGGATCCGCCGCGGGAACGCCGATCCGGTGGGCTTCGACATGAGTGATCTTCATGCTGACTTTCTGTTCGTAGGAGCGGGTGCGGGCAGCTGACAGTGGGTCAGAAACCGCCGTACGCCTGGATCTCGTAGATGCTGCCGCCGTTGTAGCTGGAGCCGGTGACGGTCAGCCGCAGATAGCGGGCCGACACCGGGGCCGCGGCGACGGAGTAGTTGGTCTGTGCGGTGGTGGCCGTAGCGGTGTGGTCGTCGAGGGTGGACCAGCCGACCCCGTCGCTGGAGTACTCCAGCAGGTACTGGTAGCCGCTGGGCTTCTCGAAGGTGGTGACCACGCTGGAGACCTGGGTGACCTTGCCCAGGTCGACCTGGATCCAGGACGGGTCGGGCAGCCCGAGCCCCTGGGCCCAACGGGTGGACAGATCTCCGTCCACGGCCAGGTCGGGGGTGTTGGGAGTGGAGTAGGAGGAGACGGTGACCGGGGCCTTCAACGCGAGGTCGACGGTGGCGGGCATGGTGACGGTGGCGGCCGGGCTGGGGGCGGACTCGTTGAGCGCCGCGTCGCGGGCCACCACCGTGAAGGTGTAGGGGGTCTGCGCGCTCAGGCCGGTGACGCGGTAGGCGGTCGCGTCGGTGACGGCGATCCGCTGGCCGTCCTGGTAGACCTCGTAGGTGGTCACACCCACGTTGTCGGTGGCGGCCGGCCAGCTCAGGTCGGCCTGGCCGGGCAGCACCGGGGTCACCGTCGGCTGCCCGGGGGCGGCCGGCGGAGTGGTGTCGGTGCTGGGCGGCAGCGCGGTGCCGTAGGCCTGGAGCTCGTAGATGCTGCCGCCGTTGCCGTTCGAGCCGGTGACGGTCAGCCGCAGGTAGCGGCCGTCGACGGTGGAGGAGGCGGTGTCGTACTGGGCCGCTTCGGTGGTGGCCGCGCCGGTGTGGTCCTCCAGGGTGGTCCAGTGGACTTCGTCCGGCGAGACCTCGATCCGGTACTTGTAGCCGTTGGACTTCTCAAAGGTGGTGATCACCCCGGCGACGTCGTACTGGGCGCCCAGGTCGACCTGGATCCAGGACGGGTCGGGCAGCCCGAGCCCCTGGGCCCAGCGGGTGGACAGGTCCCCGTCCACCGCGAGCCCGGGAGGGTTGGAGTAGGAGGAGGCGGTGACCGGCTTGCCGAGGGCCAGGTCGCTGCCGGACGGCGTGGTCACGGTCAGCGGCGCGCTGGGCCGGGACTCGTTGCCGGCCGCGTCCCGCGCGGTCACGGTGAAGGTGTACCTGGTCGCCGCGGTCAGGCCGGACAACCGGACGCCGGTACCGGCGGAGGCGCTGACGAGCTTGCCGTCGCGGTAGACGGAGTAGCCGGTGACGCCGGTGCCGTCGGTGGCGGCGGGCCAGCTGAGGTCGGCCACGGTCGGGAAGGCGGTCACGGCGGAGGGCTTGCCGGGTGCCGTCGGTGCGGTGTGGTCGGTGCTGACCGGATCCGGGTCCAGGTGCCGGTAGGCGGGCTGGAGGCCGGCGTTGTCCACGATCGAGGCGGGCAACTGGTTGCAGGCGGACAGCGTGGTGTTACCGGTCAGCGTGTCGTTGATGCTGTTGGCCTGGGTGTTGAAGGCCGACTGGGTGGTGAAGTTGTCCGTGGCCTTGATGTCCATGCCGTGGTTCAGGAAGAGCCACTGGAAGGCCACGTCGCACAGCGCGTTCCCGGTGGTGGTCCAGTAGCGGCTGCCCTCGTCCTGGTAGATGGCGCCGTACGCGGGGGCGGGGATGCCGTGGATGTAGTTGCCCGAGACCACGCCGCCCGGGTCGGAGCTGAGGGTGTAGATCGCCCCGCCGTCCGCCTGGGACTTCATGATGTCGCTGATATCGTTGTCGCTGACCACGTTGTCCCTGCTGGTGGTCGGCGTGGTGTAGATCGGGACGCCGCTGTTGCCGGGGTAGTTGGTATCGCCGCCCTGGTCGGTAAGACCCCAGCCCCAGCCCACCGAGATCCCGCTGTAGGGCAGGTCGTACACCTTGTTGTGGGTGACCACGGTGTGGTCGGTGTAGCCGACCAGGATGCCGACCGACCCGCGGTACTGGTCGGCCACACCGGTGACGACATTGTTGTCGACCGTGTTGTCCTTGGTGATCGACCGTTTGTCGCTGGGATGGTGGTCGATGACGTCGGTGCCGCCGACCTGGATCCCGGTGGCCGCGACCTCCTTGAAGACGTTGCCGGTGACGTCGGTGCCCTGGGTGCCGGTGTTGAGGTTCAACCCGACCGCACCGAGGTGGGTGAAGGTGTTGCCGGTGAAGGACACCCCGTGCCCGTAGCTCACATTGACCGCGCCGGGTGTCTTCACCCAGTTCAGCCGGGTGGAGTCGAAGTCGGGGTTGTTGTCGCCGACGATGCGGAAGCCCGCCTGGCCCTCGACCATTCCGTCGGACGAACTGGGCGCCAGCCAGGTGGAGTAGGAGAAGGTGATGCCCTGGAAGCCGACGTTGCTGACCGGGTGGCCCAGGGTGCCGTTCAGGTCCACCAGGTCCTGCACCCGGGGCACGGTCACCGTCGCGGTGGCGAGGTTCTGGCCGGCCTTGGGCATGTAGTAGAGGTCGCCGGCACTCTTGTCGAGGTACCACTCCCCCGGGGTGTCCAGCAGCTCACGGGCGTTCTCCAGCCAGGTCGGGTTCTGGATCTCCTCGCCCTGGTGCAGATTGGCGTTGTGGAAGCAGGGCTGCTGCATCGTCATGGTCGTGCCGACGATGGACTGGACCGGGCAGCGGTAGAGCATCCAGCCCCAGGCGCTGACCACCTCCAGGTCCGACTGGTTCTTCCAACTGTCCATGCTGGTGTCGGTGATGGTGTAACCGGTGGCGGTCTTGGTGAAGCCCGGCGGGTTGTCGGCGCTCTTGGCGCGGGTCTCCAACTCGCCGTTGACATACAGCTGGCGCGTGTCGATGTCGCCGACATGCGCCTTGTAGACGTTGTGCGCCGGATCGGCCAGGGTCCAGCCGGTGACCGCGGAACCGCCGCTGACCACCGGGGCGGCCCCGGGCGCGGCCCGGTAGACGATGCTGTGGCCGTTGCTGCCGGAATCCGCGCTGGTCAGCGCGAACGTGCTGGTCAGCTGGTAGGTCCCGGTCTCCAGCTCGACCTGGATGTCCCGCTTCATGTTCTTGTCGATGGTGCGTACGTAGTCCCTGGCCTCGACCAGGGTCCGGAACGGGTGCGCCCTGGTGCCGGCCCCGTGGTCGTAACCGGTGGTCGGGGAGACATAGACGCTGACCGGTGAGGCGGCGGCGGGGGCCCGGGACGGGCTGTGCGCCAGGGCCGTACCGCTCGGTGCGGCCAGCATCGCCAGCGATATGCCGGCGACAACGGTGGTTCTCCGCGTCAGCGCGCGAAAAAGGGCAGGAAATTTCGTCACTGAAATTCCAATCGACTGCCGGGGTGGGCGGACAGGCGTGATACGTGCGACAGAGAGGAAGAGCGCTCCGCTACGAGGCGGACGTCTCCTGGCTCGCCGGCTGCGTGGACGGGGCGGCAGCCGTCGGCCTGTTGGTCAGGCTGAACACACGGTCACGGATCCTGCGTTCGAACTGGTGCTGGGTGGTGTCGATATGGGTGGTCATCATGGCCGCGGCCGATTCCGGGTCGCCCGCAGCGATGGCCGCGGTGATGGCGATGTGCTGGTTGGCCGCGACCTCCAGCGAACCGGGCACGTCCCCGTGGAACAGCAGCACGTCCGACTGCGACAACAGCCGTCGGATATTGGCCACTCCCGACCGCAGGAAGAGGTTGTGCGCGGCGATACCGATGCATTCGTGGAACAGGGCGTCGACCCGGGCGAACTCCACTGCGTCGACCGCTCTTCCGGCGGCCAGCGAGAGTTCGGCGCTCTCCCGCATCGCACGGACCTCGATCGGGGTGGCGAGGGTCGCGGCACGCCGCGCCGTCTCCGCCTCGATCAGCCGCCGGAAGTCCAGCAGCATCAGCACATGCTCCATGCTGGTGGGCTGGAAGTGCGCCAACTGGTCGTCGGCCAGGGCCCCCGGTGAGGCGGCGACAAAGATCCCGGCGCCCTTGCGGACGCTGAGCCTGCCGATCGCCGCCAGGACCTTGACCGCCTCCCGGGTGACATTGCGGGTCGCTCCGAGGATCTGAGCGAGCCCCTGCTCGGTCGGCAACCGGTCCCCCGGCATCAGGTTCTGTTCGGCGATATAGCCCAACAGTTGCTCCGCGACCACCTCGTACCCCGGACGGTAACGGTCCGACTCATCGTCCGCCTCGCCCGGCCCGGTCTTCGCTGTCCCTGACACCAGATGACCCCTGCCCTGAATGAACCAGATCTATTTTCGCCGCCACTATGGCACCGGTAGATCCGGAAGGGAAGCTTCCCGGCGAATTTTGCTCGTCGGGACATCAAACTCGCCACTCAAAGCCGACAAATCATCCCATGAGGCACGGGACACCCCGGCTCGGCACTCCGTATAGATCCGATTCTTCCCCTGCCTTGGCAAGCAAGCCCGGATAGATCTGACCTATCGCCAGGGAACGCCCAGTCCTGGTTGAGCGTTGAACAAGTGTCGGCCAGGTCTCCCCCGTCCTGGCCGACACCTCTTTGCGAGCCTCCATGTGAGCCAGGCCACGGGAACCGCACCCCCGCACCGCGACAGATACCCGGTGACCCACCAGTGCGGCCCACGGCCCCCACCGCCCCAAGGAGCACCGTCCATGCCTCAGCGCCTTCAGCACCTGCACCACCTCCAGCACCTCCGCCTGGCCATCACCGCGCAGCGGCTGCCGCTGCAGACCGGTGGCCTGGTCATCGCCGCCCTGGCCGTGGCCGTGGTGGTCGTGGTGCTGATCCTCCGAGGCCGCCGCCGCTGAGCCGGCCCGCCGAGCCCCGGGCGCTGCTGTCAAATTTCAGTGTTCGCGCAATTCCCAAATCTCCACAGTCTGTTTTTTACGGGTCTTCGTTTACATCTTGTGACAGCACCTCAGGGCTGGTTTAGTGGTGCGCGCCGTGAAGTGACGGGTTGTTGTGTCCTGGGGTGTGACCTGAACCTGCCATCTCTGGCTTCCCCCATGTCACTCAGGAAGGTCGTACCTCGTGACCGACCACCGTTCCATACACGCGCTGCGGAAGGACAGGAAGGTCCAGGCCGGGGCGACTGCCGCGGCCCTGGCCCTGGCCGGGCTCGGGCTGCTGGTCGCGGCTCCCGCGCACGGTTCCACCACCACCGCAGGCACCGCCCCGGTCGGGCTGACCCAGGTCGCCGCCGCGGCGGCCAATGCCTCCGGGGCGGTCCTCCCCGGAATGACCGAGTACGAGGCCGAGGGTGCGCAGTCGACCACCAACGGCAAGCTGATCGGCCCCGACTACACCCAGGGCGACCTGGCCACCGAGGCCTCCGGTCGGCAGGCGGTGCAGCTCACCGGGCAGGGCCAGTACCTGCAGTTCAAACTGACCGCCGCGGCCAACGCCGTGGACCTGCACTACGCCGTGCCGCAGGGCGCCTCGGGCAAGCTGTCCGTCTACGTCAACGGGACCAAGCTGAGCACCGAGCTGTCGCTCACCTCGGCCTACAGCTACATCAGCACCGGCGGCATCGCCGGCAGCAAGACCCACAAGTTCTACGACGACGTCCGGCTGAAGCTGCCCTCCGAGGCGGCCGTGGGATCGACCGTCAAGTTCCAGGTCGACTCCGGCGACACCGCCCTGCCCTACACCCTCGACGTCGCCGACTTCTTCGACGTCGCCGCCCCCGCCGCCCAGCCCGCCGGCTCCATCTCGGTGGTCAGCGACGGCGCGGACGCCAGCGGCGGCGGCGACTCCACCAACGCCTTCCGCACCGCCATCGCCGCGGCTGCCGCGGCCAATGTGCCGGTGTGGATCCCGCAGGGCACCTTCAGGATCACCTCGGCGCTGCAGGTCAACAAGGCCACCATCGTCGGCGCCGGCAGCTGGTACTCGCAGCTGGCGACCAATGAGTTCATCAACAACACCTCCGCGGTCTCCGGCCCGGTCAACCTCAGCGGCTTCGCGATCCTCGGCTCCACTGTCGGCCGCCACGACGACAGCACCGCCAACGCGATCAACGGCTCGCTGGGCAGCGGCTCGACGGTCAACGGGCTGTGGATCCAGGACACCAACGTCGGCTTCTGGCTGCAGTACGGCAACAGCGGCATCACCGTGGAGAACAGCGTCGTGCTCTCCACCGACGCGGACGGCCTGAACTTCAACGGCAACGCGACCAACAGCACCGTGAAGAACAACTTCCTGCGCAACACCGGCGACGACGGCCTGGCCCTGTGGTCCATGCCCGCCCCCGACACCGGGATCACCCTCAGCGGCAACACCATCGTCCAGCCCTCGCTGGCCAACGGCATCGCGGTCTACGGCGGCTCCAACAACACCGTGACCGGCAACACCATCGCCGACACCAATGCGCTGGGCAGCGGGATCGCCATCTCCAACCAGGCGTTCCTCTCCCCGTTCACCCCGTTGTCCGGAACCATCACGGTGTCCAACAACACCCTGCTCAGGACCGGTGCGCTCAACCCCAACTGGGGCCACGCGATGGGCGCGATCCGCTTCGACTCCTACAACTCGGCCTTCAGCAACACCACCGTCAACCTCAGCGGCAACGCGATCGACGACAGCCCCTACGCGGCCTTCGAGATCGTCTCCGGCGGCGGCTCCGGCTACGCGGTGAACGGACTGAACTTCACCAACAACACCGTCAACTGGACCGGCACCACCGTGTTCCAGGCCGAGACCACCGGCTCCGCCTCGGTCGGCGGACTGACCGCCGCCAACGTCAAGGTGGCCGGCAGCTACAACTACGGCTACCCGAACAACACCGCGGGCACCTTCGCCATCAACCAGGGCAGCGGCAACTCCGGTTGGAGCAGCACCCCGGTGCTGACCTCCTTCCCGTCGCCGAGCGCGCTCCCGCCGACGGGCCCCGGCCCCGGCACCCCCACCACCGCCCCGCCGACCACGGCACCGCCCACCACGCAGCCGCCGGCCGGCACCGACCTGGCGCTGCACGCGGCCGTGACCGACACCGGCCACACCCAGAACTACACGGCCGGCAACACCGTCGACGGCGACGCCAACAGCTACTGGGAGAGCACCGACAACGCCTTCCCACAGAGCCTGACCGTCGACCTCGGCGCCACCCGCACAGTGGGCCGACTGGTGCTGAAGCTGCCCCCGGCCAGCAGCTGGGCCACCCGGACCGAGACCCTGTCGGTCCTGGGCAGCACCGACAATTCCAGCTACACCACCCTGTCCGGCTCCGCGGGGCGCACCTTCAACCCCGCCACCGGCAACGCGGTGACGATCACCCTGCCGTCCGGCACCAGCGCCCGCTACCTGCGGCTGACCTTCACCGGCAACACCGGTTGGCCGGCCGGCCAGCTGTCCGAGCTGGAGGCCTACGCCTCCTGACCGGCCCGCACGAGTAGGCCGAGCGAGCGAACTCCGGTACCGCCTGTCGTCCGGCCGGGTATGCCTCAGGGCGTACCCGGCACGGCCGACAGAGGGAACTGATGGTTTTCCACAACGGGGGCGGACGACCGCGCCCCACGCTGCTCCGCCGTTGGGGCCTGACCGCTGCCCTCCTGGTCCTGGCACTGCTGGCCTACTGCGTCCATGACGCCGTGTCACTGCCGGGCAAGGACGGGGCGAGCGCCAAGCTGGCGCGCTGGAGCCGGTGCCACTACCTGGGTTATGTCGCGGACGTGGTCGACGGCCACCCGCGCACCGCCCCCTCCGGCGACTGCAGCGCGAGCGACGCCCTGACCCAGGCTCAGCCGCTCGCCGCCGCCAAGCCCAAGCCGCGGCCCACCCCCACGGTCACGCCGGTGCCGCTGCACGCCCGGGTCCGCCCCCTGGTCTCCCCCGCGCGGCCCGGCGAAGGGGTCTTCACCCCGCTGAGCCTGGTCAAGGGCCAGCCGGTGATCCAGAGTGCGACCATGCGCCCGGATCCCTACGACACCGACTTCCCGGTCGGCGTGGTCTGGATGCGCAACAAGGCGCTCACCTTCCAGCTGCACCCGGGCGCCGAGGAACCGGGCGGCAGCTGGGCGGTGCCGTCCACCATCCCGGCCGGGCGGCGCACCGGCCTGCTGGCCGCCTACAACGGCGGCTTCAAGCTCTCCAACGGCGACTCCCACGGCGGTTTCTACCTCAACGGGCGGACCGCGGTGCCGCTGCGCAGCGGCGCCGCCTCGGAGGTGTTCCACCGCGACGGCTCGCTCTCGGTCGGCGTCTGGAACCAGGACGTGGCGATGGCCCCGGACGTGGTCGGGGTGCGTCAGTGCCTGGTGCCGCTGGTCTCCCACGGCGCGGTGACCGACGCGGTCCGCTACGGCGGCACGGACGTCTGGGGCCTGACCGACGGCGGCAACGCCTCGGTGCCGCGCTCCGGGGTGGGTATCGACCGGCACGGCGACATCGTCTACGTCGGCGGCCGGGAGCTCACCGTGCAGTCGCTGGCCACCGTGCTGCAGCGGGCCGGGGCGGTGACCGCGATGATGCTGGACATCAATCTGAGCTGGCCCTCTTTCATCTCCTACGACGGGAAGCGGCAGCCGCGCGACCCGGTGCCGCACAACCTGGTCAACTTCGTCCGCGACGCCACCCGCTACTACGACGAGTCCAGCCGGGACTTCGTCGCGGTGTACGCGCGCCGCTGAGCCGGCCGCGGAGCGTATTCCGCGGCCGGCCCGGCGCCCACCCTCGGTTCAGGCGGGCAGGTTCCACTGCTGGTTGGCGCCGTCGCTGCAGGTCCAGATCTGCAGCCGGGTGCCGTTGGCGGAGCTGGGTCCGGTGGCGTCCAGGCACTTGCCGGACTGCGGGTTGACCAGTTCGCCGTTGGCCTGGTGCTGCCAGACCTGGGATCCGGTGCCGTTGCAGGCGTAGAGCTGGACCTTGGAGCCGTTGGCGGTGCCGGCCGCGGTGACGTCCATGCACTTGCCCAGTGCCTGCAGCGTGCTGTTGCTCTCCACCGTCCAGCTCTGCGCGCCGGTGCCGTTGCAGGTGTAGAGCTGCACCGCGGTGCCGTTGGCGCTGCTGGCTCCGGCCAGGTCCACGCACTTGCCGCCGTAGCCGGTGATCTGGCCGACGCCCCCGGTGGGCGGCGGCGGGGAGGTGGGCGGCGGGGAGGTGGTGCCGCCCGAGCCGAGCCAGCTGCCGGCCGCCGAGGCCCCGGCGGAGTCGATGGCCGAGTTGTTCTCCACCGGACTGGGGACATGGCCGGGGAAGACGATGAAGGTGACCGGGCCCTCGGTGCCTCCGGTGGCCGGGTCGGGGTCGATGCCCAGCGCCACCGCCAGCGAGTAGGAGCCCTCGCCGATGATGTCGTCGGGGCCCTCGTCCGCGAAGACGGCGTAGACCAGCTTGTTGTTGTAGATCACCGCGGCCACGCTGCCGGGGGTGATGCCCGCGCTCTGGTAGTTGAAGCGGGAGCTGGGCAGCGGGATCACGTAGTAGTGGGTGACGTCCGAGGTGAAGAACTGGCCGGTCGAGGTCTGGAACGAGGTCTCGTCGAAGTACGTCGGGTCGGTGGAGTTGCTGCAGTGCGAGGTGGTGATCCCGTCGCAGTCGATGTCCATGTCCGAGGTCCAGAAGTACGCCGACCCCTTCTTGCAGATGGGGATGGTCGCCGCCGCGCCCTCGTCGGTGGCGTAGTCGCCGTTGGAGGCCGGGGTACAGGTCTGGGTCTGCGCCAGCAGTTGCGCGGCAGTGGGACTGGTCGCGGCCGGAGCGACCGCGGCGGTCGAATCGGGCACGGCGAACGTCACAGTGGCGACAAGTGTTGCCACCGCGACCGCCGCGGTGGCCAGGGCAACTCGTAAGCGTTGCATGGCATGCCTTCCTCTGGGGTGACCGGAGTCAACCTGTGGTCATGACACTCCGTCAAGACAAGAGGCAGGAAACCTTCCTAACAATTTTTAAGACGCACGCCCTCTCCAGCCCTGAGCTGCGCGTTCATATAGTTGAACGAGAGAACGCTCTCAGCCACTTCGAGGGACCTTCCGACTTCACTTCTTGAAGTCGGGTATCAATATCGTTCTCAGGAACGATGAATACGCGCGCTTGTCCGAAGCAAACCTTCGGTTCACGAGACACTACTCACGGAGGTGGTTTCCTTGGCATCTGTTCCCCTGCTCGCCGTTCGTGGGATCTCCAGACGCTTCGGCGCCGTACAGGCGCTGCGCGACGTCGATCTCGAAATCAACGAGGGCGAGGTCGTCGCGCTGGTCGGGGACAACGGTGCCGGCAAGTCCACCCTGGTCAAGGCCATCGCCGGAGTGTCCCCTCCGGACAGCGGGGCGATCGAGTGGGAGGGCAGGCCGGTCGACCTGCACAACCCGCTGCAGACCCAGCACCTGGGCATCGCCACCGTGCACCAGGACCTGTCGCTCTGCGACAACCTGGACACCGTCAGCAATCTCTTCATCGGCCGGGAACTGCGCAAGTTCGGCTTCTTCCTCGACGAGGTCGAGATGGAGCGGCGCTGCCGCCGACTGCTGAGCGACCTGTCCGCCCGGATC
The DNA here is from genome assembly GCF_042511045.1 of Streptacidiphilus alkalitolerans. Classification (NCBI taxonomy): domain Bacteria; kingdom Bacillati; phylum Actinomycetota; class Actinomycetes; order Kitasatosporales; family Streptomycetaceae; genus Streptacidiphilus; species Streptacidiphilus alkalitolerans. The sequence continues at coordinate 134,290 of NZ_JBHEZX010000017.1, forward strand.
CCCAGCGTGCGGATCCCGGTCGGGACGCTCTCCGGCGGCCAGCGCCAGGCCGTGGCCATCGCCCGCGCCCTGATCGGCAGCCCCCGGGTGGTGGTACTGGACGAGCCCACCGCCGCCCTCGGCGTCGAACAGACCGCCCTGGTGCTCAGGCTGATCACCCGGCTCCGCGACCAGGGGCTCGGCGTGCTCCTGGTCAGCCACGACCTGGACAGCGTGCGCGCGGTCGCGGACCGGGTGGAGGTGCTCCGGCTGGGCCGCAACAGCGGTTCCTTCGACACCAAGTACGCCACCCAGGAACAGATCATCTCGGCCGTCACCGACAACCACGCCATGGCGGTGACCCTGCAGCAGAGCCTGCTGCCGCGCGGACTGCCCGCCCAGGAAGCCGTGGACGTGGCCTACCGCTACCTGCCCGCCCAGGGCGCGGTGGGCGGCGACTGGTTCGACGTCATCCCGCTGCCCGGCACCCGGGTCGCGCTGGTGGTCGGGGACATCGTCGGCCACGGCATGCACGCCGCCGCCACCATGGGCCGGCTGCGCACCGCGGTGCACAACTTCTCCATGCTGGACCTGCCCCCCGACGACCTGCTGGCGCACCTGGACGAACTGGTCGCCCGGATCGACAAGGACGAGGCGGGCCCCAACGGCGAGGCCTCGATCACCGGCGCCACCTGCCTCTACGCGATCTACGACCCGGTGTCGCGCTGCTGCGACCTGGCCCGGGCCGGGCACCTGCCGCCCGCGCTGGTGCACCCCGACGGCACGGTGGAGTACCTGGACCTCCCGGCCGGACCGCCGCTGGGCCTCGGCGGCCTGCCCTTCGAGACGGTCCATCTGAAACTGGCCGAGGGCAGCCAACTGGTGCTCTACACCGACGGGCTGGTCGAGGACCGGAACCGGGACATCGACGTCGGCCTGGACCTGCTGCGCACCTCGCTGTCCGACATCGGCCGCTCGCCGCAGGAGACCTGCGACGCGGTGCTGGACGCGCTGCTGCCCGCCGTCCCCAAGGACGACATCGCCCTGCTCGTCGCGCGCACCCGGGCCCTGCCCGCGGACCGGATCGCCGAGTGGGAGGTGCCGTTCGACCCCGCCGCGGTGGCCGGCGCGCGGGCCGCCGCCAGCCGCCAACTGGCCCAGTGGGGGCTGGAGGAGATGGCCTTCACCACCGAGCTGATCCTCAGTGAGCTGGTCACCAACGCCATCCGCCACGCCACCGGACCGATCCAGGTCCGGCTGCTGCGCGAGCGCAACCTGATCTGCGAGGTGTCGGACACCAGCAGCACCTCCCCCCATCTGCGCTACGCGGCGACGATGGACGAGGGCGGGCGCGGACTGTTCCTGGTCGCCCGGCTCTCCGAGCACTGGGGCACCCGGTACACCCCCACCCACAAGATCATTTGGGCGGAGCAGCCGCTGCCGGCGGATAGTGAATGAGCGGCGCGAACAGCACCTTTGCCGTATTCACTCCCCCGCCGTTCAGATCGTGGTCGATCTGTTCGGACAGCCGCTTGTTCCCGACCAGGATCGTGGGCCGCGACGGCAGCCCGTGGACCAGCAGCCGCAATTGCTCCAGCGACTGCCGGTACCTGGGCCCGCTGATATAGCTGCTGCCCATGTCCACCTTGCACAGCGCCCCGAATTCCGTCATCATCCCATTCCTCCGGAGCAGAGCCTGGGCCAGGTAGGCGGTCTGCCAGTTGAGGCTGCCGGAGCCCCGGTAGAGGGTGATGACCGGCGCGGTGGACCTGGCCATGTCCCTAGCCATGAACGTGCGGGTGCCCTCGGCGAGCTGGTTCCCCTGGCGCTCGGTCGACCAGGAGACCAGCGAGCTGAGCCGCCACTGGGCCGAGGTCCTGCCGACGGAGGGGATGCCCCACTGGAAGCCCGCGAAGAGGCTCAGCGCCGCCGCGCCCACGCCGACCGCGAGCAGCGGCTCCTGCAGTCTGCGCGGCAGCGGCGCGCTCCGGCCCCGGCGGGCCAGCGGGCGCAGCAGCCCGCCGACCGACCCCAGGGACGTCAGGAAGACGACGAAGGCCGCCAGCGCCAGCTTCTCGAAGTAGTAGGAGACCGTGCCGCTGCGGTGGATCTGCCAGGCCGCGAACACCCCCAGTACCGCCACCGTGCCCACCGCGGCCACCAGGACCAGGACCTGCGTCGCGGTCGGCCGGCTCAGGGAGACCAGCGAGGAGAGGATCACCGCGAGGCCGAGGCCGATCACGGTGGCCCGGTCGAAGTGGATCACCATCCCGTTGGCGACCGACTGCTGGCCGACGTCGAAGTGGGAGAACACGCTGATGGCGCTGGGCAGGAGGGCGACGGCACCCGCCGCGGCCAGCCAGACCAGCAGCGCGACCCGGTGCCCGCGCTGCCTGCGGCGGAACAGCAGCAGCCCGGCCGCGATCGGCAGGGCCACGAAGACCACGTAGATGTTGTAGCTGTAGGCGACGGTGACCAACCCGGCCGCGGCCACCAGCGCGTACTCGGTCTGCCCCATCGCCGGGCGCAGCAGCAGCGCCACCGACACCGCCACGAAGGCCAGCCCGACGATCTCGGAGTCGAACCCCTCCCGCAGCAGCTCCGGCAGCGGCTCGGCCAGGACCAGGCAGGCGGAGACCGCGCAGACCGCCCCGGTGCGCCAGCCGGCCAGCCGCGGGCCCGCCACCCAGCGGGTGGCCCACACCACGCAGACGCACAGCAGCACGAACGCCAGCAGCACATAGGTGAAGTAGCGCGACAGGGACTGCGGGGTGCTCAGCGGGACAGTGCTCGAACGGACGAAGACGTCCACCCAGGCGAACAGGAAGTGCGAGCCCTGCGGATACACCCCGGCGGCGTTGCCGATCGTGGAGACCTGGCCGGCCGCCTGGTGCAGGAAGAGGTAGCCGCCGATCCGGCCGATCGACTCGAAGATCGCGAAGTGGGAGAACCGGTCCCCCACCATCATCATGCCGTCGCCGAGCCGGCCGGTGACCCCGCGGTGGACGAAGTGCCAGACGACCAGGCCGGTCCCGGCGATGATGCCGTCCGACCAGCGCAGCCGCAGCGCGAAGCGCGGTCTGCGGTCGCCGTACCAGCCGGCCAGGGCGATCACCGAGAGCAGCACCCCGCCCGCGGGCAGCGGATCCAGTCGCCAGGGCCACACCGAGGCGACCAGCCCGAAGGCCATCAGCGCACCGGACAGCAGCAGCCCGGAGACCATCAGCCGGTCCACCAGGCCGCCGCCGACCCGCACCAGGGAGCCGATCGCCAGCAGCGCCACGACCAGGGTCAGCACCTGCAGGTGCAGCGCCCCGAGCATCAGCGGGAGCAGCCAGCAGAGCGCCAGGGCGGACACCAGGACCTTGGGGCTGCGCCCGCCGAGGCCCGGGGGCCGCCGGAGGGCGGCCGGACCCTGGAGCGGCCCGTGGACCGGGCCCTCGGCCAGTGGCCGCACAGCCACGGCGTACGTCCGGCCTCCGTTGCGTTCCTGGCCCGTCACTTCCGCTCCCCCGCACCCGAAGAATCCTCGGCAGTCACCGTCGAATTCACACCCGTATTGTCTATTTCTCACACAAGCGGCTCCGCCCCGCGGCAGAACAGGGCAAGTATCCAGAGGCGAAAGCCCCGGAGGGGGACTCCCGCATGAATACCAGGGGTCGGCCGGAAGAAGTTCGGACAACAGGAAACCGGATCCGCCCAGTTCCGCACACGACCTGTACCGATGTCCAGTAAATCATTCTGCCGACGATGCGCATCCGGACGCCGACGCATTAGCCCGAATGAATTGGCGAGCCGGCCGGACGGGCGGCGGGCCCGGGGTGGAGGCGGAGGGACGGTGTGCATCCCGTCACGCATATGCCATTCGCACGTTCATTCGTGGCAGACTGCAACTACACTGGCTGCCAACCACGTTGGGCGCACACCATGGGCGATCTCACACTTCTCGGCGTCGCGGTCGTCGACGTCCGGAGGAGTTCGCACGTCCTCCTCGCGGGAGAGCTCGACCACTACAGCGCGGGGCCGCTCAGAGCCGCCATCAGCAGCATTCTGGCCGGCGACCGGCGGCTGCGCCGCATCGAGCTGGACGCCGCGCTGCTGAGCTTCTGCGACGCCGCCGGCCTCGACGCCCTGCTGGGCGCGCAGCGGCAGGCCGCCGCCCGAGGCGTCACCCTCCGGCTCGTCCGCACCTCCGCTCCGCTGCGCCGCCTCCTGAAACTCACCGGCCTCACCGAGGTCCTCACCGCGGACGGCGACCCGGACCCGGCGCCGTCCCCGTTCCACGGCCCCCTCTACGGCTTCCCCCCACCGCCGGCAACGACGGAGGCCGTCTGACCCGGGGTCATGGGCGGGTGGCTGAATGCCCGTAGGGGCCTGGCACGTGGTGTGCCGGGCCCCTACGGGGTGGTTCGCCCAGGTTCTCCCCTGTCCGGTGCCTGGGCGCCGCGGGGTGGTGTGGGGGGCTTCTAGTACCAGCTGTTGGCCTGCCAGAAGGCCCAGGCCTGGTTGGGGCTGCCGTAGGTGGTGTTCATGTAGTCCAGCGCCCAGCGGATCTGGGTGGCGGCGTCGGTCTGCCAGTCGGCGCCGGCGGAGGCCATCTTGTCGCCGGGCAGGGCCTGCGGCAGGCCGTAGGCGCCGGAGGACGGGTTGGTCGCGGTCACGTCCCAGCCGGACTCGTGCGAGATGATCTCGTCGAAGGACGCCAGCTGGTCGGCCGGCACGATCTGCGCCGCGATCGACTGCGCGTCACCCGAGTACGAGGTGCTGGACGAGTCGCTGCTCGCGGCGGAGTCGTCCGAGACCGAACCGGTGCTCGCGCCGGAGTCGGTGGACGCGGCGGCGCTGGAGGAGTCGCTGCTGGTGCTGGAGCCGTTGGCGGCGTTGTAGGCCTGCTCGGCCAGGGACTCGGCGCGGGAGTTGAGCTGGGACGTCTGGGCGGCGGCGACCGCGCTGGTCGGGGTGTCGGCGTGGGCGGCGGTGGTGAACGCGCCCAGCGAGGCCAGACCGGCGGTGGCCGCGATCAGAGCGGCGGAGGCACGAAGACGGGGGGAGAAGCTACGCATGGAAGAAATACCTCAATCGGTTGGCGTGTGCCTCCGACGCGGAAGGGACGGCGCCCGGACAGGGGGCGCGGTCGGCATCGGGGCAGCGGGCACTCCGCTTGCGGTGGGGGATGAACCCCAGGGTCGATCGGGCAGACCCTAGTGCCGATGGCGGTGAGCAGCGGGACAGGGGCTGCGGCACCGGTTGACTCGGTCATTTGTAGCCGCCGGTCGGCGCCTCGCCAAGGGCCCCCGCTACTACCGAACCACGTAGCAGGCGCCTCCCGACGGCCAGCAAAAACCCCTGGCCGGCACCGCACGGCTCCCGCGTCGGGGACCGGCCCGGACCGGCCGCGGATCAACTACCGGGCCTAGTCTGTGCCGAATCGGCTGTGGCGACCGTCACCAACTCCTCGGCGAATTGTCCGTTTAGTCGCTCTGCCGACCGGGCAGACCGGGCCTCGGACCGCGCCCTCGCGCCGCCTCGGTTGATCAGGACCACACCGACGATGCTGACCAGGCCGCCCAGCACCGCCGCCGGGCGCGGCGTCTCGCCGAGCCAGACATAGGCGACGACCAGCGCGACCGGCGGCACGAGATAGAGCGCGGCGGTCGCCGTGGTGACCGTGGTGCGGGCGACCGCGTACCCCCAGGTGGCGAAGCCCAGCGCGGAGGGCAGCAGGCCCAGGTAGAGGGCCGAGCCGGTGGCGGAGGCCGGCGCGGTGGCCAGGCCGTGCAGCGCGGACGGCGCCAGCGGGAGCAGCAGCAGGGTGCCGGTCCACATGGCGTAGCAGGCGACCTCGAAGCCGGTGCAGTGGTCGAGCAGCGGCTTGGTGGCGACGTGGTACACCCCCTGGACGGCCGCGGCGGCCAGCACGATCAGCGCCCCCGCCGAGGCCTGGGCCGAGCCCCCCGCCAGTGCGATCGCCGCCGCGCCCGCGATCGCGATCACGCTGCCCAGGACCGTGCTGCGGGTGAGCCGCTCGCCCAGCAGGGTGCCGGCGAGCAGCACGCTGAAGACCGGGGCCGTGGAGACCAGCAGGCTCGCCGTGCCGGCCGGGACGTGCACCTCGCCCCAGTTGAGCAGGAGCTGGTAGGCGGCCATCCCGGCCGCCCCGCAGAGCAGGATCCGCGGCAGGTCGCCGCGCCTCGGCAGCCGCACCCCCAGCAGCGGAGCCGCCAGGGCCAGCGCCAGCGAGGCGACCGCCAACCGCAGGAAGGACAGGCCCGCGACCCCGTAGCCGTCCAGGCCCACCCGGATCGCAGGGAACGCCGAGGCCCAGAGGACGACGGTCGCCGCCAGGGCCAGGAATCGCAGGGGCATCGCTCGGCTCTTCACACCTTCAGGGTTCCGCCTAGAATAGAAAAGATCCAGTTACTCTTTGTTGGCAGACCAAGAAGGAAACCTTCATGCTGGATGTTCGGCGCATCCGCCTGCTCCGCGACCTGTCCGTCCACGGCACCGTGACGGCCACCGCCGAGGCGGCGTGCCTCAGCGGACCGGCGGTCTCGCAGCAGCTGGCCGCGCTGGAGAAGGAGGCCGGGGTCCCGCTGCTGGAGAAGCAGGGCCGGGTGCTGCGGCTCACCGCCGCCGGGCGGCTGCTGGTCGAGCATGCGGAGGTCATCCTGGGCAGCCTCGCGGCGGCCGAGGCCGACCTGCTGGCGCTGCGCGCCGACGGCGGTGGCAGGAGCCTGGTGCGGATCGCCGCCTTCCCCTCCGCCGCACGGGTGCTGCTGCCGCTGCTGTGGCGCGAACTCGCCGCCGGGTCCGCCGAGGCACCGGCACCGGCCCAGGCACCGGCACCGCGCCTGCACCTCACCGAGGCCGAGCCGGACCGCGCCGTCCAGGCCCTGCGGCACGGGGACGCGGACCTCGCCGTGGTCCATGCCTACAGCCTGCTCCCGCGCGACCTGCCGCCCGGATGCGAGCAGCACCGGCTGCTGGACGACCCGGTCCTGCTGGCGGTACCGGCCGGGGCCGCCGACCGGCTGCGGCTGTCCCCCGGGCAGGCCGCCGACCTCCGGCGTCTCGCCGGGGAGGACTGGCTGCTGCCCGGCCCGGAGACCTCCTGCCACGAGCTGGCCCAACGCGCCTGCGGGGCAGCCGGGTTCGTCCCCCGCAAGGTCGCGCTGGCCAGTGACTTCTCGGTGCTGACCGCTCTGGTCGGCGCCGGGGCCGGGGTGGCGCTGGTGCCGCGGTTGGCGCTGCCGGCCGACACCACCGGGGTGAGCCTGCATCCGCTCACCGAACCGGTCACCCGCACGGTCAGCGCGCTGACCCGCACCGGTGAGGCCCGGCAACCGCAGCTGAAGCGGGTGGTCGAGCTGCTGCACACCGTCTCGGCCCGGCACCGGCACCCCGGCGAATAAAATGAAGATTCATACCAACCACCAACGCTGGAGCTGACGATGACGACCACTCACACTCCCGACCGCGAGTCCTCCGGCCGGGTCTGGCTGATCACCGGCGCCTCCTCGGGCTTCGGGCAGGCGCTGGCCGAGGTCGCGCTCGGGGCCGGCGACACCGTCGTCGCCGCGGCCCGCCGCCCGGCGCTGCTGGACGCCCTCGCCGCCGCGCACCCCGGCCGGGTGTTCCCGGTCGCCCTGGACGTCACCGACCAGGCGCAGATCGGCGCCGTGGTGGCCGAGGTGCTGCGGCAGCACGGGCGGATCGACGTCCTGGTCAACAACGCCGGGCGCGGACTGGTCGGCGCGGTCGAGGAGACCACCGAGCAGGAGTTGCGCGACCTGATGGACCTGCACTTCTTCGGCCCGGCCGCGCTCACCCGGGCGGTGCTGCCGCAGATGCGCAGCCAGGGCTCCGGCGCCGTCGTGCAGATGAGCAGCATGGGCGGCAGGTTCTCCTTCGCGGGCGTGGGCGGCTACTCGGCCACGAAGTTCGCCCTGGAGGGGCTCTCCGAGGCGCTCGCGCTGGAGGTCGCCCCGTTCGGGATCAAGGTGCTGATCGTCGAGCCCGGCTCGTTCCGCACCGGTTTCGCGGGCGGCGGGGCGCTGCAGCAGTCCGCCGCGCTGCCCGCCTACGAGGAGACGGTGGGGCCGGTCCGCGAGGTGCTGCCGAGCAGCGACGGCAAGCAGCCCGGGGACCCGGCCAAGGCCGCCGCGGCGATCCTGGCCGCGCTGGAGGCCGACCGGACGCCGCTGCGGCTCGCGCTGGGCAGTGACGCCGCGGACGCGATCCTCGCCAACTTCGAGACCTCCCGCCAGGAGGCCCTGGACTGGGAGCCGGTCAGCCGCAGCACCGACTTCGACTGAGCGACTAGCTTGCCGCACTAGCCAGTTCGGCGACGGCCCGGACCGCCAGGTCGAGTTCGGCCTCGGTGTTGACGTAGTGCGGGGACAGCCGGACCAGCGGGTGGACGCCGCGGTGCTCGGTGTCGAACTGGGTGTGCTCGGGGACGGTGGTCGTGACATTGATGTGCTGACGGCGCAGAGCCGCGGCCACGTCCTCGGCCGCCGTCCCGGCCACCTTGCAGGTGACGATGGCGCAGGGCTCCGGGCCCAGGTCGTGCACGGAGACGCCGGGCACGGCCCTGAGCCCCTCGCGCAGCCTCGCGCCGAGGGCGGAGGCCCGCTCCCCGATCCGGTCGAGCCCCAGCTCAAGGGCCTGTTCGACGGCCGCGTTCAGGCCCAGGACATTGCTGTGGCTCTTCTCCCAGGACTCGAAGCGCTGGGCGCCCGGCTTCCAGCTGAAGCCGCGCTTGCCGTCCCAGTCGGCGGACTGGATCTCGGCGACGCAGGGGTCGAGGTACTCCAGCGCCCCGGTCCGCACCCAGAGGAAGCCGGTGCCGCGCGGACCGCGCAGGAACTTGCGGCCGGTGCCGGTCAGCATGTCGCAGCCGATCTCGGCGACGTCGACCGGGAACTGGCCGACCGACTGGGTGGCGTCCAGCAGGAACGGGACGCCGGCCGCGCGGGTGATCCGGCCGATCTCGGCCGCCGGGTTGACCAGTCCCCCGCTGGTGGGGACGTGGGTGACACCGACCAGCCGGGTGCGTTCGTCGATCAGCCCGGCCAGCGCGGCGGTGTCGAGCTGTCCCGAGGCGTCGTCGGGGACCACCACCACCTCGGCGCCGGTGCGCCGGGCGACCTGGAGGTAGGCCAGCACATTGCTCCCGTACTCGGCCCGGCCGGTCAGGATCCGGTCGCCGGGGCGGAAGGAGAGTGCGTAGAAGGCGGCGTTCCAGGCCCGGGTGGAGCTGTCGAACAGCGCCACCTCGTCGGCCCGGCCGCCCAGCAGCCGGGCCAGGTTCGTATAGCCGGCCTGTACCTGTTCGGCCTGCTGCCAGGCGGCCTCGTAGCCGCCGATCGCGGCCTCGAGCTCCAGGTGGCCGGTCACGGCGGCCAGGGTCCGGCGGGAGAGCAGGCCGGCCCCGGCGTGGTTGAGGTGCACCCGGTTCGCGCATCCGGGCGTGTCCCGGCGCAGTGCCTCGATGTCCATGCGATGGGCTCCTCAGCAGCGTTGCGGGCTCGGTGACGACGTCGGACAGACCCTAGCGAAGGGCCGGCTGCTGCCGCGGGTTCTCCACCGCGGCGTGGTCCTGGCGGTTCGGCGCGCTGCCGCGGCGTTCAAGGGCGCTCGAGACCAGGGCGATGACCAGGGCGGATCCGGCCATCGCCGCGCCGACCCAGTTGGGCGCGGTGTAGCCGAGGCCGCCGGCGATGACCAGGCCGCCGAGCCAGGCGGCGAGGGCGTTGCCGAGGTTGAAGGCGCCGATGTTGACGGCCGAGGCGAGGGTGGGCGCGCCGGAGGCGTGGTCGAGCACCCGCTTCTGCAGCGGCGGCACGGTGGCGAAGCCCAGGGCGCCGATCAGCGTGATCGTCACCGCGGCGGCGACCTTGTTGTGGGCGGTGACCGTGAACAGGGCCAGCACCAGCGCCAGCCCGCCCAGCGTGGTGTAGAGCATCGGCATCAGCCTGCGGTCGGCGTAGCGTCCGCCGAGCAGGTTGCCGCCGACCATGCCGAGTCCGAAGAGCACCAGCAGCCAGGTCACCGAGCCGTCGGCGAAACCGGCGGCATGGGTCATCATCGGCGCGAGGTAGGTGACGGCCGCGAAGACCCCGCCGAAGCCGAGCACGGTCATCGCCATCGCCAGCAGCACCTGGACGTTGCGGAACGCGGCGATCTCGTGCCGCAGCCGCACCCCCTGCGGCCTGGGCAGCTCGGGGACCAGCCGGGCGATGCCCGCGAGGCCGACCAGGCCCAGTGCGGCGACCAGGAAGAAGGTGGTGCGCCAGCCCAGCGACTGGCCGATCAGCGTGCCCAGCGGGACGCCCACGACATTGGCGACGGTCAGCCCGGTGAACATCATCGCGATGGCACCGGCCTTCTTCTGCGGGGCGACCAGGTCGGCCGCGACCACCGAGCCGATGCCGAGGAACGCGCCGTGCGCCAGCGAGGCGAGGATCCGGCCCGCGAGCATCAGCCCGAAGGTCGGGGCGAGGGCGGAGAGCAGGTTCCCCGCCGTGAACAGGCCCATGAGCAGCATCAGCATGCGCTTGCGGGAGATCCTGGTGCCCAGCACGGTCATCAGCGGAGCGCCGACGACCACGCCGAGGGCGTACCCGGTGACCAGCAGGCCCGCGGTGGGGATGGACACGCCGTAGTCGGTGGCGATCTGGGGCAGCAGCCCCACCATCACGAACTCGGTGGTACCGATCCCGAAGGCCCCGATGGCCAGGGCGAGGAGCGCGAGCGGCATGGCGGGCGCCTTTCTGCTGGTGTGGTGCGAATGCCTGACGGTCCTCCACAGTACTTGCAGACGCCGACTACTTGCAAACGCGGTATATTTCGATTGTGTTCTAAAGGAGGACCAGAGATGACCCCACTGCCCCAGGGCTGGTGCGCCCTGTCGCTGCTGCACCAGCGGATCGAGACCCGGATCGAGCGGGCACTGCAGGCCGGGCACGGCCTCAGCGTGCGCGAGTACTCCCTGCTCGCCCTCCTCAGCCGGCAGCACCACGGCCCCGGCGGCCACCTGCGGATGCAGCAGGTCGCGGACGCCCTGGTGCTCAGCCAGAGCGCGACCACCCGCCTGGTCGGCCGGCTCGAGGACCGCGGCCTGCTGAACCGCTACCTCTGCGACACCGACCGGCGAGGCATCTACACCGATGTCACCGGGGCCGGGCTCACCCTGCTCGCCGCCGCCCGGCCCACCAACGACAGCGCACTGCGCTCGGCGCTGGACGACGCGGCCCAGGACCCCCGACTCGCGCCGCTGGTCACGACGGTGGAGCAACTGGACCGGGCCGCCGCCGCTACCGGGTCGTGAACCGCTCCACATAGCGCCGCTGCCACGGCGTCTCCACCGCCCGGGCGTCGTAGTACCGGCGGACGAAAGCCACCGCCCGGTCGGCCGGGACCCCGTCGATCACCGCGAGGCAGGCCAGCGCGGTCCCGGTCCGCCCCCGGCCCCCGCCGCAGGCGACCTCGACCCGCTCGCCCCCGGCCCGCTCCCATGCCTCGGCGAAGAGCTCCCCCGCCAGTCCCCGGTCGCTCGGCAGCGCGAAGTCCGGCCAGCGCAGCCAGCGGCTCTCCCACGGAGTCCCGGCCGGCCGCCGGCCCAGCAGCTGGACGGCGAAGTCGGGCACCGGCCCCGGCGGCAGCGGCCTGCGCAGCGCGCGGCCCCGCACCAGGCGCCCGGACGGCAGCCGCAGCACCCCGCGGTCGGACGGATCCCAGAGCTGCTCGGCCACGGAAGTCAGCCTAGGACTGCGCCGCCTCGGTCCGGGCACTGGCCCGGAGCCGGCGGCTGACCTCGGACAGGCCCTGGGCCAGGTGGTAGCGCTGCTCGGGGGTGAGCACGTCGATCAGCGCCTCGCGGACCGCTTCGACATGGCCGGGCGCGGCCCGCCGCAGCACGTCCATCCCGTGCTCGGTCAGCTGGGCGAAGACACCGCGGACATCACTGGGACAGGAGCGCCGGGTGACCAGCCCGGCCCGCTCCAGCTGGGTGACCTGGTAGGTCAGCCCGCTCTTCGAGGTGACCAGCAGGTCGGCCAGCTCGGTCATCCGCAGCGACCCGCCCTCGGCCGCGGAGAGCTGGACCAGCACCTCGTACTGGGTATGGGAGAGCCCCGCCTCGTCCTTGAGCTGCTGCTCCAGTCTTCGGGCGACAAGATTGCTTGCGGCCAGGAAGGCGATCCAGGCAGCGCGCTCCTGGTCGTCCAGCCATCTGGGTTCGGGGGTCATGCTGCAAGCTTAACCCGGTTGTTCAAATTTGAATCCGGGGGTACTGTCGCACCTGTTCGAGTGGTTCGGATTTGAACCACCCCCGATCGAGCGGAGCCGACGATGTCCGAGAACCTCCCCGCCGCCACCGTGCGCACCCGGGTCCGGGTACCTCTGCGCTTCGGCGACGGCTACACGGTGGACGCCGAGATGGTCACCTTCCACGGACTGGTCGACGGAGCGGAACACCTGGCCATCGTCCTGGGCGATCCGGGCGCGACGCCCGCTCCGCTGGTGCGGCTGCACTCCGAGTGCCTGACCGGCGACGTGTTCGGCTCGGCCCGCTGCGACTGCGGCCCGCAGCTGCGGGAGGCGGTCGAGCTGATCGCCGCCACCGGCGGGTACCTGCTCTACCTGCGCCAGGAGGGGCGGGGCATCGGCCTCTACAACAAGCTGGACGCCTACGCCCTGCAGGACGACGGCCTGGACACCTACGCCGCCAACGCCGCGCTCGGCCTGCCCGAGGACGCCCGCGACTACAGCGCCGCCGCCCAGATCCTCACCGCCCTGGACACCGAGCGGATCCGGCTGCTGTCCAACAACCCCGACAAGGCGGACCAGCTCACCGCCCTCGGCGTGGACGTGGCCGAGCGGGTCCCCACCGGGGCCCACGTCACCGACACCAACCTGCGCTACCTGCGGGCCAAGGTCGAGCACACCCACCACACCATCGCCCTCACCGAGCTGGCGGGCTGAGGCCGGCCGCGACCGCGCGGCGGTGGACGATCAGGGCCGCCATGTCGTCGTCGCGCGGTGCCGCCCCGAAGGCCCGGAGGTCGACCCGGAGCCGCTCCAGCAGCGCCGCGCAGGGCTGGGCCGTCCACTGCTGCAGACGCTCCGTCAGCGGGTAGAACACCCCGTCGCGGTCCCGGGTCTCGCTGACCCCGTCGGTGAACAGCAGCAGCCGGTCGTCCGCCTCGAAGGGGCTGACGTCGACCCGCCGCCCCTCCTGGCCGCCCAGCAGCGTCAGATTCACCGGCAGGCCGTAAACGGCGGGGTCGAGGGTGCGGATCCGCTGCCCCCGGCGGATGAGCAGCGGGGACGGGTGGCCGCAGTTGAGGATCCGGACCACGGGCAGGTCGTCGGGGATCTCCACCAGCACGACGGTGGCGAAGCGCTCGGCGGCGTCCGAGTCGGGGACCTGCTCGCTGTAGCGGGCCAGCCCCTGTTCGAGGGCGTCGACCAGGGCCGGCAGGTCGGCGGCGTCGTTGCCCGCTGTGCGGAAGGCGGTGAGCAGCACCGAGGCCACCTCCACGGCCGGCAGCCCCTTGCCCTGGACGTCGCCCAGGATCACCCGCACGCTGCCGGGGGCCCGCAGCACCTCGTAGAAGTCGCCGCCGATCCTGGCCTGGGCGGCAGCCGCCGCGTACAGCAGGTGCAGTTCCATCGCGCCCAGGCTGCTCGGCAGCGGACGCAGGATCATCCGCTGCGCGGTCTCGGCCACTTCGCGGACCTCGGACAGGTCCTGCTCGTACTGGGCCCGGACCTTGCTGGTGTAGCAGGCGGCGACGGTCACCACCGCGATCACCGCCATCCCGGCCCAGGACGTCGACCGCAGGGCGGGGTCGCGGGTGAACGCGACCCCGCCCTCGATCAGCAGCGCCAGCACGCCGATCGCCGCCGTGCCCCGGACGCTCCCGATCGAGGCGGCCAGGGCGGGGGCGGCCGACAGGAACAGGTCGAACCGCTGGTCGCCCGGCGTCAGCAGATCGACCAGCGCCCCTGCGACCATCAGCAGGCACAGAGCCCCGCGGGTCAGGTTCCGCGGGGAGAGCCTGTCCCGCACACCCGTCAGCTGGGCTCCAGGACGAAGACCGGGATCTCGCGGTCGGTCTTCGTCTGGTAGTCCGCGTAGTCCGGGTACGCGGCGACCGCGCGCTCCCACCACAGGGCCTTCTCCGCGCCGGTGACCTCACGTGCCGTCATGTCCTGGCGGACCGGCCCGTCCTGCAGCTCGACATGCGGGTCGGCCACCACGTTGTGGTACCAGACCGGGTGCTTGGGGGCGCCGCCCTTGGAGGCGACCACCGCGTAGACGCCCTCGTGCTCCACCCGCATCAGCGGGTTCTTGCGGATCCGGCCGCTCTTCGCGCCGAGGGTGGTCAGCACGACCACGGGCATGCCGCGCAGGGTCGTCCCCTCGGTACCGCCCGAGCCCTCGTACAGCTCGACCTGGTCGCGTACCCACTTCTCCGGACTCGGCTGGTACTCACCCTCAAGAGGCATGCTGGACATCCCATCCTCGAAACCACTCGTACCACCTACGCACCTGACCTTTACTCAATACCGCGGCCGATGCAATCTCAGTCGGTGACCAGGGTGAACTGCTCCCGGGTGCCGATGGCCTGCCGCGCATCAAGCGATCACATTCCGGCAACAAGCCGCAAGCGACCGCGTTGATGCTGCAAGTGTGATGCGCACCGGCATCACAGGGGGACATCAAGACCCATGGCGTTCATCCGCTCGTCAGAACCATTTCAGGAACCGCCACCACCCCGGTCACGGGGGCCTTTGGCGATCGGGGTCGCTGCTCTGCTCATCTTCTTCGTCCCGCTGCTCGTGGTCATCGCCATGAGCCAGAGCAAGGCGCCCGCCCGGGCGTCCGCCTCCGCCGGCCGGAGTCCGGCGGCACCGCCGCCGGCGCCCCGTTTACCTCCGCCGCTGCCGCACGGAATGCCCCCGCTGCCTCCCCCCGGTGCGCCGTGGCCCCCGCCCGGGGCGCCCGTTCCACCCGTGTGCATCCTCGAGTACCGCGTCGACCCGGGCGGCAGCACCAGCTGGACCGCGCTGACCACGCTCAACGGTGAGTTGGCGGCCTCCGGCAGCACCCGGCCGGTGCATCGGTCCACCCTGGAACTGCCGGAAGGGGTCGCGGCCGTCACGCTGCCCGCCGCACTCGCCCGGGACCACGGCCTGCGGGCGGTGCTGTCGAACGGAAGCAAGCACTTCAGCTGTCTGGTCGGCCCTGAGGCTTGATCCTCGGGTGTCAGTGGCCTCTCCTAGGCTGCGGCCATGACCGCTTCGGGGGCTGAAGCCCTTCCTCCCACCGTTGAGTCGTCCTGGGCCCGGGCGCTGGATCGCATCGGCGCGGGCGAGACGCCGACCTCGGCCAAGGACAGCCCACTCGACCGGCGGACCGAATTCCTCGAAGACCTCGCGAACTGACAGGACGTCCCCCCATGCCCGAACCCTCCCATCTGACCGCCACCCGGTCGTCCTACGACACCGTCGCCGACTCCTATGCCGAGCGGGTGAAGCTCCTGTTCGCCAAGGACCCGATGGGACGCGCGATGCTCGGCGCGTTCGCCGAGGTCGTCCGGACCGGCGGCGGCGGGCCGGTCGCCGACGTCGGCTGCGGACCGGGCCATGTCACCGCGCATCTGAACGCGCTCGGCGTGTCCGCGTTCGGTGTCGACCTGTCGCCGAGGATGGTGGACATCGCCCGCAGCAGCTATCCGGAGCTGCGGTTCGAGGTGGGTTCGATGACCGCGCTCGACCTCGCCGACGGCGAGCTGGGCGGCCTGGTCGCCTGGTGGTCGATCCTGCACACGCCGCCGGAGGTGCTGCCGGTGGTGTTCGCGGAGTTCCACCGCACCCTGGCCCCCGGCGGGCAGTTGCTGCTGGGATTCCGGGTCGGCGACGAGCGGCTGAGCCCCGAGCACGCATACGGCCACCCCGTCTCCTATGACGCCTACCTGCTACGGCCCGACCGCATCACCGAGTTGCTGAGCCGGGCCGGGTTCACCGTCACCGCGCAACTGCTGCTGCAGGGCGAGAAGTGGCCGCAGGCCTGCCTGCTGGCCCGGAAGGACGCGCCGGTGCCCTGACCCGGCGTCAGCCGGCGCTGGGCACGGCGATGGTGTCGCCGTTGTGGAGCCCGGCGGTGATCTGGGTCATCCGGTCGGCCGACAGGCCGGTGGTCACTGTGACCTGGGTGCTGCGGCAGCTGCGCTTGCCCGAACCGCATTGCAGCACCGCGACATGGATCCCGGTGCGGTCGTGGTGCACGGCGGCCATCGGCACCGCCAGCACGCCGGCCCGCTCGTCCAGCGTCACGGTCGCCGTCACCGCCATGCCGGGCAGCGTCCCCGGGGGCGGCACGGGCAGGGCCAGGTCGAGCGAGTAGTCCTGTGCTCCGACCTGCGGCGGCCCGGCCGACTCGGCGACCGCCGGGACCAGCACGGGTGTCGTCGGCGCCGGGTCGGGGGCGCTCGCGGCCTGGGGCAGGACGGCGACCGTGCTGGCCACCCGAAGGCTGGTGCCCGGGAGGGCGAGCTGCACGGCCTGTCCGGTCTGCAGCCGCGCCAGGACCCCGCCGGGAGCCTGGACGTGGGCCCGCAGCCCGGTGGAGCGCAGCACGATCGCCGCGCTGCGGCAGTCGGGCGAGGCGCCGAGCGCGGTGTCCACCTCCTGGACGATGCCGTCCGCGGGTGCGGTGATCCTGGCCGCGTCCACGGTGCGCTGCAGCGCGGCGATCCGGTCCTGGTCGCGCTGGACCCGGTCCAGGTCCTGGCCCACCAGCAGCTGCGGCGAAGCGCCGGACGCCGGGGAGTCCGCCGCCGATGCGGTGGAGGCCGCCCCGGGCCGCTCCCGGTCCTGGGCCAGCAGGCCATTGGCCTGGTCCAGGTCCTGCTGCACCGAGGCGAGTGCGGCGCGGGCGGCTGCGGTGTCGGCCTCGGCCAGCTCCTGGCCCTTGCTGACCTTGTCCCCTGGCGCGACCTTCAGCGCGGACACCGCGCCGAGACCGACCCCGGCCTGGGCGGCGCTCGCGGCTCCGCCGCAGGCCGAGCCGGCTCCCCCTGCCGTGTCCGCGGTGTCCGCCGAGGACGAGGCGGACGCGGCGGCGGCGGTCGAGGCGGTGCTGGCCCCGAAGTAGAGCCGCCAGGTCACCGCGGGCTCCAGGTATCCGGTCAGCGCGACCGTGGACCGCAGGTCCACCGGACGCACGGTGAACTCCCGGGGCGCTGGAGCGTGTCGGGCCATCAGCAGCACGGCGGCGCTGCCGAACGCCAGCACCTCGACCGCTGCCAACACCCGGAAGTTGCCCAACCCTCGCAGTTTCCGCAAGCCCGCCACCCTCCTCCCGCTGCCCATACCCTGACAAATCGTATGAGCGTACTCAAGCACCCGGACCGGCGGGTCGGCCGGTACTTCCCGGACCCCCTCGGCCGGAGGGCGAACGTGCAGCAGCCCCCGTACCGACCAGGACGGGGGCTGCTGCGCCGGGAGAAGAGGGGCCCGGCCGGCACGGGAGAGTGCGTTGGCTCCAGGCTGTGACCTGCGGCGGCGGACCGCAACGCGGCTGGGCCGGACAGGTGACGCGGGCCGGCGGCGGAAGCCCGGGGTGGCGGCCATTGACACCCCGTTCGGATCCTGGATTACTTGACCTTGCCGGATGCAAACCGAATGTTCGGTCGGGTACGAGTAGTAACAGGAGCCTCCATGACCAGCGACAACCCCCTGGACCCGGGCGAACAGCTGACCCTCGACGAACTGCAGCAGCTCCAGCTCACCCGGCTGCGGCAGACCCTGCGCCTGGCCTACGACCACGTGGAGCTCTACCGGAAGAAGTTCGACGCGGCCGGCGTCACCCCCGACGACTGCCGGACGCTGGCGGACCTGTCCCGCTTCCCCTTCACCACCAAGGCCGACCTGCGCGACACCTACCCCTTCGGCATGTTCGCCGTCCCGATGGACCAGGTGCGCCGGATCCACGCCTCCAGCGGGACCACGGGCCGTCCCACCGTGGTCGGCTACACCGAGAACGACCTGTCGATGTGGGCGGACGTCGTCGCCCGCTCGATCCGCGCGGCGGGCGGCCGTCCGGGCCACAAGGTGCACATCTCCTACGGCTACGGGCTGTTCACCGGCGGCCTGGGCGCGCACTACGGCGCCGAGCGGGCCGGCTGCACGGTCATCCCGGCCTCGGGCGGCATGACCGCCCGTCAGGTGCAGCTGATCCAGGACTTCCGGCCCGAGATCATCATGGTCACCCCCTCCTACATGCTCACCCTGCTGGACGAGTTCGAGCGGCAGGGCATCGACCCGCGCAGCACCTCGCTGCGGGTCGGCATCTTCGGCGCCGAGCCCTGGACCGAGGCCATGCGCACCGAGATCGAGCAGCGCCTGAACATCCACGCGGTGGACATCTACGGCCTCTCCGAGGTGATCGGCCCGGGCGTGGCGCAGGAGTGCGTGGAGACCAAGGACGGCCTGCACATCTGGGAGGACCACTTCTACCCTGAGGTGGTGGACCCGCTCACCGACGAGGTGATGCCCCAGGGCGCGGGCGGCGAACTGGTCTTCACCTCGCTCACCAAGGAGGCCCTGCCGATCGTCCGCTACCGCACCCGTGACCTGACCCGGCTGCTGCCCGGCACCGCACGGCCCGCGTTCCGCCGGATGGAGAAGGTCACCGGGCGCTGCGACGACATGATCATCCTGCGCGGGGTCAATGTCTTCCCCAGCCAGATCGAGGAGATCGTGCTGCGCACCCCCGGGGTGGCGCCGCACTTCCAACTGCGGCTCACCCGCAGCGGCCGGATGGACCGGATGACCGTCCGCGCCGAGTCCCGTCCCGGCTCCTCCCCGACCGTGCGCGAGGCAGCGGCGGCGGCGATCCGACAGGCCGTCAAGGACGGCGTCGGGGTCACCGTGGAGGTGGAGATCGTCGACCCGGAGACCCTGGAGCGCTCGCTCGGCAAGCTGAAGCGGATCGTCGACCAGCGCGAGCAGTGACCCGCGCGCAGTGATCCGCACGCAGTGACAACCGTTCCGCGCCGCCGCCCTTGGGGCTGGTGGTTCGGGATCAATAGTTAGGATAGCCTTACCTTCATTCTCGGTGACGCGGATGGAGGGGTGAGGGTGGGTGCTTCGGGGCCGTCAGGACGTGGCGTCCTGGTCCGGGCGATCGGCGGGCAGCGCCGGGACGTTGTGGTCGGGACGCTGCTGGGCGCGGGGCACCAGGCCGGGGAGGCGCTGGTCCCGGTGCTGATCGGCCTCGTCATCGACCGGGCCGTGGCCCCGAGGGACGCGGGCGCGCTGGTCGGCTGGCTGGCCGTGCTCGCCGCCGTGTATGTGATGCTCTCGTTCAGCTTCCGCTTCGGCGCCAGGGCCGGGGAGCGGGCCGCCGAGCAAGCCGGCCACCGACTGCGGGTGGAGCTCGTCCGGCGGGTGCTCGACCCGGTCGGCGGGGCCGAGAGCGGCCGGCTGCCCGGGGCGCTGGCCAGTATCGCCACCGAGGACGCCCGACGGGTGGGCGCCGCCACCATGGCGCTGCTGTCCGGGCTTTCGGCCCTGACCGGGCTGCTGGTGGCCGCCGTCTTCCTGCTGCGCACCTCCGTGCCGCTCGGCCTGGTGGTGCTGCTCGGCACACCGGTCCTGCTGTGGCTCGGCCATCTGCTGAGCATCCCGCTGGAGCGCCGCAGCGAGACCGAGCAAGAGCGGGCCGCCCACGCCTCGGGCTCCGCCGCCGACCTGGTGTCCGGGCTGCGGGTGCTCAAGGGCATCGGCGCCGAGCCCGCGGCGGTCGCCCGCTACCGGCTCACCAGCCGGGCCTCGCTGTCCGCCACCCTGCGCGCGGCCCGGGCCCAGGCCCTGCAGAACGGCATGGTGCTGGCCCTCGGCGGAGTCTTCCTGGCGGTCATCGCCCTGGTCGGTGGACGGCTCGCCACCAGCGGCGCGATCAGCCTGGGCCAGCTGGTGTCGGCGGTCGGACTGGCGATGTTCATGGTCGGCCCGCTGGAGGTGCTCGCCCGGGTAAACGGCGACCTCGCCCAGAGCCGGGCCTCCGCGGCCCGGGTCGCCGCGGTGCTGGCCGCCCCGCCGGAGACCCCGTCCGGGGGTCCCGGCCCGGCCGAGCCGGTGCTTGGAGCGCTCCGCCTGCACGGCCTCAGTTCCGGCGGGCTGCGGGCGATCGACCTGGACGTCGCCCCCGGCGAGATCCTCGGCGTGGCCGCCACCGGACCGGCCGACGCGGCGGCCCTGCTGCGCTGCCTGGCCGGACACACCGCCCCCGAGGCCGGCACCGTGGAACTGGACGGGACGCCGCTGCGCGGTCTGGACCCGGCCCGGCTCCGGCGCACCATGCTGGTGGCCGAGCACGACGCGCAACTGTTCGACGGCACCCTGCTCGACAACGTCGGCGCGGCCACGGACGGCGGCAAGGACCTGCGGCCCGCGATGGCGGCCTCCGGGGCCGACCAGGTCGCCGCGTCCCTGCCGCTGGGCGGCGCCGCCCAGGTGAGCGAGCGCGGACGCTCGCTGTCCGGCGGCCAGCGCCAACGGGTGGCCCTGGCCCGGGCCCTGGCCGCGGACCGGGACGTCCTGGTGCTGCACGACCCGACCACCGCGGTCGACGCGGTGACCGAGGCCCGGATCGCCGAGGGCCTCCGCGGGCTCCGGCACGGGCGCACCACGGTCCTGGTCACCACCAGCCCCGCGCTGCTCGCCGCCGCCGACCGGGTGGTCCTGCTCGACGACGGACGGATCACCGACGCCGGCACCCACGCCGAGCTGGTGCACCGTCAGGCCGCCTACCGGGCCGCGGTGCTGGGGTGACCGACCGCATACCGAAAAGCGCACCCACCCCCCTGGACCTGGAGCACCCCGTGCCGGACGCGTCGCACCCCTCCTCGGGCCGCGCCCGCGAACTGCTGCCCACCGCGAGCCCCGCCGAGACCCTGGCCTCGGTGCGCGCCCTGCTGCGTCCGCACCGGGCACTCGCGCTGGGCGGATTCGCGGTGATGGTCGGCGCCACCGCCGTCGGGCTGCTCACCCAGCCGCTGCTGGGACACATCGTGGACCTGGTCGCCGGACGGCACGACGCCGCCGCGCTGACCCTGCCGGTCCTGCTGCTAGCCCTGGTCGCGGTGGTCCAGGGCGCCGCCACCACCGGCGGTCTCGCGCTGACCTCCCGGCTCGGCGAGACCGTGCTCGCCCAGCTGCGCGAACGCTTCCTGGAACGCGCGCTGGAGCTGCCCCAGGAGCGGCTGGAGGCGGCCGGCTCCGGCGATCTGACGGCCAGGGTCACCGGCGACGTCGCCCGGGTGGCCGAGGCAGTCCGCACCGCGCTGCCGGAGCTGGCCCGCTCGCTGCTGGCCATCGTGCTGACCCTGGGGGCGCTGGCGCTGCTCGACTGGCGCTTCCTGCTGGCGGCGCTGCTGGCCGTGCCGATCCAGGCGCACACCGCCCGCTGGTACGTGCGCAACGCCGTCCCGCTCTACGCCGAGCAGCGCATCGCCACCGGCGCCCAGCAGCAGCAACTGCTGGACACCCTCGGCGGCGGAGCCACGGTCCGGGCGTTCCGGCTGGAGGCCGAGCACACCGAGCGGCTGTCCGAACGCTCCTGGGCGGCGGTGCTGCTGGAACTGCGCGGGGTCCGGCTGATCCTGCGCTTCTACAGCCGACTGCACCTGGCGGAGTACACCGGCCTCGCGGCCGTGCTGGTGACCGGGTTCCTGCTGGTCCGCGACGGCTCCGCGACGATCGGCACGGCCACGGCGGCGGCGCTCTACTTCCACAGCCTGTTCGGCCCGGTCAACACCGCGCTGGTGCTGCTCGACGACGTGCAGTCGGCCGGGGCCGGCCTGGCCCGGCTGGTCGCCGTCGCCGACCTGCCCGCGCAGCCGCCCCGGGAGCGTGCTGACGCGACGTCAACGGACGGCCCCGCCGTGCTGGTGACCGGCGCGGGGCACGCCTACCGGCCCGGCCGGCCGGTGCTGCAGGACGTGGACCTGGTGCTCCGGCGCGGGGAGCGGGTGGCCCTGGTCGGCGCCAGCGGCGCGGGCAAGAGCACCCTTGCCAAGCTGGTCGCCGGGGTGCACCGGCCGACCAGCGGCTCGGTCGAGCTGTTCGCCGACCCGCCGCCGGGCGGCGGGCCCGTGGTCGCCCTGGTCACCCAGGAGGTGCATGTCTTCGCCGGGCCGCTGGCCGAGGACCTGCGGCTGGCCCGTCCCGGCGCGACCGAGCAGGAGCTGTCCGAGGTGCTGGCCCGGGTGGAGGCGCTGGGCTGGGCCGAGGCCCTGCCCGAGGGCCTGCGGACCGTGGTCGGCGAGGGCGGCCACGGCCTGGACCCGGCCCAGGTGCAGCAGCTCGCGCTGGCCCGGCTGATCCTGGCCGACCCGCCGATCGCCGTGCTGGACGAGGCCACCGCCGAGGCCGGCAGCGCCGGGGCCCGGCTGCTGGAGCAGGCCACCGCGCGGGCGCTGGAGGGCCGCACCGCCCTGGTCGTCGCCCACCGCCTCAGCCAGGCGGCCACCGCCGACCGGGTCCTGGTCATGGACGGCGGCCGGGTCGTGGAGAGCGGCACCCACGACCAGCTCCGCGCCGCGGGCGGGCGCTACGCCGCCCTGTGGGAGGCGTGGTCCGACGCCCGCACCGAGAGCCACCACCGCACCACCGCACCACTCATATGACCGACAATCAGCACACACAGAGGATCCTGATGTCCCGCTCCCCCAGAGGTGTCCGGCCCGCCGCGGCCCTGGCCTCCGTCCTGCTGCTGCTCGGCGTCGCCACCGGCTGCGGCTCCAGCAGCAGTACCGCGACCGGCGCCGGTGCCGGCTCCCCCAGCGGCTCGGCCTCGGGCGCGGCGCCCTCCGCGTTCCCGGTCACCCTGGTGAACAAGTTCGGCAGCACCACCGTCAGCGCGGCGCCCAAGCGGATCGTCACGGTCGGCCTGACCGACCAGGACGCCGTGCTGGCGCTGGGTCAGGTCCCCGTCGGCACCACCGAGTGGCTCGGCGGCTACAAGGGCGCGATCGGGCCCTGGGCCACGGACAAGCTGGGCGGCGCGACCCCGCCGACCGTGCTCACCGACCCCGGCACCGGACCGCAGGTGGAGAAGATCGCCGCGCTGCACCCCGACCTGATCCTGGCTCTGTACGCGGGGCTGACCAAGGACCAGTACCAGAACCTCTCGAAGATCGCCCCGGTGGTGGCCGCGCCCGAGGGCTACAACGACTACGGCATCCCCTGGCAGCAGCAGACCGAGCTGATCGGCCAGGCGCTGGGCAAGGCCGACCAGGCCAAGCAACTGGTGGCGGGCGTCACCGCCGACTTCACCGCGGCGGCGAAGGCCCACCCGGAGTTCGCCAGGGCCACCGCCGTGATGGCCACCCCCTACCAGGGGATCTTCGTCTACGGCAGCCAGGACGCCCGCTCGCGCGTGCTCACCTCGCTCGGATTCAAGCTGCCGGCCAACCTGGACAAGGTGATCGGCGACCAGTTCGGCAACAACATCAGCGAGGAGCGCACCGACCTGCTCGACGCCGACGCGATCGTCTGGATCGTCGGCAACCCGGCCAAGGACGAGGCCACGCTGCACGCCAACAAGCTCTACGGCGACCTGAACGTGGTCAAGCAGGGCCGCGAGGTCTTCGTCAAGGACTCCAGCGACTTCGGCAACGCGGTCTCCTTCGTCTCGGTGCTCAGCCTGCCGTACACGCTGGACCGGCTGGTGCCGCAGCTCGCCGAGGCCGTGGACGGCAACCCGGCCACCCCTGTGGTGGCGCCGACCGACTGACCGAGACACGCTAAATCCCGTTGTGCGGGACGGCCGTCGTGGGCGAGGCTCTGAGCCATGATCTCGTCTCCCCCCGACGGCCGGGCCGGCATCGACGCGGCGCTGGTGCGGCGGCTGATCGCCGCCCAGTTCCCGCAGTGGAGCGGGCTGCCGGTGACCCCGGTGGAGGTCGACGGCTGGGACAACCGGACCTACCGCCTCGGTGCGGAGATGACGGTCCGGCTGCCCACCGCCCCCGGCTATGTCGCCGCGGTCGCCAAGGAGAACCACTGGCTGCCGCGGCTGGCGCCGTTCCTGCCGGTGGCCGTGCCGCCGGTGCTGGCGGCGGGCGCACCCGGCGAGGGCTACCCCTTCCCGTGGTCCGTCCGCGGCTGGCTGCCCGGCGAGACCGCCTCGCCCGACCGCATCGACGACCTGTCGGTGTTCGCGGTCGAGGTGGGCGGTTTCCTGCGTTCGCTGCGGCAGTGCGAGACCACCGGCGGACCGCTCGCGGGAGCGCACAGCTGGTACCGCGGGGCGTCGCCCGCGCACTACGACGAGGAGACCCGACGCTGCCTGGCGGCGCTGCGCGGCCGGGTCGACACCGAGCGGCTGTCGGCCGTCTGGTCCGCCGCGCTCGACGCCGAGTGGCACGGGGAGCCGGTGTGGTTCCACGGTGACATCGCGTCAGGGAACCTGCTGGTGGCGGACGGCAGGCTGACCGCCGTCCTCGACTTCGGCACGGCGGGGGTCGGTGACCCGGCCTGCGACCTGGTGATCGCCTGGCACCTGTTCTCCGGCGCCAGCCGGGACGCCTTCCGCCGCACGGTCGACCAGGACCCGGCCTGCTGGGCCCGGGCCCGGGGCTGGGCGGTATGGAAGGCGCTGCTGGTCCTGAGCGAGTGCGTCGACACCGACCGGGAGCGGGCCACCGAGCAGCGGCGGGTGCTCCAGGAGGTCCTGACGGACTACGAACGCAGCCAGGGCCGGTCCGCGAGGTGAACTCGCGGACCGGCCCCTTCGGTCTGTGCGTCAGCTCCCCTGCTGCTGGACCAGGCTCTTGGGCCGGAGGTCGGTCCAGTTGGCCTCGACGTAGTCCAGGCAGTCCTGGCGGCCGGTCGGGCCGTGGGCGACGGTCCAGCCGGCCGGCACCTCGGCGAAGTCGGGCCACAGGCTGTGCTGGCCCTCGTCGTTGACCAGCACGGTGTAGACGCCCTCGGGGTTCTCGAACGGGTTGCTCATGGTGCTCTGTACTCCTCTGGTTGTGGTGTTGATCTGCTTCAGGCGGCGCGGCGGACCAGGGCCCGCAGGGCCAGGAACCAGGTGTCGGCCAGATCCCGGACCGCCTCCTCGGTCAGGACTCCGGAGGCGAAGGACCAGTGCGCGGCCAGCTCGGGGCCGTCCGGCCGGTCCTCGGTCAGGGCGTTGACGGTCAGGGCGTGCGACAGCGGCATGCCGGGGTCTCCGTCCAGGTCGGCCGCGTCCCCCTCGGGGGCGTAGGACCAGTCGGCCGCTTCCGGGTGGCCGAAGCGGCCCATGTAGTTGAACTCGATCTGCGGCCGGTCGAGCCGGGCCAGCCGGGCCCCGGTCACCGGGTTGAGGTGCCGCAGCAGCCCGTGGCCGATCCCGCCGGCCGGCAGGGCGTCCAGGTGCTGCCGGATCCGGGCCAGCGCCGCGTCCAGCGCGGGGCCGCCGGCCAGCGCGTCGGCCAGGTCCACCGGGCCCGGGTCCAGCCGGACCGGGACCACGCTGGTGAACCAGCCGACCGTGCGGGACAGGTCCGCGTGGCCGGCCAGGCCCTCCTCCCGGCCGTGGCCCTCCAGGTCCACCAGCACCGAGTCACCGGCCGTGCCGTCCGTGCCGTCCGGGCTGCGGCGGCGGCGCCAGTCGGCGACGGCCAGGGCCAGCGCGGTGAGCAGCACATCGTTGACGGTCGCGCCGAAGGCGGCCGGCACCCGGCTCAGCAGCGGCGCGGTGACCTCGGCGGGCAGGGTGAGGGCCAAGTGGTGTTCGGTGGCCACGGTGTCCAGCGCCGGATCGAGGGGGCGCCGCAGCGGGAGCGGGTCGCCGCCGTCCAGGATCGTGGTCCACAGCGGCAGTTCGGCCTCGCGCGCGGGGTCCATGGCGTCGCGGTCGAGCAGTTCGGCCCAGCGGCGGAAGGACAGCTCGACCGGTGCCAGGGTGATCGGCCGACCCGCCGTCAGGTCCCGCCAGCCGGCTTCGAGGTCGGGCAGCAGGACCCGCCAGGACACCCCGTCGACGACCAGGTGATGGATCATCAGCAGCAGTCGTCCGGGCACGCCCGGGCCGGCGTCGAACCAGACCGCCTGCACCATCCGGCCCGCCTCCGGGTCCAGCCGGGCCTGCGCCGCCTCCGCCTGTTCGGCGACAGCGGCCCACAGGGCCGCTCCGTCGGCACCGGCCGTTTCGACCTGGTGCAGGTAGGAGGCGGGGTCCACGGTGCCGGGCGCGGGCACGTTCAGCCACCACAGCTCCTCGCTGCCGCCCGAGCAGGAGCCCGCGGGCAGCCGCTCAAGCCGGGCCCTGAGCATGTCGTGCTGGTTGGTGACGGCCTGAAGCAGCGTCAGCAGCCCGGCGCGGTCAAGCTCCGCGGGCGTCTGCAGCAGGGCCACCTGGTGGTAGGCCCGCATCGGGCCGCCCAGCTCGCGCAGCGCGTGCATGATCGGGGTCACCGGGATCAGGCCGGTGCCCAGGTCATGGGCCCGGCCCCCGCCGTCCGGGCCCACCGGGGCGAGCACCGCGACAGCGGCCAGGGCCGCGACCGTGCGCTGCTGGAACACCTGGCGCGGGGTGATCCGCAGCCCGGCCGCCCGGGCCCGGCCGACCAGTTGCATGGCGACGATGCTGTCCCCGCCGAGGGCGAAGAAGTCGTCGTCCGCACTGGTCCCGGCCAGCCCGAGCACCTCGGCGAAGAGCGCGCACAGCTGCCGCTCGCGGTCGGTCGCCGGCGGTCGGCCGACGGTGGCCGCGGCGAAATCCGGCACCGGCAGCGCCCTGCGGTCGAGCTTGCCGTTGGGCAGCAGCGGCAGCGCGTCCAGCAGCACCACCGCGGCCGGGACCATGTAGTCCGGCAGGGCAGCCGCGGCCAGGGCGCGCAGCGCGGCCGGGTCCGGCGGCGCGGCGGCGTCGGCCGGGACCGCGTAGCCGACCAGCTGCGTGGCCCGGGGCCGGTCCTCCCGGGCCAGCACCACCACCTGGGCGACGGCCCGGTGCTGGGCCAGCACCGCTTCGATCTCGGCGAGTTCGATCCGGAAGCCGCGGATCTTCACCTGGTCGTCGGCCCGGCCGAGGAACTCCAGCCGGCCGTCCTCGGTCCAGCGGGCCAGGTCGCCGGTGCGGTACATCCGGGCGCCGGGCGCTCCGAACAGGTGCCCGTACGGGTCGGCGGTGAAGCGCTCGGCGGTCAGCCCGGGGCGGTCCAGATAGCCGCGGGCCAGGCCCCGTCCGGCGAGGTGGAGCTCGCCGGTGGTGCCGGGCGGGACCGGGCGCAGCGCCGCGTCCAGCACATAGGCGCGGGTATTGCCGACCGGACGGCCGACCAGCGGGCGTTCGCTCTCCCCGATCCGGGCGACCAGGGCGTCCACGGTGGCCTCGGTCGGGCCGTAGAGGTTGTAGGCGTCCGTGCCGCGCAGCGCGCCGAGTTCGCGCCACAGCGCGTCCGGGACCGCCTCGCCGCCGACCCCGACCGCCGCCAGCGGGCAGGCGCCGTCCTGGATCAGTCCGGTGCCGGCCATCTGGGCCAGGAACGAGGGGGTGACCTCGATGAAGTCCAGGCTCCGGTCCCGGATGGCAGCGGCGGTCAGCTCCGGGTCGCGCCGGGTCTCCTCGTCCAGGATGTGCAGGGCGTGGCCGTCCAGCAGCCACAGCTGCGGCTGCCAGGAGGCGTCGAAGGAGAACGACCAGGCGTGGCCGACCCGCAGGTGCCGGCGGCCCGCCCGGCGCTTGGCCGGGTCGTGCAGGGCCCGGCGGTGGCTGTGGAAGAGGTTCACCACGCTGTCGTGGCAGACCACCACGCCCTTGGGGCGTCCGGTCGACCCGGAGGTGTGGATGACATACGCCGGGTGCAGCGGGTCGGGGCCGGTGCCGAGGTTGTCGCCGGACAGCCCGGCCAGCTGACGCACCGTCACCGCCGCGTCCAGCAGCAGCACGGGTGCGCCGGTGTCCGGGAGCCCGGCGGCCAGCGCCTCGGTGCTGAGCACCAGCAGCGGCCGGGTGTCCTCGACCAGGGCCTGCACCCGCTGCACGGGCAGCTCGGCGTCGATCGGCAGATAGGCCGCGCCGGCCTTCAGCACGGCGAGGATCGCCAGCAGGTGGTCCGCCGAGCGCGGCAGCGCCAGGGCGACGATCCGCTCCGGTCCCGCGCCCTGCTCGACCAACAGCCGGGCCAGCCGGTTGGCGCGCTCGTTCAGCTCGGCGAAGCTCCAGCGCACCGCGCCCGCCACCACGGCGGGGGCGTCCGGCGCGGCGGCCGTCTGCGCCTCGAACAGGGCGGGGACGGTGCCGGGGGCGTCCGGCAGCGCGGTGTCGTTCCAGGTCTGCAGAACGGTACGGCGATCGGCGGGGCCGAGGATGTCGAGTCGGCCGAGCGGCTGGTCGAGGTCGCCGGTCATCGCCTCGAACAGGGTGACCATGGCGTCGGCCATCCGCTCGGCGGTGGCGGCGTCGAACAGGTCCTGCCGGTACTCGGCGGTCAGCACCAGCCGGTCGCCGGGCTCGACCGCCCAGGTGAAGGGGTAGTGGGTGGAGTCCTGGTGGTCCCGCACGGTGCTGTGCAGGCCCTCGGCGGCTCCGAGACCCGGGCCCTCGGCACCGGGGTAGGACTCGAAGACCACCAGGGTGTCGAACAGCTCGCCCAGCCCGGCCCGGCGCTGGATGTCGGCCAGGCCGACATGCTGATGGGCGATCAGCAGGGACTGCTCGTCCTGCAGCCGGTCCAGGAAGACCGCCAGCGGTTCGCCCTGGTCCAGCCGGACCCGGACCGGGACGGTGTTGATGAACAGTCCGATCATCGACTCGACCCCGGCCAGCTCCGGGGGCCGCCCGGCCACGGTCGCGCCGAAGACCACGTCCTCGCGGCCGGTCAACCGGGCCAGCAGGATGCTCCAGGCGCCCTGGACCAGGGTGTTGACGGTCAGTCCGCGGCTGCGGGCGAGCCCGGTCAGGGCCGCGGTCAGCTCTGGGGACAGCCGGGTGCTGCGGAGGCCGGGCAGGACGGGCACCCGGTTCGGGTCGGCGGGCGCCAGCTGGGTGGGCCCCTCCAGTCCGTCGAGCGCCCGGGCCCAGGCGGCGGCGGAGACCTCGGCGTCCTGCCGCGCCAGCCAGCCGAGGTACTCCCGGTAGGGGACGGACGGGGCGGCGGCGGCCTCGGGCGAGCGGTAGAGCTCGGACAGCTCGGCCATCAGCTGCGGCAGCGACCAGCCGTCCAGCAGCAGGTGCTGGTGCGACAGGGCGAGCCGGTGCTGCCGCGGTCCGGTGCGGACCAGCAGCAGCCGCAGCAGCGGGGGTTCGGCCGGGGCGAAGCGACGGCGCTCCTGGAGCAGGGCCTCGGTCCAGCGGGCTTCCAGGGCCGCCGGGCCCAACTCGGAGAGGTCCAGCCGCCGCCAGGGCAGAGCCGCCGTGCGCGGGACGACCGCCACCGGACGGCCGGACGACAGGTAGCGGAAGCCGGCCCGGAGGTTGGCGTGCCGGTCCAGCAGTGCCTGCCCGGCCGCGCGCAGCCGCTCGGCGTCGAGCGGTCCTTCCAGGTCGTGCGAGACCTGGACGGTGTAGACGTCGGGACCGTCCGCGCCGGAGTCGAAGGAGGCGTGGAACAGCAGGCCCGCCTGAAGCGGTGTCAGCGGCAGCACCTCGGCCGCATCCCAGCGGGCCAGTTCGGCCTGCTCCTCCGCGGTCAGGGTCAGCAGTTCGGCGGCCGGGGCCGCGCTGGACGTGGCCGCGGGCTCGACGGCGACGGCGGCCAGTCCGGCCGGGGTGCGGTGCCGGAAGACGTCCCTGGGGCTGATCGCCAGACCGGCCGCGCGGGCGCGGCTGACCAGTTGCATGGCGACGATGCTGTCGCCGCCGAGGGCGAAGAAGTCGTCCTCGGCGCCGACCCGGTCCAGGCCGAGCACCTCCGCGTACAACCCGCACAGCAGTTCCTCGCGCGGGGTGCGCGGAGCGGTGTCCGTCACCTCGGCCGCGAAGTCGGGCGCGGGCAGCGCCCTGCGGTCGAGCTTGCCGTTCGGGGTGAGCGGCAGCGCGTCCAGGAGGACGAAGGCCGCGGGAACCATGTGCTCGGGCAGCACGGCGGCGGCGTGGGCACGCAGAACCGCCGGGTCCGGAGCCACGTCCGGGGCCGGGACCAGGTAGGCGACCAGGCGCTGTTCGCGCAGCACCACCGCGCAGTGCGCCACGGCCGGGTGCGCGCCGAGGACGGCCTCGATCTCGCCGGGTTCGACCCGGAAGCCGCGGATCTTGACCTGGTCGTCGGTCCGGCCGAGGTACTCCAGCGCGCCGGAGCGGTTCCAGCGGGCCAGGTCGCCGGTGCGGTACATCCGGGCTCCCGGCGCGCCGAAGGGGTCGGCGACAAAGCGCTCGGCGGTCAGCCCGTGGCGGTTCAGATAACCCCGGGCCAGCTGGACGCCGGCCAGGTACAGCTCCCCGGCGACACCCGGCGGGACCGGCCGCAGCCCGGCGTCCAGCACCTGGACGCGGGTGTTCCACACCGGGCTGCCGATCGGGACGCGGTCCGCGCCGGGCGGGATCTGAGCGGCCGTCACATCCACCGCGGCCTCGGTGGGCCCGTAGAGGTTGTGCAGTTCGGCCGGGAGCAGCGTGTGGAAGCGGGCGGCGAGGGCCGCCGGCAGCGCCTCGCCGCTGCAGAGCACCCGTCGCAGTCCGGTGCAGTCGGCAGCGGCGGGCTCGTCCAGGAAGGCGGCCAGCATAGACGGTACGAAGTGCAGCGTGGTCACGCCCTCGGCCTGGATCAGCCCGGCCAGGTAGGCCGGGTCCCGGTGGCCGTCCGGACGGGCCAGCACCAGCGCGGCTCCGGTGCTGAGCGGCCAGAAGAACTCCCACACCGACACGTCGAAGCCGGACGGGGTCTTCTGCAGCACCCGGTCGTCGGCGCCCAGCCGGTAGCGGTCCTGCATCCACAGCAGCCGGTTGACGATGCCCCGGTGCGGGACCACCACGCCCTTGGGCTGCCCGGTGGAGCCGGAGGTGTAGATCACATAGGCCGGGTGGCGCGGGTCGAAGCGCTCCGGCAGTGCCGCCCGGGTGCCCCCCGCGGGGCTTTCCGGCAGGGCGCCCTGAACCACCGTCACCGGGCGGGCGTCCGCGAGCATGAGGGCGGTGCGCTCCGGCGGGTGGTCGGGGTCGAGCGGCAGATAGGCCGCGCCGGTGCGGTGCACCGCCAGCAGGGCGACCACCAGCTCGACCGAGCGCGGCAGCGCCACCGCCACCGTGGTCTCGGGTGCGGCGCCGAGCCCGGCCAGGGCCAGCGCGGTGCGCTCGACCCGGGCGTCCAGCTCGGCGTAGCTGAGCCGCTGCTCGCCGAGGACCAGGGCGAGGGCCTCGGGGGTGCGCGCCGCCTGGGCTTGGAACAGCTCCGGCAGGGTGGTCGGGGCCAGCTCCCGGTCGGTGTCGTTCCAGCCGGTGAGGACCTGCCACCGCTCCCCCGGGTCGAGCAGGTCGAGGTCCCGCAGCGGCAGGGCCGGGTCGGCGACGACCTGCTCCAGCAGCCGCAGCAGGCGCTGGGCCAGCTGCTCGACGGTGTGCTGGTCGAACAGGTCGGCGCTGTACTCGATCCAGCCCTGGATGCCCTCCCCCGGCCCCTGCTCGATGAAGTCGAAGCTGAGGTCGAACTTGGCGGTGTGCTGGCCCAGCGGCTCGGGCCTGGCTGTCAGGCCCTGCAACTCGGGGGTGCCGGACGGTCCGGCCAGGTGCACCACCATCACCTGGAACAGCGGGTGCCGGGCCAGCGAACGGGTCGGGTTGACCGCCTCCACCAGCTGCTCGAAGGGCAGGTCCTGGTGCTCGTAGGCGGCCAGGTCGGCCTCCCTGACCCGGGCCAGCAGTTCGGCGAAGCCGGGCGCGCCGGACAGGTCGGTGCGTAGCACCAGCGAGTTGACGAAGAAGCCGACCAGGTCCTCGAGCCCCTCGTCGGTGCGTCCGGAGACGGGTGCGCCGAGGGGGATGTCCTCCCCCGCGCCGAGCCGGTGCAGCAGCGCGGCCACGGCGGCCTGCAGCACCATGAACATGCTGACGCCCTGCTCCCTGGCGAGGGTCCGCAGCGCGCCCTCCAGCGCGGGGGCGAGGACCAGCCCGACCGCGCCGCCGCGCCGGGTGCCCTCCTGCGGGCGCGGACGGTCGTAGGGCAGCGCCAGCTCCTCCGGCATTCCGGCCAGAGCGCGCTGCCAGTAGCCGAGCTGACGGGTGCGCAGGCTGTCCGGGTCGGCGGCGTCACCGAGCAACTGACGATGCCAGAGGGTGTAGTCGGCGTACTGCACCGGCAGCGGCTGCCACTGCGGGGCCCGGCCCTCGGCCCGGGCCCGGTAGGCGGTGGCCAGGTCGCGCCAGAGCGGCTGGTCCGACCACTCGTCACCGGCGATGTGATGGACCACCAGCAGCAGCACGGACTCCTCGGGAGCCAGCTGGAACACCCGCACCCGCAGCGGCGACTCACGGTCGATGGCGAAGCCCTCGGCCGCCGCCTCGGCCAGCCTGGCGGGCAGCTCGGCCTCGGCGCTCCGCTCGGCGCGGGTGAGCGCGCCGAGCTGCTCCGGCTCCAGCACCCGCTGGTACGGACGGCCGTCCCGCTGCGGGAAGACGGTGCGCAGGCTCTCATGACGCACCGCCAGATCCCTTACCGCTGCGGCCAGGGCGTCCTGGTCCAGCGGTCCTGACAGCCGCCAGGCGGCAGGGAGGGTGTAGCCGGCGCCGGGGCCCTCCAGCTGGTGCAGCACCCACAGCCGCTGCTGGGCGAAGGACAGCGGCAGCGGCTCGGGCCGGGCCGCGGGCGCCGGCACGGGCCGCCGGCCGCCGCGTCCCTCGCGCAGCCGCTCGGCCAGCCGGGCCGGGGTGGGGGCCTCGAAGACCGCGCGCAGCGCGAGCTCGGCGCCCAGCGCCGTGCGGATCCGGCTGACCAGGCGCATCGCCAGCAGCGAGTGGCCGCCGAGGGCGAAGAAGTCGTCGTCCACGCCCACCTGGCCGGTGCCGAGCACCGCGCCGAACAGCTCGCAGAGGATCTCCTCGCGGGCGTCCCTGGCCCGCCGTCCCGCTCCGGCGGTGACCGGGCCGGGCGCGGGCAGCGCCTGCCGGTCCAGCTTGCCGGCGACGGAGCGCGGCAGGGCCGGGAGTTCGACGAAGGCCGTCGGGACCATGTGCTCGGGCAGCACCGCGGCCAGGTGCGACCGCAGCGCGGCCGGATCGGTGCCGGGCTCGCCGACCGGGACGGTGTAGGCCACCAGTCGGCGGTCGCCCGGGGCGTCCTCGCGGATCAGTACGGCCGCCTGGGCCACCTGCGGGTGGGTCCGCAGCACCGTCTCGATCTCGCCCGGCTCGATCCGGAAGCCGCGCAGTTTCACCTGGTCGTCGGTGCGGCCGAGGAACTCCAGGGTGCCGTCGGCACGACGGCGCACCAGGTCACCGGTCCGGTACATCCGCTCGCCCGACTTGCCGAAGGGATCGGCGGTGAAGCGCTCGGCGGTCAGGCCGGGCCGGTGCAGATAGCCGCGGGCCAGCCCGACGCCCGCGAGGTAGAGCTCTCCCGGCACGCCGACCGGGACCGGCTGCAGCGCCGGGTCCAGGACATGGGCCCGGGTATTGGCCAGCGGGGCGGCCCAGGGCGCGCCGTCCGGGCCCGCGCTGTGCCGTCCGTAGGCGTCGACGGCGCACTCGGTCGGCCCGTAGAGGTCGTGCACCACCGTGTCCGGCAGCGCGCAGAGCCGCTCCCAGAGCGCGGCGGGGGTGGCCTCGCCGCCCACCGCGATGGTGGCCGGACGGTAGCGGTCCGGGTCCAGGAAGCCGTGGTGGACCAGTTCCTGCAGATAGGTGGGGGTCAGGTCGACGAAGTCGATCCGCTGCTCGGCCAGCAGATCGAGCAGCGCGGCCGGGTCGGTCAGCACGCTCTCGCCGACGACATGCAGCTCATGCCCGGCCAGCAGCCAGAGCAGCGGCTCCCAGGAGCCGTCGAAGCTGAACGAGGCGGCGTGCACGGCGCGCAGCCGCGACTTGCCTGCGGCGATCCGGGCCGGTTCGACCAGGTCCACGAGGTGGGCGGCGAACAGGTTGCTGAGGCCCCGGTGCGTCCCCAGCACACCCTTGGGACGGCCGGTCGAGCCGGAGGTGTGGATGACATACGCGGCGCTCGAGGGCAGCGGGCGCCCGCCGATGGCTGACGCCGCGTCAGTCGCCGTCAGCGGGTCGTCCAGCAGCAGGGTCTCCGGCCGCTCGGGCGGCAGCCCGGCGGCGACGGCCCGGGTGCTGAGCAGCAGCACCGGGGCGGCGTCCTGGAGCAGGTACTCCAGCCGCTCCGCCGGGTAGCCCGGATCCAGCGGCAGGTAGGCCGCTCCCGCGGCGAGCACGCCGAGGATCGCGGGCACCATCTCGGCCCGGGGCAGGGCCAGGCCGACCACGCTCTCGGCGCCGATCCCGCGTCGCCGCAGCAGCCCGGCGATACCGTCCACCCGGGCGGACAGTTCACTGAAGGTCAGCCGCCCGCGGTCGGTGACCAGCGCGGTCCGGTCGGCCCCGGCCTCGGCCGCCTCGGCGAAGATCTCCGGGACGGTACGTGGCTCCAGCGGCGCGGCGGTGTGGTTCCAGGCGCCCAGGGAGTCGCGGCGCTCGTCGTCGGTCAGCACCCCGATCCGCCCGATCGGACGGTCCGGCTCGGCGGCCAGCACGGTCAGCAGACTCAGCAGACGCTGTGCCAGGGTCTCGGCGGTCCGGTGGTCGGCCAGATCGGCCGCGTACTCCAGCAGCAGGGTGACCCGGTTCTCGCCCGCGTGGTCCACAAAGGTGAAGTCCAGGTCGAACTTGGCGGTCCCGAAGCGGGTCGGCCACCACTCGGTGGGCAGGCCCAGCACCTGCGGGTCCCCGTCGGGGCGGTAGTGGTAGCCGGTCATCACCTGGAACAGCGGGTTGCGGCCCGGCACCCGGGGCGGGTTGACGGCCTCGACCACCCGGTCGAAGGGCAGGTCCTGGTGCTCGAAGGCGGCCAGGTCGGCTTCCTTGACCCTGCCCAGCAGTTCGGTGAACGAGGGGTCGCCCGACAGGTCGGCCCGCAGTACCAGGGTGTTGACGAAGAAGCCGACCAGATCGTCCAGAGCGCTGTCGGTGCGCCCGGCGATCGGGGCGCCGAGGGGGATGTCCTCGCCCGCGCCCATCCGGTGCAGCAGCGCCGCCACGGCGGCCTGGAACACCATGAACATGCTGGTACCGGTCCGCCCGGCCAGGGCCCGCAGGGCGGCGGCGGTGTCCGGGTCCAGTTCGGCCCGTACCAGGCCGGCCCGGCCGGTCGGTGCGGCGGGACGGGGGCGGTCCAGCGGCAGCGGAATCTCATCCGGCAGCCCGGCCAGCGCGTCGACCCAGAAGGCGAGTTGACGCGTGCCCTCGGCGGACTCGCCCAACAGCCGCCGCTGCCACAGAGTGTAGTCGGCGTACTGCACCGGCAGCGGCTGCCACGGCAGCTGCTGACCCTCCGTCAGAGCCGAGTAGGCGGTGGCCAGATCGGCCAGGAACGGCCGGTCGGACCACTCGTCGGTGGTGATGTGGTGCAGCACGATCGCCACCACGTGGTCGTCCGCGCCGATTCGCAGCACGGCGGCCCGCAGCGGCAGTTCGGATCCCAGGTCGAAGCGGCGGGCGACGGCGGCGTCGATCCGGGCGGCGAGGTCCTGCTCCGGGCAGTCCTCGACGGTGAAGCCGGGCTCGGCCTCGGCGGCGGGCAGGATCAGCTGGTAGGGCTCGCCGTCCTGCTCCTCGACCAGGGTGCGCAGCGCCTCATGACGGACCGTCACCGCACGCAGCGCCTGCCGCAGCAGCTGCGGGTCCAGGGCGCCGCGCAGCCGGGCGACCAGCGGGAAGTGGTAGGCGTCGCCGCTGTCCAGCCGCTCGGCCAGCCACAGCCGGCGCTGGGCCGGGGAGAGCGGGATCCGCTCCGGCCGTTCGGCCTCGGCCCGTACCGCCGGGCGTGCGGTCCGGCCGGTGTCGGCCCGCTCGGCCAGTCGGGCCGGGGTGGGGGCCTCGAACAGGTCGCGGATCGCCAGTTCCGCGCCGAGCTCGGTCCTGGCCCGGCTGATCAGCCGGGTGGCCAGCAGGGAGTGGCCGCCGAGGTCGAAGAAGCCGTCCTCGGCGCCGACTTCGGGCAGACCCAGCACCTCGGCGAACAGCCGGCACAGCACCTCCTCCTGCGGGGTGCGCGGACCCCGGCCGCTGCCCAGCGCCGCGGCGGGCTCCGGGTCCGGCAGGGCGCGCAGGTCCAGCTTGCCGTTGTGGTTCATGGGCAGCCGGTCCAGGGTGACGAAGGCCGCCGGGACCATGTAGTCGGGCAGCTGCTGCCGCAGGTCCTCGCGCAGCCGCCGGACCAGGCCGTCCGCGTTCCGGGCCGCCGCCGGGCTGTTGGCGTACGGGGGCGTGCCGCCGCCGGGTCGGTACAGGCCGGTCACGTCGGCGGGCCCGCCGCGCAGGAACACGGCCTCGTAGCAGCCGAGTTCGGCGGACCAGGTGGTCAGCACCCGGTAGCCGAGCGAGGCCCCGAGGGTCTGCAGGGTCTCCGGGTCCACTCCCCCGGCCTCCTGCTCGGGTGCGCTGCGGCCCTGCTCCAGGGCCCGCAGCGCCGCCAGCTCGCCGGCGGTGCGGGCGTCCGGGATGCCGGTGACCCGCAGCTGCTCGGGCCGCCGCTGCTCCAACTCCCGCTCCAGCTGCCGCTCCAGCGCGTCCGACCAGGCCAGCGTCGGGACGTCGGCCAGGTCCAGCGGCTCGCGGCCGGCCCGGTACAGCACGGCGTCGTAGCGGTGCCGGGTCAGCTCATTGTGGTGCCATCCGCGCTTGGTGCGCAGGTCGACGTCGAAGCCCAGGTCGTCGAGGCTCAGGGTGCTGAAGTAGTCCGGGTCGACCAGCAGTTCCTTCTCCAGCCGCAGCCCGCGCTCGGCGGCCCGCAGCAGCTGCCGCGGCTCCGCGCCGTCCCCGGCCCTGGTCCGCTGCACGGCGGTGTGGAAGGCGCGGGCGAGGCGCAGATTGCGGACGTCGCCGACGAAGAGCGCCCCGCCGGGGGCCAGCAGCGCCGCGGCGCCCCGGATGACCTCGGTCAGATGGCCGATGCTCGGGAAGTACTGCACCACCGAGTTGATCACCACGGTGTCGAAGTACCCGGTCGGCAGGCCCTCGGTGACCTCGGCGGACTGGCAGCGCAGCTCCACCTTGGCCGCCAGCTCCGGATCGCGGAGCAGGTCCTGCACGAGCTTGCGGATCACCGGCGCAGCGAAGTCGGTGGCCCAGTAGGCCTCCGCCTCCGGCGCCAGCCGGGCCAGCAGCAGCCCGGAGCCGACGCCGATCTCCAGGATCCGGCGCGGACGCAGCTCCCTGATCCGGGCCACGGTCTGCTCGCGCCACTCCGCCATCTGCTCGAACGGGATCGGCCGCCCGTCGTAGCTGCTGTCCCAGCCGGCGAAGTCCTCGGTGAAGACGGCGGTGCTGATCTGCTCGTACTCCTCGGAGTAGACCTGCTGCCACGCCCCGACCTGGGCCCGCTCGACCGACTCCCGCTCCTCGCCGGACAGCTCGCCGGGCACCACATAGCCGATCAGTCGGCTGGTGCCGGGTGCTGATGGATCGTCACGAGCGATCACCGCGGCCCGGGCCACCCCGGGGTGCTGGGCCAGCGCGGTCTCCACCTCGCCCAGTTCCACCCGGTAGCCGCGGATCTTGACCTGGTCGTCGGTGCGGCCGAGGAAGTCCAGGTTGCCGTCGGCGCGGCGGCGCACCAGGTCCCCGGTGCGGTACATCCGCTCCCCTGGCTCCCCGAACGGGTCCGCGACGAAGCGCTCGGCGGTCGGTCCCGACCGGTTGAGGTAGCCGCGGGCCAGGCCGGTTCCGGCGATGTACAGCTCGCCGGGGACCCCGTCCGGGACCGGGCGCAGCCAGTCGTCCAACAGATGGGCCCGGGTGCCGCGGATGGGACGGCCGACGGTGGGGGTGGCGCTGTCGCCGGTGCCGCCGCCGAGGGTGTTGATGGTGTACTCGGTGGGGCCGTAGAGGTTGTAGCCGTAGCTGCCCTCGGTGTCCCTGAGCCGGTTCCAGACCGCCTCGGGGACCGCCTCGCCGCCGAGCAGCACCAGCGGCGGCCGGTGCGCGCCGTCCAGCAGCCCCTGTTCGATCAGCAGGTGGGCGTAGGTGGGGGTGACATTGACGACGTCGATCCGGTGCGCCCCGCAGTAGCGGACCAGGGCCTCGGCGTCGCGGCGCAGCTCCTCGTCGCAGATGTGCACCTCATGGCCCTCGACCAGCCAGAGCAGCTCCTCCCAGGACATGTCGAAGGCGAAGGAGACGGTGTGGGCGATCCGCAGCCGCCGGCCGCCGGCCGAGGCCACGGCCGGGGCGAAGACCTCGCGCTGGTGGTTCAACTGCATATTGGTCAGGCCCCGGTAGGGGGTGACCACGCCCTTGGGGCGCCCGGTGGAACCGGAGGTGTAGATCACATAGGCCGGGTGCTCCAGGCTGAACCGGGGCCGCTCGGCCTCGGTGACCGGGTCGCCGGACCGCGCGGCCAGCTCCGTAGCCAGCTCCGGGTCGTCCAGCAGCAGCCGGACGGCCTCCGGGGCCGCGCCGGACAGCCGGGCGGCGGCCACCGGGCCGGTGGACAGCAGCAGGGCCGGGCGGGCGTCGTCGAGCATCTGCGCCAGCCGGTCGTCCGGGTGGTCCAGTTCCAGCGGCAGATAGGCCGCACCGGTGCGCAGCACCGCGAACAGCGCCACCACGGTGTCCACCGAGCGCGGCAGCGCGAGGGCGACCACCCGTTCCGGGCCCGCCCCGTGCGCCAGCAGCAGCCGGGCGGCGCGGTTGATCCTGGCGTCCAGCTCGGCGTAGCTGACGCGCTGTCCGCCGAAGACCAGGGCGGTGGCCCCGGGGGTGCGGGCGGCCTGGTCGGCGAGCAGGTCGGCGACGGTCCGCTCGGGGTCGGGCACC
This sequence comes from Streptacidiphilus alkalitolerans, assembly GCF_042511045.1. Classification (NCBI taxonomy): domain Bacteria; kingdom Bacillati; phylum Actinomycetota; class Actinomycetes; order Kitasatosporales; family Streptomycetaceae; genus Streptacidiphilus; species Streptacidiphilus alkalitolerans. Next base: position 173,249 of record NZ_JBHEZX010000017.1, read on the forward strand.
CGGCCCGCCACCGAGCGCAGCCGCAGCGCGGCCTGCTCGGCCGGCAGCAGCGGGTCCAGGCTGCCGACCGGCGCGGCCAGGTCCCGGGTGAGCCGGTCCAGCAGCAGTGTGAAGCGGTCGAGCAGCGCCTCGGCCCGCGGCCGGTCCACCGCGTCCGGGTTGTGCGCGAGGGTGATCCGGATCCGCCGGCCCGGCGTCACGATCAGGTTGACCGGGTAGTGGGTGGCGTCGACATTGGCCACGGCGACCGCGCCATGACGGACCCTCAGCTCGGCGAGCCGGTCCTCGGTGTCGTTGTCGCGCAGCACGAACAGGGTGTCGAACAGCCGCCGGTGGCCGGTCTCGGCCTGCAGCACGCCGAGGCTCAGGTACTCGTGCGGCATCAGCGCCAGCCGCTGGTCCTGGATCCGGCGCAGCAGCCCGAGCACCGGTTCGGCCGGGTCGAAGCCGATCCTGGTCGGGACAGTGTTCAGGAACAGCCCGATGACATGCTCGACGTCCGGCACCTCGCTCGGCCGCCCGGCCACGGTGGTGCCGAAGACCACGTCGGTGCGGCCGGTGGCGCTGGCCAGGGCCAGCCCCCAGGCGGCGTTCAGCAGGGTGTTGAGGGTGAGGCCGTGGCCGCGCGCGGTGTCGCGCAGCCGCTCGCCGAGACCGGCCGGGAGCAGTGTCTCCAGCTGCTCGGGGACGGCCGGTTCCAGGCCCCGGTCGGCCGCGGCCAGCAGGGTCGGCTGGTCAAGACCGGCCAGCGCCTCGCGCCAGGCCAGGGTGGCGGCGGCGCTGTCCTGCGCCTCCAGCCAGGTCAGGTAGTCGCGGTAGGAGCCGGGGCGCGGCAGCGCGCGGTCGTCCCCGCCGCTGCGGTAGAGCGCGAAGAGCTGGTCCAGGAAGACCCAGGCGGACCAGCCGTCCCACAGCAGCAGATGACGGCCGATCACCAGCCGGTCGCCGCGGTCGCCGCCGAGGCGGAGCAGCAGCAGCCGGAACAGCGGCGGCCGGGCCAGGTCGAAGCGGCGGGCCCGCTCCTCGTCCATCAGCTCGCGCAGCCTGGCCTCCTGCTCGGCGGCGGGCAGGCCGGTGAGGTCGACCTCGTCCAGCGGGACGCCGGGGTCGGCGGTGATGAACTGCACCGGCCGGCGCAGGCCCTCGCTGGTGAACCCGGCCCGCAGCCCGGGGTTGCGGGCCAGCAGCGCCGCCGCGGCAGTGCGCAGCCGGTCGGTCTCGAGCCCGTCGGCGACGTCGAAGGACTCATGGACGGTGTAGACGTCCAGGCCCGCGTCGTCATAGGTGGAGTGGAAGAACAGCCCCTCCTGCAGCGGGGCCAGCGGCCAGACGTCGGCCACCGGGCCGGGGCTCAGCCGCTGGACGTGCGCGGTCTCCTCGGCGGTCAGGGCGAAGCCGGAGCGCAGCGGCTCGCGGGCGGCGACCGGCGCGGCGGGCGCGGCGGGCGCGGCTGCGGCCAGGGCGGCGGGAGTGCGGCGGGCGAACACGTCGCGCGGGCTGAGGTCGAGTCCGGCCCTGCGGGCCCGGCTGGAGACGCCGATGGAGCTGATGCTGTCGCCGCCGAGCAGGAAGAAGTCGTCGTCGGGGCCGACCTGATCGAGCTTCAGCACGGCGGCGAAGATCTCGGTGAGCGTCCGCTCCCGCTCGGTCTCCGGGGCCCGGGCCTCCGCCCGGGCGGCCTGCGGTGCGGGCAGCGCGGCCCGGTCCAGCTTGCCGTTCGGGGTCAGCGGCAGCGCGTCGAGCAGCACATAGACCTCCGGCACCAGCGCGGCCGGCAGGGCGCCGGCCAAGGCGGCCCGCAGCGCGCCCGGCTCCGGGCGGCGCCCCGCAGCCGGGACGACATAGGCGATCAGCAGCGAGCCGTTGACCGTCACCGCGGCCTGCGCCACGGCCGGTTGACGGACCAATGCGGCCTCGATCTCGCCCGGCTCGATCCGGTTGCCGCGCAGCTTGACCTGACGGTCGGTCCGCCCCAGGTACTCCACCGTGCCGTCCTCGCGGCGGCGCACCAGGTCGCCGGTGCGGTACATCCGCTCGCCGGGGCCGCCGAAGGGGTCGGCGGTGAAGCGCTCGGCGGTCAGGCCGGGCCGGGCGTGGTAGCCCCGGGCCAGCTGGACACCGGTCAGATAGAGCTCTCCCGGCACCCCGGCCGGGACCGGGCGCAGCCAGGAGTCCAGCACCCTCAGCCCGGTGTTCCACACCGGCCGCCCGATCGGCACGGTGGTGTCCTCCGCCCCGTCGTAGCGGTGGTGGGTGACGTCCACGGCGGCCTCGGTGGGCCCGTAGAGGTTGTGCAGCGGGACGGCGGTGAGCGCGTGCCAACGGGCGGCGGCGGCGCCGGGCAGGGCCTCGCCGCTGCTGAACACCCGGCGCAGCGAGGACACCCAGCCGAGGTCCTCCGTGATCTCTTCCGCCTGGAGGAAGGCCTCCAGCATCGAGGGCACGAAGTGCAGGGTGGTGATCCGCTGCTCACGGACCAGGGCGGTCAGATACGCGGGGTCCCGGTGGCCCTCCGGCCTGGCGAGGACGACCGCCGCGCCCTCGCACAGCGGCCAGAAGAACTCCCAGACGCTGACGTCGAAGCCGGCCGGCGTCTTCTGCAGCACCCGGTCGTCGGCACGCAGTCCGTACTCGCCCTGCATCCAGGCCAGCCGGTTGACGATGGCCCGATGGGTGACCAGCACGCCCTTGGGACGGCCGGTGGAGCCGGAGGTGTAGATCAGGTAGGCGGGATCGTCGGGCCCGGCCGGCACGGCCGTCGTCTCGCCGACGGATTCCTCCGGGACGTCGAGCAGCAGCGGCTGCAGGCCCGGCAGCGCGGGCAGCCGCCCGGCGTTGGCGGCGGTGGTCAGCACCGTGTCCGCGCCGGAATCGGCGAGCAGCTGGGCCACCCGTTCGGCCGGGTGGTCCAGGTCGACCGGCAGATAGGCCGCGCCGGCCTTCAGCACACCGAGCAGCGCCACCATCAGCTCTGCCGAACGCGGCACGGCGACCGCGACGATCCGTCCGGGGCCCGCGCCACGCGCCCGCAGCCTGGCGGCCAGGGCCCCGGCCAGGCCGTCCAGCTCCTGGTAACTGAGGCTGCCGGTCTCAGCAACGACCGCCACCGCCTGCGGAGTCCGGGCCAGTTGGGCCTCGAAGGCGCCGACCAGGGTGGTCGCCGGAACGTGCCGGTGCTCCCCGGCCGGGTGGGCCTCGGCCCGTTCCTCGGCCGACAGCAGGTCGAGGCCGGCCACCGACTGCCGGGGGTCGGCGGCCAGCGCCCGCAGCACCTCGGTCAGCCGGTCGGCGATCCGCGCCACGGCGGCCGGGTCGATCCGCCCGGTGTGGTGCTTCAGCCGCAGGTCCAGGCGGCGGCCCGGCTTGACGATCAGGGCCAGCGGGTAGTGCACCGCGTCGTGGAACTCATGGCCGGTGATCCTGACCGTGCCGGAGGGGTCGGCCAGGCCGGTCTCAGCCGGGTAGTTCTCGAAGACCACCAGGGTGTCGAAGAGTTCGCCGCCGCCCGCCGGTCCGGCCAGCCGCTGGATCTCGGCCAAGCCGAGGTGCTGGTGCTCCAGCAGCTGCGCCTGCTCGTCCTGGAGCCGGTGCAGCAATGTGCCGAGGGTGTCGGTGGGCCGCAGCCGGACCCGGGTCGGCAGGGTGTTGATGAACAGGCCGACCATCAACTCGACGCCCTCGACCTGGGCGTCCCGGCCGGAGACGGTGGTGCCGAACACCACGTCCTGACGGCCGGTCAGCCGTCCGAGCAGCAGGCCCCAGGCGGCCAGGACCACCGTGCCGAGGGTGACCCCCTGCTCCCTGGCCCGGGCGCCGAGCCGGGCGGTCAGCTCCTCGGAGAGCTCGACCCGGACCTGCCCGGGATCCAGCGGGGCGACGTCGGCCGGGCCGGGCAGCAGCCGGGTCGGGCCGTCCAGCCCGTCCAGCGCGGTCTGCCAGGCGGCCAGGGCCGCGGGCCGGTCCGCGGCGGCCAGTCGGCGCAGATGCTCCCGGTACGGGGCGGGCTCGGGCAGCGCGGCGGGGGCCGGACCGTAGCCGGCCAGCAGCTCCCGGTGCAGCACCGGAAGCGACCAGCCGTCGGCGATGATGTGATGGAACGTCAGCACCAGGCGGCTCTGCTCGGGGCCGAGCCGGACCAGGGCGCAGCGCAGCAGCGGCGGCCGGGACAGGTCGAAGCGGCGGATCCGCTCGTCGGCCGCGACCGCGTCGGCCAGCGGCAGCCGCAGTCCGGCCTCCTGCGCCGACAGGTCCAGCTCGCGCCAGGGCAGCTCGAGGCCGGCCGCGATGATCTGCACCGGGCTGCCGTCGGGGAGCCGTCGGAAGCAGGCGCGCAGCGGGGCGTGCCGGTCCAGCAGCCGCTGGGCGGCCCGGCGCAGCGCCGCACCGTCGACCGGGCCGCCGAGCTCCAGCACCTGCTGCACCACATAGGCGTCGCGGTCGGCGCCGTCCAGCAGCGAGTGGAAGTAGAAGCCCTGCTGCAGCGGTCCCAGCGGGAGCAGTTCCTCGACCGCGACCGGGTGCTCGCCCTGGAGCGCCTCCAATGCGGCCGGGTCCGGCCGGACCGGTGCGGCGGCGTCCTGGCTTTCGTTCGGGGCCTCGGCGACCTGGGCCAGCGCGGCGACCGTGCGGTGCCGGAAGACGTCGCCGGGGCTGAGCCGCAGCCCGGCCCTGCGGGCGGCGATCAGCAGCTGGATGGCGATGATGCTGTCGCCGCCCAGCGCGAAGAAGTCGTCGTCCACCGAGACCGTGCCCAGGCCCAGCACCTCGGCGTAGAGGGTGCAGAGCAGTTGCTCGCGGGCGTCGCGGGGCGCGCGGCCGTGGCTGAGCGCGGCGTAGTCGGGGACCGGCAGCGCGGCCTGGTCCAGCTTGCCGCTCGGCGTCACCGGGAGCCGCTCCAGCGGGACCAGGGCGGACGGCACCATGTACGCGGGCAGCCACTGGGCGGCGTGCGCACGCAGGTTCCGCATCAGCGCGTTGACGTCGCGGAACGGCGCCGGACGGTTGGCCAGGGGGACGTCCCCCGAGGGGCGGTAGAGCGTGCCGAGGGTCTGGTCCACCGGCGCCAGCACGGCGTCGAGGCTGCCGTCGTCGGCCGCGCCGTTCCAGGTCAGCGCGACCTGGTAGCTGTGCCGGGCGCCGAGCGCGTACAGGGCCTCCGGGTCGGCGCCGGGAGCGGCGGCGGGGCGGCTGCTGTCGCCGCAGGCGGCGAGGTCGGCGAGGTCCTCGGCCAGCCGGGCATTGGGCACACCGGTGACCCGGAGCCGGGCCGGACGGTCGGTCAGCAGCGCGTCCAGGGCCGGCAGGCCGGGCCAGCCGACCTCTTCCTGCGGGACGTCCACGGGCGCGGCGGCGCGCTTGCGCAGCACCACGTCGTAGCGGTAGCGGGTCAGCTCGTTGTGGTGGTCGCCGCGCTTGATCCGGATGTCGGCGTCGAACCCGTCGAGCGCCGCGAAGAAGTCGGGGTCGAGCAGCAGCTCGCCCTCCCAGGCCACCGACCGCTCGACGGCCGCGCGCAGGGCCTGCTTGTCCTGCGGGTCGGCGGCGCGCCGGGTCTCGGCGGCGGCCCTGAGGCAGCGCAGCAGCCGCAGATTGCGCACATCGCCGATGAACAGGCTGCCGCCGGGGGCGAGCAGCGCGGCGGCCGACTCCAGCACCTGGGTCAGGTACTCGGCGCTGGGGAAGTACTGGACCACCGAGTTGAGCAGCACCAGGTCGAACCGGCCCTGCGGCAGCCCGGCGGTGTCGTGCGCCGGGCGGGCCAGCAGCCGTACCCGGTCCGCCAGTTCGGGCACCGTGTCGATCTGGGCGCGCAGCGCCCGCACCGCCTCCTCGGAGAGGTCCGTGCCCCAGTACTCCTCGCAGCCGGGGGCGATCCGGGACAGGATCAGCCCACTGCCGACGCCGAGTTCCAGCACCTTGCGCGGCTGCAGCTGCTCGATCCTGGCGACGGTGGCGTCGCGCCACTCGCGCAGCTCGCCCACCGGGATCGGCAGCCCGTCGTACATGCTGTTCCAGCCCGCGAAGTTCTCCGCGAAGCCCTCGCCGCCGGCCGCCGCGTAGAGCAGCTCGTGCAGTTCCTTCCACTCCTCGACCTGGTCGGCCCCGGCCGCGGCCGGGTCGGCGTCCAGCGCGGGGACGACATAGGCGGCGAGCCGGCGGTCGCCGGGGCGGTCCTCGCGGACCACCACCGCCGCCTGCTCCACGGCGGGGTGCGCCCGCAGCACCGACTCGATCTCGCCGGGCTCGATCCGGAAGCCGCGGACCTTCACCTGGGCGTCGGCCCGGCCGAGGAACTCCAGCCGCCCGTCCGGCTTCCAGCGCACCAGGTCGCCGGTGCGGTAGAGCCGCTCCCCCGGCGCGCCGAACGGGTCGGCGACAAAGCGCTCGGCGGTCAGCGCGGGTCGGCCGAGGTAGCCGCGGGCCAGCCCCGCGCCGCCGAGGTACAGCTCACCGGTCGCCCCGGCCGGGACCGGCCCGAGCCGGTCGTCCAGCACATAGGCCCTGGTCCCGGGGTCGGGGACGCCGATGGGCACGATGCTGCCGACCGGAGTGTCCGGGTCGCAGCGGCCGAGGGTGGAGTTGGTGGTGGCCTCGGTCGGGCCGTAGGCGTTGAACATCATCCGGCCCCGGGCGTAGCGGGCGACCAGCTCCGGGGAGACCCGCTCGGTGCCGGCCAGCAGGGTCGCGGCGGGCGGCAGCAGCACGTCCTCCGGCATCGCGGCCAGCAGGGCCGGGGGCAGGATCATGAAGGTGATCCCGTTGGCGTTGGCGTAGTCGGCCAACGGGCGGCCCGGCACCCGCAGTTCGGCCGGGACCACGACCAGCCGACCGCCGGAGAGCAGGCCCAGGCACAGGTCCCAGAAGGCCACGTCGAAGCTGGGCGAGGCGAACTGCAGCACCCTGCTGTCCGGGCCGATACCGAAGCGCTCGCTCTGGGTGGCCACCAGCTTGGCGACCCCGGCGTGCGACAGCACCACGCCCTTGGGCCGGCCGGTGGAGCCGGAGGTGTAGATCACATAGGCGGCGTTCGCCACGGCCAGCGGACCTCGGTCGGCCTCGGTCGGGTCATGGCTCGGACCGGACGCCAACTCCGCGGCGGTCTCCGGGGTGTCGAGCAGCAGCAGGGCCGGGCCGGTGTCCGGCCCGGCTGCGGTGCGGGCGGCGGTGTGGGCTGCGGTGGCGGTGGTGCCGACCAGGCAGATCGGGGCGGCGTCGGCCAGCATGTGGGCGATCCGGTCGGCCGGGTAGTCGGCGTCCACCGGGAGGTAGGCCGCGCCGGACTTCAGCACCGCGACCTCGGCCACGATCAGCTCCACCGAGCGGGGCAGCGCCAGGGCCACCACCTGCTCGGGGCCGGCGCCGCGGGCGATCAGCGCATGGGCCAGGCGGTTGGCACGCCGGTCCAGTTCGGCGTAGCTGAGCCGGGTGTCAGCGAAGACCAGGGCGACCGCGTCCGGACGCAGGGCGACCTGCTCGGCGAACATCTCCGGCCAGGTCAGGGCTGGTACGAAGTGCTCGGTGTCGTTCCACTCCAGCAGGATCTGACGTCGCTCCCCGGCGCTCAGCAGGGCCAGCTCGCCGATGGGGGTCTGCGGTCGGGCCAGGCCGTCGGCGAGCAGGGTGGCGAGGTGCCTCAGCAGGCGCTCGGCGGTCTCGGCCCGGAACAGGTCGGGGCGGTAGTCGAGCCGCAGTTCGTCCGCCGTCAGGTGGAGCGAAAGGTCAAGCGAGCGGCTGGAGTTGATACCGAGTCCGGTATTGAAGAGCAGCCCGCCGCCGCGCAGGGGCTCGGCTTCCAGCTCGGCCGCGAGCTCGGTGAGGGGCAGTCGGTGGGACTGTGCCTCAGCCGAGGCGGTGGTGACGCGGCGCAGCAGGTCGGCGAAGCTCGTCCCGCCGTCCAGCTCGATCCGCAGCGGCAGGTCCTGGTGGCCGACGGTGATGTCCTGGCCGCCGCCGTAGCGGTACAGCAGGGCGACGTACCCCGCCAGGAGCGTGATCTCTTCCACCGCCGCGGTGAGCGGACGGCTGCGGCTGTCCCGGCCCGCGGAGGACAGCAGCGGGTAGGGGAAGTCGACCGGCAGTGCCGTCTCCTGCGGGAGCCCGGCCAGCCGCCGACGCCAGTACGCCGTCACTTCTTCGTTAGCGGACACAGTTGACCGCGCCTCCCAGGGTGTACGGAACCGGCTTGGCCGGACGATCGCAGGTCGTACTAAGGTAAGCATTACCTAACCATGTGGATCTGTTCCTGCAAAGCCCGGGCCGCCGGGCCGCACGTCGCGCCCGTAGGCGTGGCAGCGGGAGCCAAGGCCCGCCCGAGTGCAGAAAGTTGACGCCCGTTGACGACCTTGGAGACTGCCCGGTGAGCCGGGGCAGCGGACTTCGCCCCGCCCTGCTGGTGGGGCTGCTCGGTGCCGCCCTCGTCCTGATCTGCCTGCTGTCGGTCGCCCTGGGAGCCCGCACGGTGCCTCCGGACCAGGTCCTGCGGGCGCTGTTCGGGCATCCGCCGAGTCAGCTGGTGGACAACATCGTCTGGTCGGCCCGGATCCCCAGGACCGCGCTCGGCCTCACCGCCGGCGCGGCCATCGGCCTGTCCGGCGCCCTGATGCAGGCGCTGACCCGCAACCCGCTGGCCGACCCCGGCATGCTCGGCGTCAGCGCCGGGGCCTCCTTCGCCATCGTGCTGGCCATCGCGGTACTGGGGGTCGGATCGCTGTTCGGCTACATCTGGTTCGCCTTCGCCGGGGCGTTGGCGGCCAGCCTGGTGGTCTACCTGCTGGGCCGACTCGGGCGTTCAGGGCTGACCCCGGTCAAGCTGGCGCTCGCCGGGATCGCGGTGACCTCGCTGCTCTCCTCGCTGACCAGCGCCATCGTGCTGACCGACCCGGACGCGCTGAACCGCTACCGCTTCTGGTCGGCCGGGTCCATCGCCAACCAGGACAGCGGGGTGGTCCTGCGGATCCTGCCGTTCCTCGGTCTCGGCGCGGTGCTCGCGCTCGCCTGCGCGCCCGCGCTCAACAGCCTGGCCCTGGGCGAGGACGTGGCGGCCTCGCTGGGACGGCGGCTGGGGCTGGTCCGGTTCCAGGGCGTGGTCGCGGTGATGCTGCTGACCGGCGGTGCGGTGGCGGTGATCGGCCCGGTGGTGTTCCTCGGCCTGGTCGTCCCGCACCTGGCCCGGATCCTGGCCCAGGCCGCGGGGATCGGCCCTGACCACCGCTGGCTGCTGCCGCTGTCGGCGCTGCTCGCGCCGTGCCTGCTGCTCGCCGCCGACATCGCCGGACGGATGGTCGACCGGCCCACCGAGATCCAGGCCGGCACCATCGTCGCCTTCATCGGCGGCCCGTTCTTCATCGCCATGGTGCGTCGGCGCCGACTCGCGGAGCTGTGACCATGACTCTTCAGACTTCCGGACGTATTTCCGTCCGTTCCTTCCGGTTGGCTGTGCCACCGGTTTCCGGGATCGTCCGGCCGCGGTTGATCGCGGTGTCGGTGGTGCTCGCCGTCGCTGTCTTCCTGGTCTTCTGCTGGGGGCTGTCCATCGGCGACTACCCGATCAGCCTTCCCGACGTGGTCAAAGCCCTGTTCGGCCAGGGCGACCCGGGAACCCTGCTGGTGGTCCGGGACTTCCGGCTGCCGCGGGCCGTGGTCGGACTGCTGGTCGGCATCGCCTTCGGGGCGTCCGGCGCGCTGTTCCAGACCATGACCCGCAATCCGCTGGCCAGCCCGGACATGATCGGGATCACCGAGGGCGCCGGCACCGCGGTCGTCGCCGGGATCGTCTGGGGCTGGGGCGGCGCCCTCGGCAGCCAGACCCTCGGGCTGATCGGCGCGCTGGCCACGGCTTTGATCGTCTATCTGCTGGCCTGGCGGGGCGGCGGCGTCACCGGCTACCGGATCATCCTGGTCGGCATCGGGGTCTCCTGGATCTGCTCCAGCGCCACCGACTTCCTGGTCGCCAGGGGCCAGCGGTTCCAGGCCCAGGCCGCGCTCGGCTGGCTGGTCGGCAACCTCAACGGCCGCGGCTGGGACCAGGCCGGGCCGCTGGCCGTGGCTTTGGCCGTGCTGCTGCCGACCGCACTGGTCCTGGGACGGCTGATCCGCACCCTGCAGCTGGGCGACGAGGTCGCGGCCGGGCTCGGCACCCGGGTCCAGCCGGTGCGGTTCGCCGTGCTGCTCACCGGAGTCGGGCTGATCGCCTTCGGCACGGCCGCGGCCGGGCCGATCGCGTTCGTGGCGCTGGCCGCACCGCAGATCGCCCAGCGGCTGGCCCGCACCGCGTGGCCGCCGACCCTCGCCTCGGCACTGACCGGGGCCCTGGTCGTGCTCGGCGGCGACCTCATCGCCCGCGAGATCGTCCCCGGCACGGAGCTGCCGGTCGGGGTCGTCACCGGCGTGCTCGGCGCGCCGGTCCTGCTCTGGCTGCTCATCCGCACCAACCGTGCCGACACAGGAGGCTGAACCCATGCCGACCACCCCAGGCCACACGGGCCATCCCGAGCTGAGGGCCGAGGGACTGCACCTGTCCTACGACAACCGGGCGGTCGTGACCGACCTCGACCTGGTCGTCCCGGCCGGTCGGATCACCGCCGTCGTCGGCGCGAACGCCTGCGGCAAGTCCACGCTGTTGCGGGCGCTGGCACGGTTGCTGACACCACGTCAGGGGGTGGTGCAGTTGGACGGCCGGGCGCTGCACTCCATTCCCACCAGGGAACTCGCCCAACGGCTCGGCATCCTGCCGCAGGGGCCGGTCGCCCCGGAGGGGTTGACGGTCGTCGACCTGGTGAACCGGGGCCGCTCACCGCACCAGACCTGGTGGCGGCAGTGGTCCGGCGCGGACGAGCAGGCCGTGCACGCGGCGCTGGCCGCGACCGGGATGGCCGAGCTGGCCGACCGCCCGGTCGACGAGCTGTCAGGAGGGCAGCGGCAGCGGGCCTGGATCGCCATGGCCGTCGCCCAGGGCACGCCGGTGTTGCTGCTGGACGAGCCGACGACCTATCTGGACCTGGCCCACCAGATCGACGTGCTGGACCTGATCACCGACCTGAACCGGCGGGAGGAACGGACGGTGGTGATGGTGCTGCACGACCTCAACCAGGCCTGCCGGTACGCCGACCACGTGGTCGCCATGAAGGCGGGCCGGGTTGTCGCCGAAGGCCCGCCCGCCGAAGTGATTACCGCCGAGGCGGTGGAGGACGTCTTCGGCCTCCGCTGTCGGGTCATCCAGGACCCGGTCAGCGGCACGCCTTTGGTCATCCCCATCGGCCGCCACCACCTCGCCGGTGCGGCGGGGCCCGTCGCAGGGGCGGGGGTGGTCGCGGACGCGGGTGCCGGTGCTGGCGCGGGGGGCATGCACGCGGAAACGGCGGGCGTCGGTGCGGACCCGAGGCCGGAGAAGGCCGCCCAGGCCGCGGGCTGAGCCGGGACCCCGGCTCCACCGGAACCGGGCTTGGCCTGTTCGGCCGGATCGGTCAGTCCGACAGGTCCGGCGCAGCCGGGGTGTCCGGCGCAGCCGGGGGGGTCCGGCGCAGCCGGGGGGGTCCGGCGCAGCCGGGGTGTCCGGCGCAGCCGGGGTGTTGGCGGTTCGGCAGGCCAGTTGGCTGAGCTGACCCGCGCCGCGCAGCGGGTAGCCGCCGGGCGCAGCCCAGGGCCGGGCGCAGCCCAGGGCCGGGCGCAGCCCAGGGCCGGGCGCAGCCCAGGGCCGGGCGCAGCCCAGGGCCGGGCGCAGCCCAGGGCCGGGCGCAGCCCAGGG
>NZ_JBHEZX010000018.1:0-164142 GCF_042511045.1 Streptacidiphilus alkalitolerans
CGCTCAACCTCGGCGGCCTGGAAGGCGGCAGTGCCCCCTTCCAGATCAGCGCCGGCGCACTGGCGGACGACAACACCGACAACGCCACCCAGATCGCCGCGGCCGGCAACACCAGCGGACAGGGCACCGGCCTGCCCGACCTGCTCGCCACTATCAACAACCGGCTCTTCCTGTTCTACTCGACCACCCCGTACGGCTACAGCGACCCGAGCGACTTCGGCCTGTGCGCCGGCGGCTGCAACGTCCTGACCGGCCTCAACACCCCCGACGGCACCCAGGACTGGAACAGCTGGACCCTGGCCACCACCCAGCTGCCCACCGGCACCGCCCTCTACCTGTGGAACCGCACCACCGGTGACCTGGACCTGTGGACCGGCCTCGCACTGGACCCCACAGGCACCACCCTCACCACAACCGGCCAGTACACCGTCGCCGGCGGCTGGAACACCGGCAAGACCCGCATCCTGCAGGCCGCCGACCTCGCCGGCACCGGCATCCCCGACCTGTGGGCCACCGACCCCGCCACCGGCACCAGCACCGCCTACCTGCCCGCCAACCTGGCCAACAACCCCACCCTCACCACCACGACCACCGCAACCACCACCGCCAACCACGCCTGGGACTTCCAGGACATCGGCACCAACACCGCAGGCAGCACCCTCACCAGCACCATCGACAGCATCGGCACCCAGAACCTCACCGGCACCACCGGCACCGTCTGGGACACCGGCGACGCCTTCGCCCCCGACGCACTCCTGAACACCAACGCCGACGGCACCACCCCCACCACAGGCGGCACCGGACACCTGGCCTCAGCTAGCGCTGTAGTGAGCATGGCCGCCTCCTTCACCGTCTCCGCGTGGGTCAAACCCACCACGATGGGAGGCGTCGTCCTGTCCCAGGTCGGCAGCTACGGCTCAGGCTTCATCCTCTACCCCACCCCCACCGGCTGGGAATTCTGCATGGAGACCGCCGACAACAGCAGTTCCACCTACGACTGCGCGATCGGCGCCACCGTCAACCTCCAGTCCTGGGCCTACCTCACCGCCACCTACAACGCCACCTCCAAAGCCATGACGCTATACGTGAACGGCCTGCCCGTCGCCGGCGCCACCCACACCCCCGTCGCCGGCTTCACCGGCAAGCTCCAGATCGGCGACCAGCTCTACAAGGGCGCCTACGCCTCCTTCTTCACCGGCTCCCTGTCCAACATCGAGACCTGGAACCGAGAGCTCACCGCCACGCAGGCGGCCACCCTGGCCGGAGATCCCGGATACGTACCCGCCACCGCCGGCCAGTGGAAGCTCAACGACGCCACCGGCACCGTCGCCGCCGACACCTCCAACGGTGCCCATCCCGCCACCCTCGCCGGCGGCGCCACCTGGACCTCGGACTCAACCCTTCCGGGTGAGGCCCTGGCCCTCAACGGCTCCACCGGCTACGCCGCAACGAGCGCCAATGTTCTGGACACAAGCAAGAGCCACACCGTCTCCGCCTGGGTCAAACTCAACAGCACCAGCGCCAATTCGACCTTCGTCTCCCAGTCCGACACCGCCGGCAACGAGAACGGCTTCCAGCTGTACTACTCCGCCACCGCAGCCGCCTGGGGCTTCAACCGGATCAACGACGACACCACCACAGCCGCCTTCACCCCGATCTACGGACCCACCACCGGACCCGACGCCCCCCATGCCGGCGCCTGGGCCCAGCTCACCGGCGTCTACGACGCCAGCACCAAACGGATGTACCTGTACGTCAACGGCACCCTCGTCAGCTCCGGCCAATACACCGGCACCACCTGGAACGCAGCCGGGAACCTTCAGATCGGCCGACGCCTCTACCAGGGCGCATACGGCGAGAACGCCAGCGCCAACCTCAGCCAGGTCCGTGTGTGGAACTCCGCCTTCACCCCCGACCAGGCAAGCGCCCTGTACCTGCAAGGTCACTGATCCCCAACGAGCCCGTACCCTGAGGTCCGAAACGCCACTGGCGAACGGATCCCGCCAGTCGGATTGACTGGCCAGCACCACAGGCAGAGGGTCGCCCCGGCAGCAACTACTGCCGGGGCCACACCCTGCCCCCTCAGGCCAGCTACGCGCGAGACGACGCTGCGGACGCAGGGACGAAGAACCACTTCAGAGAGGGATCGACCAACGGGGCGGAACACCCTGTTCACCGGTAACCGACGACTCCCACGCCTGCCGCTGAGCAATCTGACGGCAGTACAGCAGACCGTCCCCCGCCCGCGCGACGTCAGCGAGCACTTCGAGGATGCGCTGGTAGTCCGAGGCAAGCACCCGTACCGACACCTCTTCTTCGCACCGCGACCACCATCCTCGGTGCCACCGCCTGCTCCGCGCCATGCGATCGGCTGGCAACCTCGCCAGCAACTGCGACCGCGGCGGCCACTCCCGGGCGATCATCGCCTGCCGCGAGCCGATTGCCGACGTGCCGGAGGGCGGGGTTGTCGTCGAGGTCGCATGCACGTTGCTTGTCGTAGTAGCGGCGGGTCACGGGGGCACCGGTGCGCACCTGATGGAGGCCACTCATCGAGTCTCACTTACCAAACCGACGGAAACCCCATCAGGGGTTGCCGGTGAGGGTGGCGATCAAGCCAGGGAGCACGACCAGCAGAGCGAGGCCGCTGAGGATCATGAGGAAGGCACCGACCTTGCGAGTCTTGCCGAAGACGAGGAGCCGGCCGACGTCTTGGCCTTTGGCCATCGCCGCCCCGACAATGGCGCGGTTGCGGGCGGCGTAGTGGGAGCCGATGCCTCGGATATCAGCGAACAGGACCAGACCGAAGCCGAAGGCGCCAAGCATAAGCAGCGCGAATATCTCGAAAAAGATCAGCACGGCTAGAGAGTTCCAGGCCCACTGCCTGTTGTCCATCCCCCTTCCGGAGTCCCTCGACCGGCACCACCGCGGGCCGCACCCGAACCCACCCGCCGAGTACCAGCTGTGAGGGCAGCCGTCCTGAACCGGGGCTGGATGCACGTTAGACCTCGACGACTTCGCCATCGACACGGCCAGCAGCACATGGCCTGCCCCGGCTGCCACACCGTCGCGCTGCCCGAGCCGTTGAACGGCGCGTGCAGCGCATGCACTCTTCACCGACCAGTGCACCGCAACCCCCTACGCCAGCGCTGCACAACAGTAGAAACCGGTCGGCTCCTCACCGTCCGCCCGCACCACGGCCACCTCGCGGCCCGCCGCCAGGCCGCCACAGGCCCTGAATGGCAGGCCGCCTACCGGCGGTGGAGACCACTGGTGGCATGCACCGCGGCCCTCAACCTACGAACCCTGATCGATCTCGGAGACACCCACACCAACGGCACCCGGACCCTCACCCCAGCCACCACAAAGGCCAAGGGGCCGCCCGGCCAACCGCCGGACAGCCCCCGCAACACGATCCTCATCAGTTTCTAGTGGTGGTGTGCGACCAGGGGGATGACGGTGCTGCTGACCGTCTGCGGGGCATCGGAGAAGACGACCAGGTAGTTGCGACCGCCGCTCGCCGCGCCGAGCTTGAGCTTGCCGTGCGGTGGCGTGAGGACGTAGTGGGCGCTGGCGTGGGCGGGCAGGGTGGCTGGCCCGCTGGTGGCGGTCCAGAAGGTCCAGGCGTCGGTGCCGTAGCGGTAGGTGAAGTGCGGGGTGATCGCAGCGTTCGTGCGGTTGGTGACCGTGAGGTCCACCGATGTCAGGGTGCGCCCGGTGGACGCGGCCCAGTGCGCGGTGGCGTGCATGCGCAGGGGCGCCGTGGAGGTGGCGGCGATCGCGGTGCTGGCAGTCGCCGGGACCAGCAGCGCGCCGGCCAGCAGCACCCGGGCGGTGCGCGAGCGCAGCAGGCGCGGCAGACGCGGTTGCCACGCGTGGCTGAAGGCGGACATCGGGACGGTGGCTGCCGCGGCGATCCACAACGGTGTCATCAGGACGTAGTAGCCGTCCTGGGAGCGGATCTCCAGGTAGAACGCGAGCCAGGGCAGCACCGTGACGGCCGCGCCCAGGCGGCGGACGAACAGCACGGTCGCGGCGAGCAGGCCGAGCAGGAGCAGGTCGCCGGCGTAGGCGTAGTAGCCCAGGCGGCTGCTGCCGGAGGTCAGGTAGTAGGAGATGCCCATCAGGCCCTGGCCGTGGGGCACCGCGTGCTGGGAGAACGGCAGCAGCATGCCCTTGACCAGCCCGACGGGCTCGGTGACCAGGCAGAAAGCGTCGGCAATGATCCAGCCCAGCACGGCCAGGCCGGTGTAGCGGGCCACCACCGCAAGGGCGGAACGCGGTCCCAGTTCGCCGCGGCGCAGCGCGTACAGGGTGACCAGGAGGAAGGGGGCCAGGAACCATGGCAGTTGCTGCGCGCCGCAGGCCACGCCCAGGCACAGGGCTGCGATGGTGCCGCGGCGCCCCAGCCGCCCGCCCTGGCCGGTCAGGTGGAACCGGACGATGACCGGGACCAGGAAGAACAGGGCGATCAGCGCGGGGTAGCCGTCGCGGGCGTAGCTGGGCAGCACGCCGAGGCTCAGGCAGGTCAGGGTGGCCAGCGAGCGCCACTGCGCGGGCAGCATGATCCACAGCAGGACGGCGGTGGCGATCAGGAAGGCGGTGGTGACCAGGGTCGCGCTGGCGGTGGAGTGCCACAGGGCGTGGACCGGCGCGGTCAGCAGCGCCGACAGCGGGGGGTAGGCGTAGGTGTAGTCGCCGCCGCCGCTCATGGTGGGGGTCAGGACCACGTGTTTGAACACCCACGGCCAGGACTGGCCGTAGATGGGGTGCCCGTGCAGGACCTGCGTGGCGGCCTGCGCGGTCAACTGGCCCTCGTCGGTGCCGGCGTGGTTGAGGTAGTACTGGCACAGCACGATCACGATCGCGAGCAGCAGCACCGCCAGGTCGATGCGCGTCAGCGCGCGACGCGTGCGCGCGGTCAGCGCGAGCACACCGCAGGCCATCAGGCCCGCGTAGCTGCAGGTCACCACGAACGCCAGGTGCGGCGAGGGGCCCTCGATCCCGTTCCACAACGGGCGGATACCGGTGAACAGGCCGATCACCGCCAGCACCGTCAACACCCGGTGCCACGCCTGGACGTCCCCCTGCTCAGGGTGCGGGCCTCGGGTCTGGTCCGACCCGACAGGCAGGGGCAGGTCCGAGGCCCCGAGCGCGATAGTCGACGTGCCGATACTCATGAGTGCTTTCCTGTCGGAGCTGCGCGGAGCGCACACTGTAACCCGACGCATGGAAGGCACTGCACCGGGGTCCGCAGAATAGTCGTCTCCGAGCCTGGGGCACCCTTGACGTCCACAAACTGGCCTCTCCGACCCCAAGGGCAATATGGTGCGTTTTGTCGATCTGACTCGACCAGGTGGTACCACGGAGCGCATCCAGGTTGCTCGGCGCGATCGCGCCCCTAACCCTACAACCGCATCTCGGCGTGACCATGGGCGTGGATGTTCGTAGATTTTGGCTGTGCGTATATGAACTGACGGTTGAACAGTTCGAGCCGTAGTCCGAGGGGATAGCCGAGTTCCATGCCCGGTTCGCCCCGCATTTTAACCTGGGCTATCTGCACGAGTTGCTTGCCGATCAGCAGAAGTGGATCTTACCGGCAGGAGCCTGCCCACGCCCGGTCGCGGCGGCCGACGGGCAGGACGGGGGCCAGGCGTCTTGGAGGGCCGCCCGAGGCACCGGCCGAATCTGCGCTTCACCGTTGTCACCATCGATCGTACAGCTGGCCTGACTGCGATCGAGCAGATCACGGACACCTGGGCTGCGGCTCTTGGGGGTGGAGTGGTGGTTCGGCAACGGAGTCGGCACAGGCCCCTCCCACCGAGCGGGTCAGCGTGCTGATCCAGATGAAGATGCCCGCGAGGGTGGATCTTCAGAGCAGATCGAGGCCAATGATCAATAAATTTACCAGGCCTCCGACATCTGCCATTCGAAGCAATCGGGACAGAGTCCTCCATTTACGAGGAACTCTTTAACAGCCCGACCGGAAAATCCCTGTTGATCCCTACCAGAAGCTCGTGATCGGGGTATCCAGAAGGGAGTAACGGGCGATCGCAAGAATGAAGCTGCGCCATGTTGTGATACATAGAACCCGCAAGGAGCGCGTCAATCAGAAAGTCGACTTCAATGGCGTCGCCGGGCACTTCGGGCACCTTTCCGTGCTCTCGCAAGTAACGCACCTCTACGCGATTCTGTGCCATCCAACTCCTCCGTGTGTTTGCGAGTCCCAACCACCCTCAGGACGGCGGCAACGTTCCCCAGCCGCCGGCAAGCTTCACCCTGGTCATGATGCCGCGTCCACTGCTCGTCGGGAACGGCAGGTGTTCCGCCGAGAAATACCCGGGCGGCCTGCTCCTCGGACGTGCGCGAGTCGCGAAGCTGGGCCACCTGCTCCTTGAACCGCGCGAAGCTCGTCAGCTTGGCGCACTCCAGCCAAGGGCAGGGGGGCGTTGTCCGCAAGGGCGAACTACAGCCACAGCAGCGCTTCAGACGCGTGGTGCAGCAACACCTCGGCCTCGGCAGAGACGAAAACCTGGTGGGCCTGCTCGTCGTATTCCGTGACGACTTGGCCATGCAAGCTCCTCACGTGCTGCCCTGACCCTAAGTCACCCGAATTGCCCGGCGCACCGGATATTCCGATCCGGCAACCGCCCGCAGCCGCTGGACCGTGCGCCCGCCACGTCGGCACCCTGCAACGATTCCTGGGGACGCGCCAACCAGGGGCATCGCTGCGCTGCCGATACTTGCTGATATCGGCGACCGCCGACTCCCCCTGCCCTCCAAAGGACAACGAGTAGAACCGCGGGCAGCGAACCCAATCAAACAGATCAGGCGACGGACATCCGGCGACTTTTCCGAAGCGCCGAGGCGGTGAGGCGACGACTGAGGGAAGATGCCATGCGGGCGCGGTACTTCCAAAAGATCATGGGCGTAGGACACCTTGGACCCGGATACCGTGCCCGCCAGCTCATTCAGGAAGAACTATCCCGGCCTTAAGAGCCAGCAAAGACGAGCCTGCGGAACGGAATGGAAGACCGCGACCATCGCTCGTCGCCACCTGCAAGCGACCCGAAATCCAGCGGTCCCATCACGCGCCACCTTGAGCCGCGACAAAAGGATGCGGACAGACTCAGGCGCGTCCCCTCGCGCCTGAGGCGGGAACGCCAGCAGCGCTCGCGTCGGATCTCGCCGACAGTCGGCGACCACGGGGGGATACTGCCTTGGCGGGACCCCGACGCGTTGAGAGACTGCCTGTCGTAGGTCGGCACCAGGTCGGCACGGGTACCCGCATCGCCCGGTATGTACCGGTATCAACAGGGAGAGTGGTCCAGTCGTGAAACACCCCCTGACCTGCGGAAACGCCGGTCATGGATCTTACGCCGGAGGCCGGTCGGTGAACTTCCAGTTCACCGGGCAGCGCTTCTTCCGGATCAGGAACGGCAAGCTGGCCGGCCAGCTGAAGGACGTCGCCTACCAGGCCACCACCACCGACTTCTGGGGCTCGATGGAGGCCGTGGGCGGCCCGCAGACCTATGTCCTCGGCGGGGCCTTCAACTGCGGCAAGGCGCAGCCGGGCCAGGTCGCGGCGGTGTCCCACGGCTGCCCTTCCGCCCTGTTCCGCAACGTCAATGTGCTCAACACGCAGCAGGAGGCCGGTCGCTGATGTCTTCTCCCTCAGAAATCGTCGAACGCGCGCTGGCGCTGTCCCGCACCGACGGCTGTGTGGTGATCGCCGACGAGGAGTCCAACGCCAATCTGCGCTGGGCCGGGAACGCGCTGACCACCAACGGGGTGACCCGGGGGCGGACGCTCACCGTGATCGCCACGGTGGACGGCCGGGAGGGGACCTCCTCCGGCGTGGTCTCGCGCGAGGCGGTGACCCGGGACGAGCTGGAGCCGCTGGTACGGGCCGCCGAGGCGGCGGCCCGCCAGGCGGACCCCGCCGAGGACGCGCAGCCGCTGGTCCAGCCCTACGGCCCGGCGTCCGCGGACTTCACCGCGGAGCCGGCCGAGACCTCGATCGAGGTGTTCGGCGCGTTCGCCCCGGCGCTCGGCGAGTCCTTCGCCCGGGCCCGCAAGAGCGGACGGCTGCTGTACGGCTTCGCCAACCACTCGGTGACCAGCAGCTACCTGGGCAGCTCGACCGGCCTGCGGCTGCGGCACGACCAGCCGACCGGCCTGGTCGAGCTCAACGCCAAGACCGGCGACCTGGCTGCCTCGGCCTGGGCCGGAGCGGCCACCCGCGACTTCACCGACGTGGACCCGGCCGCGCTGGAGGAGGAGCTCTCGCAGCGGCTCGGCTGGGCCGAGCGCCGAATCGAGCTGCCGGCCGGGCGCTACGAGACGCTGCTGCCGCCGTCGGCGCTGGCCGACCTGATGATCTACCTGACCTGGTCGGCGGGCGGGCGGGACGCGGCCGAGGGCCAGACCGTGTTCTCCAGGGCCGGGGGCAGCACCCGGGTCGGCGAGCGGCTGTCCCCGCTGCCGCTGACCCTGCGCAGCGACCCCGGCTACCCGGGTCTCGAGGCGGCGCCGTTCGTGCTGACGCACTCCTCCGGCGGGGACTCCTCCACCTTCGACAACGGGCTGCCGCTGGAGCCCACGGACTGGATCAGGGACGGCGAGCTGGCGAACCTGCTGACCACCCGCCACTCGGCCGGGCTGACCGGACTGCCGGTGCGCCCCGGCCAGGACAACCTGGTCATGGAGGGCGGCAGCGGGGCCACGCTGGCGGAGATGGTAGCCGGCACCGAGCGCGGGCTGCTGCTGACCTGCCTCTGGTACATCCGCGAGGTGGACCCGGCGACGCTGCTGCTCACCGGGCTGACCAGGGACGGCGTCTACCTGGTGGAGAACGGCGAGGTCACCGGGGCGGTCAACAACTTCCGCTTCAACGAGTCGCCGGTGGACCTGCTGGGCCGGATCACCGAGGCCGGGCGGACCGAGCGCTGCCTGCCCCGGGAGTGGAGCGACTACTTCACCCGGGCGGCGATGCCGCCGGTGCGGATCCCCGACTTCCACATGAGTTCGGTCAGCCAGGCGTCCTGACGGGGCGTCAGGGGCGGGTGAGCGCTGCCGGGGCATCCCGGAGGAGAAATCCTTCGAAACCGGGTGCCCCGGCGGCTCCGGGCGAACCACCCCGGCGTACCGTGACGACATGGGGAAGTCGAAGGACAAGGCCGGCGGAGTCGTCCGGATCACCGGTGCGCGTTCCAGCCTGAGCGAGGACGTACGCGGCCGGCAGCGCCGCTACATGATCGCGATGGCGGTGCGGACGCTGTGCGTGATCCTGGCCGTGGTGCTCTGGAAGGAGTCCCGGATAGTCGCGATCGTCATGCTGGTCGGCGGGATCTTCATCCCCTATGTCGCCGTGGTGATCGCCAACGCCGGGCGGGAGAACACCCCCCGGATGCCGGAGACCTTCATCGGCCACCAGCCGCAACCCATGATCGAGCCCGCGCCCGACATCGTGGCCGACGCCGCGAAGTAACGGATTTGCGGGCTTCTCCCAGAGATTTCCCAGCCTTAACGGACTCCTAAGTCACAGGGCATCAGGATTCCTGGGAACGGCTGCTGCCAGCCCTTTCTCCGTGCCATACTTCGAGCGTTCCGCCCCCCGTCGGAACAACGATGGACCGATGCCGGGCAGCTCCCCCCGTGGCCGCCCGGCATCACCCATGTCCGGGCCCAGTGTCCTGGGAGCGGGCTAGGGGGTGTCTGACGGATATCCGCGGATGAAGGAGCGGGGTCCGGTGCGTGCGATCGCAAGGCGGCGGAGCGCCCTTGTAGCGGAGCTACCAGGGCGGTTCGCCAACGCGGCGAGCAGGGGGCACCTCCCGGCCGAAGGCTGGGGGAGCGTGCCGGGCACCGCGACGCCGCGGAGATCCGTCAGACACCCCCTAGGCGTCGCGGTCGGAGCCGGGCGGCTGGACCCAGTCGGCGAGCGGGACGGTGTCCTTGAGGAACCCGCGCAGGTCGAGAAACTGCGCGAGGTGCTCCTTGTGCTCCGCGCAGGCGAGCCAGGTCTTGAGGCGCTCGGGGGTGTGCAGCTTGGGGTTGTTCCAGGCCAGAACCCAGTCGGCGGCCTGACGGCAGCCCTTCGCGGAACAGTGCGGGGTCTCGGTGCTCATGTCTGGAGTGCTGCTGCCTGGAGTGCTCATGTCTGGAGTATCGCCGGTCAGCCGCCGATGGCGGACATGGGCCGGTCGGGCTGGGTGAACTCCGGATTGTCGATCCCACCCCCGGCCTTCTTCCCCCACATCGCCGCCCGCCACAACTCCGCCACCACCGCATCGTCCGCACCCCCGCGCAACGCCCCCCGCAGATCCGTCTCCTGCGTCGAGAACAAGCAATTCCGCACCTGCCCGTCCGCCGTCAACCGGGTCCGATCACACGCCCGACAGAACGGCCGCGTCACACTCGCAATCACCCCCACCCGCGCCGGACCCCCATCCGCACCCGTCCACCCCTGCACCAACCACCGCTCCGCCGGCGCAGCACCACGCCGCCCATCCGGCTCCGGCACCAGCGTGAACCGCTCACCCAGCCGCGCCAGGATCTCCTCCGCGGTCACCATGCCGGTACGGTCCCAGCCGTGCTGCGCGTCCAACGGCATCTGCTCGATGAACCGCAACTCATACCCCCGCTCCAGACACCACCCCAGCAGATCCGCCGCCTGATGGTCATTGACCCCACGCATCAACACCGCATTGACCTTCACCGGACGCAACCCCACCGCATCCGCCGCCGCCAACCCCTCGAACACCTCACCCACCCGGTCCCGCCGCGTCAACACACGAAACGTCTCCGGATCCACCGTGTCCAACGACACATTCACCCGATCCAACCCCGCACCCCGCAACGCCGACGCCGTCCGCGCCAACCCCACCCCATTGGTCGTCAACGACAACTCCGGACGCGGATCCAGCGCAGCACACGCCTCCACAATCCCCACCAAGCCCGGACGCAACAACGGCTCACCCCCCGTGAACCGCACCTCCCGCACACCCAACTCACCGACCGCGATCCCCACCAACCGCACAATCTCCGCATCCGACAACAACGACGGCTTCGGCAACCACGCCAACCCCTGCTCCGGCATGCAATACGTACACCGCAAATTACAACGATCGGTCAGCGACACCCGCAGATCCACTGCACGACGCCCGAATGTATCGATCAGCACGGCGGCCACCTCCCTGGGGTTGATCTCGTTGGGTTGATCCCCAGCGTAGTCCGAAGCGGTCCCGGCCCCGCCCGCTACCGGGAGCGGGGGTCGGTCGTTGTGCTGGGTGAACCCCTTCGAATGCGCACCGTCCCTGCGGGACAGCTGCGGAGGTCCGCTGTGCCCACGAACCACCTGCGCCACCACGCCGGCTCCGGCCCCGGACCCGGCAGGGAGCCCTTCGGCTCGGTCACCCTGGAGCGGCCGATCGCCGCCGTTCCGCCGCCCGCGACCGTGCGGCATCCGCCGACGGTGGCGCTGGGGCCGTCCGTGCCGATGCCGGTCCTCAGCTTCGAGTCGTTGCGGCGACTGCCCTAGGGGCTGCCACAGCCGGGGGCGGCCCGTCCAGGTGGCAGATCTCACCGGTGCCGGTCGGGAGCGGCGTGCGGGGGCTGTGCCAGGCTGGATTCCGTGACCAAGAGCACTCCTGACCCCCGTGACCCGCTCGGCTTCGACGATCTGCTGGACCAGGAGGAGCTGGCCGTCCGCGACACCGTCCGCGCCTGGTGCGCGGACCGGGTGCTGCCGCACATCGCCGACTGGTACGAGCGCGGCGAGCTGACCGAGGTGCGCGAGCTGGCCCGGGAGCTGGGCGCGATCGGGGCGCTGGGCATGCACCTGGAGGGCTACGGCTGCGCCGGCGCCTCCGCGGTGCAGTACGGGCTGGCCTGCCTGGAGCTGGAGGCGGCGGACTCGGGGCTGCGCTCGCTGGTCTCGGTGCAGGGCTCGCTGGCCATGTACGCGATCCACCGCTGGGGCTCGGAGGAGCACCGGCTGCGGTGGCTGCCGGGGATGGCCGCGGGCGAGGTCATCGGCTGCTTCGGGCTGACCGAGCCGGACCACGGCTCCGACCCGGCGTCCATGCGGACCCGCGCCAAGCGGGACGGCTCGGACTGGGTCCTCAACGGCCGCAAGATGTGGATCACCAATGGTTCGGTGGCCGGTGTCGCGGTGGTCTGGGCGCAGACCGACGAGGCCGACGGGGGTTCGGGCGTCCGCGGCTTCGTCGTGCCGACCGACACCCCCGGCTTCTCGGCCCCCGAGATCAAGCACAAGGCCTCGCTGCGCGCCTCGGTCACCAGCGAGCTGGTGCTGGAGGACGTACGGCTGCCCGCCGACGCGGCACTGCCCGGGGTCCGCGGTCTGAAGGGCCCGCTGAGCTGCCTCAACCAGGCCCGCTACGGCATCGTCTGGGGTGCGCTGGGGGCGGCCCGCAGCTGCCTGGAGGCCGCCCGTGAGTACAGCATCAGCCGGGTCCAGTTCGGCCGTCCGATCGGCGGCTTCCAGCTCACCCAGGCCAAGCTGGCCGACATGTCGTTGGAGCTCAACAAGGGCCTGCTGCTGGCGCTGCACCTGGGCCGCCGGATGGACGCCGGGACGCTGCGCCCGGAGCAGGTCAGCTACGGCAAGCTCAACAACGTCCGCGAGGCCATCGAGATCGCCCGGACCTCGCGGACCATCCTGGGCGCGAACGGCATCAGCTTCGAGTACCCGGTGATGCGGCACGCCGCCAACCTGGAGAGCGTGCTGACCTACGAGGGCACGGTGGAGATGCACCAGCTGGTCATCGGGCAGCTGCTGACCGGCCAGTCCGCCTTCCGCTAGAAGGTGATCTTCACCTTCAGCGCCGTGCGCTCGTCCATCGCCAGGTAGCCGCCGGGGACGCCGTCCAGGTCGACCGTGGCGTCGAACACCGGGGCAGGGTCGATCCGGCCGGACAGGACGTCGGCGAGCAGTTCGGGGATGTAGGCGCGGGCCGGGGCGACGCCGCCGCGCAGCGAGATGTTGCGGTCGAACATCTGGCCGATGTCCACGCCCGCGCTGCCGCCGTGCGGCACGCCGACGTAGCCCACCGCGCCGCCGTCGCGGGTGATGGAGACGGCCGTGCGCATCGACTCCTCGGTGCCCACCGCCTCCAGCACCGCGTGGGCGCCGACGCCGCCGGTGAGCGCCCGGACCGCCTCCACCGCCTCCTCGCCGCGGGCCGCGACGATGTCGGTGGCGCCGAACTTCTGCGCGATGGCGGTCCTGGCCTGGTGCCGGCCCAGGGCGATGATCCGGCCCGCGCCCAGCCGCTGGGCGGCGAGCACCCCGCACAGCCCGACCGCGCCGTCGCCGACCACGGCGACCGTCGCGCCGGGACGCACCCCGGCGGCGAGGGCGGCGTGGTGGCCGGTCGACATCACGTCAGAAAGCGCCAGCAGCCCGGTCAGCAGCTGCGGGTCGCCCGCGGCCTCCTTGGGCAGCTGGACCAGCGTGCCGTCGGCGAAGGGGACCCGGACCGCCTCGCCCTGGCCGCCGTCCGAGCCGGGGGTGCCCCAGAAGCCGCCGTGCGGGCAGGAGGTGTAGAGGCCCTCGGCGCAGAACTCGCAGACCCCGTCCGACCACACGAACGGCGCGACCACCAGGTCGCCCGGCCGGAATCCGGTGACCTCGGCGCCGACCTCCTCGACCACGCCCAGGAACTCATGTCCGATCCGCTGCCCTGGCTCGCGCTTGGCGACCCCCCGGTAGGCCCACAGGTCGCTGCCGCAGATACAGGCCAGGACGGTGCGGACGACCGCGTCGGTGGGTCGGCGGATCGCCGCGTCGGGGACCTCCTCGACGCGGATGTCGTGGGGGCCCTGGATGACGGTGGCACGCATGGGGTCTCTTCTCGGTGACGAACGGACTGACGAACGGGGTGACGAAGGGAACGTATGGGGATCAACTCCCGTCCCCACCCTATTCCCGACGGTGTGCACGGGCTGTCGGAGGCGGCCCGTATTCTGGACGACCATGGAAGCGACCCGGCTCGAAGCCGTCCTTGAGCAGCGCCCCGGATATCCCTATCCGGAGGGCGGCTGGGCCGTCGTGGACGTCGAGACGACCGGGCTCGGCCGGACCGACCGGATCGTCTCGGTCGGCGTCTACCGCCTCGACCCGCGCGGGGAGGTGCAGGATCACTGGTACACCCCGGTCAACCCCGGGCGCGATCCGGGACCGGTCTGGATCCACGGGCTGACCAGCGAGCACCTGGCCGGCGCCCCGACCTTCCCGGAGATCGCCGAGACCCTGTCCGAGCAGTTGGACGGCCGGGTGCTGGTGGCGCACAACGCCCTGTTCGACTGGTCGATGATCTCCCGCGAGTACGCCCGGATGGGTGGCCGGGCCCCGGTCGAGCAGCGGCTCTGCACCATCGTGCTGGCCCGGGACCTGCGGCTGCCGCTGGCGAACCACCGGCTCGGCACCCTGGCCGGGCACTTCGGGGTGATCCCGCGCCAGGCGCACCACGCGCTGGACGACGCCCGGGTGCTGGCCGAGGTGTTCCGGCCCAGCCTGCGGCTGGCGGCGGACGCGGACCTGCGGCTGCCGCTGCACACTTGCGTCCCGCTGGCCGACCTGGGGGACGAGGAGGACGGCGGCGGGTCCGGGAGCAGCGCCTCCGGCCCGCGCGGCGGGGGCTGGAACTCCTACCGGCCGGCCCGGCGCCGGCCCGCCTGCCCCTACCCCAACCCGGGGCGCTGGCAGCCGGACCAGCCGCTGGTGCAGGGGATGCGGGTGGCGATCAGCGGCGACACCGCGACCGACCGCGAGGTGCTGGAGGACCGGGTGGCCGAGGCCGGGCTGCACGTGGCGACCTCGGTGAGCAGCAGGACCAGCCTGCTGGTCACCAATGAGCGGGGCGGCTGGACCACCAAGGCCCGGCGGGCCCGCGAGGTGGGCACCCCGGTGGTGGACGAGGCGGCGTTCCTGCACCTGCTCCGGTCGGTGGCGCAGCAGACGCCGCCGACCGCGGCACCCACCGCGACACCGGACCCGGCGTAAGGCGGCA
Organism: Streptacidiphilus alkalitolerans; assembly: GCF_042511045.1. Classification (NCBI taxonomy): domain Bacteria; kingdom Bacillati; phylum Actinomycetota; class Actinomycetes; order Kitasatosporales; family Streptomycetaceae; genus Streptacidiphilus; species Streptacidiphilus alkalitolerans. Next base: position 15,036 of record NZ_JBHEZX010000018.1, read on the forward strand.
AAAGGGGCGGAGGTACCGTCGAGGCGTGCGCACCATCCTGCTGACCCGGCGCTGGGTGATCCTGACTCTGGTCTTCTTCGTACTGATCCCGGTCATGTACTGGCTGGGGACCTGGCAGTTCCACCGCTACCAGCAGACCAACCAGAGCAACCAGGTGATCTCGGCCAACCTCACCGCCAAGGCCGTCCCGATGGAGTCGGTCTCCGCGCCGGGCCGGGCCGTGCCCGCGAGCGAGACCTACCGGTCCGTCACCGCGACCGGGCACTACGACCCGGCGCACCAGTTCGTGGTCCGGCACCGCACCGACGCCAACGGCGACAACATCGGCTTCTACCTGGTCACCCCGCTGGTCCTGGCGGACGGCAGGGTGGTCCTGGTGAACCGGGGCTGGATCGACCCCGGCAACACCACCGGCACCCAGTTCCCGGCCGTGCCCGGCACCCCGACCGGCACGGTGACGGTGAACGGGCGGCTGCGCCCGGACGAGACCTCGGCGAAGACCGGCATCCGCGCGGTGAAGGACCTGCCCAAGGGCCAGTTCATGCTGATCAACAGCACTGAGCAGGCCGGGAGTTCGGCCGGTCCCGTGCTGTCCGGCTACCTGGAGCTGACCTCGACCAGGCCGGCCCCGCCCAAGGGCGACTCGGCCGAGCTGGTGCCGGGCCCGAACAACACCGACAGCGACAGCATGGCCGTGGTCGGCAAGGGCGTGCACCTGCCGTACGCGATCCAGTGGTGGCTGTTCGCGCTGCTGGTGCCGATCGGCTGGGGGACGCTGCTGCGCCGGGACATCAGGGACCAGCGGCGCAAGGAGATCGTCGCGGCCAAGAAGGCCGCCTACCTTGAGTCGTTGGCCTCGGCGGGCGTCGGCGGGGAGTAGCGTCGCGCCCGGGCCCATCTGGGTGACTCTTCTGGACGGAACAGGACGGAAAGGGACGGCATGCCCGGACGTATCGAGGACTACGCCCTGATCGGTGACCTGCAGACCGCGGCCCTGGTGGGCCGGGACGGCTCCATCGACTGGCTCTGCCTCCCCCGCTTCGACTCCCCCACCTGCTTCGCGGCGCTGCTCGGCGACGAGGACCACGGGCACTGGCGGCTGGCGCCGGTCGGCGCGACCGAGTGCACCAGCCGCTCCTACCGGGGTGACAGCCTGGTGCTGGAGACGGTCTGGGAGACCCCGACCGGCACCGTCAAGGTGATCGACTTCATGCCGCAGCGGGATGCCACCCCCGATGTGATGCGCATCGTCGAGGGCCTGTCCGGCAGCGTGCAGATGCGCGGCGAGCTGCGGCTGCGCTTCGACTACGGCCGGGTGGTGCCCTGGATGCGGCGCACCGACCACCACCGGGTGGCCGTGGCCGGGCCCGACTCGGTGTGGATGCGGGGCCACCACTCGATCCACTCCTACGGCAAGGACTTCGCCACCATCGGCGAGTTCACCGTGAAGGCCGGGGACCGGGTGCCGATAGTGCTGAGCTGGCTGCCCTCGCACCGCTCCCAGCCGCCGCGCCAGGACGCCGAGAAGTCGCTGCAGGAGACCCTGAACGCCTGGCAGGAGTGGACCTCGGTGAGCAAGTACCAGGGCCCCTACCGGGAGGCCGTGGTCCGTTCGCTGATCGTGCTGAAGGCGCTGACCTTCGAGCCCACCGGCGGGATCGTCGCCGCGGTGACCGCCTCGCTGCCGGAGCAGATCGGCGGCGAGCGCAACTGGGACTACCGGTTCTGCTGGCTGCGCGACTCCACCATGACCCTCTCCGCGCTGCTGCACGGCGGATACATGGAGGAAGCCGCGGCCTGGCGCGAGTGGCTGCTCCGGGCCATCGCCGGGGACGCCGCCGACCTGCAGACCATGTACGGGGTCGGCGGCGAGCGGCGGCTGCCGGAGTTCACCGCCGACTGGCTGCCCGGCTACGAGGGCTCGTCCCCGGTCCGCTTCGGCAACGCCGCGGTGGACCAGCTCCAGCTGGACGTCTACGGCGAGGTGATCGACACCCTGCATCTGGCGCTGGTCGCCGGGGTGCCGATGGAGCGTCATGTCTGGGGCCTGGTCAAGGTGCTGATGAGGTTCCTGGAGGCGCACTGGGGCGATCCGGACGAGGGGCTCTGGGAGGTGCGCGGCGGGCGGCGCCACTTCGTCCACTCCAAGGTGATGTGCTGGGTGGCCTTCGACCGGGCCGTGAAGATGGCCGAGGCCACCGGGCTGCCCGCGCCGCTGGCGCACTGGCGCAGGACGAGGGACGCGATCCACGCCGATGTCTGCGCCAAGGGCTACGACCCGGCGCTGGGCTCGTTCACCCAGTCCTACGGCGGCAAGGAGCTGGACGCGGCGACGCTGTTCGTGGTCAAGTCCGGCTTCCTGCCGCCGGACGACCCCCGGGTGATCGGCACCGTCGAGGCGGTGCAGCAGCAGCTGGACCACGGCGGCTTCGTCCGCCGCTACTCCACCGGCAGCGCCGAGGACACCGCGGTGGACGGCCTGGAGGGCGAGGAGGGGGCGTTCCTGGCCTGCTCGTTCTGGCTGGTGGACGCGCTGGTCGCGATCGGCCGCAAGGAGGAGGGCCGGGCGCTGTTCGAGCGGGTGGCCGCCATCTCCAACGACCTCGGGCTGATCTCCGAGGAGTGGGACCCCAAGGCCGGACGGCAGCTGGGCAACACCCCGCAGGCGTTCACCCACGTCGCCCTGGTCAACACGGCGTTCCTGCTCGACCAGAGCTGACCCTCGGCCGACCCGCGGCCCCACCACCGGAAAGGCAGGACTGATGGACCTCGGACTGGACGGACGCGTCTACGCCGTCACCGCCGCGAGCCGCGGCCTGGGCTTCGCCGCCGCGGCCGAACTGGTCGCCGACGGGGCCCGGGTGGTGCTGACCGCGCGCTCGCAGGCCTCGGTGGACCAGGCGGTGCGGCGGCTCGGCGGCCCCGAGCGGGCGTTCGGCCTGGTCGCCGACAACGCCGCCGCGGACACCGGCGAGCGGCTGGTCGAGGCGGCCAGGCAGCGCTTCGGCCGGGTCGACGGGGTGCTGGTCAGCGCCGGCGGACCGCCGGCCGGCTCGGTGCTGGACGCCACCGACGAGCAGTGGACCGGGGCGTTCGACTCGGTGTTCCTGGGCGCGATCCGGATCGCCCGGGCCTTCGCCGCGGTGCTCGGCGAGCAAGGTTCGATCGGCTTTGTGCTGTCGGGTTCGGTGCGGGAGCCGATCGGCGGCCTGGCGATCTCCAACGGGCTGCGCCCGGGCCTGGCCATGGCGGCGAAGACCCTCGCCAATGAGCTGGGCCCGCGCGGCGTCCGGGTGTTCGGGCTGCTGCCCGCCCGGGTGGACACCGAGCGGGTGCAGCACCTGGACGGACTGGCCGCCGACCCGGCGGCCGAGCGGGCCCGCGCGGAAGCGGCGATCCCGCTGCGCCGCTACGGCCGCCCGGAAGAGTTCGGCCGGGTGGCCGCGTTCCTGCTGTCCCCCGCCGCCTCGTACCTCACCGGGGTGATGGTGCCGGTGGACGGCGGGGCGCTGCACGGCATCTGACGCTGAATCAGCCCGACGGGCGTCAGCGCACCCGCTCGACCGGGCCGGGGGCCACCCGGACCCTGGCCTCGGCCGGGAGCCGGGCCAGCCCGGTGGACTCCCGGGCCCGGGCCAGCGGACCGTCCGAGAGGGCCCGGAGCACCGGGCCGGGGGCCGCCCCCGGCTCCAGCAGCAGGGCGATCCTGGCCCTGGGCCGCTTCGGCCGTCCGAGCAGCCGGACCCGGACCCGGGCGACCCCGGGGATCTGCTCGGCGTCGTCCGCGACCGCCCGGGCCAGCGCGTCCCCGCGGAGCCGGACCGGCACGTCGGCCGTATCCGGCACGGTGACCTGGCCGGTCGCGCCCCGGCGCAGCTGCGCCAGCAGCCACCACAGCGCCAGCACGGCGACCACCCCGAGGGCGGCGAAGAGCACCGGCCACCACCAGGAGTCCGCCCGCCAGCGGGTGCGGTCCGCGGCGTCGAGCACCGCGTGGTGGGGCTGCAGCACGGTCCAGTCGGCGGGCAGGCCGAGGTGCCAGCGCCGGTTCAGGTCGAGGCCGCCGGCCAGCAGCAGCGCGCCGCCGGCCAGCAGCACCAGGCCGACCAGCCCGAGCAGGGTGCGGTTCACCGCGGTACGGCTCATGACCTGCCTCCACGCTTGGCGCCCTTGATCCTGACCTTGACCAGCGGCGGCCGGACCAGTCCGAGCTGCCCGCGCTCCGCCGCCAGGTGCTCGGTCAGCGCCGCGCGGACCTCCTCGTGGTCGCCGAAGCCGACGGTGGCCAGCACCTTGGCCCGGCGGCGGCCGACCACGGCCTTGGCCTCCCGCACGCCGGGGGCCTCCAGCGCGGCCCTGCGCAGCATCGCCGCCGCCGCGCGCCGGTCCAGCGAGGCCCGCAGGCCGGTGCTGCCGGCGGCGGCGAGCGGCAGTTGGCGGCGCAGCCCCGGGGTCGCGGCGAGCAGCAGCAGCCACAGGCCCAGCGCGCAGACCAGGGCGGCCCCGGTGATCACCGGAGCCGCGTTCAGCTGACGCTGCGCCAACTGGTCGGTGATCCAGGTGCGCCAGCTGTGGGCCGAGTGGCCGCTGCGGATCCAGATCTCCTCGTAGAGCAGTGCCCCGGCCGCCGCCACCGCCAGCAGCGCCGCCAGCGCGGCGGCATTCCGCCGGGAGGACCAGAACCGGGACGGGCGGGTGCCGGGCGGGGCCTCGGCGGCGGGGTCCGCGGACCCGTCGGTCCCGGGCCCGGGGGGTGTCAGAACCGTGCTCACAGCAGCCCTTCGGTCGGGGCCGCGGCGACCAGCCGCTCCACCACCAGGATGATCTTCGGGGCCTCGGCCCCGGCCAGGTCGGCCATCCGCCGGACGATCTGCCGGTGCACCTCGCGGCTCACCGCGGCGATGTCGGCGGGGTAGGGCAGGTCGAGCCCCACCCGGATGCTGATCCCGTGCCGCCCCTGGCTGGCGGAGGCCCTCGGGGTCTCCAGCCGCTGGGTGTCGGCGGTGTGCCCGGCCAGGGCCTCGACCGCGGCGCGGGAGGCGATCCGGGCCAGCACCCGGTCGGCGATCCGGGTGCTGCCGCGGTCGGCGGGGGCGGGCAGGGTGAGCGGCGGGGCCGCGGCGGGCAGGACGCCGGACCCCATCAGCTCCGCCGGTCCCTGCTCTTGGCGGGACGGATGAAGTCGCCGAACTCCAGGTCGCCCTCCAGCAGTCGGCCGACCACAAAGCCGACCGCGCCCAGGGCCGCGACCAGCAGGAACGCGGCGAAGCCGCCGAAGTAGCCGGCGAAGCCCAGGGCCATGCCGACGACCAGTCCGATCAGCGCCGTGCTCACTGGACCCTGCTCTCGGCGGGCTCGTCGTCGTCCTGCTCGTCCGGCAGGTGGACGTCGTTGACGGCGATGTTGACCTCGACCACCTGGAGGCCGGTCATCCGCTCGACCGAACTGACCACGTTGGAGCGCACCACCGCGGCCAGCGCGGCGATCGGGACGCCGTACTCCACCACCAGCTCGATGTCGAGGGCGGCCTGCTTCTCGCCGACCTCGGCCTTGACCCCCTTGCTGACGTTGGGCTTGTTGCCCGGCACCCGCTCGCGGACGGCGCCGAAGCCGCGCGAGCCGCTGCCGAGGGCGTGGATGCCCTCCACGTCGCGGGCCGCCATTCCGGCGATCTTCTCGACCACGCCCACGGAGATGGAGGTACGGCCGCGCTCCCCGCTCGGGGGGAGCGCGGCGGAGTCGGAACCGGGCCTGGGGGCGGGCTTGGAGATGTCGGTCATCTGGGCTCCCTTGTCGGGGACTCCGGAGGCAGCGGAAGAGTCCGCCTATATCCGGTATGTCCCCCGACCCTAGGGGACCCCTCCGGCCCGCACACCGTCGCCACGGCGAACGGGTGACGCCCGCTCACCCGCCCGGCGGACAATCGGCCGCTACTCGCCTAGGCCGGCCAGGTCCCGGAGCCGGCGCAGCTGGGCGGCCCGTTCGGCGGCGCGCTGCTCCTCGTAGCTGCGCGCTCCGGCGCCCTGCAGCAGGGCCTTGGTCTCCACCAGGGCGTCGCGCGGGGCGGCCAGCAGCGCGGCGCCGAGGTCGGCGGCGGCGGCGTCCAGGTCCGCGGCCGGGACGGCGAGGTTGGCCAGGCCGATCCGGACCGACTCCTCCGCGCCGACCCAGCGTCCGGTGCCGCAGATCTCCAGCGCCCGGGCCGGGCCGACCAGCTCGACCAGCGGCTTGGTCCCGGCCAGGTCGGGGACCAGGCCGAGGGCGGTCTCACGCATCGCGAACTGCACGTCCTCGGCGCAGACCCGCAGGTCGCAGGCCAGGGCGAGCTGGAATCCGGCGCCCACCGCATGGCCCTGCACCGCGGCGATGCTGACCAGGTCAGGGCGGCGCCACCAGGTGAACGCCTCCTGGTAGCCGGAGATGACCTGGTCCCCCTGGTCGCTCGCGGCCAGTTCCAGCAGCGGCAGCTCGCCGGGGATGCCGGCGGGGGTGAACGCGGCGCGGTCGAGGCCGGCCGAGAAGGAGACGCCCTCCGCGCGCAGCAGCACCACCCGGACGGTGCCGGGCAGCGCGCGGCCGATCGCGGCGAGGGCGCGCCACAGTGCGGGCGACTGCGCGTTGCGCCGTTCGGGACGGCACAGGGTCACGGTCGCGGTGGCGCCGTCCTCGGACAGGTCGAGCCGGACACCGGTCGACTCCCAGTCGGCCGGGTCGGCACCGGGGCCGGTACGCGTGGTGTGGGCAGGGCTGGACACAGTGACCTCCGGCAGCGGACGAGAAATGAAGCTACCGAAGAGTAACCGCCAGGACGCGACGAACGGCGACCGGGATGGGAGCCCGTGGGACCGGCGCTCCCCCAGCCGCCGAAACGTCAGGGTAGGACAGGTGGTTCATAGAGGGATTGAACAGGGTCGTGCTATTCGGCCCGCAGTTGGGCCTAGGCGGTTGCCTTGGCCTTGCCGCGCGTGGCGCCACCGCGACCGCGGAGGGAAACTCCGGACTCGCTGAGCATGCGGTGGACGAAACCGTAGGAACGGCCCGTCTCCTCCGCCAACGCGCGGATGCTCGCACCGGAGTCGTACTTCTTCTTGAGCTCAGTAGCGAGCTTCTCCCGTGCGGGGCCCGTTACCCGGCTGCCCTTTTTCAGAGTCTCGGCCACCCGTGCCTCCTCGTAGCAAGTGCTCTCTCGGAATCCCATGATCACCCATGGGTGGCCTCCTGGCCACCCATTCCGCAAGGTCGATATCGGAAATCCCGGCGCGAAGTGGGGCCCCGCGCGGGCCGTCGGCGCCCGTCGAACAGCCGCACGCCCCGGCGGATTGCCGGGGCGTGAAGGGAAAATGCTGATCAGCAGCGGTGAATGGGCAATGCGGCGGATTCACCAATGAGGAGAAAACGTGTCGACTCACTCGTTCGGGCGACGCCGTGCGATATGAAATCTTCTGGTCCAGATGCATGATCGCCGACTACGACGAAGATCAGATCAGGCGAGCGAGACCAGGTCGGCGTAGCCCTCGTTCCAGAGGTCCTCGACCCCGTCCGGGAGCAGGATGATCCGCTCCGGCTCCAGCGCGTGCACCGCGCCCTCGTCGTGGGTGACCAGGACGACGGCTCCGCTGAAGGAACGCAGCGCGCCCAGGATCTCTTCCCGGCTGGCCGGGTCGAGGTTGTTGGTGGGCTCGTCGAGCAGCAGCACATTGGCGCTGGAGACCACCAGGGTGGCCAGCGCGAGCCGGGTCTTCTCACCGCCGGAGAGCACCCCGGCCGGCTTGTCCACGTCGTCGCCGGAGAACAGGAAGGAGCCGAGGATCTTGCGGATCTCGACCAGGTCGGTGTCCGGCGCGGCCGACCGCATGTTCTCCAGGATGGTCCGGTCGTTGTCCAGGGTCTCGTGCTCCTGGGCGTAGTAGCCGATCTTCAGCCCGTGGCCGGGGATGATCTGGCCGGTGTCCGGCTGCTCCACCCCGGCGAGCATCCGCAGCAGGGTGGTCTTGCCGGCGCCGTTCAGGCCGAGCACGACCACCTTGGAGCCCTTGTCGATGGCCAGGTCGACATCGGTGAAGATCTCCAGCGAGCCGTAGGACTTGGAGAGGCCCTCGGCCATCAGCGGGGTCTTGCCGCACGGCGCCGGGTCCGGGAAGCGCAGCTTGGCGACCTTGTCGCTGACCCGCACCGCCTCCAGGCCGGAGAGCAGCTTCTCGGCGCGGCGGGCCATGTTCTGCGCGGCCACGGTCTTGGTGGCCTTGGCGCGCATCTTGTCGGCCTGCGAGTTCAGCTGGGTGGCCTTCTTCTCGGCGTTGGAGCGCTCGCGCTTGCGCCGCTTCTCGTCCGCCTCGCGCTGCTGCTGGTAGAGCTTCCAGCCCATGTTGTAGACGTCGATGCAGGTGCGGTTGGCGTCCAGGTAGAACACCTTGTTGACCACGGTCTCGACCAGGGCGATGTCGTGCGAGATCACGATGAACCCGCCCTTGTACGACTTGAGATAGTCGCGCAGCCAGACGATGGAGTCGGCGTCCAGGTGGTTGGTGGGCTCGTCCAGCAGCAGGGTGTCCGAGTCCGAGAACAGGATCCGGGCCAGCTCGACCCGGCGGCGCTGGCCGCCGGAGAGGGTGTGCAGCGGCTGGGCCAGGATCCGGTCCGGCAGGCCGAGGCTGGCCGCGATGGTCGCGGCCTCGGCCTCGGCGGCGTAGCCGCCCTTGGTGAGGAACTGGGTCTCCAGCCGCGAGTACTTCTTCATGGCGTCCTCGCGGGTGGCGCCCTTGCCGTTGGCCATCCGGTCCTCGGCCTGGCGCATCTTGCGCAGCACCGAGTCCAGCTCGCGGGCGGAGAGGATCCGGTCGCTGGCGAGCACGTCGAGGTCACCGGTGCGGGGGTCCTGCGGCAGATAGCCGACCTCGCCGCTGCGGGTGATCGTTCCGCCCGCGGGGGCGCCCTCGCCTGCGAGGACCTTGGTGAGGGTGGTCTTTCCCGCACCGTTCCTGCCGACCAGGCCGATACGGTCGCCGGGGGCGACCCGGAAACTCGCCGACTCGATGAGGATGCGTGCGCCGGCGCGCAGTTCGATGGCGTTGGCGGCAATCATGGCGAAGGTACTCCCGGGACGGCGTGGCGCTGGCGCGGGCCGTCGAGCGGGGCCCTGCTTGAGGCGGAGACTGCCAGTCTAGCCGGGGTTCGGGGCTGCTCCCCCGCCATTAAGGGCCGGTGGGGTGCTGACGGGGCCGGTCAGCACAGCGGTGCGGCCGGTGCCGCGGAGCAGGATCCGGGGCCGCAGCAGCGGGACGTCGAGGACCCCCACGGTGCCCGGGTCCGCCCGGACCGGGCGGGCCGACGGGCCGGCCGGGGCCTGCCAGCGGCGGCCGTCCTGGTCGAACGCCTCCACCGTGCTGTGCTCGTCGCAGGGCCGGGGCAGCACCACCAGGCCGGCCAGGGCCAGCGCGCGGGACGGGTCGTAGGCGCAGCCGGCCGGGGGCAGGGTGTCGGCCCTGATCGAACCGTCGGCGCTGGTGTAGGCCATGACCAGCTGCGGGGTGGGCAGCAGGAACGCGGTGCCGCCGTCGAGCGGGACCAGCAGCGGGGTCCCGGCGGCCCGGGGCCGGCGCAGCCAGTCGGCCAGGCCGGGGACGAAGCGGTGCCAGCTGACCCGGGGGCCGTCCGGGGCGTCGCTGCGGATGCCGGTGAGCATGCCGTCGTCCCAGAGCGCGGCGGTGGTGCCGGCGGCCAGCGGGTAGAGCCGCAGCGGCCTGCTGCCGGGGCGGCGGTAGGACCAGGCGGTACGGCCGGTGGCGGTGTCCCGGAGCTGGACCGAGGCGTCGGGGCCGTGGATGCCGTCGCTGCCGAGCAGCAGGGCGCCGGCCGCGGCCGGGAGGTCGGCGGCCCGGACCGCGACCGCGTCGCCGAAGGGCGCGGGCCGGTGGTCGCGGGCGGCGGCGCCCAGGCCGGCGACGGCGAGGACGGCCAGGAGGGCGGCGAGCGCGGTGCGCATGATCAGACCGTAGGGCCGACCGACACCGTTCGCCGCCGCGGCTCGCGGAGGGTCAGGCCCGGGGCTGATAGATGATCAGGGCCGCGCCGAGCAGGCAGACCCCGGCGCCGCCGAGATCCCAGACCGTGGGCCGGAACCCGTCCAGCAGCGCGCCCCAGGCCAGCGACCCGGCGACGAACACCCCGCCGTAGGCGGCGAGCACCCGGCCGAAGGAGGCGTCCGGCTGCAACGAGGCGACAAAGCCGTAGGCGCCCAGCGCGAGCACCCCGAACGCCGCGTACTGCCAGCTCCGGTGCTCCCTGACGGCCTGCCAGATCAGCCAGCAGCCGCCGATCTCGGCGACCGCCGCGAGTACGAACAGGACGATCGAACGGATCACAGTCACAGCTGCACGATAGGGCGGTCCGCCGCGGAACCCGCACACCGGCCGGAGGTGTTCCGTCAGGCTGGGCGGATGCCCGACGACGATCACCTGGAGGACCGATGCCGCGCCGCCGCGTGCTGACGGTGCTGGTCCCGGTCCTGGCGCTGGCCGCCGCCTCGGTGCTGCTGCTGCGCGGCGGCGGCACCCCGGGGGACGGCGGGGCGGACCGCACCGCCGTCCCGGCGCACGCGGTGCCGTTCGGGGCGTTCCTGGGGTCGACCGAGTCCGACGCCTCGCTGGCCCAGCTGTCGGCCTGGCTGGGCGGGGCCCGGATCCAGGTCGGCCACACCTATCTGCCGGGCAACAACTGGTCCGACATCGAGGGCAGCGCCGCCCTGCTCGGGCCCTGGGCCCGCTGGCGGGACGCCGCCGCCGACCGGCTGCTGGTGATCGGGGTGCCGATGCTGCCCGACAACGAGGGCCGGCTGCCCGACGCGCAGGTCCGGGCGCTGCTCGGGCAGGGCGCGACCGGGCAGTACGACGCCCACTTCACCGCCCTGGCCCGGCGGCTGGTCGCGCTGGGCGCACCGGACGCCGTGCTCACCCTCGGCTGGGAGATGAACGGCAGCACCTACACCAGCCGCTGCGGGCCCGACCCGGAGGCCTGGAAGGAGTACTGGCGGAACATCGTGCACGCCATGCGCGCGGTCCCCGGCCAGCGCTTCCGCTTCGAGTTCGCCCCGACCAGGGGCGCCGACGCGCACCCCTGGCCGGACTGCTACCCCGGCGACGACGTCACCGACGTGATCGGGATGGACAGCTACGACCTGGCCGGATCGGACCCGGACCGCACCGCCCCCTTCAGCTCCTACGTGCACGAGCCGTACGGGCTGCTGGCGCAGGTGCGGTTCGCCGCCGAGCACCACAAGCCGGTGTCCTACCCGGAGTGGGGCATGTACAACGGCGGCGACGACCCGGCGTACGTGCGGCAGATGCTGGCCTGGGTGAGCACCCATCGCACGCTCTACCAGACCATCACCGACTACTGCCCGCACGGGGTCTGGCGCTGCGGCAGCAACCCCGGGGCGAGCGACGCCTACCGGGCCGCGCTGGCGCTGCGGCCGGTCAGTCCGACGACGCCCGCAGCTCGCGCAGCCGGCAGCGGGCGGTGACCAGCCAGGGCATCCGCTCCCGCAGCCCGCGCACCGCGTCGGCCCGGAACCGGACCGCCGCCGCGAGCACCGCGACGGCCGGTCCGCCGCCGAGCAGCAGCCGCTCGCTGCGTACCTCCTCGGGCCGCCAGCGCTGCTTGTACGGCTCGTCGCCGCGCAGCAGGCTCAGCTCGGTCCGGCCGGTCGCCACGGCGTGCGCCAGGTTCTCCCGGAACAGTATTCCGGCCAGGTCGAGCCGCTCCCGCGCCTCCGGGTGCGCCCCGTACAGGTAGAGCGCGGCCAGGGTGGGGCCGAGCAGGGTGAGGTCGCAGCCGATCAGCTCGCCGTCGAGGCGGTACTGGCGGACCACGGCGCGGTCGGCGGCGACCATCCGGCCGACCGCGCGGGAGAGGTGCCCGGCGAAGCGCGGTCGCAGGTGCTCGGGGGTGACCCCGCGTCCGCGCCACTGCAGCTCGTGCAGGGCCAGCAGTTCGCCGAGCGCCTGCGGCACGCCCTCGGCCGGGACCTCGCGGACCTCCACCCCGGCGGCGTCCAGTTTGCGCAGCTTGGCCCGGCTGCGCTGGGCGGTCCGCCCGGGCAGCCGGGCCAGCACCTCGTCCATCGGGACCCCGGGCAGATGCAGGCACAGCGAGTCGGGCAGCCGCCGGACCGCGCCCGGCCAGTACGCGGCCAGTCGCTGGGCGGCACCGGTCGGGCGCAGTTCGCGCAGGTCGAGCACCGCCCAGGGGCGGGTCAGCCGCAGCTCCCTGGCCAGCGCGCGGGCCAGCAGCGGGGCGATCTGCTCGGCGAGCCCGTCGTCCAGCAGGATGTCCAGGAAGTCGGAGAGCCCGGACCCGACCGGGACCAGCCGCGGGAACGGACCCCGGCCCCGCATCAGCGGGGCGGCGGCCACCAGCACTCCGTCCTGACGGACCGTCAGCAGCCGCAACCGGCCCGGACGGCCGTAGGAGTGCCACCAGGAGGAGAGCCAGGCGTGGCTCTGGAACGGGGTGGCCGAGGAGCAGCGGTCGACCAGGCCGTCCCAGTCGGCGGCGAGGGCGTCGAACTCCGCCGCGTCCCGGACCAGTTGGACCGTTCTGAGGCCGGTTCCGGTGCCCCTGGCGGTCTTCGGCAGGCTGAGCAGCCTGGTCGGGCTCATCGGCGCCCCTGGGCGGCGGGTCGGCGGTGGCGGCTCTCGGCGGGCGCGGCTCCGTCCGCGCCGTCCGCCTCGGCGCCGACGGGCTCCAGCTCGGGGACGGGCTCGGCGGCGGCCTCGGTCGCGGCCTCGGTCGAGCGGGGCAGCGGCAGCGCCGTACCGGCGGCGTCCGCGGCGTTCCCGGCGTTTCCGGCGTTTCCGGACAGGGACTGGCGGGCCATCGTGCCGAGGCCGCCGACCAGCAGGCCGGCCGCGGCGCCGACGGCCAGGTCCAGGGTGCGGGACGGGGAGCTGGGACGGTCCGGCAGGGCGGCGGCGGCGAAGGTCAGCAGCTTCACCCTGGTCTGCTTGGAGGCGGCGTTGCCGAAGGAGACCAGCGAGTCGGCCACCGCGTTGGCCTCCTTGGCGGAGCGCGCGGCGCTGCCCGCGCTCCCGGTGATCTGGATCATCGGGGCGTCCGGCGAGGTGACCGCCTGGACCAGCGGGGCGAGCTGCGCCACCGGGACGCCGGTGCTCGCCGCCGCGTCCAGCAGGATCTCCGGCTGGGTGATCACCCGGCCGTAGGCCTGGGCGAAGTCGACCGCGGTGGAGCTGTCGCCGGTGGTCTCCGGGACCACCATCACATAGGCGTTGGCCTGGTACTCGACCGGCGCGACCAGCGCGTACGCGCCGCCGCAGACCGCGCCCAGCGGGACGGCCGCGACCAGCGGCCAACAGCGGCGGAGGATGCTGCCTACGGCGGTGCGGCTACTGTCGGGCATGGCGGGAGTCCTTCACTCGGAGGGGTGCACTGACGGGGGCGGAAGCAGGGACGGGAGCGGCGGCGGAAGCGGCGGGACGGACGTCCGGCCGGGAGCGCTGGGCGGGCGGACGGGCCAGCGAGCCGCCGGCCAGCTCGTCGTAGAGGGTGGCCAGCTCCCCGGCGAGCCGGACGATGTCGTAGTGCCGGACCACCGGCGGCTGCGGCAGCGGGCTCAGCCGGGTGCGGCTGAGCGCCCGCAGTTCGGCGGCGTAGTCGGCCGGCTCGGAGCGGGTCCAGCAGGCCCCGGGGGCGGCCTCGGGCGGCAGCTCGGTCAGCGCGGGACCGGAGGACCAGCGCACCGGCAGGCCCGCCGCCAGCCCCTCAAGCAGGGCCAGGCCGAAGGTCTCCACCGTGGACGGGGCGCCCAGCACGTCCATGGTGGTGAGCAGGTCGGGGACGTCGTCGCGCTCGCCCGCGAACACCACCCGGTGCGCCACGCCCGCCGCCCGGGCCCGCTGCTCCAGCGCCGCGCGCTCGGTGCCGTCGCCGACCAGCAGCAGCCAGGCGGCGCGGCCCTGCTCCGGGGCCTCGGGCAGCAGCGCCAGCGCGTCGATCAGCACGTCGAAGCGCTTGCCGGGGACCAGTCGGCCGAGACCGCCGACCACCATCGCGTCCTGCGGCAGCCCGAGCCGGTCGCGCAGGTGCTGCCGGGTGGCGGCGCGGACCGGCGCGGGCTGGGAGTAGCGGGCGGCGTCCACCCCGTTGGGGATCAGCCGGACCCGGTTCGCCGGGATCCCCCAGCCGGCCAGCCGTCCGGCCACCGAGTCGGAGACCGCCACGGTGCTGCGGCCCAGCTTCTCGGTGGCCAGGTAGAGGCCGCGGACACCGGGGGTGATCCGGCGCCCCTCGATCGAGTGGTCCAGCAGCGAGTGCTCGGTGGCGATCACGGTCCGCACCCCGGCCAGCCGGGCCGCGATCCGCCCGTACACGCAGGCGCGGTAGAGGTGGCAGTGCACCACGTCGTAGCCGCCGTGCCGGATCAGTCCGCTGAGCCGGGGCAGCGCGGCCAGGTCGCGGTTGCCCTGCATCCCCAGGTCGAAGACCCTGACCCCGTCCTCGCGCAGGCCGTCGGCCACCGAGCCGGGGTTCTCCAGAGTGACCACGTCACAGTGCTGACGCTGCGGCAGGTGACGCAGCATCAGCCGTAGTTGCTGCTCCGCCCCGCCCGCGGCGAGGCCGGTGATGACATGCAGGATCCTCATCGGGCCCTCTCCTCGTCCGTCCGGCAGCGCAGGCCGCGCATCCGGTGCCTGGCCTGTTTGGCGCGCAGCCGCCAGCCGTTGTCCCGCTCGCCGACGTAGGAGCGCGGCAGCGCCCAGCGGCCGGTCAGCGGGCTGTGCGCGATGGCGGTGGCGTAGCCGTAGCCGCTCGCCCTGACCGCCTCGACCACCCGCCGGTCCAGCGCGCCGTAGGGGTAGCAGAAGCCGGTGACCCGGCGGCCGACCAGGTCCTCCAGCTGCTCGCGGCTGTCCCTGGTCTCCTGCAGCAGTTCCTGGTCCGTGAGGCTGGGCAGCGAGCGGTGCAGCAGGCCGTGCGAGCCGATCTCGACCCTGCTGCCGACCAGGCCGAGCACCTGGTCCCGGCTCAGCAGCCGCTTGCGCGGCCCCCGGTCCCAGACGTTGTGCTCCCCGAGCCGGCCGACCACGACGTACGCGGTCGCGGTGAACCCGAAGCGCTCGAGCACCGGCAGCACCTCGCGGGGCAGGTCGGCGTAGCCGTCGTCGAAGGTCAGGCCGACCAGGCCCGCGCTGCGCCCGACCGCGTGCGCCCGCAGCAGCTCGTCCAGCGCGACCCCGCGCAGGCCGCGGCTGCTCAGCCAGGCCATCTGCCGGGCGAAGCGCTCCGGCGTGACCGTGACCTGGTACGGGTCGGAGCGGTAGGCGTCGACCGAGTGGTACATCAGGATCCACGGGGCCTCGTCGGGGAAGATCTCCGGCCCGCCGTACGGCAGGTTCCGCCTGGCCCGGCCGCCGTGCGGCCGCCGGGTGAGCCTGCGCTCCCGTTGCAGTGGTTCAGCGGCCATGACGTCCCTCCCCTTGGTCCTGACGGCCGCGGGTCCGCGACCGGGCAACGAGTCGGGCCAGCGGCGCGGTCACCGCCGGCTCCCCCACCGCGGCGGCGGTGAGCACAAAAACGACCACGCCGGTCAGCCCGCCCAGCAGCACGGCGGGCAGCGGCAGCGGGCCGACCAGGGCCGCGGCGCCGTAGGCCGCGACGGTCGCGACGGACGCCGCGACCAGCAGCCGGGCCTGGCCGAGCAGCACCGGGCGCAGCCGCAGCGCCACGCCCCTGGCCCTGATCCCCACCAGCAGCAGCGCCGCGGTGAGGGTGATCCCGGCGGCGTTCGCCGCGGCCAGTCCGAGCGCGCCGTACCGGGGCGCGGTGACCACCCCGAGCACCCCGGTGACCAGCAGCCCGAGGCCCATCGCCGCCAGCGGGAACCAGTCGCTGCGGTCCCTGGTCCGAGCCGTCCCGCCGCCGAAGGCCACGGCCGGGCGGGTCGAGAAGAAGGGCCGGACCAGGGTGCCGACCATCGCCTGGCCGAGCAGCCCCAGGCTGTAGACCCGCATCACCGAGGCGGTGGCGGCGGTGTCCCGCGCGGTGAACGCACCGCGCTGGAACAGCAGCGCGACGACCTGCGGCGCGCAGGCGAGCAGCACCGCCGTTCCGGCCAGCACCACCGCGCCGACCAGGGCGAGGTCCTTCTCGACCCGCTCCCTGGCCGCGTCGAGGTCGCCCTCGGCCAGCGCCCGGGCGACCACCGGGAAGGTGACGGTGCAGACCATCACGCCCAGGGTCATCGCCATCTGGGCGACCTTCTCGGCGTAGTTGAGGTGCGAGATGGTGCCCGGCGCCAGCGAGGAGGCGAGATAGCGCTCGACGAAGACCTGGGACTGGCGCATCAGCGTGAACAGGGCGATCGGCAGCAGCGCCCAGGGGCTCACCGCGAGGGCCGCCGCGCCCCGCGCCGTCCGGCGGCGGGGCCGCAGCCCGGCGCAGTGGCGGGAGAACGGCGGCAGCAGCACCGCGGTCATCAGCACGCTGCCGAAGGCCACCCCGCCGGCCGCGGCCCGGACCCCGAGGCTGCCGTGCAGCAGCATCATCACGGCCAGGATGCCGGTGTTGTAGGCGATGTAGATGGCGCCGGGGCCGGTGAAGCGCTGGTGCGCCCGCAGCCCGGCGCTGAGGTAGCCGGTCAGGCCGAACGGGAGGATGGTCAGCGCGGTCAGCCGGGTGCAGACCACGGCCAGGCCGGGGTCGGCGAGGCCGGGCGCGAGCAGGTCGACCAGCAGCGGGGCGCCGATCAGGGTGGCGGCCGAGATCAGCGCGAGCAGGCCGGCCAGCGGGGGCAGGGTCGCGGCGACCAGGTCGGCGACCGGGTTCGCCCGGCCCCGGCCGGTGCTCCCGGTACTGCCGGTCCGCACCGTGGTCACGGTGGTTCCGGAACTCCCGGGGCTGACGGCGCTCACGGTTCCGCGCTGGGCCGCGACCACGGGCTTGGCCGCGGCACCGGGCACCGCCCCGGCGTCGGTGGCGGCGCCGGTGCCCGCGGCGATGGCCAGGCTGAAGGCCGGGACCATCAGGAACGCCATCGCGTCCTCGATCAGCACCGACGCCGCGGTCTCCGGGACCGTCCAGGAGACCAGGAAGGCGTCGGTGCCCTGGTCCGCGCCGAAGTAGCGGGCCAGCAGCAGGTCCCGGAGCAGGCCGAGCAGCGAACCGCCCGCGCTGAGCAGCGCGGTGATCCCGAAGGCACGGGCCAGGACGGAGCGTTTCCGGCGGTGCGCCGCGGCGGGGCGTGAGGCGGTGATCGTCACGGCGCGGCAGCCTCCGGTACGGGAGCCGTCGGCGCCCGCGTCCCCGGCGCCGTGAAGGCGCCGTAGCCGGCCAGGCCGAGCACCACCGACACCAGCACGGTCGTGGTGCCGCCGATGTCCGCGTAGAGGAAGTCGACCAACTGCCAGGTCAGCAGCCCGATCAGGGCGGCTCCGAGACCGGCCGCGCGGCCCCGCCCGGCCCGTTCGCGCAGCACCTGCCGCGCGGTGCCGAACAGCAGCGCGAGGAACAGCGCGGCGAAGGCGGTCAGGCCGACCAGGCCCTGTTCGCTGAGCACCAGCAGGTACATGTTGTGCGGGGAGAGCAGCGGCTCGCGGGCGAAGCCGGCCCCCGCGCCCGCCGTGTCGCTGCCGGACGAGAGCCGCAGCGGCGCGTGGGCGTCCCGGTAGTTGGGGAACTCCTTGGGGCCGACCCCGGTGACCGGGTGGTCCTGCCAGATCCTGGCCGCCGTGGTCCACAGGTCGTAGCGGTCGCTGACCGAGTGGTCCGGGGCGCCGGCGACGGTGGTGATGCTGCTCAGCCGGGCGGTCACACTGGCCCCGCCGAGGCCGAGGCCGCCGACCAGCACCACCGCGGCGGCGGTGGTGAACAGCGCCCCGCGCAGCGCCAGCCGGACGTCGGTGAGCAGCAGGGCGACCAGCACGGCCGCGCCGGTGGCGATCCAGCTGCCCCGGCTGAAGGACACCGCGAGCGGCATCACCAGCGCGCCCGCGGCCAGCGCGTAGCCGAGCGCGGCCCGGGAGCGTCCGGCGGCGCGGGCCTCCAGCGCCAGGCCGAGGGCGGCCAGCAGGCCGTAGCTGACCACGGCGGACATCGCCATCACGTCCGAGGCCCCGAAGGTGCCGACCGCGCGGACCGTGCCGCCGTCGTAGGAGGCGCCGGTGCCGGTGAGGTACTGGGCGGCCCCCACCGCGCCCTCGATCAGCGCGGCGCCGAGCAGGGCGCCGAGCACCAGGCCCAGGTCGCGCCGGTCCCGCAGGCTGAGCAGCATGGCGATCGGGACGAGTACGAAGACCTGGGTGATCCGGATGAACCCGGAGAGGCTCTCGGACGGATCCCGCGAGGCGATGGCGGCCACGGCCACACCGACCAGCACGCCGCCGAACAGCAGCGCGGCCCGGGTGGGGATCAGCCTGCCCCGCCCCCGGGCGACCGCGGTCGCGGCCCGCCAGCCGCAGAGCGCGACCAGGCCGAGCGAGGCGACGTCGGCCGGGGTGATGTGCACCGCGGCGGTGACGTCCTTGTCACCCGTCGGGACGCAGACCAGCAGCACCACCAGGGCGGCCAGCGCGCTGGGGCGGCGCAGCAGGTCGCCCAGCAGGTCGCGCGGCGCGGCCCGGCGCGACCGGGGCGGCGGCGCGGCGCGCCCCACCTGGGCCGGGCGCGCCGGCAGGGGCGTCCGTGCTGTCTGGGGCGGGTCTAGCAGGGTCACCGGTCTCAGCTCCCGTCGGACTGGAGCACCGAGGCGACGGTCCGCAGCAGGATCTTGACGTCCTGCCAGAGGCTCCAGCTCTCGATGTAGTAGTTGTCGAAGCGGGTCCTGTCCTCGATCGAGGTGTCCCCGCGCAGGCCGTTGACCTGGGCGAATCCGGTGATGCCGACCGGCACCCGGTGCCGGTCGCGGTACTGCGGGTAGGCCTGGGCGAAGCGGGTGACGAAGAACGGGCGCTCGGGGCGCGGGCCGACCAGGCTCATCTCGCCGCGCAGCACGTTCCACAGCTGCGGCAGCTCGTCCAGCGAGGTGCGGCGCAGGAAGCGGCCGATCGGGCTCATCCGGTGGTCCTGGGAGATGTTCCAGCGGGTGGCCGACTCCTGCTCGTTGACCGGCCGCAGGCTGCGGAACTTCAGCACGGTGAAGACCGCCCCGTCGAGGCCGACCCGTTCCTGACGGAAGATCACCCCGGGGCCGCCGTCGATCCGCACGGCCAGGGCGCAGCCGGCCAGGATCGGCGACAGCAGGAACAGGCCCAGCCCGGCCAGCACCGCGTCGGTGGCCCGTTTGACCATCCAGGAGGGCCGGTCCATGGCGCTGGGGGCGAGCCGCAGGCAGGGGAAGCCCCAGAGGTGGTCGCCGGCGCCGACCCGCCGGTTGCCGTACTCGAAGGCGCCGAAGCCGGGGAAGCCGGGGACGAACCAGACCTCGCAGCCGTGCCGGGCGCTGGTGCGCAGGGTCTGCGCGACCTCGGCGTCGTCCGCGCCGCCGGAGGTGAGGATGACGTCGCGGACGCCACGGGCCGGGATCTCCAGGTCGAGCACGGCGGGCCCGCCGAGGACCCGGACCGGGGAGTCGGCCGGCAGGAAGATCGGCTCGGGGTCGATGTAGCCGACCGGCAGCAGCCCGTACTCGGGGTGGTCCAGCAGCGCGGCGGCGGCGCGCTGGCCGATGTGCCCGGCCCCGGCGATCAGGGCGGGCTTGGGGTTCCGGCGGCGGTGGCGGCGGAGCAGGCCGTAGAGGGAGGCGCGGCCGAGCACGTCCAGCGCCAGGTGGCACAGCAGCAGCGTGCAGAGCAGCCCGAGGTCGACCGGCACCGCCGCCAGCCACAGCCCGTGCAGACAGCGGTCGAAGGTCAGTGCGATGGAGACCGCGACAATCGCACGGGCGGCCAGCGAGGGCAGTTCGTCGAGCACGGACGGGGCCAGCCGCAGCCGGTAGAGGCCGCCGGAGGAGTTCAGCAGCACCAGCACCGGGACGATGCCGCAGAGCGCCCAGAGCACGTCCAGCGGACCACCGCCGCCGACCGCCGAGAGCGCGCCGAGCACCGCGAGCACGTCCACGGCCAGCAGCGCGGAGGGGATCCGGTCGACGGGGCGGCGGGCGCGGCCCGGCAGCGGCCCCGGGGCCGCCGGGGCGGTCCGCGGCCGGGCCGGGAACGGCAGCGCGATCAGGCCGGCGGTCCCGAGGCCGCTGGTGGTGCTCGGGCGCGGCAGTTCGTCGTTGTCGATGGTGGTCATCCGCGCACGTACTCCTCTGCTGTGTGCCGGTGGTCCGGGTCCCTCCCGAAGCCTCGGCTCGGTCGAGGTAGCACCTGCCGCCGCACTCGATAATGCTGTCGAATTACGGCAAAAGGAATGAAGCAGGCAAATACGACAGTACAGAATTCCGGCTGGCGTTTTCTCAGCCGACGTGCCCATTCACACTGATGACCATTAGTCAGATTTTCCGGACATCATTCTCTCCGGTGATTTCCATCCGACCGGATGCGGAATTCGGCGTTCTTCGAGCACCGCCGCATACACCGCGGCCACCTTGGCGACCGCGTCCCGCAGATCGTGCCGCCGCACCGTCAGGGACCGGGCCCTGGCCCCGGCCGCCCGGCAGTCGGCCGGGTCGGCGAGCCGGGCCGCGAGTGCCTCGCGCAGGGCCGACGGATCGTCCACGGGGACGAGCCGCTCACCCTGCTCCAGGCACTCCCCGGCCCCGGCGACCTCGGTGAGCAGCACCGGCCGGCCGCAGGCCATCGCCTCCAGCGGCACCAGGGCCATCCCCTCCCAACGGGAGGGCAGCACCAGCAGATCGGCGGCGGCGTACCAGTCCCGCGGATCCTCGACCGGGCCGGCGAACAGCACGCTCCCGGGATCCGGCAGGGTGGCCGCGAGGGCTTCGAGCGCGGCCCGGTCGGGGCCGTCGCCGACCAGGGCCAGTCTGGCTCCCGGGACGCTCCCGGGGAGCCCGGCCCAGGCCCGGAGCAGCACGTCCTGGCCCTTCTGCCGGCAGAGCCGGCCGACGCAGACGGCCAGCGGGCCCGCGGAGTCAAGACCCAGCAGTTCCCTGGCCTGCTCCCGCGAGGGCAGCCGGGCCGGGTCGAAGCGGTCCAGGTCGACACCGTTGGGCGCCAGCGCCCACCTCCCGCGCAGCCCGGCGGCCTCGCCCTCGGCGCGCTCCGCCTCGCTGACGCAGAGCAGCCGGTCGGCCCAGCGGGTGGCCAGCCGCTCCCAGCAGCGGGAGAGCAGCGCCATCGGCCCGGTCACCGCGGCGAAGGACCAGGCATGCGGCTGGAACACGGTCGGGAGCGCCCCGCGCAGCGCCAACCGCCCGGCCAACCCGGCCTTGGCACTGTGCAGATGGACCAGCTGCGGACGATTCCGGGCCACCAGCCGACGCAGCGCGGCGACCTCGGCGGGCAGCCCGGCGCCGGGCGACCGCACCGCCGCCCAGGGCAGCACGGTCGCCCCGGCCGCGGCGGCGGCGGCGGCCAGCGGGGTCCCGGGCGGGCAGGCGAGCAGCACCCGGTGGCCGTCCGCGACCTGCGCCCGCAGCAGGTCGACGACCACCCGGGCGACCCCGCCGTCGACGGGTTGGGACACATGAAGAATCGTCAGGGGCACGAGGCGCAACCTATGGTGCCCGCTCCGATCGCGAGGCACGCCTTCACCCGCAGGAAGGACGAACTCCACTCGCGCGGGTGATGTCCGCGTTCCCGCCGTAACTCCGCGCGAAAACATGCATGCGTGATCGCCCGCCCGTCGCTCAGTCGTCGAGCCGGTGCGACAGGTGGAGGTCGCGCTCGGTGTGGCCGTCCTCGATCCGCAGCGCGGTCGCCACCGGCGGGTAGCCGCTGGCGATCACGGTGTACTCGCCCGGTTCCAGGTCGGTGAAGCGGAACTGGCCGTCCACGCCGGTGGTCGCGGCGGCGACGACGGTGCCGGTGGAGTCGAGCAGGGTCACCCTGGCGTCGACCACGGCGTGCCCCGCGCTGGTGCGGACCGTGCCGCGGAGGGTGCCGCTGCCGGCCATGGCCACATCCTGCCGGGTCTCCCCGCTGGCGGCGACGTCCACCGCGAGCGCGGCCGGGCGGTAGGCGCGGGCGCTGACCGCCAGGGTGTAGCGGCCGCAGACCAGGTCGCGGAAGTGGTACTCGCCGTCCGAGTCGGCGTGGGTGGTCGCGGCGACCTCGCCGCGCGCGTCGGTGAGGGTGACCGTGGCGTCGGCGACCGGCGCGCCCTCGGCGCTGCGGACCGCCCCGGACAGCCGCCCGGTGCCGCCGAGGACCACGTCCAGATCGACCGGTCGGCCGCCGACGGTGACGGTCACCGCCTGCGGCTGGTGGCCGGGGGCGGCGGCGATCAGCACGTAGTTGCCGCCGCGCGGGGCGGCCAGCGCCCAGCGGCCGTCCTGGCCGCTCCCGGCGCGGGCGACCTGGCGGCCGTCCATGTCGATCAGGGTGAGCACGGCCCGGGGGACGCCGGTACGGTCGGGCTCCAGGACGGCGCCGCTGACCGGGGTGCCCGGGGCGCCGGGGACGCCGGCCGTGTCCAGGTGCGGGGCGGCGGCCTGGTGGGCGGTGTGCTCGTGGCGCGAGGTCTGGTGCGGCATACCCGGGGCGTCCTCCATGGCGGAGTCTCCGATCGGACGGTCGGTCAGGTAGGAGTCGGACGGGTAGGAGTCGGACGGGTAGGAGTCGGCCAGGTCCTCGGCGAAGGCGCTGTCGGAGCCGGCGCCGGACTGCGAGGCCGCGTGGGTCACCAAGGGTTTCTCCTTGAGCAGGAAGGCGAGCAGGAAGCCCAGCGCCAGGACCGGAGCCAGGTAGAGGAACACCCGCGGCATGGCCGCCGCGTAGGAGTCGACATAGGCCAGCCGCAGCGGGGCCGGCAGGGCCCGGACCAGTTCCGGGGTGATCGAGTTGGTGGCCGGGACCGCCGCGCCGGACCCCGGGCCGGTCCCGGTCCCGGCCCCGTGCCCCGGAGTGACGGCCGGCAGCCGGTGCTGGAGCTGGTGCGAGAGGCGGGAGTTGAACAGGGTCCCGAAGACCGCGGCGCCGATCGAGCCGCCGACCTGGCGCAGGTAATTGCTGGCCGAGGTGGCCGCCCCCAGGTCGGCCGGGGCGACCGAGTTCTGCACCGCCAGCACCAGCACCGGCAGGGCAAGCCCGACGCCGAGCCCCAGCACCGCCATCGCCACGCTCTGCACCAGGTAGGAGCTGTGCGCGTCCAGCAGGCCGAGCAGGCCCATCCCCAGCGTGCCGAGCGCGCCGCCGACGATCGGGAACACCTTGTAGCGCCCGGTACGGCTGATCAGCTGGCCCGAGCCGATCGAGGCGACCACGATGCCGCCCATCATCGGCAGCATCTTCAGGCCGGAGGCGGTGGCGCTGGCCCCGTCGACCATCTGCAGAAAGCTCGGCAGATAGCTGGCCGCGCCGAACAGGGCGACGCCGACCACGATCCCGATGCCGCCGCTGACGTTGAACACCGGGTCGCGGAACAGCCGCAGCGGGATCACCGGCTCGGCCGCGTAGCGCTCGGCGAAGGGGAACAGCACCAGCGCCAGCAGCGCGCCGCCGAGCAGCCCGATGATCATCGGCGAGCTCCAGGCGTACTGGCTGCCGCCCCAACTGGTGGCCAGCACCAGGCAGGTGCCGATGGCGGCCAGCAGCAGGGCGCCGAGGAGGTCCAGCCGCGGCTTGCGCCGCTCCGCACCCTTGGTACGACCGGGCTGCTTCAGTGCGACGGCGGTGAGCACCAGGGCGATCAGGCCGACCGGGAGGTTGACGTAGAAGCACCAGCGCCAGCCGGGGCCGTCGGTGAGCCAGCCGCCGAGCAGCGGGCCGGCCACCGAGGAGAGCCCGAACACCGCGCTGATCAGGCCCATGTAGCGACCGCGCTCACGGGGTGACACCACGTCACCGATGATCGCCTGGACGCCGATCATCAGCCCGCCGCCGCCGATGCCCTGCACGGCGCGGTAGGCGATCAGCTCGGTCATGCTGTGCGCCCAGCCGGAGAGCGCCGAGCCGACCAGGAAGACCACGATGGCGAACTGGAACACCGACTTGCGGCCGAACAGGTCGCCGAGCTTGCCGTAGACCGGCAGGCCGACCGTGGAGGCCAGCAGGTAGGCGGTGACCACCCAGGACATGTGCTCCAGGCCGTGCAGTTCGCCGACGATGCGCGGCAGCGCGGTGGCGACGATGGTCTGGTCGAGGGCGGCCAGCAGCAGGGCGGTCATCAGTCCGGCGAACACCAGCCGGAGCTGGCGCGGCGTCAGGCCGGGCTCCTCGGCCGCGGCGGGCGGGGCGGCAGCGGCGGACTGGGCGGCGGACAGGCCGGGTGCGGCGTGGGGCGCGGGTACTGCCTGGGCCGGGCGGCCCGCCTGGGTCACGGACATGGCAGGGATCATTGCAGTGCACACCCACCGTCCTCGAACTGGTCATACCATCGTTTCGAAGGCGGTGAAATCGACTTATGGATCGACATATAGCTGTTACCAGCGAGAATGTGACGCCAAGTCGATAAATGGCGAAACATACTTCAGTAACGACTGTGCAAAGTTCACTCCTGAGGGAATTCCGTCGGAGAAACGTTCGCCCCCAGCGGCAGCCGATCCAGCTGCCCGTCCGGCCAGTGGATCCGCCACTCCCCCTGCGGTCCGTCGGCGACCAGCTCCGGCGGCTCCCCCGGCTCCCGGCCGAGCGCGATCGCCGCGACATACAGCCCGCCGGCCCGGGCCGGGTCCGGTGTCTCCAGATAGGCCACCGCCGCGTGCTCGGCGAAGGAGGTGCGGCCGACGGAGGCCCGCACGCCCGCGCGGAGCGGACCGTGCAGCGCCACCACCAGGCCCTGCAGCCCGTCCTGGTTGCGTACCGAGGCCCGTCCTTCGGCGGTCCGCAGCACCGGTGGCCGGTCGCCGGCCACCGCCCAGCCGCCGATCCGCAGCGCGGCCCCGGCCGGGTCGCCGTCCACCCGGACCGCCCTGACCTCCCAGGCCCCGTGCAGCACCGAGGCCGTGGTGAGCCAGGGCTCCGGTTCCCGAGGCTGCTGCGGGCTTCCGTCCTGCGGGCGGCGGGCCCGGTGCCGGGAGGCGGCGGCCGGTCCGTCCAGGGCGAGGCGTTCCAGCGGGCGGCGGTGGGTGGGCCGCCCCTGGGCGTCCACCAGGGCGACATGCGAGTCGAGCGGGCCGCCGCCGGGCAGGTCCAGGTCCGGGGTGGACGCGTGCACCGCCCCGTCCGGACCGGGCACAGGACCCGGGCCGCCGAGCTCGGGACCGGTCGCGGTCGAGTAGGCCCAGCGGCAGTAGAAGGGGTCGTAGGCGGCGCCGCTGACCTGGCCCCGGTCGGCGTGGTCCGCGCCGTGGTTGGCGATCCGGACGATGCCGTCGGCGCGGGTGCCGCTGGCCACCCAGCCGGGGGCGTGCAGGGTGCGGACGAAGTCGCCGAGGTCCACCGGCAGCGGCTGTTCGGCCTCGGTCCAGGCCGGGTGGTCGGCCGGGAGCAGCAGCCCGGCGAAGCTCTTGCTGGCCCAGTACGGCGAGGCCGGGCCGGAGTAGTTCTGCCGGATCGGCGGGTGCGGCCGGTACCAGCCCAGCGACAGCAGCCCGCTGTCGTCGGGATCGGCGCGGTCGGTGAAGTGCCTGACCATGCCGCTGCCGATCCGCCTGGTCAGGCCGGGCGCCAGCGCGTCCGCGCCGAACAGCTCGCCGGCCCAGAACGGCGCGGCGGCGGCGTAGCGGTAGGTGAGCGAGCGGCCCTGGTAGAGGGGTGCGCCGTCGGCGCCGACCAGGTACTGCAGGTCCGTCAGGTAGTCCCGCAGCCGGGCCCGGTAGCGGTCGGCCAGCCCGGCCTCGGCGGCGTCCGCGGAGTCGCCGGAGATGCGGCAGTACCAGAGCGGGTAGAGGTGCATCGCCCAGCCGCTGTAGTGGTCGTAGTTGCGGAACGGCGGCGGGGTGTCGGCCCCGTCCGAGTACCAGCCGCCCCCGGCGTACCAGCTCTCGGTCCGGGCCACGGTGTGCGCCAGGTCGGCCGGCTTCCAGGGGCCGCCGACCGAGCGCAGGAAGGCCTCGACGATCGCCCGGAACCAGACCCAGTTGTTGTCGGGGACCTCGGTGCCGACCATCTCCGAGAACCAGTCGACGACCCGCTGCCGGACCCGGTCGTCCAGCCGGTCCCAGATCCAGGGCCGGGTCTCGTGCAGGCCGAGCGCGATGGAGGCGGCCTCCACCTTGGCCTGGCCGCACTCCGACATCCGGGGCCAGCGCTCCGGTGAGGCCGGGTCCGTCCCGGCGGCCAGTCCGGCGGCGTAGCGCTCGGCGAGCGCCTCGGTGCCGCCGGCCCCCCGGGCGCCGGCGATGCGGAAGGCCGCGAGCAGGAAGGTGCGGGCGTACCCCTCCAGGCCGTCGCTGTGCCGGCCGGAGCTGCTGACCGGGCCCGGCAGGTGGATCAGCGCCTGCCCCGGCGTCGCGTGGGGGCGGACCGCGTCGAGCATCCGGTCGGCGAGCCGCTCCCAGTGGGCCCGGGTCCAGCCGGTGTACGGGGAGAGTTCACGGTCCTCGGCCGGACGAAGGTACGGCACGTCTGCTCCCCTCTCGGAAGCGATCAGAATGCCCAAGTATCAGCAGTCAGTCAACAACTTCAGACAGAAACCTCAGAAACCTGCTATTTTCCGTAGCAGGCCCCTGCGGATCGGAGGAACCGTGCTCGCACAACAGCGGCATGACTACGTGCTGGAGCAGCTGCGCGCCCATGGGGCGATCAGGTCGACCGAGGTGGTGGCCGGGCTCGGGGTCTCCGACGGCACCGTCCGCCGGGATCTGGAGCTGCTGGAGCAGCAGGGCCGGCTGACCAGGGTGCGCGGCGGCGCGGTGCTGCCGCCCGGGTCCACTCCGGGGGCGGTCCCGCGCACGGCGGTCGGGGCGGCGGCCGGGCCCGTCGGCGGGATCGTCATCGGCATGCTGGTGCCCTCCACCACGTACTACTTCCCCGAGGTGATCAGGGGGGCGCAGAGCGCCGCCGCCCGGGCCGGGGCCCGGCTGATCCTCGGCGTCAGCGACTACGACCGGGAGCGCGACCCCGGCCAGCTGCGCGACCTGGTCAGCTCCGGCTGCGACGGACTGCTGGTCACCACCGCCGAGGGCCCGGTGGTCCCGGCCCGGGTGCGGAAGCAGCTGGATGTCTCCGGGCTGCCGTACGTGCTGGTCGAGCGGCGCTCGGCGGCGGCCTTCGACCACGCCGAGTGCGTGCTCAGCGACCACCGCCAGGGCGCCTACCGCGCGGTCGAGTACCTGGCCGGCCTCGGCCACGACGGGGTCGCCCTGTTCGCCTCCCCCAGCCCCACCGCGCGGGCGGTGACGGAGGGTCATGCCGAGGCGGTCCGGCTGCTCGGCCTGTCCCGCTCCGCCCCGGTGCTCGGCTACGAGCAGGGCGCGGACCGGCTCTCCGCGATCGACGCCTTCGTCCACTCCTGCCGCGCCTCCGGCGCGACGGCCGCCCTGGTCCACTCCGACCAGGAGGCGATCCTGCTGGTGCAGCGGCTGCGCGCGCACGGCGTCCGGATCCCCGAGGACCTGTCGGTGATCGCCTACGACGACGAGGTCGCCGCCTTCGCCGAGGTGCCGCTGACGGCGGTGGCCCCGCCGAAGTTCGAGCTGGGCCTGATCGCCGCCTCGACCCTGCTGGGCCGGCTCGGCGCCGGAGCCGACGGGACCGGCACGGCCGCCGGGACCGCCGAGCCGGCGGTCCGTCAGACGGTGCTGCAGCCGCGGCTGGTGCTCCGCTCCTCCACCGCGGTCGGCGCGGTCGCCGCAGCCGCCGGAGCCATCGCCGACGCGGCGGCGGTCGGCCGGTGACCCGCGCCGCCGACCGCCCCCGCGCGGTCCTCGCCATGCGTCCCGCCGTCGCCGCCGCGATCTTCGACGCCGAGAGCCGCCGCCGGCTCACCGACCTGGTCGACACCGACCCCGGACTGGTCCTGGAGGACCTCTCCACCCCCGCCGCCCGCGCCGCCCTGGCCGAGGCCGAGGTGCTGGTCACCGGCTGGGGCTGCCCCCCGCTGGACGAGCAGGTGCTGCGCTCCGCGCCCCGGCTGCGCGCCGTGGTGCACACCGCCGGATCGGTCAAGGGCCATGTCACGGACGCCTGCTGGCAGCGCGGCATCCAGGTCACCTCGGCCGCCGCCGCCAACGCCGTCCCGGTCGCCGAGTTCACCCTGGCCGCGATCCTCTTCGCCAACAAGCAGGTGCTGCGCGCCAGGGACGGCTACCGCAGGGTCCGCGACGGCAGCACCGACTGGCACGTCCGGCTGGCCGAGGCCGGCAACTACCGCCGCCGGGTCGGCATCGTCGGGGCGTCCAGGATCGGCCGCCGGGTGGTCGAACTGCTGCGGCCGTTCGACCTGGAGGTGCTGGTCAGCGACCCGTTCCTGGATCCGGACGAGGCCGCCGCGCTGGGCGTCCGGCCGGTCCTGCTGCCGGAGCTGTTCCGCGGCTCCGACGTGGTCAGCGTGCACGCCCCCTGGCTGCCCAGCACCGAGGGCCTGGTCTCCCGCGCCCTGCTGGCCGCGATGCCGGACGGCGCCACGCTGATCAACACCGCCAGGGGCGCCCTGGTCGACCAGCAGGCGCTGGAACGGGAACTGGTCTCCGGGCGGATCGGCGCGGTGCTGGACGTGACCTCGCCCGAGGTGCTGCCGACCGGGTCCCCGCTCTACGACCTGCCGAACGTCCTGCTCACCCCGCACATCGCCGGGTCCATGGGCAACGAGCTGCGGCGGATGGCCGACTTCGCGCTGGACGAGCTGGAACGCTGGACCGGGGGGATACCCTTCCTGGACCCCGTCCGCCCCGACGCCTGGGACCGCATCGCGTGAACGCACCGCTCCAGCAGCAACAGCCCGCCGACCACCCGCTCTGCCTGGTGGTGATGGGGGTGTCCGGCGTCGGCAAGACCACCGTCGCCGTCCTGCTCGCCGAACGCCTCGGCCTGCCCTACGCGGAGGCCGACGACTTCCACCCGCCCGCCAACATCGCCAGGATGCGGGCCGGGATCCCGCTGGACGACGCCGACCGGCTGCCCTGGCTGCGGGCCCTGGGCGCCTGGCTCGGCGACCGCGCCGCGGACGGCAGCGGCGGGGTGATCACCTGCTCCGCGCTCAAGCGCGGCTACCGGGACACCCTGCGCGCCGCCTGCCCCGGGGTCCACTTCCTGCACCTGTCCGGCAGCCATGAGCTGGTCGCCGCCCGGATCGCCGGGCGCAGCGGCCACTTCATGCCGCCGTCGCTGCTCGACTCCCAGTACGCCGCGCTGGAACCGCTCGGCCCGGACGAGCGCGGCACCGTCCTGGACGTCGGCCCGCCCGCCGAGCAGCTCGCGGCCGAGGCCGCACAGCTGCTCGGCGGCCGGGCCTGACCGCGAGTCAGGCCCTCGGAACCGGCGGCTCAGACCGCGGCGGCCAGCTGCTCCAGCACCTGGTCGTGGATCCGGCTGAAGCCCTTCGGCGCGAAGGTGCGCTCGAAGAATCCGCCGATGCCGCCGGCGCCGGTCCAGGTCGCCTCCACCACGGCCTTGGAGCGGCCCTCGCCGGCCGGGGTCACCGTCCAGGTGATCACCAGGCTGGAGTTGGCGTCCGTCTCCACCAGCCGGCCCGGCGTGGGCTCGGTCACCGTGAACAGGCAGTCGCGCACCCGCTTCTCGGTGGCCTGCAGCTTCCAGTGGACGACGGTGCCCGCGCCCTTGCCGCCCTCGCGCACCTCGTACTCGCTGTACTGCGGGGGCAGCAGGCCCGCGCGGGTGTCCTGGTAGTCGGCGAGCGCGTCGAAGACCTGCTCCGGCGGCGCGTCGACGACCCGCTCGGTGACCGAGTAAACCTGCCCCATGGCCGTACTCCTCGTGATCTGTGCTGGTGACTTGCGTACGGTCAAGCCAACCACCGGCGGGCGTACCGGCCAAAACCGGGGTGCCGGCCGGCTCTGCCAGGATGTCCCCCATGAGCACAACCGAGGATGCCGCCGCCGGCCGCAGCGCGGACGAACTGCTGGACGTCGTGGACGCCGAGGACCGGGTGGTCGGCCAGGCGCGGCGCGGTGACGTCTACGCCCGGCGGCTGCGGCACCGCTGCGTGTTCGTCCTGGCCCGTGACGCCGAGGACCGGATCTTCGTGCACCGGCGCACCGCCGGGAAGCTGGTCTTCCCCTCCCTGCACGACATGTTCGTGGGCGGGGTGGTCGGCGCCGGCGAGGGGTATGACGAGGCGGCCAAGCGGGAGGCCGAGGAGGAGCTGGGCGTCAGCGGCCTGTCCCCGACCCCGCTGTTCCGCTTCCTCTACGAGACCCCCGAGCACAGCTGGTGGTCCGCCGTTTATGAGACCCGGGTCGGCGCCGACGTCCACCCGCAGGTCGAGGAGGTGGCCTGGCACGACTTCCTGACGGAGCGTGAACTGACGGAACGTCTGACTACCTGGTCCTGGGTCCCCGACGGCCTGGCCGCCTGGCACCGGCTCACTCGCCGGCAGGCCGACCGGACCGGCTGAGCGCCGCCCGGACCAGCGCGCGGCACCGCCCGGTGTCGCCCAGCGCGTCCGTGCTGTCGACGAACTGGTCGACCGCGCCGAGCCGGGGCAGCGCGGCGACCTCCGGATCGGTGACGGCGGACGCCAGGGCAGCCGTGAAGCGGCCCGCGTCGACCACCGGGAACGGGCGGCCGAAGTAGGGGCGGACGGCGGGGTCGACCGGGGCGCAGAGCCCGAGCCGGTTCTGCCACTCCCCGGCCAGTCCGGACGCCGCCGCCAGGGCCTGCCCGCGCTCGGCGGCGGAGTCGGCGGCCAGCGCCGCGGCCAGCCGCTCCGCGACCGGGGCGGCGTCCGGAAGAGCGGCGAAGGCCGTGCCGAGCCATTTGCTGTAGGGGGCGTAGCGGCGGGCCAGCAGCAGGCAGAGCCGCATCAGCTCGCGGGCCAGCCGTGCGGCGACGACCCGGCTGCCGAGGTCGTCGCCGACCTCGGCGGTGCGGCCGACGAAGGCCTCCTCCTGGGCGATCCGGAGCCACTGCGAGGCGAGCAGGTGCCGCCAGACGTCGTCCGGGTACCAGCCGAGGGCGGCCCGCGCGGCGGTGAGCCGGCCGGGGCCGTCGTGGTAGACGGCGCCGGCGGTGACCTCCAGCAGCCGCTGGCCCGGGGTGGCCAGCCAGTCCAGCAGGGTGACACCGCCGTCCGCCGCGGGGTCGAAGCCCAGGCAGCCGGTGAGCCAGGCCGCGGTCCCGGCGATCTCGACCCGGTGGTCCACGGGCCCGGTGGTCGGGGTCATCACCCGGACCCGCGCGCCGGGCGGCGCGAAGTGCGTGGGCCAGCCGTGCACCTCCTTGGGCAGCCGCTCGGAGAGCAGCACCCGGATGGCGTCACCGTGCCGGGCCAGGTCCTCGGGGGCCAGGAAGAGCTGGAGCTGCGGGCCCCACTCGTGGTCCGGCGAGCGCTCGGTGTCGAAACCGAGCACCTCGGAGCCGCCGCCGATCCGGGCCGCCGCGTGCGGGAGCCCGGGGTGGGCGGCGTCCAGCAGCGGGCGGACGGCTTCGGCGTAGAAACGGCCGCAGAGCTCCAGCCCCGGCATGAACGTGCCCGTCGGTCCCATGCGTGTGAACCTAATCGGGAGAGGGCCGGAAGGCATCGGGTTTTCCGGGGCCCTTCCTACTGATGGGTAGGACAGGTATGGTGTCGCCACCACCCCAGTCCGCGTCGGGAGCCGCAGCGACGGGTTGGTCCTTCGTTCCCTCTGTTCTGCCCTTCCGCCTCCGGTTCGGCGACGTATCGTCCGACCGGCCGGGGCGTTCCCGGCACGTTTTCCACGGTGACCTCAGTCGCGCCGTGTTCTCCCCCTCCGCTTCCTGCCGTTCCGCGTCCCCGCAGTACGGGGACGGGTCCGGCGCTCCCCCCGAGGAGATCCTCCGTGAACGATCAGACTGAGCCCGCCCTTCCCGTGGCCGCCCTTCCCCTGGCCGCCGTCTTCCCCGTGGTCGCCGTGGTCGGCCTGGGCACCATGGGTGCCGGAATCGCCGAGATCACCGCGCGCAGCGGTCGCCGGGTGATCGGCGTCGAACTGGACGCCACCGCCGCCGCGGCGGCCCTGCACCGGATCGAGGAGTCCACCGCCCACTCCGTCGAGCGGGCCAGGATGACCGCGGAGGAGCGCGCCGGGCTGCTGTCCCGGATCACCGTGACGCACGAGCTCTCGGCCGCCGCCGAGGCGCAGCTGGTGATCGAGGAGATCCCGGAGCAGCTGGAGCTGAAGCAGGAGCTGTTCGCCGAGCTGGACCGGATCTGCCCGGCCGGGACGGTCCTGGCCACCGGCACCACCGCGCTGTCGGTGACCCGGATCGCGGCGGCGACCCAGCGCCCGGAGCGGGTGGTCGGGCTGCACTTCTTCAACCCGGCCCCGGTGATGCAGCTGGTCGAGGTCGTCCGCACGGTGCTGACCAGCGCCGAGGTGGCGGAGGCGGCCGACGCGTTCACCCGAGGCCTGGGCAAGTCGCCGGTGTCGGCGGGCGACCGGGCCGGCTTCATCGTGAACGGGCTGCTGTTCGCCTACCTCAACCAGGCCGCCGCGATGTTCGAGTCGCGCTACGCCACCCGGGAGGACATCGACGCGGCGATGCGGCTCGGCTGCGGCCTGCCGATGGGCCCACTGGCGCTGCTCGACCTGATCGGCGTGGACACCGCGAAGACCGTCCTCGAGGCGATGTACGCGCAGTCCCACGACCGGCTGCACGCCCCGGCGCCGATCCTGGGGCAGCTCGCCTCGGCCGGGCTGCTGGGCCGCAAGACCGGCCGCGGCTTCTACCGCTACGCCGCCCCCGGGTCCTCCCAGGTGCTGGCCGAGGAGCGGACCGAGCAGGCCGGGACGCCGGGACGCGAGGTCCGCGGCGTCGGCGTGTGCGGGTCCGGGACCATGGCGACCGGCATCGCCGAGGTGTTCGCCAAGGCCGGGTACCGGGTCACCCTGGTCGCCCGCAGCCAGGAGAAGGCGGACCGGGCGCTGGCCGGGCTGGCGAAGTCGCTGGAGCGCCAGGTCGGCAAGGGCCGGCTGAGCGAGGCCGACCGGGACGCGGCGCTGGCCCGGGTCACCGGCTCCGGCTCGCTGGAGGACCTGGCGGGCGCGGACCTGGTGCTGGAGGCGGTGGCCGAGGACCTGGCGGTGAAGCGGGAGCTGTTCGCCACGCTGGACAAGATCTGCCGTCCGGGCGCGGTGCTGGCGACCACCACCTCCAGCCTGCCGGTGATCCAGTGCGCCACGGCGACCGGCCGTCCGCGCGACGTGGTCGGGATGCACTTCTTCAACCCGGCCCCGGCGATGCGGCTGGTGGAGGTGGTCAGCACCGTGCTGACCGCCCCGGAGGTGACCGCCACGGTGCTGGAGGTCTGCGCCACGCTGCGCAAGCACCCGGTGGAGTGCGGCGACCGGGCCGGATTCATCGTCAACGCCCTGCTGTTCCCCTACCTCAACGACGCGGTGCGGATGGTCGAGGAGCACTACGCCTCGGTGGACGACGTGGACACCGCGATGAAGCTCGGCTGCGGCTACCCGATGGGCCCGTTCGCGCTGCTGGACGTGGTCGGCCTGGACGTGTCACTGACCATCGAGAAGGTGCTGCACGGCGAGTTCCGCGAACCGGGGCTGGCTCCGGCGCCGCTGCTGGAGCACCTGGTGGCGGCCGGCTGCCTGGGCCGCAAGACGGGGCGTGGCTTCCGCGACCACGCGCGCAGGTGAGCGCGCCCGTACGGCCCCGGGCTGCGTGTAGCGTTCGGGTCATGAGCGGGGCAGGAACACAGGCCACAGCGGCACTACCGGGCGAGCAGGCCAACGGCGGCCCGCGCAAGGTGACCGCGCAGCGGCAGCAGATGCGCCAGGACCTGGCGGCGGCGGCGATGGAGCTGTTCGCCAACCAGGGCTACGAGGAGACGACGGTCGATCAGATCGCCGCCGCCGCGGGCGTGGCCCGGCGCACCTTCTTCCGCTACTTCCGGTCCAAGGAGGAGGCGATCTTCCCGGACCACGACGACACCCTGATCCGGGTGGCCGACCTGCTGGCCGGGGCCGATCCGGCCGAGCACCCGCTGGACGTGGTCTGCCGGGGGATCAAGGAGGTGCTGCGGATGTACGCGGCCACCCCCGGGGTCTCGGTGGCCCGCTACCGGCTGATCCGCCAGGTGCCGACGCTGCGCGAGCGCGAGATCGCCGTGGTGGCCCGCTACGAGCGGCTGTTCACCCGCTACCTGCTGGGCCGGTTCGACACCGCGGGGCAGTCCTCCGGCGGCTGGGAGCGGGGGGTCGGCGACGACGCGATGCTGGCCGAGGTGTCGGCGGCGGCCGTGGTCGCGGCGCACAACCACGTACTGCGGCGCTGGCTGCGCTCCGGCGGCGGGGGCGAGGTGGAACCGCAGCTGGACCACGCCTTCGAGGTGATCCGGCGGACCTTCTGGGGCGGCGCGTCCCAGGCCCAGGACCTCGCGCCCACCCCGGCACCCAAGGTGGCACGCAGTGCCATCAACGGCTCCGCGGAGACCCTGGGCAGCGCGGTGGAGAGCGCGGTGAGTGCCACCCCCTCGGGCGAGGTGCTGATCACCGTGGCCCGCACCGATGCCCCGCTGGACGAGGTGCTGCAGAGCATCAAGCTGGCCCTGGGTGCCCGGTAGCAGCATTTACGCTGGTCAGAGAACAATTAACAGGCCCATCCCGGCGCGTCGGGATGGGCCTGCGGGTTTCTCGGGGTAGATGTTGCGACGTGATGACGCTCACGTGTCTCCCGGTGAAAATCATGGCACGCAGTGTCTTTACGACTGGCACGGCGTGCCAGTACGTTGTTACCCACTGGTCGCGGCGCCGCGGCTCCCCACCCTGGCGCGCCATGCCCAGGGTCGCGCGACACCCCTGCGCGAGCGCTGCAGGACTGAGACAGCCAGCCGCACACTCCACTCCCCCTATCACCGGTGTCCGTTCCCGGTGCCCCCCATCAGACGTCCCCGTACCCCTCGAACGGGGAAGCCGCCGGAGGCAGCCATGAAGACTCCCGCTATGGAAAGCATCCTCGAAGCGATCACCAGCGGGGACGCGAGCCCGGCCGATTTCGCCGCGCTCGCCGTCCCCGAGTCCTACCGGGCGGTCACGCTCCACAAGGACGAGGAGCAGATGTTCGCCGGCCTGGACAGCCGCGACAAGGACCCGCGGAAGTCCCTGCACCTGGACGACGTCCCGGTGCCCGAACTCGGCCCGGGCGAGGCCCTGGTCGCGGTGATGGCCAGCGCGGTCAACTACAACACCGTGTGGAGCTCGATCTACGAGCCGGTCTCGACGTTCTCGTTCCTGGAGCGCTACGGGAAGCTGTCGCCGGAGTCCGCGCGGCACAACCTGCCCTACCACGTGCTGGGTTCGGACCTGGCCGGCGTGGTGCTGCGGACCGGCCCGGGGGTGCACGCCTGGAAGCCCGGCGACGAGGTCGTCGCGCACTGCCTGAGCGTGGAGTTGGAGAGCTCGGACGGCCACAACGACACGATGATGGACCCGGAGCAGCGGATCTGGGGCTTCGAGACCAACTTCGGCGGCCTGGCCGAGCTGGCGCTGGTGAAGTCCAACCAGTTGATGCCCAAGCCGGCCCACCTGACCTGGGAGGAGGCCGCCTCCCCCGGCCTGGTGAACTCCACCGCCTACCGGCAGCTGGTCTCCCGCAACGGGGCCGGCATGAAGCAGGGGGACAACGTGCTGATCTGGGGCGCCAGCGGCGGCCTCGGCTCGTACGCCACCCAGTACGCGCTGGCCGGCGGTGCGACGCCGATCTGCGTGGTCGGGAGTGAGGCCAAGGCGGACATCTGCCGGGCGATGGGCGCCGAGGCGATCATCGACCGCAGCGCCGAGGGCTTCAAGTTCTGGAAGGACGAGAACACCCAGGACCCGCGCGAGTGGAAGCGGCTCGGCGGCCGGATCCGGGAACTGACGGGCGGTGAGGACGTCGACATCGTCTTCGAGCACCCGGGCCGGGAGACCTTCGGCGCCAGCGTCTACGTCACCCGCAAGGGCGGCACCATCGTCACCTGCGCCTCGACCAGCGGCTATATGCACCAGTACGACAACCGCTACCTGTGGATGTCGCTGAAGCGCATCGTGGGCTCGCACTTCGCCAACTACCGCGAGGCCTGGGAGGCCAACCGGCTGATCGCCAAGGGCAAGATCCACCCGACCCTGTCGAAGACCTACCGCCTGGAGGAGACCGGCCAGGCCGCGCTGGACGTGCACCACAACAGCCACCAGGGCAAGGTCGGTGTGCTCTGCCTCTCCCCCGCCGAGGGCCTCGGCGTCCGCGACGAGGAGCTGCGGGCCAAGCACCTCCCCGCCATCAACCGATTCCGGGGCGAGTAGCCGCGATGACCGAGCGAGACCGCCCCTGGCTGATGCGGACGTACGCCGGACACTCGTCCGCCACCGCGTCCAACGCGCTCTACCGGAAGAACCTGGCGAAGGGTCAGACCGGCCTCTCGGTCGCCTTCGACCTGCCCACGCAGACCGGCTACGACCCCGACCACGTCCTGGCCAAGGGCGAGGTCGGCCGGGTCGGCGTCCCGGTCAGCCACCTCGGCGACATGCGGGCGCTGTTCGACGGCATCCCGCTGGAGCGCACCAACACCTCCATGACGATCAACGCCACCGCCATGTGGCTGCTGGCGATGTACCAGGTCGTCGCGGAGGAGCAGGGCGCGGACATCGCCAAGCTCACCGGCACCACCCAGAACGACATCATCAAGGAGTACCTGTCGCGGGGGACCCATGTCTTCCCGCCCGGGCCCAGCATCCGGCTGACCACCGACATGATCGCCTACACCGTGGCGAACATCCCCAAGTGGAACCCGATCAACATCTGCAGCTACCACCTGCAGGAGGCCGGGGCCACCCCGGTCCAGGAGCTGGCCTTCGCCATGTGCACCGCGATCGCGGTGCTGGACGCGGTGCGCGACGGCGGCCAGGTCCCGGCGGAGCAGATGGGCGAGGTGGTCGCCCGGATCTCCTTCTTCGTCAACGCCGGGGTCCGCTTCGTCGAGGAGATGTGCAAGCTCCGCGCCTTCGGCCGGATCTGGGACACCGTCACCCGCGAGCGCTACGGCATCACCGACCCCAAGCAGCGCCGGTTCCGCTACGGCGTGCAGGTCAACTCGCTGGGGCTGACCGAGGCGCAGCCGGAGAACAACGTCCAGCGGATCGTGCTGGAGATGCTGGCGGTCACCCTGTCCAAGGACGCCAGGGCCCGCGCCGTCCAACTCCCGGCCTGGAACGAGGCGCTGGGCTTGCCCCGGCCCTGGGACCAGCAGTGGTCGCTGCGGATCCAGCAGGTGCTGGCCTACGAGTCGGACCTGCTGGAATACGGCGACCTGTTCGACGGCAGCCATGTGGTCGAGGCCAAGGTCCAGGAGCTGGTGGCCGGGGCCGAGGCGGAGATCGGGAAGGTACTCGGGATGGGCGGGGTCACCCCCGCCGTGGAGACCGGCTACCTCAAGGCCGCCCTTGTCGGCTCGCACGCCGAGCGCCGCAGCCGGATCGAGTCCGGCGAGGACAAGGTGGTCGGGGTGAACTGCTTCGAGACCACCGAGCCCAGCCCGCTCACCGCCGACCTGGACACCGCGATCATGCAGGTGGACCCGGACTCGGAGCGGGCGGTGGTCGCGGCCTTCGCCGACTGGCGCAAGCACCGGGACGAGGACGCGGCGCAGGCCGCGATCGCCGAGCTCAAGCGGCAGGCAGCGACCGGGGCCAATCTGATGCCGGCCACCCTGGACTGCGTCCGGGCCGGGGTCACCACCGGCGAGTGGTCCTTCGCGCTGCGGGACGTGTTCGGCGAATACCGGGCCCCCACCGGGGTCGGCGGCGCGCCGATCACCGGCGCCCTGGAGGGCGCGAGCGGCGCCGAGCTGCTCGCGGTCCGACAGGCCGTCAGCGGCACCGCCGAGGAGATCGGCGCGGGCAAGCTGCGGCTGCTGGTCGGCAAGCCCGGCCTGGACGGCCACTCCAACGGCGCCGAGCAGATCGCGGTACGGGCCCGCGACGCCGGGTTCGAGGTGGTCTACCAGGGCATCAGGCTGACGCCGGAACAGATCACCTCGGCGGCGGTCGCCGAGGACGTGCACTGCGTCGGCCTGTCGATCCTCTCCGGCGCGCACGCCGAGCTGGTGCCCGACGTCCTGCGGCGGCTGCGCCGGGCCGGGGTGGAGGACGTCCCGGTGATCGTCGGCGGGATCATCCCGGCGGCGGACGAGCAGGAACTGCTGGCCCAGGGCGTCGCCGCGGTCTTCACCCCGAAGGACTTCGGAATCACCCACATCATCGGACGTATCGTCGACGAGATCCGTCGTGCGCACGGACTCGCTCCGTGGCCCGCTCTCAAGGAAGAGACCCTCGCTTCATGACAGTCAACCGGCTCCGCCCCCGCCGCTCCTGCCTGGCCGTGCCGGGCAGCAACCCGCGCTTCCTGGAGAAGGCCCAGGGCCTCCCCGCCGACCAGGTGTTCCTGGACCTGGAGGACGCCTGCGCGCCGCTCGCCAAGGAGGGCGCCCGGCACACCATCGTGGACGCGCTGAACCAGGGCGACTGGTCCGGCAAGACCCGGGTGGTCCGGGTCAACGACTGGACCACCCACTGGACCTACCGCGACGTGGTCACCGTGGTCGAGGGCGCCGGGCAGAACCTGGACTGCATCATGCTGCCCAAGGTCCAGGACGCCGAGCAGGTGGTCGCGCTCGACCTGCTGCTCACCCAGATCGAGAAGACCATGGGCTTCGAGGTCGGCAAGATCGGCATCGAGGCGCAGATCGAGAACGCCAAGGGCCTGGTCAATGTGGACGCCATCGCCGGCGCCTCGCCCCGGCTGGAGACCATCATCTTCGGCCCGGCCGACTTCATGGCCTCGATCAACATGAAGTCCCTGGTCGTCGGCGAGCAGCCGCCCGGCTACGACGCGGACGCGTACCACTACATCCTGATGCGGATCCTGATGGCGGCCCGGATGCACGACCTGCAGGCCATCGACGGCCCCTACCTGCAGATCCGCAACGCCGACGGCTACCGCACGGTGGCCCGGCGGGCGGCGGCGCTGGGCTTCGACGGCAAGTGGGTGCTGCACCCCGACCAGGTCGGGGCGGCGAACGAGATCTTCTCCCCGAGCCAGGAGGACTACGACCACGCCGAACTGATCCTGGACGCCTACGACTGGTGCACCTCGGAGGCCGGCGGGCGGAAGGGCTCGGCGATGCTGGGCGACGAGATGATCGACGAGGCCAGCCGCAAGATGGCGCTGGTCATCTCCGGCAAGGGCCGCGCGGCCGGCATGCAGCGCACCTCCAAGTTCGAGATCCCCGGGGAGTAGACAGATGCAGTTCGGACGCACCTTCGAGGAGTTCGAGGTCGGCGCGGTCTACAAGCACTGGCCCGGAAAGACCGTCACCGAGTACGACGACCACCTCTTCTGCCTGCTCACCATGAACCACCACCCGCTGCACCTGGACAGCCACTACGCCGCGGAGACCACCGACTTCGGCCAGAACGTGGTGGTCGGCAACTACGTCTACTCGCTGCTGCTGGGCATGTCCGTGCCGGACGTCTCGGGCAAGGCCATCGCCAACCTGGAGGTCGAGTCGCTGCGGCACATCGCGCCGACCTTCCACGGCGACACCATCTACGGCGAGACGGTGGTGCTGGACAAGACCCCGTCGAAGTCCAAGTCGGACCGCGGGATCGTCTACGTCGAGACCAAGGGCTACAAGCAGGACGGCACGGTCGTGTGCGTCTTCCGCCGCAAGGTGATGGTCCCCACCGAGACGTACATCAAGGAACGCGGCGGCGAGCAGCCGGGCCGACCCGAGCCCCGCTCCTGAATCCCCCCACCAAGCCAGGTGCCCTGCGGTTCACTGCCACGACCGCAGGGCGCCTTCCCTCCCCTTATGGAGCCAGCCATGGGACGCCTCGCTCAGACCGAAGGCCTCACCGAGATCCAGCAGGACATCCTCGCCACCGTGCGTAACTTTGTCGACAAGGAGATCATCCCGGTCGCCACCGAGCTGGAGCACAAGGACGAGTACCCCGCCGCCATCGTCGAGGGCATGAAGGAGATGGGCCTGTTCGGGCTCATGATCCCGGAGGAGTACGGCGGCCTGGGCGAGTCGCTGCTCACCTACGCCCTGGTGGTGGAGGAGATCGCCCGTGGCTGGATGTCGGTGTCCGGCATCGTCAACACCCACTTCATCGTGGCGTACATGATCGCCCAGCACGGCACCCAGGCGCAGAAGGACCACTTCCTGCCGCGGATGGCCACCGGCGAGGTCCGTGGCGCGTTCTCGATGTCCGAGCCGGGCCTCGGCTCGGACGTGTCGGCGATCCGCACCAAGGCGGTCAGGGACGGCGACGACTACGTCATCAACGGCCAGAAGATGTGGCTGACCAACGGCGGCACGTCCACCCTGGTCGCGGTGCTCTGCAAGACCGACGAGGGCCAGCCGGAGGGCGCCCCCGCGCACCGGTCGATGACCACCTTCCTGATCGAGAAGACCCCCGGCTTCGGCCCCAACGCCACGGTGCCGGGGCTGACCATCCCCGGCAAGATCGAGAAGATGGGCTACAAGGGCGTCGACACCACCGAGATGATCCTGGAGGACGTCCGGATCCCCGCCGACATGGTCC
This sequence comes from Streptacidiphilus alkalitolerans, assembly GCF_042511045.1. NCBI lineage: Bacteria > Bacillati > Actinomycetota > Actinomycetes > Kitasatosporales > Streptomycetaceae > Streptacidiphilus > Streptacidiphilus alkalitolerans. The sequence goes on from NZ_JBHEZX010000018.1 coordinate 55,732, forward strand.
TCGGCGGCACCAGCGGCCTGGGCTTCAAGCACATGATGGACGGCGTCGAGGTGGGCCGGGTGAATGTCGCCGCCCGCGGCTGCGGGGTCGCCCACCGGGCCTTCGAGCTGGGCATCCGCTACGCCCAGCAGCGCAGCACCTTCGGCAAGAAGATCGCCCAGCACCAGGCGATCCAGTTCAAGCTGTCGGAGATGGCCACCAAGGTCGAGGCCGCGCACCAGATGATGGTGATGGCCGCCCGGAAGAAGGACTCGGGCCAGCGCAACGACCTGGAGGCGGGGATGGCCAAGTACCTCGCCGCCGAGTACTGCAAGGAGGTCGTGGAGGACTCGTTCCGGATCCACGGCGGCTACGGCTTCTCCAAGGAGTACGAGATCGAGCGGCTCTACCGGGAGGCCCCGATGCTGCTGATCGGCGAGGGCACCGCCGAGATCCAAAAAATGATCATCGGCCGTAGACTGCTGGAGGAGTACCGGCTCGCCGAGTAAGAACTTCGCAAACCCCGCTGAAAACCCGCCAGGGGCGAGATTCGGCCGAACCTATGAGTTTCGGCCGTTTTTCGCATTTTGCCAACGGACTGTCGAACCTCGTGCTCCAATACCCGCGCATTCCATGCCGCACGCGCCCCCGTTGCCCCTCCGCAACCCCTTTCCAGGCCTCTGACCACACCTGAGAGAGTTGTCACCGTTGTGCCGAAAGCCTTGGCCGCAGGGGGTCGACCGCTCTACGTTCGTAGCAAGGGGCACGGCCGTGGGCCCACTTCCGGTTACTCGGAGGTTGCCTAGTGACCGCCCGCTGCCGATAGCATCCCGGTGGACAGCTACGTCCCCGAACCCCTCGATCACGCGGCCCCTCGCGCGGTCACTTACGCCTGTACCCTCGGCGTCAACCGTTCCCGGGCCCCCGCGACAAAGGTCTTCGATGCCCCTCAGTCCGTCCCACCGATCTGCGAGCCGTCCCCGTGTCACGCTGGCACGCGGCGCCTCGCCCTGGCTTGTTCCCACGGTGCTCACCGCGGCCGCCTGTTCCGCCCTCACCCGGCGCAGCGGCAAGTGGGCCCTGGCGGCGGTGCCCGCCACCGCGCTGAGCGCGGGGATGCTCTGGTTCTTCCGCGACCCCGAACGGACCGTGGGCGAGGGGCGGGTGATCTCCCCCGCCGACGGCGTGGTGCAGAGCATCGACGCCTGGCCCGACGGCCGCACCCGGGTGGCGATCTTCATGAGCCCGCTCAATGTGCACGTCAACCGGGCCCCGCTGCCCGGCACGGTCACCTCGGTCGAGCATGTGGCCGGCGGCTTCGTCCCGGCCTTCAACAAGGACAGCGACCGCAACGAGCGGGTGGTCTGGCACTTCGACACCGAGCTCGGCGACATCGAGATGGTCCAGATCGCCGGGGCCGTCGCGCGGCGCATCATCCCCTACCTGCCCGAGGGCACCAAGGTGGAGCAGGGCGAGCGGATCGGCCTGATCCGCTTCGGTTCACGGGTCGACACCTACCTTCCCGCGGGCGTCGAGCCCGGCGTGGAGGTGGGTCAGAAGACCACGGCTGGGGTGACTCGTCTTGACCGTGACTGATCCCGAGACCATGCAGGACACCGACGAGGACCGGGAGAGCACCGCTCGCCGGCTGCGCTGGGCCCGCGACCGCGAGCTGCGCACCCCCCGTTCGCCGCAGCAGCTGTCCACCGCGGACATGTTCACGCTGGGCAACGCCATCTGCGGCTTCCTGGCGATCTACTGCACCACCACCGGGGTGCTGATCCCGCACCTCACCGGGGTCGCCACCAACGGCGACCGGCGCAGCGCCGCCACCGCGGTCACGCTGCTGCTGATCGGCTCGATGTTCGACCTGTTCGACGGCCTGGTGGCGCGCAAGCTGCGCTCCTCGGCGCTGGGCGCCGAGTTGGACAACCTGGCCGACCTGATCAGCTTCGGCATCGCCCCGGCCTACTTCGTCGTGGTCTGGGGCATGGTCTCGGACGGTGCGCACCAGCAGGTGGCGGCCGGAATCGCGATCATGGTGCTGCTGGCGGTGGTGCTCCGGCTCGCCCGCTTCTCCTGCACCACCATGCGCCCCGGGGTGTTCCAGGGCATGCCGTGCCCGATGGGCGCCCTGACGGTGATCTCCATCGTGCTGCTCAACCCGCCGTTCGTGCCCGCGGTGATCGGCATCGTCGCCGTCGCGGCACTGATGGTGAGCCGGGTCGAGTACCCCAAGCCGCACGGTGCGCTCGCCACGGCCACGCTCTGCTGGATCGTGGTCAGCATGGGCTGCCTCGCCGCCTGGGCGACCGGCGTGCCGGGTGGGGACATGCTGCTCAAGATCGGCGCGACGCTGCAGGTCACCCTGGCGCTGATGGCGCCGCTGATGGTGATCCGCCGCAAGGTCGGCGACGTCCGGGCCCGCCGCGCGGAGTCCCGCGCGGGCTGAACCGGCCCGAGCCGCTGAACGAACATCGAAGCCCCCGCGACCTGAGGTCGCGGGGGCTTCGGCGTGCTCCGGGCCGGAGGGCCTGGCGGCTCAGTGCGCCGTCGAAGCCTCCGGCTCGGCGGCGGCGGCGGGCGCCGCGGCCGGCTTCTGCTCCCAGGGCGCCGGGGCGCCGCGGCGGACCAGGCCGAAGACGATCAGCCCGGCGACCACCCCGGTCACCCCGGCGATCAGGTAGACCCGGTCGAGGCCCGCCGCGAAGGCCCCGTGCACCAGCTGGTGCACGGCCGCCCGCTGGTCGGCGGGGACGGCGGCCAGCACGGCCTGGGCCCGGCCGCCGCTGAGGGCGGAGGCGGCGCCGTGCGGGTCGGCCAGGTGGCTGTTGGCGGAGACGTAGTCCTGCACCCGGTTGGCGAAGACGGTGCCGAGCACCGCGATGCCCAGCGCGTAGCCGAGCTGGCGGCCGGTGTTGACCGCGCCGCTGGCCATGCCGACCCGCTCCCGGGGGACGGTGGACAGGGCCGCGGACATCATCACCGGGGTGGCCATGCCGACGCCCAGGCCGCTGACGACCAGGCCGGGCAGCACGGCGGTCCAGGAGGAGCCGGCCGAGACCAGGGTCATCAGCAGCACACCGGCGCCGATCAGCACCAGGCCGATGCCGATCGGGACCTGCGGGGCGGACTTCCCGAACAGCCGACCGCTGTTTCCGGCCACCACGAAGGCGGCCAGCGCCAGCGGGCAGCAGACCAGTCCGGCCTGGATCGGGCTGAGCGCCAGCACGGACTGCAGCCAGATCGAGGTGTAGGTCAGATGGGCGAAGGCGGCGGCGTTCAGCAGCAGCGCGGCGGCGGTCAGGCCGACGAAGCTGCGGTTGCGCAGCAGGCCCAGGTCCAGCAGCGGGTTCGAGGAGCGGAGCTCCGCCACCACGAAGGCCAGCAGGGCGAGCACGGACAGGCCGAGCGAGACCAGCACGGTGGAGCTGCCCCAGCCCTTGTCGGCGCTCTCGATCAGGCCGTAGACCAGGGCACCGGAGAAGACGGTGAAGGTGACCGCACCGGCGTAGTCGAGGCGGCCGGTGGCCCGGCCCTGCTCCGCCCTGAGGTGACGGACCGTCATGTAGAGGGCGGCCGCCGCGATCGGCAGGTTGACGAAGAAGATCGCGCGCCAGTTGAACTGGTCGGTGAGCAGCCCGCCGAGGACCGGGCCCACCGCCGCCGCGCCGCCGCTGACGGCGCCCCAGATGCCGAAGGCGGTGCCGCGGTCGCGGCCCTGGTAGGCGGCGTTCAGCAGCGAGGTGGTGGAGGTCAGCATCGCCGCGCCGCCGATGCCCTGGGCCGCGCGGGCGGCGATCAGCGTCCCGGCGTTGGGGGCGAGGCCGCAGGCCAGCGAGGCGAGGGCGAAGACGACCAGGCCGAACAGGTACAGCCGGCGGTGCCCGAGCCGGTCGCCGAGCGCGCCGACCACCATCAGCAGGGCGGCCAGCACCAGCGCGTACATGTCCACCACCCACTGCAGGGAGGTGAAGGAGGAGTGCAGGTCGGCAGCCATCTGCGGGAGGGCCACATTCACAATGCTGACGTCCACCAGCAGCATGAAGGTGCCGAGGCAGATGGCTATCAGCGGGATCCACTTGCGCAGGGCGCCTTCGGGTGGAGCTGCGGCAGGAGTAGTCACGGGAGGGTCTTTCTGATGGACGGGTTCTCTCTGGGAGTGATCCTCCCTTCGTCGGGCTGATTCACCGCAGCCAGCGGCAATGATCCGGCGGATTCCGACATCCACTAGCCTGGACTGGTGAAATCCCGCGTGTACGACACCCTCGACCGGCAGCTGGTGCACGCCCTGCAGCTGGACGGGCGGGCCCCGTTCAGCCGGGTCGCGCAGGCCCTCGGCGTCTCCGACCAGACCGTCGCCCGCCGCTACAGCCGGCTCCGCGGCGAGGGCGCGCTGCAGGTGCTGGGGCTGACCAGTCCGGCGGCGCTGGGCGAGGTGCAGTGGCTCATCCGGGTGCAGTGCACCCCGGACGCGGCCTCCTCGGTGGCCGAGGCGCTGGCCCGGCGCGACGACACCTCCTGGGTGAGTCTCAGCTCCGGCGGCACCGAGATCAACTGCATGACCCGGGCGCCGGGCAGCCAGACCGGCAACTCACTGCTGCTGCAACGGCTGCCGCGGACCCCGAGCGTGGTGGGGGTGACCGCGCACTGCATCCTGCACACCTACTTCGGCGGGGCGATGAGCCTGGTCAACAAGTCGGACACGCTCACCCCCGAGCAGGTCCGCCAGCTGCGGCCGGGGCCCGAGCAACTGCCCGCCACCGGGCCGGGCGAGGGGTCCGCCGCGGTGCTGGACGAGGCGGACCACCGGATGCTGGCGCTGCTGCAGCGGGACGGCAGGACCGGCCTCGCGGAGCTGGCCACCGCCAGCGGACGCTCGCAGAGCTCGGTGCGGCGGCGGATGGCCGAGCTGCAGGCCTGCGGGGTGCTCTACTTCGACATCGAGTTCGAACGGCGGATCTTCGACCTGGACAGCGCGGTGATGCTCTGGCTCTCGGTCTCGCCGTCACAGCTGGCGGAGACCGGGCAGGCGCTGGCGGAGCACCCCGAAGTGGCCTTCGTCTGTGCCACCACCGGGCCGACCAATCTGCACGCGGTGGTGATCTGCTCGGACATCCCGTCCCTGTACACCTACCTCACCACCAGGATCGCCGCGCTGGACGCGGTACGGCAGTTGGAGACGGCGCCGCTGCTGCGCCGGGTGAAGGCCGCCGCCTCACTGCCGTCGGCCCCGGTCAGGACTACCCCAGCGGGGGCAGGGCCTCGAGGGCATGCAGGCTGAGCTCGTCCAGGCTCTCGAACATCGCGGTGGCACGTTCCGGCGGCAGCACGGCGTAGACATGGCGGTCCAGCTCCTCGGCGTGCCGGCGGGCGGCCTCGACCAGTTTGGCCGCGCCGGCCTCGGTCAGGGTGACCACCTGCACCCGCTTGTCCTCGGCCGAGCGGGCCCGGCGGACCAGCCCGGCCTCGATCATGCGGTCGATCAGCCGGGTCGCCCCACCGCTGGTCAGCACCAGCCGCCGGGAGAGGTCGCCCATCGGCGCGCCCTCCGGCTTGGCCGCGAGCCGCAGCAGCACCTCGAACATCGGGTGGCTGATCCCGCTCTCCCGCTCCATCACCGCGCCGAGCAGCCGCTCCAGCCGACTGGCGGCGGTCAGCACCACCCCGAAGGCCTGGATCCGCCCGTCGGCGATCGCGTCCGCCGCGGTGTCGATCCGCCTGTGCTCCGCCGCCATCTGGCGCCCCTTCTTCGGCCCGGTCCCCCTCGTCCGCCCCCGGCGCGGGTCAGCGACCGCCGTCGTGGACGCTGAAGGCACTGCGGCGGGCCGCGCGGGCGACGCCGGGGTCGGGGTGCGCCGAGGCGACCGCGGCGAGCACCTGGGCCGCCCTGGGGTGGCCGATCCGGCGGGCCAGCGCGAACAGCCGGTTGGGGTCGCCGTCCGCGGCCCCCTGGACGTGGCGGACCAGCATCGCGGTGTCCCCGTGTTCCAGCACGGCGGCACCGGTGTCCACCCAGAGCCAGGCGGCGTCGTCCCGGCCCAGCACGTCCGAGGGCAGCACGCCCTCGTCGTTCTGCTCGGCGAGCCACAGCAGCGCGTACGGGCGCAGCATCGGCTCCTCGGTGCAGTCGCGGACGGCGGGCTCGGCCGGGTGCCCGGCCACCCGCAGCGCCTCGAAGGCCAGGCCGCGCAGCAGGGCGTCCTCGCCGCGGGCCACCTCCAGCAGGTCGGCCACCGCGCTCTCGGCCTGACGGGCCGCCAGCCAGGCCCGGTACTCGGCCCGGGCCGGGCCCGGGGAGTACTGGGCGCAGGCGGTCAGCAGCTCAAGCGCGGACTGCTCGATGTGTCCTGCCGCGGTCTGCGCGACGGTGCAGATCTCCTCCAGCTTGGCGCGGACCGCCCAGTGGCCCAGCGGGGTGAGCTCGGCGCAGACTTCCTGCTCCAGGCCCACGTCCCGGCGGACCAGGGCGCCGACCGCGGCGAAGCCCTCCAGCATCCAGTCCAGCACCCCGGCGACCTCGACCGTGCCGGGGGTGAGGGTGAGCGACAGGGCGCTGTCGCCGCGGACCGCGGAGACCGCCCAGGCGGCGTGCGGGACCGGGGCGCCCAGCGCGGGGTGCACACCGCCGTGCCACTGCTCCTCCAGGCCGCGGCGGAGCAGTTCCAGCAGCTCGGTGAGCGGCACCGGGCCGTCCACCAGGTGCAGGAAGGACAGCAGTTGCGGGGCGTGGTCGACGGCGAGGCCGGCCAGTGAGGTCAGCGCCCGGTCCGGGACCGGGACCAGCAGGGTCCAGGCGTCGAACAGCGCCGCCCAGCCGCGCAGCACCGCCTCGTCCTCGTGCTCCCAGGCGTGCAGCCGCCAGCCGGGCCCAGCGCCGCTGCCCCGCAGTTCCACCAGGCCGGTCAGCCGGGCCCGTTCCCAGGAGGCGACGGTGGCGTCGCGGGTCATCGCCAGGGCGTGCCCGGCGTCCACCGCGTCGCCCTCGAGCAGGTCGCCCCTGCGGTCGACGTTGGGGAGCTCCCCGGCCCAGCGGGCGATCCGCACCGCGTCGGCGAGCAACCGCCGGGCGAGCGGGGCGAGCTGGGCGGGTCCGGGCAGCCCTGCGGGGGGATTCCGGCGGGCCGGGGCGCCGGGGCGCTGCTGGTTGCCCGGCGCGGCGGCACGCGGCTGCGGCGGGCGTGCGGCCGTGGGCAGCCGGGTGACCCTCGCGGGCGCACCCTGCAGTCGGCCATCGGGGCCAGGTTGGCCGGCGCCGACAGTGTCGGGTCGGCCAGAAATCTCGGATCGGCCAGTACGGTCACGCGAATTCCGGGACGTCACGCCGTGCAGTCTTCCCCGTCCGCGGGGCACTTGTCACATCCTCTGGCGCGGCGGCCTCGCCGAGGTCCCGGAATGGTGACGGGAGGGTCACAGGAGGGGGGTGAGGAACCTGCGCAGGCTCTCCTCGTAGCGGGCGGGATCGGCGTTCCAGAGCGCCTCGTGCTCGGCGTCGGGAAACTCCTCGTAGATCACGAGGTCATCACGGCGCCCCGCGAGCCGGCGGGCCGGGCCGACCGGGGCGACGGTGTCGTCCGAGCCGTGCAGCAGCAGCACCGGGGCGTCCAGGCCCTCTCCGAGCGCCGCCCGGTCCAGCCGCTCCGGGTCGACGCCGGAGCGGCCGAGCGCCGCCCGCACGCCCAGCTCGGCCAGGAAGGGCGGCACCCCGCGCCGGGTGGCCCGGCGGCGCACCGTCCCGCGCCAGTCCAGCACCGGCGAGTCCAGCACCAGGCCGCGGACCGCCGCCCGGTGCTCGGAGCGGACCGCGGCCTGCAGCGCCATGGTCGCGCCGGCCGACCAGCCGAGCAGCACGATCCGCCGCGCGCCGCCGTCCAGGGCGAACCGGATCGCGGCGTCGACGTCGTGCCACTCGCTGTCGCCGAGGTGGCTCAGGCCGTCCGGCGAGCGCGGGGCGCCCTCGTCATTGCGGTAGGTCACGGCCAGCACCGGGACCTTGAGCTGGTCCAACAGCGGCAGCAGCGGCAGCACCTGACGCCGGTCCAGGCCGCCGTGCACCGCGATCAGGCACAGCGCGCGGGCGCCGGGCAGGAACCAGGCCGGCAGCGGGCCCAGCTCGCCGGGCACCTCGATCTCCGAGAACTCCAGGCCGAGCGAGCCGAGCGGATCCCCGGTGAACAGCTGCGGGGTGATCCGGACGGTGCTGCCGACGGCCAGCGGGCTGCCGCCGAGGGTCTGCACCGACTCCAGCCGGCGGGTGACGGTCTGCGCGCCGGTCGCGACCACCGCGCCGACCACCGCGCGCCCGCCGGACCACTCCAGGCCGTAGCGGCCGGGGCGCTGGGTCTCCCAGGAGCGGGTCAGCTCTACCTGGCCCGCGGCCACCGAGTGCACCCGCAGGCCGCCCGCGGCGGCGGGGCTGCCGCCGCCGGGGCGTACCGAGTAGTCGGAGACCACCCGTCCGGCGACCAGGGCCGCCGCGCCGGCGCCGACGACGGCCGCGCCGGTCCCGACGGCGGCCACGGTCGCGGTTCTTCCCCAGCGCATGTCGCTCCCAACCGTCGGTCCCCTGCCCGTACCAGGGCCACTGCCCGTTCTGGTCCATCCCAATGCCGCGCGGGCCGGTGCGCCAGTGGTGCGCCGCCATCCGACGGAGTGTCCGACTCGACCGGCCGCACCTGACACTGTGTGCATTGCCGCTGGTCCGGGGCGTGAGTAGCGTGCCGGGCACCATTCCCGGCTCGGAAGCAGGTCCCCCGTGGGCACGACCGCCACTGCCAACGGCAGTGTCTCGTTCTGGTACTCGGCCATCGGACTCCCCACCCCGCGTCCCGCCCTGGACGGCTCGGCCGAGGCCGACGTCTGCATCGTCGGCGGCGGCTACACCGGTCTGTGGACCGCCTACTACCTGAAGAAGGCCGTCCCCGGGCTCCGGATCACCGTCCTTGAGCAGCGCTTCTGCGGCTACGGCGCCTCCGGTCGCAACGGCGGCTGGCTCTACAACGGCTTCGCCGGGCGCGGCGCCTTCGCCCGGCAGTACGGCAAGCCCGGCGCGATCGCGATGCAGCAGGCGATGGACGCCACGGTGGACGAGGTGATCGCGGTCTGCGCGGCCGAGGGCATCGAGGCGGACATCGTCAAGGGCGGGGTGCTGGAGGTCGCCAGGACCCCCGCCCAGCTGGAGCGGCTGAGGGCCTACGTCGAGAACGAGCACTCCTTCGGCGAGACCGACCAACTGCTGCTCGGCCCGGCCGAGACGGCGCAGCGGATCGCCGTGGCCGGGGCGCTCGGCGGCAGCTGGACCCCGCACGGCGCCCGGATCCAGCCGGCCAAGCTGGTCCAGGGGCTGGCCCGGGTGGTCGAGGCGCTGGGGGTGACCGTGCACGAGGACACCACGGTGACCGAGATCGTCCCGGGCGGGTCGGGCGCGCCGGCCCGGGCGGTGACCGCGCGGGGCACCGTGTCGGCCCGGTTCGTGCTGCGGGCCACCGAGGGCTTCACCGCGGCGCTGCGCGGCGAGAAGCGGTCCTGGCTGCCGATGAACTCCTCGATGGTGGTCACCGAGCCGCTGCCGGCCTCGTTCTGGGAGGCGGTGGGCTGGTCCGGGCGGGAGACCCTGGGCGACATGGCGCATGCCTACATGTACGCGCAGCGCACCGCCGACGACCGGATCGCACTGGGCGGACGCGGCGTCCCGTACCGCTTCGGCTCGCGCACCGACAACGACGGGACCACCCCGCAGCGGACCGTGGACCAGCTGCGGCAGATCGTCACGGACTTCTTCCCGGCCGCCGGCTCCGCCGCCGGCGAGGTGCGGATCGACCACGCCTGGTCCGGGGTGCTCGGTGTGCCCCGGGACTGGTGTTCGACCGTGGACCTGGACCGGGCCACCGGGCTCGGCCTGGCCGGAGGCTATGTCGGCAGCGGGGTCAGCACCACCAATCTGGCCGCGCGCACCCTGCGCGACCTGGTGCTGCGCGAGCTCGGCAGCGGCTCCGACACCGCCCTGACCGGGCTGCCCTGGGTCGGGCACCGGGTCAGGGCCTGGGAGCCCGAGCCGCTGCGCTGGATCGGCGTCCACGGCATGTACGCCGCCTACTACGCGGCGGACCGGCAGGAGCGCGGCGGGCGGGCGGGCACCTCGCCCATCGCCAAGGCGGCGGACGTGGTCTCCGGGCGGCACTGAGCCGGGCCCTGACCTGGGCGCTGACCTGGGCGGCAACCCCGGGAACTGACTCTGCGGAGTCGGCTCGGGACACTCCGAGATGCGGATCGGGCGAGTCTGGCAGACCCTGGAAACCGGGGGAAGCCGGTATTCGGAAGACCGCAGCACTCGACACCTTGGGGTGCCCATGCCTGTCCTTCTGTGCCTGATCACCGCTCCACTCGGCCTCGCCGTCCTGCTCGGCATGTCCTGGTTCGAGGACCATGTCCTGCGCCCGCCCACCAGCCCGGTCGACCTGGTGGTCCAGAACGAGTCGACCGTGGAGCTGCTGCGCGCCGTCCGCGCGCCGCTGCAGCTCCCGGCCTCGACCGCGCCCCCCGCGCTGCCGCAGAGCGGGGACACCGCGGCCTGACCCCGGCCGTCCGACCTGTGTTGACGGTCGGTCGGGCGGCGTGGTGGGATCGAGCGCCAAGCTGTTCGGAGGCATGGAGAGGAAGTCCGGTGAAGGGGGAGACCCCCAGTCCGGCGCGGTCCCGCCACTGTCACCGGGGAGCGTCCCCGAGGTTCTGATCACCGGAACCCCGGGGACGCGTCGATCCGGGAGCCAGGAGACTCTCGCCCCCGGTTCGTCGATCCAGGGCGCGGACCCTGAGTGAGGACATCCACGCCATGCGCGCTGCCCTGCCGCCACCACCCCCCGGTGCCGTCCCCTTCCCCGCTCAGCCTCCCCGCTGACCGCCGTGCGCGCGAGCGCGGCCACCACGACAGCACTCGGCCTCCTCCTCGGCCACGCCGCCGATACCGTTTTCGGCGATCCCCGGCGCGGGCACCCGGTGGCCGGATTCGGACGGGCCGCCGGAGCGGCCGAGCGCCGGCTCTGGCGGGACCGCAGGGACACCGGAGCGCTGTTCACCGCGCTCTGCACGGGCTCGGTGGCCGGGGCCGCGCTGCTGGCCGACCGCGCCGCCGCCCGCACCCGCACCGGCTCGGTGCTGCTCACCGCCGCCGCCACCTGGACCGTGCTCGGCGGCGCCTCCCTGGTACGGGAGGCCAGGACCATCGGCGCCGCGCTGGAGGCCGACGACCTCGCCGCCGCCCGGGCCCGGCTGCCGTACCTGTGCGGACGCGACCCGGAGGGGCTGACCGAGCAGCAGATCGCCCGCGCGGTGGTCGAGTCGGTGGCCGAGAACACCGCGGACGCGGTGGTGAACGCGCTGGTCTGGGGCGCGGTCGCGGGGGTGCCCGGGCTGCTGGTCTTCCGCGCCGTGAACACCCTGGACGCCATGGTCGGCCACCGCTCGCCGCGCCATCTGCGCTTCGGCTGGGCCTCGGCCCGGCTGGACGACCTGGCCGGCTGGCCCGGGGCCCGGCTGACCGCGCTGCTCACCGTCGCCGCAGCCGCCGCCGGGGGGCGGCGGGGCGGCGAGACCTGGCGGGTCTGGCGCCGGGACGCCTCGGCGCACCCCAGCCCCAACGCCGGGCAGGCCGAGGCGGCCTTCGCGGGCGCGCTGGGGGTGCGGCTGGGCGGCACGCTCAGCTACGGCGCCCGGGTGGAGCACCGGGCGGTGCTGGGCGCCGAGCTGCCAGCGGTGCGGGTCGAGGACATCGAGCGGGCCTGCGTACTGTCCCGGCGGGTCGGGCTGCTGGCGGTCCTCGCCACGGCCGGGCTGAGCCTGCTGCTGCGAAGGGGACCGCGATGAAGGGCCCACTGCGCGGATCGCTGCTGGTCGCGGGCACCACCTCGGACGCCGGGAAGAGCGTGGTCACCGCCGGGATCTGCCGCTGGCTGGCCCGGCAGGGGGTCGCGGTCGCGCCGTTCAAGGCGCAGAACATGTCGCTGAACTCCTTCGTCACCAACGACGGCGCCGAGATCGGCCGGGCCCAGGCCATGCAGGCCGCGGCGGCCGGGGTGGAGCCTGAGGCGGCGATGAACCCGGTGCTGCTCAAGCCCGGGGCGGACGGGCGCAGCCAGGTGGTGGTGCTGGGGCAGGCGGTCGCCGAGGTCGGCGCGCTGGACTACCGCGAGCGCAAGCCGGCGCTGCTGCGGATCGCCCTGGACTGCCTGGCCGACCTGCGCGCCCGCTACGACGTGGTGGTCTGCGAGGGGGCCGGCTCCCCCGCCGAGATCAACCTGCGGGACCGGGACATCGCCAACATGGGCCTGGCGGTGGCGGCCGGCCTGCCGGTGGTGGTGGTCGGCGACATCGACCGCGGCGGCGTCTTCGCCGCCATGTACGGGACGCTGGCGCTGCTGTCCGCCGAGGACCAGCGGCACCTGGCCGGGTGGTTCGTCAACAAGTTCCGCGGCGACGTGCGGCTGCTGAAGCCCGGTCTCGACATGCTGGAGCAGCTGACGCACCGTCCGTCGCTGGGGGTGCTGCCGATGCTGCCGGGGCTGTGGCTGGACGCCGAGGACTCGCTCGGCCTGGCCGGGCTGCTCGACCGCGCGCCCGGCGCGGCGGCGGTGGGCGGCGAGGTGCTGCGGGTGTCGGTGCTGCGGCTGCCGCGGCTGTCCAACTTCACCGACATCGACGCACTGGCCCAGGAGCCGGGGGTGCTGGTGCGCTGGGCCACCCGCCCGGAGGAACTGGCGGACGCCGACCTGGTGGTGCTGCCGGGGACCAGGGCCACCGTGGCCGACCTGGCCTGGCTCCGGGAGCGGGGCCTGGACGCGGCGCTGGCCCGGCGGGCCGCCGAGGGACGCCCGGTGCTGGGGGTCTGCGGCGGCTACCAGATGCTGTCCCGGACCATCACCGACCAGGTGGAGTCCCGGGCGGGGGTGGTCGCCGGACTGGGGCTGCTGCCGGTGCGGGTGGAGTTCGCGGCGGCCAAGACGCTGGCCCGGCCGGTGGGTTCGGCCTACGGGGAGACCGTGGCCGGGTATGAGATCCACCACGGCGTGGCGACGGTGGAGGGTGGGCAAAGCTTCTTGGACGGCTGCCGGGAGGGGGCGGTCTGGGGGACGACCTGGCACGGGGCGCTGGAGAACGACGGCTTCCGGCGGGCGTTCCTGCGCGAGGTGGCCGCCCTCGCCGGTCGGGACTTCACCCCCGCTCCCGACACCAGCTTCTCGGCCGCCCGTGAACGGCAGTTGGACCTGCTCGGGGACCTGATCGAAACGCATGCGGACACCGATGCGCTGCGACGGCTGATCGAGGGCGGCGTGCCGTCCGGGCTGCCGTTCGTACCGCCGGGCGCGCCGTGAAACCACTGACTACTGGAGGAGCCGTCCCCATGGACGACGCAACACAGTCCGAGGCGGCGACCGTGCTGCTGCTGTCCACCGCCGACACCGACCTGCTCGCGGCCCGCGCCTCGGGCGCGGACTACCGGATCGGCAATCCGACCCGGGTCGAGGTCGGCGAAGAGCTTCGTGGACTTGTCGACGGCGCGGACGTGGTCGTCGTGCGCCTGCTCGGCGGACGGCGCGCCTGGGAGGACGGCCTTGCGCAGATCGCCGCCTCCGGGGTGCCGACCGTGCTGCTCGGCGGTGAGTCGGTGCCGGACGCGGAGCTGATGGGGATGTCCTCGGTCCCGGCCGGGGTGGTCGCCGAGGCGCTGACCTACCTGGTCGAGGGCGGCTCGGCGAACCTGGCCGAACTGGCGGCCTTCCTCTCCGACACGGTGCTGATGAACGGCGCCGGCTTCGCCCCGGCGCAGCCCATGCCCCAGTACGGCATCAGCGGCGCACGGGAGTTCGAGGCCGGACGGCCGACCGTGGGGGTGCTCTTCTACCGGGCCCACGAGCTGTCCGGGAACACCGCCTTCGTGGACACCCTGTGCGCGGCGGTCGAGGCCCGCGGCGGCAATGCGCTGCCGGTCTTCTGCGGCTCGCTGCGCGGGGCCGACGCCGAGCTGTTCGCGCTGCTGGGCCGCTGCGACGCGGTGGTGGCCACGGTGCTGGCCTCCGGCGGCACGGTCGCCGCCGAGGCGTCAGCGGGAGGGGCCGAGGAGGCCTGGGACATCGGCGCGCTGGCCGAGTTGGACGTCCCGGTGCTGCAGGGGCTGTGCCTGACCTCGACCAGGGCCGCCTGGGAGGCGTCCGACGCGGCGCTGTCGCCGATGGACGCGGCGATGCAGGTGGCCATCCCGGAGTTCGACGGGCGGCTGATCACCGTGCCCTTCTCCTTCAAGGAACTGGGCGCGGACGGCATCCCGGTCTACGCCGCCGACCCGGAGCGGGCCGGACGGGTGGCCGGGATCGCGCTGCGGCACGCGGCGCTGAAGCACAAGCCCAACGCCGAGAAGAAGATCGCCGTCGTCTTCACCGCCTACCCGACCAAGCACTCCCGGGTCGGCAACGCGGTCGGCCTGGACACCCCCGCCTCGGCGGTCCGGCTGCTGGACTCGCTGCGCGAGGCCGGCTACGCCGTCTCCGACTATCCGTCAGGTGGGGACGAACTGATTCATCGACTCATCGCCGCCGGCGGCCATGACGTCGAGTGGCTCACCGAGGAGCAGCTGCGGGCCGCCCCCGCGCGGGTGCCGCTGGCCGACTACCAGCAGTGGTTCGCCACCCTGGAACCGGAGTTGAGGGACGGCATCCGGCAGCACTGGGGCGAGCCGCCCGGCAGTCTGTATGTCGACAACGGCGACATCGTGCTGGCGGCGCTGCAGTTCGGGCACGTCATGCTGATGATCCAGCCGCCGCGCGGCTTCGGCGAGAACCCGATCGCCATCTACCACGACCCCGACCTGCCGCCCTCGCACCACTACCTGGCCGCCTACCGCTGGCTGGAGCAGTCCTGGGGCGCCGACGCGATCGTCCACCTGGGCAAGCACGGGACGATGGAGTGGCTGCCGGGCAAGGGCCTCGGCCTGTCGGCGGGCTGCGCCCCGGACGCGGTGCTGGGCGAACTGCCGCTGGTCTACCCGTTCATCGTGAACGACCCGGGCGAGGGCACCCAGGCCAAGCGGCGCGGGCACGCGACCATCGTGGACCACCTGGTGCCGCCGATGGCCCGCGCCGACACCTACGGCGACCTGGCCAAGCTGGAACAGCTGCTGGACGAGTACGCGCTGGTCAAGGACCTGGACCCGGCCAAGGCCCCGGCTGTCCGCGCCCAGATCTGGACCCTGGTCAAGGCCGCCGAGCTGCACCACGACCTGCATGTGGACGACCAGCCGGACGAGACCGCCTTCGACGAGTTCGTGATGCACATCGACGGCTACCTCTGCGAGATCAAGGACGTGCAGATCCGGGACGGTCTGCACATCCTCGGCAGCGGACCGGTGGACCAGGCCCGGGTCAACCTGGTGCTTGCGGTACTGCGGGCGGCCCAGATCTGGGGCGGGAAGGCCGATGCGCTGCCCGGCCTGCGAGCGGCGCTGGCGGCCGAATTCGGGCTGAATGAGAAGGAGTTGCTGGCCGAGCCGGGTGCCCCGCTGAAGCTGCCGGTGGAGCTGACCGCGCTGGTGGACGGCCCGGCCCGGAGCGCCGCCGACGCGGTGGACCTGCTGGAGCAGCTGTGCCGCCGGCTCGCCGAGGGCATGGAGGCGGCGGGCTGGGCCGCGGCGGCGGCGAAGCCGCTGGTGGGCGAGGTGCTGGGGCGTCAGAACCCGGACGCGGTGGCCGTGTTGAGGTTCGCCGCCGAGGAGGTGGTGCCCCGGCTGGCCAGGACCACGGACGAGCTGACCCACATCCTGCGGGCGCTGCGCGGCGGCTACGTCCCGGCCGGGCCTTCCGGGTCGCCGACCCGCGGGCTGGTCAACGTGCTGCCGACCGGGCGGAACTTCTACTCGGTCGACCCCAAGGCCATTCCCTCCCGGCTGAGTTGGGAGGTCGGGCAGGCGCTGGCCGACTCGCTGGTGGCCCGCTACCTGGCCGACACCGGCGCCTACCCGCGCTCGGTCGGCCTGACCGTGTGGGGCACCTCCTGCATGCGCACCCAGGGCGACGACATCGCCGAGATCCTGGCGCTGCTGGGCTGCCGCCCGGTCTGGGACGACGCCTCGCGCCGGGTGACCGGCTTCGAGGTGGTCCCGGCGGCCGAACTCGGCCGCCCCCGGGTCGATGTGACGGTGCGGATCTCCGGCTTCTTCCGGGACGCCTTCCCGCATGTGGTGGCGCTGCTGGACGACGCGGTGCAGGCGGTGGCGGCGCTGGACGAGCCCGAGGACGTCAACTACGTCCGGGCCCATGTGGAGGCGGACGCCGCCGAGCACGGCGACCGGCGCCGGGCCACCGCTCGAATCTTCGGCTCCAAGCCGGGCGCCTACGGCGCGGGGCTGCTGCCGCTGATCGACGCCCGCAACTGGCGCAGCGACGCGGACCTCGCCGAGGTCTACGCGGTCTGGGGCGGCTACGCCTACGGCCGCGGCCTGGACGGGCGCGCGGCGCGGGGCGACATGGAGCAGGCGTTCCGGCGGATCTCAGTGGCGGCGAAGAACGTCGACACCCGCGAGCATGACATCGTCGACGCGGACGACTACTTCCAGTACCACGGCGGAATGGTGGCGATGGTCCGTCATCTGACCGGCGCCTCGCCCGAGGCGTACGTCGGCGACAGCGCCACGCCCGACCAGGTCA
Source organism: Streptacidiphilus alkalitolerans (assembly GCF_042511045.1). NCBI lineage: Bacteria > Bacillati > Actinomycetota > Actinomycetes > Kitasatosporales > Streptomycetaceae > Streptacidiphilus > Streptacidiphilus alkalitolerans. Next base: position 72,402 of record NZ_JBHEZX010000018.1, read on the forward strand.
AGACCCGCACCCTGGGCGAGGAGACCCACCGGGTCTTCCGGGCCCGCGTGGTCAACCCCCGCTGGATGGCCGCGATGCGCCGGCACGGCTACAAGGGCGCCTTCGAGATGGCCGCGACCGTCGACTACCTCTTCGGCTACGACGCCACGGCCGGGGTCGTGGACGACTGGATGTACGAGAAGCTGGCCAGCGAGTACGTCTTCAACCCGGAGAACCGGGAGTTCATGAAGCAGTCCAACCCGTGGGCGCTGCGCGGGGTGACCGAACGGCTGCTGGAGGCGGCGGACCGACAGCTGTGGGCCGAGCCGAACCAGGACACCCTGGACCAGCTCCGCGCCACCTACCTGGAGCTCGAAGGCGACCTGGAGGGGAACTCATGAGCGCCCGCTATCCCTTTACCGCGATCGTCGGCATGGACGACCTGCGGCTGGCGCTGCTGCTGAACGCGGTGTCGCCGCAAGTCGGCGGGGTGCTGGTGCGGGGCGAGAAAGGCACCGCCAAGTCCACCATGGTGCGGGCGCTGGCCGGGCTGCTGCCGTCGATCGCCACCGTCGCGGGGTGCAGGTTCGCCTGCGACCCGGCGGGTCCCGACCCGCAGTGCCCGGACGGCCCGCACGACCTGTCGGTGGTGCGGGAGCGGCCGACCCGGCTGGTGGAGCTGCCGGTCGGGGTGTCCGAGGACCGGATCGTCGGCTCGCTGGACCTGGAGCGGGCCCTCGCCGAGGGCATCAAGGCCTACGAGCCGGGGCTGCTCGCCGCGGCGCACCGGGGCGTGCTCTACATCGACGAGGTCAACCTGCTCAACGACCACCTGGTCGACCTGCTGCTGGACGCCGCCGCGATGGGGCAGTCCTACGTGGAGCGCGAGGGCGTCTCGGTGCGGCACGCGGCGCGGTTCCTGCTGGTCGGGACGATGAACCCGGAGGAGGGCGAGCTGCGTCCGCAGCTGCTGGACCGGTTCGGGCTGACCGTGGAGGTCGCCGCGACCCGTGAGCCGGTCGAGCGGGCCGAGGTGGTCCGCCGCCGGCTCGCCTACGACGCCGACCCGGACGGCTTCGCCGAGCGCTGGACCCAGCCGGAGAAGGAGCTCGCGCTGCGGATCACCACCGCGCGCGAGCTGCTGCCCTCGGTGGTGCTGGGCGACGGCGCGCTGCGTCAGATCACCGCCGTCTGCGCGGCGTTCGAGGTGGACGGGCTGCGCGCGGACATCGTGATGGCCCGCACCGCGGTCGCCCTGGCCGCCTGGGCCGGACGCACCGAGGTCCTGGCCGAGGACGTCAGGACGGCGGCGCGGCTGGCGCTGCCGCACCGGCGTCGGCGCAATCCCTTCGACGCGCCGGGGCTGGACGACGAGAAGCTGGAAGAGACCCTGGAGCAGTCAGCCGGGGAGGATCCCGAGCCGGAGCCCGATCCCGACGGCCCTGACGACCCCGGCCCCGACCACGACGGCGGCGGTCCTGACGGTCCGTCCGGCGGCGGGCAGGACGCGCCCTCGGACGGCGACGGCGGGCCCTCGGCCGAACAGCCCCGCAGCGCGCCCGTCCCGCCGCAGCCGGCCGCCCCCGCCGCCTCCCCGTACCGGACCAGGCTGCTGACCGTGCCCGGCACCGGTGAGGGCGCCAGTGGGCGCCGCTCCCGGGCGCGTACCGACACCGGTGGCCACACCGTGCGTGCCGCCCGTCCCACCGGGGCGCTGCAGCGGCTGCACCTGGCGGCGACCATCCAGGCCGCCGCCCCGCACCAGCTCGCGCGCGGACGCGACAGCCGGGCGCTGCGGCTGCGCCGGGACGACTTCCGGGAGCAGGTGCGGGAGGGGCGCGAGTCCAACCTGGTGCTGTTCGTGGTGGACGCCTCGGGCTCGATGGCGGCGCGGCAGCGGATGTCGGCGGTCAAGGGCGCGGTGCTGTCGCTGCTGATGGACGCCTACCAGCGGCGGGACAAGGTCGGCATGATCACCTTCCGGGGTGCCGAGGCCGTGCTGGCGCTGCCGCCGACCTCCTCGGTGGAGGTCGGCGCGGCCCGGCTGGAACAGCTGCCGACGGGCGGCCGTACGCCGCTCGCGGCGGGGCTGCTGCGGGCGCACGAGACGCTGCGGCTGGAGCGGCTGCGCGACCCGCGCCGCCGTCCGCTGCTGGTGCTGGTCACCGACGGGCGGGCCACCGGCGGGCCCAACGCGCTGCCGGACGCCCGCCGGGCGGCCCAGCTGCTGGCCGCGCAGGGCACCGCGGCCGTGGTGGTGGACTGCGAGAGCGGCCCGGTCCGGCTGGGCCTTGCCGCCGAGCTGGCGCTCCACCTGGGCGGGGAGGCGGTCCGGCTGGACGAGTTGGCCGCCGACAGCATGACCGGAATGATCCGCACGATTCAGAGGGAGGCGGCGTAACCATGCCGCAGGGACAGCCGACCACCGTTCCCGACGACGGGCTGACTACCCGTCAGCGCCGCACCCAGCCGGTGCTGGCCGTGCATACAGGACCCGGCAAGGGCAAGTCCACGGCGGCCTTCGGTCTTGCGCTGCGGGCCTGGAACCAGGGCTGGCCGATCGGGGTGTTCCAGTTCGTCAAGTCGGCCAAGTGGAAGGTCGGCGAGGAGCACGCGCTGCGGGTCCTCGGCGGCACCGGCGAGGGCGGGACGGTGGCCTGGCACAAGATGGGCGAGGGCTGGTCCTGGGTGCAGCGGGACATCACCGACAGCGAGGAGGCGGCCCGGGAGGGCTGGGAGCAGGTCAAGCGCGACCTGGCCGCCGAGACCTACCGCTTCTACGTGCTGGACGAGTTCACCTATCCGCTGCACTGGGGCTGGATCGACACCGACGAGGTGCTGGCGGTGCTGAAGGACCGGCCCGGCAACCAGCATGTGGTGATCACCGGACGCAACGCCCCGCAGCCGCTGCTGGACGCGGCCGACCTGGTCACCGAGATGACCAAGGTCAAGCACCCGATGGACGCGGGTCGCAAGGGCCAGCGCGGGATCGAGTGGTAGTGGTAGCGGTATGACGGCTCTCCCCCGGGTGGTGCTGGCCGCGCCCGCGTCCGGCAGTGGCAAGACCACGGTGGCCACCGGGCTGATGGCCGCCCTCAGCGCCCGCGGGCTCGCGGTGTCCCCGCACAAGGTCGGCCCCGACTACATCGACCCCGGCTACCACGCGCTGGCCACCGGGCGTCCGGGCCGCAATCTGGACCCGTTCCTGTGCGGGGCGGAGCGGCTGGCACCGCTGCTGCTGCACGGGGCGGCCGGGGCCGACATCGCCGTGGTCGAGGGGGTGATGGGCCTGTTCGACGGGGCCGCCGGGCGCGGGGAGTTCGCCTCCACCGCGCATGTCGCCAAACTGCTGCGGGCGCCGGTGGTGCTGGTGGTGGACGCGTCCTCGCAGAGCCGCTCGGTGGCCGCGCTGGTGCACGGCTTCGCCTCCTGGGATCCGGAGCTGCGGCTCGGCGGGGTGATCCTCAACCGGGTGGGCTCGGACCGGCACGAGGAGATGCTGCGGGAGGCGCTGGAGCAGGGCGGCGGCGTACCCGTGCTCGGCGCGATCCGGCGGCAGCCGGGGGTGGCGACGCCGAGCCGGCACCTGGGTCTGGTGCCCGCCGTCGAGCGGGACGCCGAAGCGGTGGGCGCGGTACGGGAGATGGGCGAGCTGGTCCGGGCCGGGGTGGATCTGGACGCGCTGCTGGCGCTGGCCCGGAGCGCTCCGCCGCTGGCCGACCTGCCCTGGGATCCGGCCGCCGAGGTCGCCGCGCAGGGCGGCCCGGTGCCGGGCCGGCCGGTGGTCGCGCTGGCCGCCGGGGCCGCGTTCTCGTTCTCCTACGCGGAGAACAGCGAGCTGCTGGCCGCGGCCGGGGCCGAGGTCGCGCCGTTCGACCCGCTGCGCGACGAGAAGCTGCCCGAGGGCAGCTCCGCGCTGGTCATCGGGGGCGGCTTCCCCGAGGTGTACGCGGCTCAGCTGTCCGCCAACACCGCGCTGCGGGAGTCGGTACGGGCGCTCGCCGCCGCCGGGGCGCCGCTGCTGGCCGAGTGCGCGGGGCTGCTGTATCTGGCGCGCTCCCTGGACGGGGCGCCGATGTGCGGGGTGCTGGACGCGGAGGCGCGGATGACCGAGCGGCTCACCCTGGGCTACCGCGAGGCGGTGGCGCTGTCCGACAGCCCGCTCGCGGTGGCCGGGACCCGGCTGAACGGGCACGAGTTCCACCGGACCGTGGTCGATCCCGGCGCGGGTCCCGCCGCCGCCTGGGGCTGGCGCGGACCGTCCGGGCCCAGGACCGAGGGCTTCACCACCCCCCGGCTGCATGCCTCGTACCTGCATCTGCACTGGGCCGGCGGCCCGCAGATCGCCACCCGGCTGCTGCGGCAGCTCAGCGGTTGATCCGGCGCAGCCGCTCCCGGCCGTAGGCGCGCAGCAGGAACGGCAGCCGGTAGCGCTGCGCCCCCGCGCCGTAGGAGACCAGCACCGAGCTGCGGATCAGGCCGAACCAGGCCTGCTCGAGCGCGTACCCGGTGAGGTCGCGGCCGGTGCAGGCCTGCTCCGCCTCGGCCAGGTCGAAGCCGACCGGGACCGCGGAGAGCCGGGCCCAGAGCAGCCGTTCGGCGCGGGTGCAGAGGTCGTGGCTGCCCTCGACCGCCGCGCGCAGGGTGCGGTCGGGCAGCCGGTCGCCGCAGTCGGCGGCCCGGTCCGGGGGCAGCGCCACCGGCGCCAGCCCCAGCAGTCCGGCCGGGCGGGACACCTCGGACATCAGCTGACGCGGGCTCAGCTGGGTCAGCCGTCCGGCCGCGAGCTCGATGGCCAGCGGGTTGCGGTCCAGCAGATGGCAGAGCGGCAGCGCGTCCAGGTGTTCGAGACCGCTGCGGGCGAAGGCCGGGGCGCCGAACTGGCGGGCCCGGGTGCAGAGCAGGGCGGTGGCCGGGCCCTCGGCCAGCGGTTCCAGCCGCTGGACCCGCTCGTAGCGGGATCCTGGGGTGGCCCGTCCGACCGCGAGCACCACCAGGTCGGGGCAGGCGTCGATGAGGTACTCGATCCCGGCCGCGGCCCGGCCGAGCAGCCGCTCGCAGCCGTCCAGCACCAGCAGGGTGGGCTCGGCGCCCAGTCCCTGGGCCAGCGCGCCGAGTTCGGAGCCGTCGTCGCGGGCCCGGATGCCGAGGGCGTAGCCGAGGGTGCCGGCGAAGAGCTCGGGGGCGTGCAGCGCGCCGAGGTCCACGGTACGCACCCGGCACGGACGCAGCCGCCGGGCCTCGGCGGCTGCCGCGGCGGCCAGCCGGGACTTGCCGACGCCGGCCGGCCCGGTCAGCGCGACCAGCCGATGGACGGCCAGCGCACGGGTCAGCGCGGCGAGTTCGCGCCCGCGGCCGAGCAGGGTGTCGTCGGTGGGGCAGGGATCGGAGGGGACGGCTGCTTCGGTGGTCATGGCGGCGTCCTGGCGCTCGGGGTCGGTGTGACCGGCCGCGGCACCCTCTTTCCAGCGGACCGGGGGAGCCCTTTCTGAAACGGCGGATGCCGCGGCGGACGCCGGCCGCCCCCCGTTACCGTGACCAGAGACCCTTGCGGACCCCCTGCTGTACGGCGTCGGTGCGACCTGACGTGATCTCAGGGTCGCCCGGCCGCGGCGGCCCGGCATCGGTAACCGGCCGATCCGGGTATACCTAGATCTGCGAAGGTACGTACCTACGCGGTGGGTTGGGAGCGGGCGACGACCGCGGCGATCTCGGTGCGCGAGGAGGCGCCGAGCTTGGCCAGGATGTGCTCGACATGGGCGTCCGCGGTGCGCTTGGAGATCACCAGCAGCTCCGCCACCTGACGGTTCGACAGCCCCCTGGCGACCAGCTCGGCCACCTCCCGCTCCCGGCGGGTGAGGGTGTCCGCGCCGGTCTGCGGCGGCTCCTCGCGGGGGGCGGGGAGCAGCAGGTCGGTGTCGGACAGCGCGGAGCCGACCACCAGGTCCAGGTCCGCCTCGGCGCCCAGCCGGTGCCGGCGCTCGAAGCGGTCCTCGCCCAGCGCGTCCCTGGCGGCCTGCTCGGCCGCCTCGTGCACCCCGCGCATCTCCCGGACGCCGCTGAGCGGCTGTCCCGACCGCTTCCAGCAGACCCCGGCCGCGCCCAGCAGCCAGGCGGCCCGGTCCGGCCGCTCGGCGCGGACCGCGAGCCAGGCGAGCACCTCGAGGGCGTAGGCGATGCCGGTGGGCTCCCCCAGCTCGGCCTTGGCGGACAGGGCCTCCCTGGCGGTGGCGGCGCAGTCGGCGGGGTCGCCCCCGCCGTCGGGGTGGTCGGGGCTGTCGAGGTTGTAGAGGCTGAGGGCCCGCCCCACCAGCAGGTAGCCGCGCAGCCAGCGCTCGCCGGGGACGTCGGCGAGGGCGGCCAACTGGTGGTCGAAGGCGGTGATGGCGGACGCGAACTTCCCGGCGAGCAGTCGGCTGAGGCCCAGGTGCAGCACCATCAGGGCCTCGGCGGTGGGGTCGCCGCCGAGTGCGATGTGGCTGAAGACCTGACGCATGTGCAGGTCGACCGCGTCGTGGTCGCCGCGCCAGCCGGCCGACTGGGCCAGGAAGTGGTGCGCGTGGGTGCGCAGCCGGTCGTCGTCCAGCGCCTCGGCGATGGCCAGCGCCTCGTTGAGGCCGTGCAGGGCGGTGTCGTGGTCGCCCCGGAAGAGGGAGAGGTTGGCGGCCCAGCTGAGCGCGAGCGAGCGCGCCGCGGTGGCTTCCGGCTGCCTGGCGAGGGCCCGGTCGAGCCAGTAGCGGCCCTCGGCGAGCAGGCCCGAGCAGACCCAGAACTCCCACAGCTCGGTGGTGAGGGCCAGCGCCTCGTCGGGATCCCGGCTGTGGTGCTCGACGCAGAAGTCGATGGCGGCGCGCAGGTTCTCGATCTCCAGCAGCAGCCCGCGGAACAGCGGGACCTGGTCGTTCGTCAGGAAGCGGGCGCGGAAGCGGCCGACCGCGGCCCGGTAGTGGTCCAGGTGCCTGGCCCGGACCCCGGGCTCCTCGCCGGTCTGCGCCAGCCATTCGCCGCCGTACTCGCGGATGGTGTCCAGCAGCCGGTAGCGGGTGCCCTCGGACGGTTCGTCGACTCGTAGCACCACCGACTTGTCGACAAGTCCGATCAGGTGCTCGACCACCTCGTCCGGGTCCAGTTCGCCGCCCGCGCAGACCTGTTCCACGGCCGCCAGGTCGAAGCTCCCGGCGAAGACCGAGAGCCGGGCCCAGAGCAGCCGCTCCTCGGGGGTGCACAGCTCATGGCTCCAGCCGATGGTGGTCCGCAGCGTCTGGTGCCGGGGCAGCGCGGTGCGCCGGCCGCCGGTCAGCAGCCGGAACCGGTCCTCCAGCCGGGCCGCCAGCTGCTCCAGCGGGATCGCCCGCAGCCGTACCGTGGCCAGTTCGATCGCCAGCGGGATCCCGTCCAGCCGGCGGCAGAGCGCCAGCACGTCGCCCCGGTTGGCCTCGGTGAGCCGGAAGCCCGGCAGCACGGCCGCCGCCCGCTGGGCGAACAGGGCCACCGCTCCCCCGCCGTCCGCCTGTTCCGGCTCGACCGGCAGCGGCGGGATCACCAAGGTGTGCTCGCCGGGGACGTCCAGCGGCTGGCGGCTGGTCGCCAGTATGCTCACCCCTGGCGCGTCCCGCAGCAGCAGGTCGGCGAGCATGGCGCAGGCGTCCACCAGGTGCTCGCAGGTGTCCAGCAGCAGCAGGATCGAGCGGTCGGCCAGGTAGTCGGTGAGGAAGTCCAGCGGCGGACGGACCGTCTGGTCGGTGATGCCGAGGGCCACGCAGACCGCCCGGGGCAGCAGTTCGGCGTCCTTGAGGCCGGAGAGTTCGACCAGGAACACGCCGTCCTGGTAGCGCCGCTGCGGCGGCTCGCGCAGCGCGGCGGCCGTGCGCAGGGCGATCCGGGTCTTGCCGACGCCGCCGGGTCCGGTCAGGGTGACCATCCGGGCCTGGTTCAGCAGCCTTTCCACGGACGCCAGTTCGACCCCGCGTCCGACAAAGCTGGTGACTTCGGCCGGAAGGTCCCCGGCCCGCTTGCCCTGGACGCCGAAGGTCATGCCCACCTCACATGCATCGCCGGTACCCGCCGGTCCGATCGTATCGGGACGGTCCGCTTCCGCGCCGGTGATCAGCGACAACTGCCGGTCGACGTGGGTCATCCCACAGGCTGCCGGGCCCGGTGCCGGTTGACTGGCCACCGGCGGGCGTGGTGGGATTTCGAGGCCTGATACGGCGGCAATGATGAGGAAGTCCGGTGCGAATCCGGCGCGGTCCCGCCACTGTCACCGGGCGGCGCGCCCCCTCCGCACCGGGGTGCGGTCGTCCGCGAGCCAGGAACTCTGGCCGCCGTCACCACGACACGGGGCGCGGACCCCGAGTGAGGACTACACCCATGCGCTGCCGCGCCCTCGTGCCCTTCTGCCTGCGCGCCGTCCGGTGACGCCGCGTCCGTCGGCGCCGCTGCTGACCGGTGTCGGGATGGGGCCGGGAGATCCCGAGCTGGTCACCGTCAAGGCCGTTCGCGTGCTGCGCGAGGCCGCCGTGATCGTGGTGCCGGTACTGGACAGCGGTGAGACCGGACGCGCCGAGGCCACCGTGCTGCAGCACACCGAGCCAGGGGCGAAGGTCGAGCGGATCGTCTTCGCGCTCAACGAGCGCGAGGACCGGGCCAGGCGCGAGGCCGCCTGGGACGCCGCCGGGGCCCGGGTCGCCGAACTGCTGCGCGAGCACGGAAGCGTCGCCTTCGCCACCATCGGCGACCCCAATGTCTACTCCACCTTCACCTATCTCGCGCAGACCCTGCGACCGCTGCTGCCGGAGCTGGTGGTGGAGACCGTGCCCGGCATCACCGCGATGCAGGACCTGGCCGCGCGCAGCGGCACCGTGCTCGCCGAGGGCACCGAGCCGCTCACCCTGGTCCCGGTCACCGCCGGGTCCCAGGTGCTGCGGGACGCCCTGGCCGGCCCGGGCACTGTGGTCGCCTACAAGTTCGGACGGCTGGCGGCGCAGGTCACCGCCGCGCTGCGGGAGACCGGCCGGGACGGGACCGCCGTCTGGGGCTCCTCGCTGGGCCTGCCGGACGAGCGGATCCGCCCGGCCGGGCACCCGCTGGACGGCCCGCTGCCCTACCTGTCGACCCTGATCGCACCCGCGACCCGTACCCGCCGTGGAGGCAAGCTGTGAGCGATCGACCTGTCGGCAGAGTGACTTTTGTCGGCGCCGGGCCGGGCGCCGCCGACCTGCTGACGTTCCGTGCGGCGCGGGCGATAGCCGAGGCCGACACGGTGATCTGGGCGGCCAGCCTGGTCCAGGCCGAGGTGCTTGAGCACGCCCGGGCGGATGCCGAGATCCTGGACTCCTCGCTGATCGCGATGGAGGACGTGCTCGCGGTCTACCGGCGGGCCGCGGCCGAGGGCCGGAAGGTGGCCAGGATCCACTCCGGCGACCCCTCGCTCTGGGGCGCGGTGCAGGAGCAGCTGGACCGCTGCCGCGAGCTGGGCCTGCGGACCGAGATCGTGCCCGGGGTGTCCTCGTTCGCGGCGGTCGCCGCCATCGCGCAGCGGGAGCTGACCATTCCCGAGGTCGCCCAGAGCGTCATCCTGACCCGGCTCGGCGGCGGCAAGACGCCGATGCCGCCCGGCGAGGAGGTGCGCGACTTCGCCCGGCACGGCACCACCATGGCGATCTTCCTCTCCGCGGCCCGGTCCAAGCAGCTGGTCGAGGAGCTGACCGCGGGCGGCTACCCGCCGGAGACCCCGGTGATCATCGCCTACCAGGCCACCTGGCCGGACGAACTGGTGCTGGAGGGGACGCTGGAGACGCTGGAGGCCACGGTCAAGGAGCACCGGCTGTGGAAGCACACCCTGTTCCTGGTCGGCCCGGCCCTCGCCGCGACCGGCACCCGCTCGCACCTCTACCACCCCGGCCACTTCCACGGCTTCCGCCGGGCCGACCCGGCCGCGCGGCGGGCCCTGCGCGGTACGCAGTGACCTCCGCCGCAGCGCCCTCCGCCCCGAGGATCACCGTGCTCGGCGCGGCGCTCGCGCCGGAGCACCGGGCGCTGGTCGACGGCGCCGCGCTGGTGCTGGGCGCCCGGCGGCACCTGGACGCGGCGGGAGTGCCGGCCACGGCCGCGCGCGCGGTGGTGCTGGGACCGCTGGCGCCCGCGCTGGACCGGGTGGCCGCGGCGGCGGGACCGGTACTGGTGCTGGCCTCGGGCGACCCCGGCTTCTTCGGCATCGTCCGCGCCCTGGCCGAGCGCTTCGGCCCGGAGGCGCTGGCCGTGCGGCCCGGGGCCGGCAGCGTCGCCGAGGCCTTCGCCAGGGTCGGACTGCCCTGGGACGACGCCGTGGTGGTCAGCGCCCACGGCCGGGACCCCCGTACCGCGTTCAATGTCTGCCGGGCCCAGCGCAAGGTCGCGGTGCTGACCGCGCCGGGCGCGGGCCCGGCCGAGATCGGCGCGGCGCTGCTGGCCGTGCCCGGGGTGGAACGGCGGCTGGTGGTCGCCACCGACCTGGGCGGTCCCGGGGAGTCGGTGCGGGAGCTGACGCCCGCTCAGGCGGTCGGCCAGGACTGGCCGGGGGTGCATGTGGTGCTCTGCCTCGGACCCGGCGCGGGAGTCGGCGCGATGCGGGCGCTGGCCGGGCCGGAACGGCCCGCCGAGGGCGGCTGGGGCCTGCCCGAGGACGCCTTCGAGCACCGCGACTCGCTGGTCACCAAGGCCGAGGTCCGCGCGCTGGCGCTGGCCCGGCTGGGGCCCCGCCCCGGCGAACTGGTCTGGGACGTCGGCGCCGGCAGCGGCTCGGTCGCGGTGGAGTGCGCCCGGCTCGGCGCCGCGGTGGTCGCCGTGGAGCGGGCCGAGGACGGCGTCGAACGGGTCCGCGCCAACGCCGCCGCGCACGGGGTGGACGTCGCGGTGGTCCACGGCAGCGCCCCGCAGGCGCTGGACTCCCTGCCGGAGCCGGACGCGGTGTTCGTCGGCGGCGGCGGGGCCGATCTGCCCGCCATCGTCACCGCCTGCGCCGCGCGGGCCCGGCGGACCGTGGTGGTGACCCTGGTCGCCCTGGACCGGGTGGCCGGGGTGCGGGCCGCGCTGCGGGCCGCCGGCTTCACCGCGGAGGGTGTGCAGCTCCAGGCGTCGCGGCTGGCGCCGCTGCCCGGCGAGGTGGTCCGCCTTGCCGCCGTCAATCCCGTTTTTGTGCTCTGGGGCACCAGAATCAGTCTGGCCACCGGAGTTGACCCAACGTCAGGAGCACACACGTGATCGGCCTGATCGCCGCCACCGCCGCAGGCCGCCGGGCCGCCGTCGACCTGGCCGAGTCCCTCGGGGACTGCGTCCTCTACGAGGAGGGCTCGGTCTCCGCCTCGCTGGAGCGGGCCTGGGAGGAGTGCGCGCAGCTGGTCTGCTTCCTGGCCGCCGGCGCCGTGGTGCGGCTGGTCGCGCCGCTGCTGGAGGACAAGCGCGACGACCCGGGCGTGGTCTGCGTGGACGAGGGACGGCGCTTCGCGGTCGCCCTGCTCGGCGGCCACGGCGGCGGCGCCAACGCGCTGGCCGCGACGGTCGGCGCGGCGCTTGGCGCTGTCCCAGTGGTGACCACGGCGACGGACGCGACGGGCGTGCCGGGCCTGGACACCCTGGGCTGGCACACCGAGGGCGAGGTCGCCGCGGTCAGCCGGGCGCTGCTGGACGGCGAGCCGGTGCGGCTGGCGGCGGACGCGGTGCATCCACTGCCCGCGCTGCCCGCCAACGTCCGGGCCGACGCGCCCGCCGGGGCGCCCGCGATCGTGATCAGCGACCGCCTCGACGCACCGGCCGCGGCGCCCGGCTCCGGCGCCGCGGTGGTCCTGCGTCCGCGCAGCCTGGTGGTCGGGGTCGGGGCGAGCCGCGGGGCCCCGGCCGAGGAGGTGCTCGGCCTGGTCGAGGCGGCCCTGGCCGGGGCCGGACTGAGCCGGCACTCCGTCAACTGCCTGGCCACCGTGGACGCCAAGGCCGAGGAGCCGGGCCTGCTGGAGGCCGCCAGGGCGCTGGGCGTCGAGCTGGTGGCCTACCCGGCCGAGCGCCTGGCGGCGGTCGCCGTGCCCAACCCCTCCGAGGCCCCGCTGGCCGCCGTCGGCACGCCCAGTGTGGCCGAGGCGGCGGCGCTGGCCGGCGGCGGTGAACTGCTGGTGCCCAAGCGCAAGTCGGCGCCCGAGGGCCGGGCCGCGATGGCCACGGTGGCGATCGTCCGCAGACCGCCGCGCGGGCGGCTGGCCCTGGTCGGCCTCGGCCCGGGGGCGCGCGACCTGCTCACCCCGCGGGCGCGGGAGGAACTGCGCCGGGCCTCGGTGGTCGTCGGCCTGGACCAGTACGTCGACCAGATCCGCGACCTGCTCCGCCCCGGCACCCGGATCGAGCAGACCGGCCTCGGCGCGGAGGAGGCCCGCGCCCTGAGCGCCGTGCACCTCGCCGAGCAGGGGCACGCCGTGGCGCTCATCGGCAGCGGCGACGCCGGCGTCTACGCCATGGCCTCGCCGGCGCTGGCCGGGGCGGGCCCGGAGATCGACGTGGTCGGCGTCCCCGGCGTCACCGCCGCGCTCGCGGCCTCCTCGCTGCTGGGCGCGCCGCTGGGCCACGACCACGTCTCGATCAGCCTGTCCGACCTGCACACCCCCTGGGAGGTGATCGAACGCCGGGTGCGGGCCGCCGCCGAGGCCGACCTCGTGGTCACCTTCTACAACCCGCGCAGCCGCGGCCGGGGCTGGCAGCTGCCCAAGGCGCTGGGCCTGCTGGCGGAGCACCGGGAGCCGTCCACCCCGGTCGGCGTGGCCCATGCGGTCTCCCGCCCGGACGAGTGGCACACCCTCACCACCCTGGCCGGGCTCGACGTCACCACGGTCGACATGACGACCGTGGTGGTGGTCGGCAACACCGCCACCCGGGAGATCGCCGGACGCATGGTCACCCCGCGCGGCTACCGCTGGCAGGCCGTGGGCGAGCGCAGCGAGGAGAAGGCATGAGCCGCCGTCAGGTGCACCCGATCGAGCGGGAGTCCTACCGGCGGCTGCGGGCCAGGCTGGACACCGGCCATCTCCCGCCGCTCACCCGGGCCGTGGCCGAGCGGGTGATCCACTCCAGCGCCGACCTCTCCTACCTCGACGACCTGGTGATCGCCGAGGAGGCGGTGCTGCGGGCCGCCGCCGAGGCGCTGGCGGCCGGGGCCCCGCTGGTCGCCGACGTGGAGATGGTCGCCGCCGGGATCACCGCGCGGCGGGCGCTGTGCCGGGTCCGCGAGGCCAAGGGCGACCCGGCGACCGGGCTGACCCGCTCCGCCGCCGCCGTCCGGATGGCGCTGGACGAGGTCGGCCCCGGCGCGGTCTGGGTGATCGGCTGCGCCCCCACCGCGCTGGAGGAACTGCTGCTGCTGGACGCCCGTCCGGTGCTGGTGATCGGCCTGCCGGTGGGGTTCGTCGGCGCGGCCGAGTCCAAGGCCGCGCTGCGTGCCTCGGGGCTGCCCGCGGTCAGCAACATCTCCGAGAAGGGCGGTTCGGCGGTCGCCGCCGCAGCCGCCAACGCCCTGCTCTACCCCGACCTCTACGAGGAGTCCTCGCTGTGAAGCCCCCTGCCCTGCTCATCGTCGGCCACGGCACCCGCGACGAGGCCGGCGCGGAGGCGTTCCGCTCCTTCGTCGCGGGCCTGCGCGACCGGCTGCCGGACACCCCGGTCGGCGGCGGCTTCATCGAGCTCTCGCCGCCGCCGCTCGCCGACGCCGTGGCCGAGCTGGTCGCGGCGGGGGCGCGCCGCTTCGCCGCCGTCCCGCTGGTGCTGGTCTCGGCCGGACACGCCAAGGGCGACATCCCGGCCGCGCTGGTCCGCGAGCGCGAGCGGCACCCCGGCACCTCGTTCTCCTACGGGCGTCCGCTCGGCCCGCACCCCGCGCTGCTGACCATCCTGGAACGCCGCCTGGACGAGGTACTGCCGCGCGAACTGCGGGCGGAGACCACGGTGCTGCTGGTCGGCCGGGGCTCCACCGACCCGGACGCCAACGCCGAGGTGGTCAAGGTCGCCCGGCTGCTCTGGGAGGGACGCGGGCTGGCCGGAGTGGAGACCGCGTTCGTCTCGCTGGCCGCGCCCGACGTCCCGGCCGGCCTGGAGCGCTGCCGGCTGCTGGGCGCGCGGCGGATCGTGGTGCTGCCCTACTTCCTGTTCACCGGGATCCTGCCGGAGCGGGTGGAGCGGCAGGCCGCCGACTGGTCCGCCGGACACCCGGATGTGGACCTGCGCCAGGCCGCCGTGATGGGCGCCACCGACGAGCTCGCGGAGCTGGTGCTGACCCGCTACCGGGAAGCTCTCGCGGGTGATCTGCGGATGAACTGTGACACCTGCGTCTATCGTGTCGCCATGCCTGGCTTCGAGGACCGCGTCGGCGCGGAACAGCGCCCCCATCACCACCCTGACGATCCAGCACACAGTCACGGCCCGCACTCGCATGTCCACTGACGGCCGGCACGACCTGCGCCACCACGGGGACACCGAGGTCGGCGGCGGGCTGACCGACCTGGCCGTCAACGTACGGGCGGGCACGCCCCCACCGTGGCTGCGCTCGCTGCTGGCGACCGCCCTCACCGGCCTGGCCGCCTACCCGGACGGACGCGCCGCCCACGCGGCCGTCGCCCGGCGGCACCGCCGCCCGGTCGAGGAGGTGCTGCTCACCGCGGGCGCGGCCGAGGCGTTCGTGCTGCTCGCACGGATCCTCAGGCCGCGCCGCGCGGTGGTGGTGCACCCGCAGTTCACCGAGCCGGAGGCGGCGCTGCGGGACGCCGGGCACACGGTGGAGCGGCTGATCCTGCGCCCCGAGGACGGCTTCCGGCTGGACCCGGCCGCCGTCCCGGCGGACGCGGACCTGGTGGTGATCGGCAACCCGACCAACCCGACCTCGGTGCTGCACCCGGCCGCCGACCTGGCCGCGCTGGCCCGTCCGGGCCGGGTGCTGGTGGTGGACGAGGCCTTCGCGGACACCGTCCCCGGCGAGGCGGAGAGCCTGGCCGGACGCGGCGACCTGCCGGGCCTGGTGGTGCTGCGCAGCCTGACCAAGACCTGGGGCCTGGCCGGGCTGCGGATCGGCTATGTGCTGGCGCCGCCGCGGCTGATCGCCGCGCTCTCGACCGCGCAGCCGCTGTGGCCGGTGTCCACCCCGGCCCTGGTCGCGGCCGAGGCCTGCAGTTCCCCGGCCGCGCTGGCCGAGGCGGAGGCGGCGGCCCGGGCCACCGCCGAGGACCGCGCGTACCTGCTGTCCCGACTGGGCGAGCTGCCCAGCATCCTGACCTACGGTCAGCCCGCGGCATCGTTCGTACTCATCCGCATGCCGGACGCGACCGGGGTCAGGGAGCGGCTCCGGCACACCGGCTTCGCGGTCCGCCGGGGCGACACCTTCCCAGGCCTGGGCCCCGACTGGCTGCGGATAGCGGTCCGCGGCCGAGCCACCCTCGACGCCTTCTGCGAGGCCCTGACCGCCTTACTGCTCTGACGCACCATCGTTCACATCCTTGAACTTTGTCCATCCTCTTGACTCGGGTCAGGGTCTAGACGTGTCATGTCTAGACCCCAATCCGACGTCAACGAGGACGCAACGCCATGGACGACAGCACGCCCCTCGCCGCTCCCCTGCGCCGACGCCACTTCCTCGGCGCGGGCGCGGCGGTGACCGGAGCCGCACTGATCGGGATCGGCGGAGCCGGCTCCGCCGAAGCCGCCACCGCACCCACCGCCACAACCCCGGCCACCCCCGCGGCCACCGCTCCGGACGCCTTCGACCAGCTGCGCGGAGTCTGGTCGGACATCCTCACCGGCGGCAGCGCCGTGGATCCCACGGATCCTGACTACCAGTCGGCGATCGCCACCATCGACGCCATCGCCGCCGCGGCCATCGCGCTCTACGACACCTCGGCCAACCCGCCGGCCGTCTACACCGACCTGCCGTTCACCCACGTCGAGAACGGCAGCGGCACCTACTACCGGCTCAGGGACAGCTCCATCGCCTGGGCCACCCCCGGCTCGGCCTACTACCGGAGTGCGACCCTGCTGGCGCAGATCCTGGCCGGACTGCAGCTGATCGGCGCGACCTACTACCACCCCGCCTCGCCCGAGGTCGGCAACTGGTACCACTGGGAGATCGGGGCCCCGCAGGCCCTGGTCAACGCGCTGGCCATCCTCGGCGACCAGGTCGCCCCGGCCGACCTCGCCTCCTACCTGGCCACCGTGGCGCACTTCGTGCCCGACCCCACCCACCAGCAGCAGGGCACCGTGCTCACCACCGGGGCCAACCGCTCCGACATGTGCCAGATCACCATCCTGCGCGGCATCCTGGCCAAGGACGGCGACCTGATCGCACTGGGCCGCGACAAGCTGTCCGACATCTTCCCCTACGTCACCACCTCGGACGGCTACTACCGGGACGGCGGCTACATCCAGCACGGCAACATCCCCTACAACGGCCACTACTCCTACGTCCTGCTGAACGACCTCAGCCAGCTCTCGCTGCTGCTGAACGGCTCCAGCTGGCCGGTCAGCGACCCCAACTTCGCGGTCATCCTGGACTCGGTGGACCTCACCTACGCGCCGTTCATGTACGACGGACTGGTGATGGACGTGGTCAGAGGCCGCTTCCTGGGCCGGCAGCTGGAGACCGACCACGACGCCGGACACGCCATCACCGAGGCGATCCTGCGGCTGATCCCGGTCGGCTCCCGGGTCCAGCAGAAGCGGTGGAAGGCCCTGGTCAAGGGCTGGATCGAGCGCGAGACCTCGGCCGGGATCAAGGCCAGCGCGACACCGGCCCGGATGGTCCTGGTGAAGTCGGTCCTGGACGACCCCAAGGTGCATGCCGCCACCCAGGGCCCGGACCACGTCCAGCAGCCCTCGATCGAGCGCGCGGTGCACCGCCGCAAGGGCTGGGGCTGGGCGGTGTCCCTGTCCAGCAGCCGGATCGCCCGCTTCGAGTCGCTCAACGGCGAGAACCTGCGCGGCTGGCACACCGGCGACGGCGCCACCTACCTCTACAACCGCGACAACAGCCACTACACCGACGTCTACTGGCCCACCGTCGACAGCACCCGGCTGCCCGGGGTCACCGCCGACACCGTCCCCTCGGCGATCACCGCGGGCAATGCCACGCTGCCGCCGACCACCTGGTCCGGCGGCGCGGTACTGGACGGGACCTGGGGCGCGGTCGGCCTCGACCTGGTCCCCTACGGATCGCCGCTGCGGGCCAGGAAGTCCTGGTTCTGCCTGGACGACTGCGTGGTGGCGCTGGGCGCCGGGATCACCGGCAGCAGCGGCCACACCGTCGAGACCACCGTCGAGAACCGCAACCTGCATGCCGACGGCAGCAACCGGCTGACCGTCAACGGCAGGACCCAGCCGTCCGCCCCCGGCTGGAGCGGCAGCTTCCCGGCCAAGGGCTGGGCGCACCTGGAGGGGGTCGGCGGCTACATCCTCCCCGCGGGCGCCGCCGGGACGGCCACCCTGCGGGCGCTGCGCGAACAGCGCACCGGCGCCTGGGCGGACGTCGACAACGGCCCGAGCACCGGCGGCACCACCGTCCCCTACACCAGGACCTTCGCCACGCTGTGGCTGGACCACGGGGTCGACCCCAGCGACGGCAGCTACGTCTACCTGCTGCTGCCGGGGGCCAACGCCCGTGACACCGCCCACCGGGCCGCGCACCCGGACGTCACCGTCCTGGCCAACACCACGGCCCTGCAGGCGGTGCACGCCGCCGACGCCCGGCTCACCGCCGCCAACTTCTTCGCCGCCGGTGCCCTCCCCTCCGGAGGCACCGAGGAACGCTCGGTCAGCGGGCTGCAGATCTCGGGCCTGGCCGTCAGCGGGCCTGCCTCGGTGCTGGTCACCGAACAGGGCGAACGGCTGACCCTGGCGGTCAGCGACCCCACCTGCACCCAGACCTCACTGACCGTCACGGTGAGCAGCCGGACCCACTACCGGCGCGGGTTCAGCGACGACCCCGGCGTCAAGGTCGTCCCCGGCGGAGGCGCCACGGTGATCACCGTGGACCTCACCCAGGGCCTCCCCGGCACCACCCGCACCGTCCGGCTCTCGCGCTGAGCCGCTAGGAGCGGCGCCGGCGACGGGTCAGCACCACCGCCCCGGTGCCCGCGCCGAGCAGCACCAGCGCCGCCCCGGTGAGCACCGGGGTGCCGCTGCCGCCCCCGGTCTCGGCCAGGTCCACCTTGGCCGGGGCCGGGGTGGACATCGCCGGCTGACCGGGCTGAGTGGTCGTCACCGCGACCGGAACGGCCGGGGCGCTGGAGTGCGACGTGCTCGCTCCGGTCGGCGCGGCGGCCGTGGTCGTGGTCGTGGCGACCCCGGTGGGCCTGGACGTCGGCGGGGTGCCGCCGCGGTGCCCGCTGCCCAGCGCGCAGCTCACCGAGGCCAGTTCCACCTTGCCGGTGACCTTGACCACGTTCAGCTTGCCGGGGTTCACCGTGACGGCGACCTCCAGCGCGGTGGCCGCCGCCGTGCGGGAGGTGACCGACTTCTTGGAGAACTCCACATCGACCGTGCCGATCCCGGGCACCGCCACATGGGTCGGGCCGAACGCGGTCAGCGACACCTTGGTGCCCAGGACGCTGACGTCCCCCAGCACATTCACCTCGGCGCTGGGCTTGCCGTGCACCGGGCAGTCGGCCTCGGCCTTCACCGCGTCCACGCTGAGCACATTGCGCAGCAGCAGCCCGGGCACCCTGACGTCCGCGGTGACCAGGTCGACCGAGGCACGCGCGCCCTTCTTGTCGACCACGGCGGAACTGTGCCCGGCCTTGGCGTCGACCAGGGTCTGCGGGCCGCCCGCGGCCCCCTGCACGGTGGCCGTGAGCACACTGCCGTCGGCGCTCTGCGGCGCGTGCACGGAGTTGAGGCTGAGGTCGACCGGGACGTCCAGGCTGTTGAGCAGCGTGACGTCCAGGCCGACCCGCGCCGTGACCGCCGAGGCGGTGCCGGCCGGCGGGGCGTCGGCCACAGCGGATTGGCCGGCCGCGGCGACCAGGGACACGGCGGCGAGGGCGCCCAGGGCAGCGGCTGAACGACGGAAAACGAGCATGGTGGAACCCCCACGAAAGGCTGGACGCGTAGACAGAAACGGCCAGGCGCTCACCCCCTGTTACGGAGAGCCCGGACGCGATCTCGGATGCAGCCCATCTTTACGAACCATGCGTCACTTTGGATGCACAGAGAGTCAGTTCACCCGAACGAGTGACAGAACCTCAGGGTTCACTTCAGTACCGCCCAGCTCAGGAGAGGCGCCAGTCAATCGGCTGCGCGCCCTGCCGTTGCAGCAGCTCATTGGCCCGGCTGAACGGCCGGGATCCGAAGAAGCCGCGGTCCGCCGACATCGGGCTGGGGTGGGCCGCCTCCAGGCAGGGCGCCGGGCCCAGCAGCGGGCGCAGATTGCGGGCGTCCCGGCCCCAGAGGATCGCCACCAGCGCCGGCCCCCGCGCCACCAGGGCCCGGATCGCCTGCTCGGTGACCGCCTCCCAACCCTTGCCCCGGTGCGCCGCGGGCCGCCCCGGCGCGGTGGTCAGCGCCCGGTTCAGCAGCAGCACCCCCTGCCGGGTCCACGGCGTCAGATCGCCGTTGGTCGGCGCGGGCAGGCCCAGGTCCTGCTGGTACTCCTGGAAGATGTTGACCAGGCTCCCCGGCAGCGGGCGGACCTCGGGCGCGACCGAGAAGCTCAGCCCGACCGCGTGGCCCGGCGTCGGATAGGGGTCCTGACCCATGATCAGCACCCGCACCTCGTCGAACGGCTGCTGGAAGGCCCGCAGCACCTGCGGCCCCGGCGGGAGGTAGGTCCGCCCCGCCCCGATCTCGGCCCGGAGGAAGTCCCCCATCGCGGCGACCTGCCCGGCCACCGGCTCCAGGGCCTTCGCCCAGCCGGGTTCAACGATCTCGCTCAAGGGACGCGCAGCCATGGTCCGTCACTCTAACGGCTCACGCCGCCTCCGATCCACGCGCACCCGCATCCGCGACATTCCCCTCGAAGCGGGACAGAATCACCCCATGGACGCTCCCTCGGCAGCAAAGCCCCCGCGTCGGCGACGGCGCCTCCTCGGCGGGGCGCTGTCCAAGGAGTGGGCCTACGTCCGGCGGGCGCCGGGCACCTTCCTCTGGCTGGTCGCACTGGCGGTCACCACCCAGGTGATCGGCCACATCAGCCCGGAGTTCCGGGACGAGTTCCTGCGCCAGCGCTCCACCAATCTGCACGAGCTGTCCACCCGGCCGATCCGGGTGCTCATCGGCAGCGCGTTCTGGCTGGACGGCGGCGGCTGGTTCGGCTACTTCGTGCTCTACAACATCTTCCACGTCCCGGCCGAGCGCTGGCTCGGCACCCGGCGCTGGCTCGGCGTCGTCGTGGTCTCCCACGTCGGCGCCACCTACCTCAGCGAGGGCGTGCTCTACTGGGCGATCAGGAACGGCAACGCCCCGGCCTCCGCCGTCAACACCCTTGACGTGGGCGTGAGTTACGCACTGGCAGGGGTCCAGGCGGTGCTGTTCCACCGGCTGGCCGGCCCCTGGCGCTGGTGCTACCTGGCCGCCGTCCTGCTCTGGTACGGCTCCGCCCTGGTCCACGGCCGCACCTTCACCGACGTCGGCCACCTCACCGCCGCCCTGCTCGGCCTCGCCTGCTACCCGCTCACCAGGGGCCGGGGCCCGGCCTGGAACCCGACCAGCTGGCTGCGCTCACTGCGCCGCCGCTGAGGCCGGGGCCGACGCGGCCGGAAACACCAGGCCGAGCAGCTCGGCGTCGGAGGAACGGACCCAGTAGGAGCTTCCGCCCAGCTCGACCGAGACGGTGAACCCCATCCTGGCCTGCATCGAGTTCTGCTGCTCCCGGCCCGGACGGACGGCCGGCACCAGCGGGCCCTTGATCGGCCGGTCCGAGAACTGCTTGCCCCGCCTGCGCCAGGCGGCCCCGGTCTGCCCGTCCTGCTGCCGCCGCAGGACCAGGTACCCCAAGGTCTGGCTGCCGTCGTGGTTCCCGAAGGTCAGCACGCCGAGCCGGACTCCGGCGGCCAGCCTGGCCGCGTCGCCCGCGGCGTTCCGGGAGCGGTACAGGCCGAGCGAGGCGAACAGCCGGGGGGCCCAGCCCCGGTACATGGCGGAGGTTGCCTGCGCGCCCGGCGCCGACGACAGGTAGGACACCGGCAGCAGCGCCTTGACCAGGTTCTCCACGAAGAACCAGAGCACCAGGCCGAGCAGCGCACCGAACGGCCCCGCCAGGAACAGCCCGTAGAGGGCCAGGGCCAGCCCCAGCACCATGGAGATGGCCAGATGGACCGCCAACCGTATGTTCATTCCATGCTCCCGCCCCTGTCCGACGGCCTCTACCGCCGGAACGCTGCGCGAACTGTAGCGGACTACCCGAGCGCGACTCCGCGCAGCACCACGCAGTGCGGGTCGGCCAGCACCCGGACGTCCGCGCGCGGGTCCTCCGGGTAGACCACCAGGTCGGCGGGGGCGCCCTCGGCCAGACCCGGCCGCCCCAGCCACTCCCGCGCGGACCAGCTCGCCGCCGACAGCGCGGCCAGCGGCGTCAGCCCGGCCCGGACCAGTTCGGCCACCTCCGCGGCGACCAGGCCGTGCGGCAGCGAACCGCCCGCGTCGGTGCCCACGAAGACCGGGATCCCGGCCTCGTGGGCCGCCGCGACGGTGGCGTAGCGGGTACGGTGAAGCTCCCTCATGTGCCGTGCGTACAAAGGGAACTTGGCCTCGCCGCCGGCCGCGATCGAGGGGAAGGTGGCGATGTTGACCAGGGTCGGGACGATCGCCACCCCGCGCTCGGCGAACAGCGGCACGGTCTCCGCGGTCAGCCCGGTGGCGTGCTCCACGCAGTCGATCCCGGCCGCCACCAGGTCCGCCAGCGACTCCTCGCCGAAGACGTGCGCGGTGACCCGCGCCCCCTCGGCGTGCGCGGCGGCCATCGCCTCGTCCAGCGCCCAGCGCGGCCAGCAGGGGGCGAGGTCGCCGGTCGCCCGGTCGATCCAGTCGCCGACCAGTTTCACCCAGCCGTCGCCGCGCCGCGCCTCCTGCCGGACGTAGGCGGCCAGGTCGCCGGGCTCGATCTCATGGGCGAAGTTGCGGATGTAGCGGCGGGTGCGGGCGATGTGGCGTCCGGCCCGGATGATCCGCGGCAGGTCCTCCCGGTCGTCCACCCAGCGGGTGTCGGACGGGGAGCCGGCGTCGCGCAGCAGCAGGGTGCCGGTGTCGCGGTCGGTCAGCGCCTGCTTCTCGCTGACGTCGGCGTCCACCGCGCCGTGGGCGTCCAGGCCGACGTGGCAGTGGGCGTCGACCAGGCCCGGCAGCGCCCAGCCGCGCACCGTGCGAACGTCATTCCCGGCCCCGGCCCCGGTGGGCCGGTCGTAGGTCACCCGGCCGCCGACCACCCACAGCTCGTCCCGCACCTCCTCCGGCCCGACCAGGATCCGGCCCCGCACATGCAGCACCCCGGCGCTCACGCCGCCGTCCCCGCCGCCGCGCGCGCCGCGACGGCCCGGCGCAGGTCGTCCAGCCGGTCCGCCAGCGCCCGGCGCAGCGCCGCCGTCAGATCCGTCCTGGCCAGGCACTCCTCGGCGGCGGCGACCGTGGCCTCGGTGGCGGCGTAGGCCGGGAAGCCGTGGTGGCCGAGCACCCGGCCGAGGGCGGGCCCGCGGCGTTCCGCCGCCGCGACCACCGCGGCGAAGTAGCGCTGCGGGCGGTCGCCCAGCAGTTCGGCCTGATCGGCCTGCCAGAAGCCCTGCGCGGTCGCGGCGACCAGGTAGTTGGAGAGGTCGCTCTCGAACAGCGCGGTCCAGGCCGCCTCCTTGGCCGCCGGGTCGGGCAGCGCGGCCCGGCACCGGGCGGCTCCCTCCTGCCCGGTCGCGCTGGGGTCGCGGGTCAGTTCGGCGGCGATCTCGTCCTCGCCGGCCGCGCCGAGCACGCACAGCCGCAGCAGCAGTGCCCAGCTCAGCTCCGGGTCCAGCTGCGGGCCGCCGGGGACGCCGCCCTCCTCGCGCCAGGACTGCAGCACCGCCAGTTCGGCCGGGGTGGACGAGGCGCTGGTCAGGGCCCGTACGGCGACCAGGCGCAGCCCGCTCTCGTCCGGGCCGCCCTCGGTCCTGCGGATCAGGTCGCGGCCGACCTCGGCCAGCAGCGCCAGCCCGGCCGGGCGCTGATCGGGCGTCAGGTACTCGTCCACCACGGTGTGCCGGGCGAAGCCGAGCACCGACTGCACCAGGTGCACCGACTCCTCGCCGGGCAGCTGGGCGGCGACCAGCTCCAGGTACTCGACCGGGCTCAGCTCGCCGTCCCTGACGAGATCCCTGGCCGCGTTCCAGAGCACTGCTCTCGCCAGCTCCTCCGGGATCGCGCCCAGCGATTCGCGGACGGTCTGCCAGGAGCGCTCGTCGAAGCGGATCTTGACGAAGCCCAGGTCGGTGTCATTGAGCAGCAGCAGGTCGGGCTCACCCGGAGCCGGTTGCTCGAACGGGTGCTCGGGCTCGGCCGCGAGGTCGTAGGACCGCCGTCCGCGCAGCACCAACTGGCCCACCGGGGAACGCTCGTAGGCGGCGGCGGTGATCAGGTGCGGACGCAGCTCGCCGTCTGCGGAGGTCTGCAGCAGCCGTCCCTCGTCCACCCGCAGGGTGTCCATGCCGCTGGTGCGCAGCCAGCGCTCGGCCCAGCTGTCCACGTCCCGGCCGCTCGCCGCGCCCAGCGCCTCCAGCAGGTCGGCCAGGGCCGCGTTGCCGTAGGCGTGCTTGGCGAAGTGCGCGTTGACGCCCTTGTAGAACGCCTCCTCGCCGAGCCAGGCCACCAGTTGGCGCAGCGCGGAGGCGCCCTTGGAGTAGCTGATGCCGTCGAAGTTCTGCAGTGCCTGGGCGGTGTCCTCGACCGCCTCCGGCGCGACCGGGTGGGTGGAAGGACGCTGGTCCGCCTCGCAGCCCCAGGACTTGCGCCCGGCGGCGTAGCCGGTCCAGGCGCCGGTGAACCGGGTGGAGGCGGAGACCACCTCGTAGGCCAGGTACTCGGCGAAGGACTCGTTCAGCCACAGGTCGTCCCACCAGCGCATGGTGACCAGGTCGCCGAACCACATGTGCGCCATCTCGTGGGCGACCACCATCGCCCGCTCCTCGCGCTGGGTGCTGGTGACCGCCGAGCGGAAGACGAACTCGTCGCGGAAGGTCACGCAGCCGGGGTTCTCCATCGCCCCGGCGTTGAACTCCGGGACGAAGCACTGGTCGTAGGAGTCGAAGGGGAACCGCTGGTCGAACACCCGGTGGTAGTGGTCGAAGCTGCGCCGGGTGATCTCCAGGATCTCCTCGGCGTCCGTCTCCAGGTGGTCCGCGAGCGAGCGGCGGCAGTGCAGGCCGAGCGGGATGCCGTCGTGCTCGGAGACGACGCTGTGCAGCGGGCCCGCGACCACGGCGACCAGGTAGCTGCTGATCGCCGGGGTCGGCGCGAACACCCAGCGCCCGCCCTCCTGCCGTACCGCCAGGCTGTTGCCGACGACGGTCCACTCCTCCGGAGCGGTGACGCTCACCTGGTACGCGGCCTTCAGGTCGGGCTGGTCGAAGCCGGCGAAGAAGCGCGGGCCGTCGTCCAGGAAGGCCTGCGAGTAGACATAGGCCTCGCCGTCGGCGGGGTCGACGAAGCGGTGCATCCCCTCGCCGGTGCGCGAGTAGGCCATCTCGGCCTCGACCAGCAGCTCGTTCTCGGCGGCCAGCCCGTCCAGCGGCAGCCGCCCGTCGTCGAGCGCGGACGGGTCCAGCTGCTGCCCGTTCAGCACGGCGCGGAGCAGGGTGCGCGGCTTCACGTCGACGAAGCTGCTCGCCCCGGGTGCGGTGCAGGCGAACCTGATCACCGTCACGGACCCGAAGACCTCGTCCCCCTGGGTGAGGTCCAGTTCAACGGTGCTGCTGCGGACATTCAGCAGGCGGCGGCGTTCGACGGCTTCGGCGCGAGTCAGTGCGGGCATGCAGATCATGCTGCCACTGACTCGCGCCGCTCGTCACCCGACTCCCGGCACCGGCCGGAGCTACCGCTCCAGTACGCCGTCCACGCGCCGCGGTACGCCGCCGTCCGCGCCGTCGCCGTCCCGCAGCTCCACCGGGAGCAGCGCCTGCGGCACGCTCTGGTAGGCCACCGGGCGCAGCCAGCGCTCGATCGCCGTGCCGCCCACCGAGGTGCTGGTGCTGGTGGTGGCCGGGTACGGGCCGCCGTGCTGCATCGCCGGGGCGACCGCGACGCCGGTCGGCCAGCCGCCGAAGAGGATCCGTCCGGCCAGCGGGGTGAGCCGGGCCAGCAGCTCGGCCGAGCCGGGCTCCCCCGGCTCGGCGTGCAGGGTGGCGGTCAGATTGCCGGGGAGCCGCCCGAGCACCGCCTCCACCTCCGCCGCGCCGGTGTAGCGCACCACCACGGTGACCGGCCCGAAGCACTCCTCCAGCAGCAGCCCGTACGCGTCGTCACCGCCGTCACCGCTGTCAGCGCCCGCCGCGCCGTCCGCCAGCAGCGCGGCCGGGACGGTCAGATAGCCGGGCCGTACCGCGTAGCCGTCCTCGCCCGCCCCCACCGGCGCGCTGACACCGGGCAGCCCGGCCCGCGCGGCGAAGCCGGCCAGGAAGCCGTCCCGCATCCGCGCGTCCAGCAGCGCCCCGGAGGCGGCGTCGCCGGCCCCGGCCGTGAGCGCCTTCTCCAGCCGATCCCCGGCCTCGCCCGCCGGGACCAGGACCAGACCCGGCTTGGTGCAGAACTGCCCCATGCCCAGGGTGAAGGAGCCGGCCAGCCCGGCGCCGATCTCCTCGGCCCGCTCGGCCGCGGCGGCCTCGGTCACCACGACCGGGTTGAGGCTGCCCAGCTCGCCGTGGAACGGGATCGGGTTGGGCCGGGCGGCTGCCAGGTCGTACAGGGCCCGACCGCCGGCGATCGAGCCGGTGAACCCGGCCGCGCTGACCAGCGGGTGCTGAACCAGGTCCACCCCGGCCTGCCGTCCGTGCACCAGCCGGACCACGTCGGCGGGCAGTCCGACCGCCTCCGCGCCCTCGCGCAGCGCCTTGGCCGCGAGCTCGCTGGTGGCGGGGTGGTCCGGGTGCGCCTTCACCACCACCGCGCAGCCGGCCGCCAGCGCGCTCGCGGTGTCACCGCCGGGGACGCTGAAGGCGAAGGGGAAGTTGCTCGCCGCGAACACCGCGACCACCCCGACCGGCACCTTCCAGCGCCGCAGGTCGGGACGCGGAGCGGGCGCGGCCTGCGGGTCCGCGTGGTCGATCACCACGTCCAGGAACGCGCCCTCGTCCACGACCGCGGCGAAGGCCCGCAGCTGGAAGCTGGTCCGGGCCAGTTCACCGGTCAGCCGCCCGGTGCCGAGCGCGGTCTCCGCGTCGGCGGTCGCGATCAGCTCCGCCCCGTGCGCCTCGATCCGGTCCGCGGCGGCGCGGAGGAAGGCCGCCCGCCTGGTCCGGTCGGCCAGCGCGGGGTGGGCGGCGTGGGCCGCCCGTACGGCATCATCGACACCTTCCGTGCTCGCTTCGACCGTGACCTGCGCCGTCCGGGCACCGGTACGGGCGTCGACGCTCCACACTGGAGTGGTGTTCATCTGGGGTGGCCTCCATGACCGGCGGGCTCCATACAGAAAGCATTCCATATGCTGAACGCTGTCCAGTATGCTGAACAATCTCGACAATACGTCCCGCCTAGAAAAGGGGTCAACCCCGATGCCCCAGACCTCCCCTCTGCGTACGTCCGCGGCCGACGCGGGCGGCGCCCAGGTCAAGTCGGCCGTCCGCACCGTCGAACTGCTGGAGTACTTCGCGGGCCGCCCCGGCATGCACAGCCTGGCCGAGGTGCAGGAGGCCGTGGGCTACCCCAAGAGCAGCCTCTACATGCTGCTGCGCACCCTGGTGGAACTGGGCTGGGTCGAGACCGAGTCCACCGGCACCCGGTACGGCATCGGCGTCCGCGCGCTGCTGGTCGGCACCTCCTACATCGACGGCGACGAGGTCGTCGCCGCGGCCAAGGCCACCCTGGACCGGCTCGCCGACGACACCACCGAGACCATCCACCTGGCCCGGCTGGACGGCTCCGACGTGATCTACCTGGCCACCCGGCAGTCCCAGCACTACCTGCGGCCCTTCACCCGGGTCGGCCGCCGGCTGCCGGCCCACTCCACCTCGCTGGGCAAGGCGCTGCTCGCCACCTACACCGACGAGGAGGTGCGCAAGCTGCTCCCGGCCAAGCTGGAGCCGCTCACCGAGCACAGCCACACCGACGTGGACGCGCTGATCGAGGACCTGCACGCGATCCGCGAACGCGGCTACTCCATCGACGCCGAGGAGAACACGGTCGGGCTGCGCTGCTTCGGCATCGCCATCCCGTACCGCACCCCGGCCCGCGACGCCGTCAGCTGCTCGGTCCCGGTCGCCCGGCTCACCCCGGGCCGCGAGCAGATGATCCGCGACGCCCTCTTCGACGCCCGCGACCGACTCACCCTCGCCACCCGCCACCTCTAGCCCCAGTAGCGGGGGCGCGGCCGACTGCCGACACCCCCGCTGCGGTGCGCTCCCTACGCCGTCTGCACCTCCGCGCCCCGCAACCGCCCGCGGAGTGCGGCCAGGTCCGCGTCCGACGCCAGGCCCGCGTGGTAGAGCCGGAGTTCGTCGGCCCCGGCCGGAACCGCGGCGTGCGGGTCGCCGCCCATCCCGGTGACCACGGTCAGATTCGCCGCCAGGGTCCGCCCGGCCAGCCTCGGGGCGGCGTCCAGGGTCGCGGTCGAGCCGGTGCACGGCAGCACCAGGCCGTCCGCGCCCCCACCGCCCGTGGAGACGTCACCCAGCAGCCACTCCGCCTCGACGCCGACATTGGCGCCGACCCGGTGCGAGGCCGGATCCGCGTGCAGCAGGATCCGGAAGTCCGCGCCGGCAACCCCGCCGGCGGCGGCCCGCACCGCCGCGACACACGCCCCCTGCACCGCCCGCGCCCGCTCCTGCCGGTAACGGAGCGTCAGCGCAGCAAGCTCCGGGCCGAGCAGCTGCTCCACCCCGCCCCACTCCCCCCCGACCCGCTCGGCCTTCCCCGCCCACACCGGCGCCAGCGCCGCCCGCACCGCCGCGGCCAGGTCCGGTACGCCCGCCGCCGCATACGCCGCCGCGCAGACGTCGCAGAAGCAGAGCGACATCAGGTACTGCGCCGCGCCGTCCAGCGGCACCCCGCCGATCTTGTCGTGGGCGTGCAGATGCGCCAGGCCGTACCAGCCGCAGGACTCCAGCTCGGTGCCCACCGCGCCCGGTCGCGGCCCCGCCTCGGCCGCGAGCGCGGCGCAGTAGGCGACCACCTCGGGACGGGCGACGCAGAGCGCCCAGGGGTAGCGGTCGCCGTAGGCGTTCCGCACCGTGCTGTCCGGATTCTCGCCGCCCAGCCGGGAGTTGTGCGCCAGCACCACCCAGCTGGCCACCTCCAACCCGGCCGCGCGCAGCGCCTCCGCGGCCTCGCCCCAGGCGTCGGGGCTGTCCAACCACCCCTGCGGGTAGGGCCGCAGCGCCGCCCCGGCCCAGTGCGCCTCGGACGGCGGGTAGTAGACGGCGGCGTACGGTGCGGTGACGATCCTGGTACGCGGGTGACGCGGCGTCAGCGCCCGAGTGCTGTGGTACGCGGAGGCCAGGGTGACGCCGTCAAGACCCAGGTCGGCGAGCCGTGCGGGGGCGTCCGGGTCGCCGAGGACGTCCCAGGGGTAGAGGAAAGCACTGCTACGCATCGAGATCACTGCTCTCACTTCCCCGCGAGCAGTGCTCGCCCGCGCTCGATCAGCTCGGCCAGGTCCTTGATGTGCTGCGGGGCCGGCTCGGACAGCGGCGGGCGCACCCCGCCGACCTCCAGGCCCTGCAGCCGGACCCCCGCCTTGACCAGCGACACGGCGTAGCCCCGGCCCTGGTTGCGCAGTTCCACCAGCGGCCGGTAGAAGCCGTCCAGCAGCGCGTTCACCACCGCGTCGTCGCCGCCGAGCAGCGCGCCGTGGAAGGCCAGCGCGATGTCCGGCGCGAAGCAGTAGACGGCGGAGGAGTACAGCGTCACGCCGATCCCCCGGTAGGCGAGCCCGGTGAGTTCCGCCGTCGGCAGGCCGTTGAAGTAGAGGAAGCGCCGCTCGGGCACCTCGGTGCGCATCGCGCTGATGATCCGCTGCATCAGGTCGAGGTCGCCGCAGCCGTCCTTGATGCCGATGACCTGCTTCAGCGTCGACAGCCTGACCACCGACTCCGGGGTGAGCACGGCGTTGTCCCGCTGATAGACGATCAGGTCCAGGTCGGTGGAGGCGGCGATCTCGGCGAAGTGCCGCAGCAGCCCGTCCTGGTCGGCGGTGACCAGGTAGGGCGGCAGCACCAGCAGTCCGTCCGCGCCGGCCCGGCCGGCCCGGGCGGTGAAGTGCTTGGCCAGCGCGGTGCCGTGGCCGACACCGGCGACCACGGGCACCCGTCCGCCGGCGGCCTCGACCGCGGTGGTGATCACGGCCTCGTACTCGTCCAGGTCGAGCGCGTGGTACTCGCCGGTGCCGCAGGCGGCGAAGACCGCGCCCGCGCCGCCGTCGACCCCGGTGCGGACGTGGGTGCGGAGGGCGTCCAGGTCGAGCGAGCCGTCCGGCGCGAACGGGGTGACCGGGAAGAAGAGGAGGCCGTTCAGCCGGTCGGCGAGGGGCGGGGCGGCGCGGTCCGGCATGTGTCGTTCTCCCTGGTGGGCTGCTGAGGTTGTTGACTGCATGATGCAGCGACTCCTAGGCTAGCCATATATGTGAATACGATCCACATTCTTGTTCAATCTTCTTCTCTGCACGCCGGAAGCCCGGAGGCCACCGATGACCACCCCGAAGCACGTGCTCCTGACCGGCGCCGCCGGAGGGGTCGGCACCTTCCTCAGGGAGAGCCTCCCCGGCTACGGCTACACCTTGCGCCTCAGCGACCTGGTCCCGGTGGACGGCGCGCCCGACGCGCTCGCGGTGGACCTCGCCGACCGGGCCGCCGTCCGGGAGGCCGTCCGCGGCGTGGACGCCGTGATCCACCTGGGCGGACTCTCGCTGGAGAACACCTTCGACAACATCCTCGCCGCCAATGTCGAGGGCGCCTACAACCTCTACGAGGCGGTCCGCGCCGAGGGCGTCCGCCGGGTGGTCTTCGCCAGCAGCAACCACGCCGTCGGCTTCACCCCCCGCCCGGAGCACCCGCAGGACAAGAAGCACCTGCTGCCGGTGGAGACGCCCTACCGCCCGGACACCTTCTACGGCGTGTCCAAGTGCTTCGGGGAGGCCCTGGCCTCGCTCTACGCCGACAAGTACGGCGTAGAGACGGTCTCGATCCGGATCGGCTCCTGCTTCGCCGTGCCCAGGAACACCCGGATGCTGGAGACCTGGCTCAGCCCGGCCGACTGCGCCCGGCTGATGCACGCCGCGCTGACCGCCCCCGACGTGCGCCACACCGTGGTCTACGGCACCTCCGCCAACACCCGCGGCTGGTGGGACCCGGCCCCGGCCCGGGCCCTCGGCTTCGAGCCGCAGGACGACTCCGAGGTGTACGCCGCCGAGGTCATCGCCGAGCACGGCGAACTGCTCCCCGGCACGCCCGAGTACGACTGGCTGGGCGGCGCCTTCACCACGGTCCAACCGGAGTCGTTCTAGCCGGAATCTTTCCGGCCGGAGTCTTTCGTCCGATGACGCCTGTGCGGCGTCCACTGCGGTTACGGTTGGTCCCGTAGGCGTCCGGGTGCAGATCCGGCCATCGTGCGTCCCTGGGAGATCGACCGTGACCGCAGTCCTCACGCCCGGCGGCAATACCCCGTTGACCAGCACCCGCGTCAGTGTCGCGGTCGCCGCGGCCAAGCAGCTCGACGTGTCGGCGCTGCTGCTCGCGGCCGGCGGAAAGGTCCGCTCGGACAACGACCTGATCTTCTTCAACGCGCCCAACGGCCCCGGCGTCAGCTACAGCCAGGCCGGCATCACCGTGGACACCGGCGGGGTGCCCGCCGACATCGAGAAGATCGTGATCACGGCCAGCCTGGACGACCGCCGGGCCACCTTCGCCGGGACCGAGCCGACCGCCACCGTCACCGACCTCAACGGCGGCGCGGTGCTGGCGACCTTCACCCCGCCCCGGTTGACCAGCGAGACCGCGCTGATCGTGGTCGAGCTGTACCGGCGGGCGGGCGAGTGGAAGCTGCGCGCGGTCGGCCAGGGCTACGCCAACGGCCTGGCCGGTATCGCCATCGACTTCGGCATCGACGTCGAGGACGAGCCCGCGCAGGCCGCCCCCGCGGCCGTCCAGCCGCCGGCGCCGCCGAACCCGTTCACCCAGCCGGAGCCGGAGGACTGGCGGATCACCCCGCCGGCCCCGCCCGCCTACACGCCCCAGGCCCCGCCCGCCTACGCGCCGCCGTCGGCCCCGCCCGCGTACCCGCCGCCGACGCCGCCCGTCTACGCGCCGCCCGCCGCCGCACCGGCCCCGGCCGCCGCGGGCTCGGGCAAGGTCACCCTCGACAAGGGCCGGGTCTCGCTCACCAAGGGCGGCTCGGTCTCCCTGGTCAAGGACGGCCGTCCGTTCCTCTCCTCGGTGAAGATGGGCCTCGGCTGGGAGCCCGCCTACGGCGGTCGCGCCGTCGACCTGGACGCCAGCGTCATCGCCTTCGACAGCAACCGCAAGGAGCTGGAGAAGGCCTGGTTCATGCACCTGCAGGCGTTCAACGGCGCCATCCAGCACCACGGCGACAACCTCACCGGCGCCGGCTCCGGCGACGACGAGGTGATCAGCGTCCACCTGCAGAACCTGCCGCCGCAGGCCACCGGGCTGGTGTTCATGGTGAACTCCTTCTCCGGACAGAAGTTCACCGATGTCGCCAAGGCCTACTGCCGCCTGCTCGACGGCAGTACCAACGCCGAGCTGGTCCGCTTCGACCTGACCCACGCCGAGGCCCGCACCGGTGTGCTGATGTGCAAGCTGGTCAAGATGCAGACCGGCGAGTGGGTGATGACCGCCCTCGAGGAGTACCACGACGCCAAGAGCGCCCGCGGCATGGTCAAACCCGCCGCCAAGGCCCTCTGACCCCGGCGGGAGCCATGACGACGGCGGCGTACGACGGGATCGCGGACTGGTACGAGCAGGAGTTCCTCGGCGGCCCGGTCACCGACGGCAGCCCGCTCAGCCTCGGCCCGGTGCTGCGCGAGCTGCTGGGCACCGGCAGCGGCGGCACCTGCCTGGAGATCGGCTGCGGGACCGGCGTGCACGCCGCCCAGGTCCGTGAGCTGGGCTGGACCCCGGTCGGGGTCGACCTCTCGGCCGGGATGCTGCGGTACGCGGACGGCCGGCTCCCGGTCGCCCGCGCCGACGCCGCCCGGCTGCCGTTCCGGGACGGGTCCGTCTCCGCCGCCATCGCGATGATGGTGCACACCGACATGCCCGCCTACCCGGCGGTGCTGCGCGAGGCGGCCCGGGTGCTGCGCCCCGGCGGGGTGTTCGTCCACGTCGGCGTCCACCCCTGCTTCTGCGGGGGCTTCGCCGACCGGGCCGACCCGGAGGCCGTGGTGATCGGCCCCGGCTACCTCGACGGCGCCTGGACGAAGAAGTCCTGGACCGCCCACGGCGTCCGCGACAAGGTCGGCGCCACCCACCTGCCGCTCCCTGCGCTGCTGAACGCCTTCCTGGCAGCCGGTCTGACGTTCGAACAGTTTGCCGAGACCGGTACGCCCACCCCGATCGTGCTGGCCGCCAGGGCCCGCCGGGGCTGACCCCCGGCCCGGCCGGCCCGTCAGTTACGCGTCGCCAGGGCGCGGAGGAAGAAGGCGAGGTTGGCCGGGCGTTCCGCCAGCCGGCGCATGAAGTAGCCGTACCACTCGCCGCCGTAGGGGAGGTAGATGCGCATGGTGGCGCCGGTGTCGACCAGCCGCTGCTGCTCCTCCGGGCGGATCCCGTAGAGCATCTGGTACTCGAAGGTGTCGGCCTTGCGCTCCTGCCACTGCGCCAGTTGCCCGGCGATCCGGATCAGCCGGGGGTCGTGCGAGGCGACCATGGGGTAGCCCTCGCCCTGCATCAGCGTCTTCAGGCAGCGCACGTAGGCGCGGTCCACCTCGGCCTTGGCCTGGTGGGCCACCGAGGCGGGCTCCTGGTAGGCGCCCTTGCAGAGCCGGACCCGCGAGCCCGCCCCGGCCAGGTCCGCGCAGTCGGCCTCGGTGCGGTGCAGGTACGCCTGCAGCACCACGCCCAGCCAGGGGAAGTCGGCGCGCAGCTCGCGGGCGATGCCCAGGGTGGAGTCGGTGGTGGTGTGGTCCTCCATGTCCAGGGTCACCGTGGTGCCCGCCACAGCCGCGGCCTCGCAGATGCGGCGGGCGTTGTCGAGCGCGATCCGCTCGCCGTCCCTGGCCAGCGACTGGCCGACCGCGGAGAGCTTGACCGACACCTCCGCCCGCTCGGCCAGACCGGTCTCCCGCAGCGCGGCGAGCAGCCGCTCGTACGCGGTCGCGGTGGCCGCGGCCTGGTCGGCGTCGCTGGTGTCCTCGCCGAGGTGGTCCAGCGAGATCCGGCGGCCGGCGCCGACGAGTTCGTCGGTGACGGCGACGGCCTGGTCCAGGGTGTCGCCCGCGACGAAGCGCTGGACCAGGGCCCGGGTGGGCGGCAGCTGCTCGACCAGGGCGCGGGTGCGCGGCGAGCGGGCGGCGGCGAGCAGGGGGGTGCGGAGCATGCCGACTCCAAGGCGGAGGAGGGGTGCGGACGAGAGGTGCGAGGGCTGAGGGAGGGTCAGCCCATGTGCGGGTAGCGGAAGTCCGTCGGCGGCGCGAAGGTCTCCTTGATGGACCGGGTCGAGGTCCAGCGCAGCAGGTTCTGCGCGGCCCCGGCCTTGTCGTTGGTGCCGGAGGCCCGCCCGCCGCCGAAGGGCTGCTGGCCGACGACCGCCCCGGTCGGCTTGTCGTTGATGTAGAAGTTCCCGGCGGCGAAGCGCAGCTTCTCCATGGTCAGCGCGATGGCGGCGCGGTCGCGGGCGACCACGGCGCCGGTCAGGGCGTAGGAGGAGACCGAGTCGAGCTGCTCCAGCACCGCCTCGTAGTCGGCGTCCTGGTAGACGTGCACGGACAGCACCGGGCCGAAGTACTCCTCGCGGAAGTACTCCGCCGAGGGGTCCTCGCAGACCAGCACGGTCGGCCGGACGAAGTAGCCGACCGAGTCGTCGTAGCTGCCGCCGGCCAGGACCTCGACCTGCGGGTCGGCCGTGGCGCGGTCGATCGCGGCCCGGTTCTTGGCGAAGGAGCGGGCGTCGATGACCGCGCTCATGAAGTTGCCGAGGTCGGTGACGTCGCCCATGCTCAGCCGCTCCACCTCGTCCCTGAAGCCGTCCTTGATCTCGGCCCAGAGCGAGGCCGGGACGTAGGCGCGGGACAGCGCCGAGCACTTCTGGCCCTGGTACTCGAAGGCCCCGCGGGTCATCGCGGTCCGCAGCACCGCCGGGTCGGCGGAGGGGTGGGCGACCAGGAAGTCCTTGCCGCCGGTCTCGCCGACCAGCCGCGGGTAGCTGCGGTAGTTGCCGATGTTGGCGCCGACCGTCCCCCAGAGGTGCTGGAAGGTGGCGGTGGAGCCGGTGAAGTGGATCCCGGCCAGGTCACGGTGCGTCAGCGCGACCTCGGAGACGGCGAGTCCGTCGCCGGTGACCATGTTGATCACCCCGGCCGGCAGCCCGGCCTCCTCCAGCAGGTCCATCAGCAGGTGCGCCGAGAACTGCTGGGTCGGCGAGGGCTTCCAGACCACGGTGTTGCCCATCAGCGCGGGCGCGGTGGGCAGGTTCCCGGCGATGGCGGTGAAGTTGAAGGGGGTGATCGCGTAGACGAAGCCCTCCAGCGGCCGGTGGTCGCTGCGGTTCCAGACGCCGGGCGAGGACTGCGGCTGCTCGGCCAGGATCTCCCGGGCGAAGTGGACGTTGAAGCGCCAGAAGTCGACCAGCTCGCAGGGGCAGTCGATCTCGGCCTGCTGCGCGGTCTTGGACTGGCCCAGCATGGTCGCCGCGGCCAGGGTCTCCCGCCAGGGCCCGGCCAGCAGGTCGGCCGCCTTGAGGAAGATCGCGGCCCGGTCGTCGAAGGACAGCGCCCGCCAGGCGGGAGCAGCCGCGAGGGCCGCGTCCACCGCCTCCTGGGCGTCCTCGCGGGTGGCGTTGCGCAGGGTGCCGAGGACGGCGGCGTGCCGGTGCGGCTGGACCACGTCGACCGGCGCGCCCCGGCCGAGCCGGCGGACCCCGCCGACGGCCATGGTCAGCTCGACCGGCCCCTGCTCGCCGAGCCGCTTGAGCTCGGCCTCCAGCCGGGCGCGCTCCGCGCTGCCGGGGGCGTAGCTGTGCACCGGCTCGTTGACCGGCGCGGGAATCCGGGTCACAGCGTCCAACACGCGCGTTCTCCTCTGAGCGGGTAGTTCTGTCACGCAGCACGCTAGGCCCGTGCGACGGTCCACCGATGTGGACGAACGGATAGGATCCATGGTCCAGGCTTGGCCGACCGGACAAGGGGCGACACAGTGGAACCCGCCGACGGAATCTCGCTGCGCCAGCTGCTGATGTCCCTCGGCGAGCCGCTGGCCGAGCTGCAGTACGCGCCCGACCTGGACGCCGTGGTCCGCGGCATCACCCTGCTGGACCCGGAGGACCCGCCCGCCGCCCGTCCCGGCGACCTGGTGCTGGCCCTCGGCGTGCGCGGCCGGGCCGCGCTCCCGGTGCTGCGGGCGGCCGGACGCGACCGGGCCGCGGCGGTGGCGCTGAAGCCGGTCCCGGCCGGCAGTCAGGAGGCGCTGCGGACCGCCGCCGAGGAGGCCGGGGTGGCGCTGCTCACGGTCCGCCCCGAGGCGCACTGGGGCCATCTGGACGCGCTGGTCCGGGCCGCCCTCGCCGCGGGCAGCCCGGCCCGCCCCGACCCGGAGTCGGAGGGCGGCGACCTGTTCGGCCTGGCCCAGACCACCGCCGTGCTGACCGGCGGCATCGTCAGCATCGAGGACAGCGCCAACCGGATCCTGGCCTACTCCCGCTCGGCCGACTCGGACGAGGCGGACGACCTGCGCCGGCTCACCATCCTCGGCTGGCAGGGGCCCGAGCCGTACCTGTCCAAGCTGCGCGAGTGGGGGGTGTTCCAGCGGCTGCGCACCCTGGACGCGGTGGTCGCCATCGACGCCCATCCCGAGCTCGGGCTGCGCCGCCGGCTGGTGGTGGCGATCCGTTCCGGCGAAAGGCAGTTGGGCACCATCTGGGTGCAGGAGGGCTCGCACCCGCTGGCCGAGCGGGCGGACCGGGCGCTGCTGGGCGCGGCCCGGGTCGCCGCGCTGCACCTGGTCCGCCGCCGCAGCGAGCTCAGCGCCGACCTGCGGCTCACCCGCACCCTGCTGGCCGGGCTGCTGGACGGGGCGGCCGGGCCGCAGTCGCTGGCCGGCCACCTGTCCCTGGACGTCCGCCGCCCGGCCGCGGTGCTGGGCTTCGCGCTGCCGCTGGGCACCGGTCCGACCAGGTCGGAGGCCCTGGATGTGATCTCGGTGCATGCCGCCGCCCGGCACCGCAGCGCCCTGGTCGCCCCGGTCGGCGACCGGGTCTACGTGCTGCTGCCGGAACTGCCGCGCGGCATCTCCCCCGAGGTCCTGCGCGGCTGGGCCCAGGAGGTCTCCGACGCGGCCGGGGGCCACCTCACCGCCCCGCTCCGGGGCGCGGTCGGACGGGTGGTGCCGACCCTGGCCGCCGCCCCGGCCTCACGCGCCGAGGCGGACCGGGTGCTGGACGCGATGGCCTCCGGCCGGATCACCGCCGCCGTGGCCGCGCTCCCGGACGTACGGGCCGAGGTGCTGCTCGGCGAGCTGCTGGCGCTGCTGGCCGCGAACCCCGAGGTGCGCGACCCCCGGCTGACCGCACTGGTGGCCCAGGACACCAAGCAGGGCGGCCAGTTGGCCGCCTCGGTGCTGGCCTGGCTGGACCACCTGGGCGATGTCAGGGAGGCCGCCGACGAGCTGCATGTGCACCCCAACACCGTGCGCTACCGGATCCGCCGCGCCGAACAGCTGACCGGGATCGACCTGCGCAGCCCGGAGCAGCGGCTGCTGGCGATGCTGCAGCTGAGGCTTCCCAGGACCGAGGAGTGACGTTCCATCAGCTGTTGGCGGCAGCGCGTTCGAGCAGCCAGCTCTGCCACTGCTCCAGCCAGGAGGCCACCATCCGCTCCCGGGCCTGGGCCCGCTCATGGGCGTCCTCGCGCGAGCGCAGCTCCCGTACCCAGTCGGCGCGCCAGGCGCGCTGCGCGGCCACGCTGGGCACCTCGCTGTCGAAGACCGTGTAGCGGATGCTCTCCTCGACGGCGGCCCGCCCGTCCTCGGTGCCGGGGAACCAGGCGGCGTTCTCGGCCAGCCGGACCATCTGGTTGACCAGGGCGGTCACCGCCTCGTTGGCGGCGTCCCGGTCCTCACCGGCCAGCCGCATCTGCTGCCGTACCGCGCTCTCCCAGAGGTCGCCCCGGTCGGTGCGGTTGCCGCGCGGCTCGCGCGGCAGGTGCCCGGCCCTGACCGCGGCCTCCACCCGCAACGCGTGCTGCACCGAGAACTCGATCAGCCGCCGGTGTGCGTCCAGGCCGGCCGGGGCGGGGGCGGCGGCCGGCAGCGCCTCGGCCCGGACCTGCTCCCGCCGCTCGGCCAGCTGGTTCAGCCGCTCCTGGCGTCCGAAGGCGTAGGGCTGGAGGTCCTCGACGGTGCGCAGGGCCACCCGTTCGGGGGCCAGGCCGCGGCCGGTCACCGTGATGGTGACCGGTTCGCCGCCGCGGTTGCGCAGCGGGCTGTCGGCACCGCCGACCTGGAACCTGGCCGCCCAGAGCGGGCCCTCGCCGCGCAGCGCGGCCCGGATCGGGATGCCGTCCACGGTGAACCAGGGCTCGGACTCCACCGCCAGGTCGGGGCCGTCGCCCTCGTCGATGCCCGCGTGTTCGAACAGCCGGTCGCGCTCGTCCTCGATGATGTCCTGCAGCGGGCGGGTGCGGAACCCGGAGTCGGTCAGCGCGCTCTGCACCGCGACATAGGGTCCCTCGGCGGCGAACAGGCTGCCGTGCGAGAGGACCACCTTGACCAGCTTGCTGTCGCGGCGCTCCCAGGAGGCGAGGGTCGGGGCGTCGAGCAGTGGCGCGGACGGGCCGTAGATGCGGAAGGTCCGCCTGCCGAGGGTCCGCAGGTCCGCCTCGGCGGTCTGCCGCCAGATGTCGCGGGGCCCCTCGAAGCCTCCACCCCTGAACTGCACGCCGAGTCCCCCTTCAGGTCCGCCAGGCCGTCGACTCAAGCCTACGGAGCTTCATGCCCGCCGGGCAGTGGGTCGGACCCGCCGCAAGCGGAGCGCCGCTACTCCGTCCGGACCACCCGACTGGCAGGAACGGGCCCATGATACCGACAGTGACGGCGTGACCACACTCCTCCGGCGGACCGCCGCCGTCCTGCTCGCCAGTACCGCCCTGCTGCTTCCGGCCCGGGCGCAGGCGGCCTCCCCCGCTCCGGACCCGGACCAGTGCGTCCCGCCCGCCGGGGCGAGCGCGACCGGCCCGGTCCGGATCGCCCTGGACTGGTCGGCGGCGCCGATGGCCCCGGGCAGCACCCCGTCCCTGGGCATCAGGGTCACCAACACGGGTGACGTCCCGACCGCCGCCTCCACCCTGGTGGTGGTGCACCTGCCCGCGCCCAACTCGATCAGCGCGCCGGCGGGCACCGACCTCACCCTGTTCGGCACCGGCGGCTCGTACACCGTCCCGGCCGGGCTGGCCCCGGGGGCGACCGCCGGCACCGTGCTGACCCTGGACGTGCACGCCGAGGACCCGCCGAACACCACCCAGCACTGCGACGTCACCTCCTTCACCGGGGACGACCACGCGACGGTGCCCTACGACGTGGTGACCGGCGACCCGGTGGTGGCCCTCGGCATCAGCACCTACGGGCCGGTCTCCGCCGCGCCCGGAGCCACCGTCAACTTCGGTGTGGTGGAGCACAACGCGGGCCCGTCCAACGCCTACCAGGGCACCACCGCGATCACCATGACCGCGCCGGAGCACACCCGCTGGACCGCGCCGCTGCCCTACGGCTGCACCGCGGACCCGACCGGGGCCCGGCTCAGCTGCGACTACCAGGGCTCGCCGCTGGTCTGGCGGGACGAGGCCCAGTGGCCCAACCTGACCCTGGACCCCGGGGTCGAGCCGGGCACGGTGCTCGGCGGCGGCGAGCTCACCATCGCCAACCCCTGGGACTGCGGCGGGGTGCACCGCACCCCGTTCGGCGTCACCGTCACGCCCCCGGCACAGCCGTAGCCCCGGCGGCCGAGGCCCTGGCGCCGAGTCCGTCCAGCAGCAGTCGCAGGGCCAGCTCGAATCCGCGTTCGTCCAGCCCGGTCGGGCCGCCGCCCCGCCCGGCCGCCGCCTCCAGCGAGTCGGCCAGGGCCGGGTAGTGCGGACGGTAGCCGTCCGGGGCGCGGGTGAAGCCGGCCGTGAAGGTCTCCAGCGCCGAGCCCAGCACCAGGTAGTCCAGCGCGGCGGCGGCCTCGGCCGCGTCGGCGGCGGAGAGTCCGGCCCTGGCCAGCGCGGCCAGCAGGGTGTCGTAGCCGCGCAGCTGGCCCTCCGCCTCGACCCGGCGGCGGGCCAGCAGGGCGATGGTGTTGGGGTGGCGCAGGAACACGGCGCGGTAGCCGCGGGCGTAGGCGGCGAGGCCCCGGCGCCAGTCGCCGTCCTCAGGCTCGGCCAGCGGTGCGAGGTCGATCTCCTGGTTGACCAGTTCGGCCAGCGCGTCCAGCAGCTCGTCCTTGCCGGTGACATGGTTGTAGAGCGAGGCGGCCTTGACCCCCAGCCGGTCGGCCAGGGCGCGCATGGTGAGCCCGTCCGCCCCCGCGTGGTCCACCACCTCCAGCGCGGCCCGCGCTATCACCTGCCTGCTGAGCAGCGCCCGACTCGGTCGCCCCATGGTCCGGTCCACCCCTTCGCCGATCCTGCCCGCGCCACGTTACCTCTTGGTTTCGGCTCTTCCATGGAGAGCTCCTGGCGGCTATGGTCCCTGTCTACCACAGCTAACTAACTAAGTTAGTTTTTGACCGGCAAGGTGGACCATGAGCGAACACAGCGACGCCGCCCGGCTCGAGGCCCTCGGCTACCGCCAGGAACTGCGGCGCAGCCTCAGCATCCTCGGCAACATCTCCATGGGCTTCGCCGTCGTCTCCCCCGTCGTCGGCCTCTACGCCGTCGCCGTGGTCGGGCTGGGCATCGCGGGCCCGGCCTGGGTCTGGGCCCTGCCGGTCTGCCTGCTCGGCCAGGCCCTGGTCGTCTGCGTCTACTCCGAGCTCGCCTCGCAGTGGCCGCTGGCCGGCGGCGCGTACCAGTGGAGCCGACGGCTCACCGGCCCGGCCTTCGCCTGGCTCAGCGGCTGGATGTGGCAGTTCGCGGTGATGTTCGCCAACACCACCGTCGCCTACCTGGCCGCGCCCTGGGTGTTCACCCTGTTCGGAGCGACCCCGTCACCGCGCGACCTGGTGCTGGTCGCGCTCGGCTTCATGCTGTTCTGCACCCTGGTCAACGCCTACGGCATCAACTTCCTGCGCTGGTTCGTCTCGCTCGGCATCGCCGCCGAGGCGGTCGCCTCGATCCTGGTCGGGCTCTCGCTGCTGCTGGTGTTCCGGCAGCACGGCTTCTCGCTGCTCACCGAGACCCTGGGTGCGCCCGCCGCGCTCGGCAGCACCGATGCCAGGGCGTTCCTCGCGGTGGTCGCGGTCGGCGGCTGGGCCTTCATCGGCTTCGACGCCTGCGTCTCCACCGCCGAGGAGACCAAGGACGCCGCCCGGCAGGTGCCCAGGGCCATGTGGTGGGCGCTGCTCAGCGTCGGCACCGTGGTGATCCTCAACGCCGTCGCCGTCGAACTGGCCCACCCCGACCCCGCCGCGGTCATCGCCGGACGCGACCTCGACCCGGTCACCACCGCCGTGGTCAGCAACTTCGGCGGCTGGGCCCCGAAGCCCTTCGTGGTGGTGGTACTGGTCAGCTTCACCGCCTGCCTGATGGCCTCCCAGGGCGGCGCCGCCCGCGGCCTCTACTCGCTGGCCAGGGACGAAGTCTTCCCGTTCTCCCGCCAGGTGCGCCGGGTGAACCGGCACAAGGCCCCGATCGGCGGCCTGGTCGCGGCGACCCTGGTCAGCTGCGCGGCGCTGCCGCTCGGGCTGAACAGCTCGGCCATGGGCACCCTGATCACCTTCGGCAGCGCGGCCACCTTCGTCCCGTTCTTCCTGCTCACCGCGGTCGCGCTGATCGCCAGGCTGCGCGGTCGCTGGACCCCCTCCGGTGCGGTCTCGTACGGACGCCTGGGCACCCCGCTGAACGCCCTCGCGGTGCTGTGGACCGGCTTCGAGGTGGTCAACATCTGCTGGCCGCGGACGATCCTGGCCCCGGTCGGCGCCCCCTGGTACCAGGTGTGGGGCGCCCTGCTCGGGGTCGGCCTGGTCACCGGGGCCGGCGGGCTCTACCTGCTGGCCCGCCGCCCGGACCGGCGGATGCGCGACCACGACAGCGGCCACGGGCAGCTGGACGAACTCGCCCCCGCGGTGCGCTGATCCCGCCGGGTGGCCGCGCAGTCGGCTACTTGGCCTGGGTCCCGGCCCTGGACCTGGCCTTGTAGGCGGCCTTGCGGGCCTCCTTCGCGGTGGCCCGGTCCGGGTGCTGCTCGCCGATCGCCTCAAGCACCGCGGTGGTGTAGGGGTGCTCGACCCGCCACAGCTCGGCGAAGTACTGCTCCGCCGCCGAGGTCCCGACCAGTTGCAGCACCGACTCGAGGAAGGTCTCGTCCTCGGGGCCCAGGTCGATCAGCAGCGCGGCCAGCTGGTCGACCGTGCTCCACAGCAGCACCGGACGCCCGGGGTCGACGACGTCGGTGGCACCCTGCTCCACCAGCCAGGCCGTGGCCAGGACGGTGAGGTGCGGGTCGCCGAGCGCCTCCCTGACCGAGGGCTCGACCTCCTCGCCGAGCCGGCCCAGGGCCAGCGCGCAGAACTGACGGCGGATCGGGCCGACCAGGTCGTTGCCCCGGGAGGCCGCCAGCAGCTCGGCCGCCGCGGCCAGCGGCTCACGGCCGACCAGCCACTCGGCGATCTCCTCCTCCGGCATCACATTGGCCGAACCGGCGATGCCGGCCAGCAGCTCGGCGGCGGTGCCCCTGGCGTGGTCGCCGATCAGCGGGGCGTCGTAGCCGTCCTCGATCAGCCACTGCCGCACCTGGTGCACCCCCAGCGCGGTGAGCCGGGCCAGGCCGAAGCGGGCCGCCTCGGTCTCCTCCACCGGGGCGTCCGGGTCGAAGGGCTCGGTGGGCAGTTCCGGCGCGCCGGACCCGTCCTCCGACTCGTCGAAGAGGCTCGGGTCGATCGGGCGGTAGTCGAGGATGCCGATGTCGGCGAGATCCTGCAGCATCGGGTCCAGCGCGACCATCACCGAGGTGATGTCGCCGAGCATCTCCTCGGTCGGGTCCTCGCCGTCGGGGACCACCAGCAGCGCCGAGAGCACGCCCAGCGGGACCGTCTCCTCGCTCTCGGTGGTGGCGAACGCCCGGGCCTCGTAGAGCACCTGCAGTGCCTCGTCGAG
This sequence comes from Streptacidiphilus alkalitolerans, assembly GCF_042511045.1. Lineage (NCBI taxonomy): Bacteria > Bacillati > Actinomycetota > Actinomycetes > Kitasatosporales > Streptomycetaceae > Streptacidiphilus > Streptacidiphilus alkalitolerans. The sequence continues at coordinate 114,991 of NZ_JBHEZX010000018.1, forward strand.
CAGCCCCTCGGCCTGCTCGCGGGCCTCCTCCAGCTGCGCGTACTCCTCCTCGGTCTCCTCCTCGCCGCTGCCGGCCACCGCCTCGGTGTCGGCGCCCTCGGCCAGATCGCCGAGGTCCAGCTCGGCCTCGACGGTGATCCCGGCGACGATGGAGGCGGCCGACTCCCAGGCGGTGAGCACCGTCTCCGGGTCGCCCTGCTCCAGCGCCTCGACACCGTCGGTGACGGCGGCCACCTCGCCGCCGCCGTCCTCGGCGCTGTCGCCGACCGCGATCAGCTCCAGGTCGACGGCCAGCACCCAGGCCCGGACCACCGCGTCCACGCCCTCCTCGCCCTCGCCGAAGCCCAGGTCGATCGCGGCCCGGGCCTGCAGCCCCGGGTCCAGCTCGCCCCACTCGTCCACCGGACGTCTGGGGCCGACCCAGCGGGCCAGCCGGATCGCCCGCTCGAACAGCGGCACCCGCAGCGCCGCCGCCGCCAGCTCCTCGCGCTCCAGCAGCCGCACCGGCGGGACCAGCGGCAGGTCGTCGGCCTCCTCGCCGTCCCCCTCGCCGAAGTCGCCGAGGGGGCCCGGGGGGAACCCGCTGTCGGCGGCCGATGCCCCGTAGAGCGTCCCCAGATCGACTTCGGAGGGGAGCGGCACCGCCGCCGCCTCCTGTCCCGCCGACGCCTTGTCACTCTTCCTACGGCTCGGACCCGCCATGATCGGTCGCTCACTCTCCACTGGACGGAGGCGCGGCGGACCGCCCGCCACTGCCGCCGCTGACACTATCCGCAGCGGGTCCGCGAGGGCGGAAATACGACCGCCGCGCGGTTCGAACCCCCGGAAGGGGTGAACCGCGCGGCAGTCTCATGACACAGCACGCAGAATGACGGAGCGCTCAGACGTTGAAGCCCAGCGCCCGGAGCTGGTCCCGGCCGTCAGGGGTGATCTTGTCCGGGCCCCACGGCGGCATCCAGACCCAGTTGATCTTCAGATCCTGGACCAGGCCGTCGGTGGCGGTCCGCGCCTGGTCCTCGATGACGTCGGTCAGCGGACAGGCCGCCGAGGTGAGCGTCATGTCGATGGTGCACACATCGGACTCGTCGATGTGGACGCCGTAGATCAGGCCCAGGTTGACCACGTCGATGCCCAGCTCCGGGTCGACCACGTCCAGCAGTGCCTCCAGCAGGTCGTCCACGGCGACGGTGCCCGCGGTCGTCCCGACGAAATGGCTCTCGGCGGGTTCCGCGGCCTCGGCCGCGGCGGTCCCGGTGGTGTCGGTCATGCGCTCTCCTTCACAGGGTCCTCGGCCAGCGCCTGGGCGGTGGCGTCCTTCCAGGCCATCCAGCTGAGCAGGGCGCACTTCACCCGCGCCGGGTACTTGGAGACACCGGCGAACGCGACCGCGTCCTCCAGCACCTCCTCGTCGCCCTCGGACTGCCCCTTGCTCTGCATCAGCTCCAGGAACGCCTCCTGGATCTGCTGCGCGTCCTTGAGCTGCTTGCCGACCAGCAGCTCGTTCAGCACCGACGCGCTCGCCTGGCTGATCGAGCAGCCCTGCGACTCGTACGAGATGTCGGCGACCGTGCCGCCGTCCAGCCGCACCCGCAGGGTGATCTCGTCACCGCAGGTGGGGTTGACGTGGTGCACCTCGGCGTCACCGTCCCGCAGGCCCTTGCCGTGGGGGTGCTTGTAGTGGTCCAGGATGATGTCCTGGTACAGCGAGTCCATCTTCATCGCGTCGCGCCTCCTCTCTCTCAGCCGAAGAAGTTCCTGACGTGGTGGAGCCCCTCGATCAGGGCGTCCACCTCCGCCTCGGTGGAGTACAGATAGAACGACGCCCTGGTGGTCGCCGGAATTCCGTAGCGCAGGCAGACCGGCCGCGCGCAGTGGTGCCCGACCCGGACCGCGATGCCCTGCTCGTCCAGCACCTGGCCCACGTCGTGCGGGTGGATGTCGCCGAGGGTGAAGGAGATCGCCGCGCCGCGGCCCTCGGCCGTGGGCGGGCCGATGATCTTCAGATCGGGCACCTCCCGCAGCCTGCGCACCGCGTACTCGACGATCTGCTGCTCGTGCGCGGCGATGTTCTCCATGCCGATCGCGTTGAGGTAGTCGATCGCCGCGCCCAGGCCGATGGCCTGGGAGATCGGCGGGGTGCCGGCCTCGAACTTGTGCGGCGCCGGAGCGTAGGTGGACGAGCTCATCGACACGGTCTCGATCATCTCGCCGCCGCCCAGGAACGGCGGCAGGTCCTCCAGCAGCTCCTGCCGGCCCCAGAGCACGCCGATGCCGGTCGGGGCCAGCATCTTGTGCCCGGTGAAGGCGACGAAGTCGGCTTCCAGGGCCTGCACGTCCAGCGGCATGTGCGGGGCCGCCTGCGAGGCGTCGACGACCACCAGCGCGCCGACGTCCTGGGCCCGGCGGACGATCGCCTCGGCCGGGTTGATCGTGCCCAGGATGTTGGACACCAGCACGAAGGAGACCACCTTGGTCTTCTCGGTGATGATCTCGTCGATGTTGGAGAAGTCGAGCCGGCCGTCGTCGGTCAGCCCGAACCACTTCAGCTTCGCGCCGGTCCGCTGCGAGAGCAGCTGCCACGGCACGATGTTGGAGTGGTGCTCCATCTCCGTGATCACGATCTCGGACTCTGCATCCACCCGGTACGGCTCGTCGGCCCAACCCAGCATGTTGGCAACCAGGTTGAGCGACTCCGAGGCGTTCTTGGTGAAGATCACCTCGTCCCGGCTGGGCGCGTTGATGAACGCCGCGACCTTGTCACGGGCGCCCTCGTACAGCGCCGTGGCCTCCTCGGCGAGCACATGCACGCCGCGGTGGACGTTGGCGTTGTGCTGCTCGTAGTACTCGTTCATCGCGTCGAGCACCTGGCGCGGCTTCTGCGAGGTCGCCGCGCTGTCCAGGTAGACCAGCGGCTTGCCGTCGTGGAGTTGCCGCTGCAGGATCGGGAAGTCCTTGCGGATCGCGTCGACGTCGAAGCCGTCGCCGTTGCCGGGGGTGTGGGTCACGCGGACGCGCCGCCCTTCGCGTACTTCTCGTAGCCCTCGTTCTCCAGCTCGTCGGCGAGCTCGGGGCCGCCCGACTTGACGATCTTGCCGGCCGCGAAGACATGCACGTAGTCGGGGGTGATGTAGCGCAGGATGCGGGTGTAGTGGGTGATCAGCAGGGTGCCGACCTCACCGGTCGCGCGCACCCGGTTGACGCCCTCGGAGACCACCCGGAGCGCGTCGACGTCCAGACCGGAGTCGGTCTCGTCGAGCACCGCGATCTTCGGCTTGAGCAGTTCCATCTGCAGGATCTCGTGGCGCTTCTTCTCGCCGCCGGAGAAGCCCTCGTTGACATTGCGCTCGGCGAAGGCCGGGTCCATCTGCAGCTCGGTCATGGCCGTCTTGACCTCCTTCACCCAGGTGCGCAGCTTGGGGGCCTCGCCGCGGATCGCGGTGGCGGAGGTGCGGAGGAAGTTGGAGACCGAGACCCCGGGGATCTCGACCGGGTACTGCATGGCCAGGAAGAGGCCGGCCCTGGCGCGCTCGTCCACGGTCATCGCGAGGACGTCCTCGCCGTCCAGGGTGACGGTGCCCTGGGTGACGGTGTACTTGGGGTGCCCGGCCAGCGAGTAGGCGAGGGTGGACTTGCCGGAGCCGTTGGGGCCCATGATGGCGTGGGTCTCGCCCTGCTTGATGGTCAGGTCAACGCCGCTGAGGATCTCGCGGGGACCGTTCTCCGTCTCGACGGTGACGTGCAGGTCGTTGATTTCAAGGGTTGCCATGGGGCTCAGGACTCCTGGGTGACGGAGACGAGCACATCGTCCCCTTCGATCTTTACGGGGTACACGGGGACCGGCCGGGTGGCGGGCAGTCCGGAGGGCTTGCCGGTGCGGAGGTCGAAGCTCGACCCGTGCAGCCAGCACTCGATGGAGCAGTCGTCGACCTCGCCCTCGGAGAGGGAGACATTGGCGTGCGAGCAGATGTCGTTGATCGCGAACACCTCGCCCCCGGTGCGCACCAGCGACACCGGCACGTCGTCCACCACCACGCGCTTGGGGGTGTCCGACTCGAGCTCGCCCAATGCGGCGACACGCACGAAGCTCATCCGACCGAAGCCTCCAGCTCGGCGTCGATCTTCTCGATCAGACGCTCCTGCAGGTCCGGCAGCCCGATCTGCTGGACCAGTTCGGCGAAGAAGCCGCGCACCACCAGGCGCCGCGCCTCGTCACCGGCGATACCGCGGGACTGCAGGTAGAACAGCTGCTCGTCGTCGAAGCGGCCGGTCGCCGAGGCGTGTCCGGCGCCGACGATCTCGCCGGTCTCGATCTCCAGGTTGGGGATCGAGTCGACCCGCGCGCCGTCGGTGAGCACCAGGTTGCGGTTGAGCTCGTAGGTGTCGGTGCCCTCGGCGGCGGCCCGGATCAGCACGTCGCCCACCCACACCACGCGCGCGTCCTTGCCCTGCAGCGCGCCCTTGTAGGCGACGTTGCTGCGGCAGTGCGGGGTGTCGTGGTCGATGAAGAGCCGGTGCTCCAGGTGCTGGCCCGCGTCCGCGAAGTACAGCCCGTACAGGTCGGCCTCGCCGCCGGGGGCGCCGTAGACCACCCGCGGGTGCAGCCGGACCAGGTCGCCGCCGAAGGTGACCACCACGGACTTGAACGAGGCGTCCCGGCCGACCAGCGCGGTGTGCTGGGCGACATGGACGGCGGTGTCGTCCCAGTCCTGGATGGAGACCACGGTGAGCTTGGCGCCGTCGCCGATCAGGTACTCGACGTTGGCGGCCACCACGGCGTCGCCGGTGTGCTCGATGACGACCAGCGCCTCGGCGAACGCGCCGAGCTCGATCACCTGGTGGCCGTAGCGGGTCCCGCCCTGGCCGTGCACCGAGATCCGGATCGGCTCGGTCAGCACGGTGTCGCGCGGCACCGAGACCAGTCCGGCCTTCTCGAAGGAGCTGAACGCCTGGGCGGCGACCCGGTCCACCGGCTTGCCGGCCCTGCCGACCCGGGGGTCGGTGCGGTCGACGACCTCGACAACGACCCCGGCCGGGGCCGAGACGTCGACCTTGACCGCGTCGGCATCGGCCTTGGCGCTGCCGTCGTGCAGGCCGCGCAGCCGGTTCAGCGGGGTGAACCGCCAGTTCTCCTCGCGCCCGGTCGGCACCGGGAAGTCCGCGACGTCGTAGGAGGCGACGGCGTCCTGGCGGGCGTCCACGGGCTGGGCGACGGTTTCGCGCCCGGTGCCGGGACCGGCCAGCTGGGAGCCCGCACCAGCCGTGCCGACCTCGATGGAACCCGCCGTGGTGGACCCACCGGCCGTGTTGGTGGCCTCAGCCATTACTCGTACTGCTCTCTCTCGTATGGGGAAGCGTCTCAGCGGTGGACGGGGCCGGTCAGCCGACCGAGCCCTCCATCTGCAGCTCGATCAGCCGGTTGAGCTCAAGCGCGTACTCCATCGGGAGCTCCTTGGCGATCGGCTCCACAAAGCCGCGGACGATCATCGCCATCGCCTCGAACTCGGTCATGCCCCGGCTCATCAGGTAGAAGAGCTGGTCCTCGCTGACCTTGGAGACGGTCGCCTCGTGGCCCATCGACACGTCGTCCTCGCGGACGTCCACATAGGGGTAGGTGTCCGAGCGGGAGATCGTGTCCACCAGCAGCGCGTCGCAGAGGACGTTGGACTTGGCGCCCTTGGAGCCCTCGCCGATCTCGATCAGACCGCGGTAGGAGGTTCGGCCGCCACCTCGCGCCACCGACTTGGAGACGATGTTGGACGAGGTGTTGGGCGCCATGTGGACCATCTTGGCCCCGGCGTCCTGGTGCTGGCCGGCGCCGGCGAAGGCGATCGACAGGGTCTCGCCCTTGGCGTGCTCGCCCATCAGGTAGACCGCCGGGTACTTCATGGTGACCTTGGAGCCGATGTTGCCGTCGACCCACTCCATGGTCGCGCCCTCGTAGGCCACGGCCCGCTTGGTCACCAGGTTGTAGACGTTGTTCGACCAGTTCTGGATCGTGGTGTAGCGGCAGCGGCCGCCCTTCTTCACGATGATCTCGACCACGGCGCTGTGCAGCGAGTCCGAGGAGTAGATCGGGGCGGTGCAGCCCTCGACGTAGTGGACGTAGGCGTCCTCGTCGACGATGATCAGCGTCCGCTCGAACTGGCCCATGTTCTCGGTGTTGATCCGGAAGTAGGCCTGCAGCGGGATCTCCACGTGCACGCCCTTCGGCACGTAGATGAACGAACCGCCGGACCACACCGCGGAGTTCAGCGAGGCGAACTTGTTGTCGCCGACCGGGATGACGGTGCCGAAGTACTCCTGGAACATCTCCGGGTGCTCCTTCAGCGCGGTGTCGGTGTCCATGAAGATGACACCCTGCGCCTCCAGCTCCTCGTTGATCTGGTGGTAGACCACCTCGGACTCGTACTGGGCGGCGACACCGGCGACCAGGCGCTGCTTCTCGGCCTCCGGGATGCCCAGCCGGTCATAGGTGTTCTTGATCTCGGCGGGCAGGTCCTCCCAGGACTCGGCCTGCTTCTCGGTCGACCGGACGAAGTACTTGATGTTGTCGAAGTCGATGCCGGTGAGGTCCGAGCCCCAGGTCGGCATGGGCTTCTTGCCGAACAGCTTCAGACCCTTCAACCGCAGGTTGAGCATCCACTCCGGCTCGGACTTCTTCGAGGAGATGTCGCGGACGACGGCCTCGGAGAGGCCGCGCTTGGCGGCAGCGCCGGCGGTGTCCGAGTCGGACCAGCCGAACTCGTAGGTGCCGAGGCCCTCGAGCTCCGGGTGAGCGGTGGTGGTCATACGGGGTTCCTCCCGGAGAGGTGCGGTTCGGAGTCGTGCAGGTCTGGGTCGTGCGGTTCGGCGGGCGCGGAGGGCACGAAGGTGGTGCAGACGCCGTCGCCGTGGGCGATGGTGGCCAGCCGCTGCACATGGGTGCCGAGCACCTGCGAGAAGACCTCGGTCTCGGCCTCGCAGAACTGCGGGAACTGCTCGGCGATGTGCGCGACCGGGCAGTGGTGCTGGCAGAGCTGCTCCCCCAGCGGGGCCCGCCGCACCGTGGCAGCGTACCCGTCCGTGGTCAGCGCGGCGGCGAGCAGCTCGGTCGGGGTGGCCTTGCCGTCGTCGCCCAGGGCGGTGCGGTACCGCTCGGCGTCCCGGGCCAGCCGGGCCCGGGCGAAGGCGGCCAGCGCCTCCTTGCCCGCGTCGCCGCCGCCGACCGAGTCGGCGAGGAAGCGCAGGGCGTCGGCGGCCAGCTGGTCGTAGGCCTGGTAGAAGGCGTCCCGGCCGGAGTCGGTGAGCAGGAAGACCTTGGCCGGACGGCCCCGGCCGCGATGGCCGTAGACCTTCTGGTCGCGGGCCGACACCAGGCCGGAGGCCAGCAGGGCGTCCAGGTGGCGGCGCACCGCGGCCTGGGTGAGGCCCAGGCGTTCGGCCAGGTCAGCGGCACTGCTGGGGCCGTGGTCAAGAATGGAGCGGGCCACCCGGTCGCGGGAGGAGACGGCGGCCACGACAGCATGGGCAGTCGTCGCCACGACTGCCTCCGGCCCCTCCTCGCACTCCCGCATGTTTTTCACAACTCCATTGTTGCGTAATTCATTCCGCCGGGACAACCCGCTTCGGGATCAATGGTTGTCTGATCAATCACTAAGGTTTGCCTAACCTGTTCCTGGAATTCCGCCGCTGAATAGACTCGGGCCCATGCAATCCGAAGCGGCCGCCGTCGCGGTCACCGGCCTGGTCAAGCGCTACGGCGGGAAGACCGCGGTGGACGGGCTCGACCTCACCGTCGCCCGCGGCAGCGTCACCGCCGTGCTCGGCCCCAACGGGGCGGGCAAGACCACGACCGTCGAAACCTGCGAGGGCTACCGGCGCGCCGACGCCGGAACCGTCAGGGTGCTCGGCCTGGATCCGGCTGTTCCGGCCGACGCCGCGAAGCTCCGGCCGCGGATCGGAGTGATGCTGCAGTCCGGGGGCGTGTACCCGGGCGCCCGCGCCCTGGAAATGCTGCGGCACACCGCACGCCTGCACGCCCGTCCGCTGGACGTGGACGCGCTCGCGGACCGGCTCGGCCTGGACTCCTGCGGCCGCACCCCCTACCGCCGGCTCTCCGGCGGCCAGCAGCAGCGGCTCGCGCTGGCCATGGCCGTGGTCGGCCGCCCCGAACTGGTCTTCCTGGACGAGCCCACCGCCGGGCTCGACCCGCACGCCCGCCGCGCCACCTGGGAGCTGGTCCGCGACCTGCGCGCCGACGGCGTGACCGTGGTCCTGACCACCCATCACATGGACGAGGCCGAGCAACTCGCCGACCAGGTCGCCATCGTGGACGGCGGCCGGGTGATCGCCGAGGGCAGCCCGGAGCAGCTCTGCCGCAGCGACGCCGGCAACACCGTGCGCTTCCGGGCCCGGCCCGGGCTCGACCTGGGCTCGCTGCTCAAGGCCCTCCCGGACGGCACCGCCGTGGCCGAGGCCACCCCCGGCAGCTACCTGGTCGAGGGCGCCGTGGACCCGCAGCTGCTGGCCACCCTGACCAGCTGGTGCGCCCAGTCCGGGGTGATGCCCGAGCAGCTCGCGGTGGGCCGGCGCACCCTCGAAGACGTCTTCCTCGAACTGACCGGACGGGACCTCCGCGGATGAGCGCCAGCACCAGTTACGCACCCCGGCCCGGCGCCGCCCCGGTGGGCCGGATGCTCAGGGCGCAGACCGCGCTGGAGACCTCGCTGCTGCTGCGCAACGGCGAGCAGCTGCTGCTCACCGTGATCATCCCCAGCGTGCTGCTGGTGCTGTTCAGCGCGGTGGACATCGTCGCCACCACCGGGCCCGGGGCCCGGGTGGACTTCCTCGCGCCGGGCCTGCTGGCGCTGGCGGTGATGTCCACCGCCTTCACCGGCCAGGCCATCGCCACCGGTTTCGAACGCCGCTACGGGGTGCTCAAGCGGCTCGGCGCGAGCCCGCTGCCGCGCTGGGCGCTGATGACCGCGAAGACCGGAAGCGTCCTGGTCACCGAGGTGCTGCAGGTGGTGCTGCTGTCCGCGATCGCCTTCGGCCTCGGCTGGCACCCGCACGGCAACCCGTTCGCCGTCCTGCTCCTGCTGCTGCTCGGCACCGCCGCCTTCTCCGGCCTCGGGCTGCTGATGGCAGGAACCCTGCGGGCCGAGGCCACCCTGGCCGCGGCCAACCTGGTGTTCATCCTGCTGCTGCTGGCCGGCGGGGTGATCGTGCCGCTGTCGAAGTTCCCCGGCGCGGTCCGCCCGGTGCTGGAGGCGCTGCCGATCAGCGCCCTCTCCGACGGCCTGCGCTCGGTGCTGCAGCAGGGCTCCGCGATGCCCTGGTCCGACCTGGGCATCCTGGCGGCCTGGGCGGTCGTCGCCCTGGCGGCGGCGGCGCGCTTCTTCCGCTGGGAGTAGCCGGGCGGGTGCCCGGGGGGCGGGCCGAAGATCGGGAAGAGGGCAATCTACGATGAATCCGTGCGTACCCCCTTCTCCCTTCTCGCCGAGCGCGTCACGGTCTCCGACCGGGTCGTCCGCTGGGCGGCCTTCGCCACTCTGGTGATGAGCGTGCTGGTGGTGGTGACCGGCGGCGCGGTCCGCCTCACCAGCTCCGGGCTCGGCTGCCCCACTTGGCCGACCTGCACCGGCAGCAGCATCGCCACCACGCCCGCGATGGGCATCCACGGCATCATCGAGTTCGGCAACCGGATGCTCACCGATGTGCTGTGCGGGGTGATCGGACTGGCCATCATCGCCGCGCGCTGCGCCGGGCCGTGGCGCCGCAGCCTCACCCGGCTGGGCTGGGCCCAGTTCTGGGTGACGGTGTCCCAGGCCGTGCTGGGCGGGATCACCGTGCTCACCCACCTCAACCCCTTTGTGGTGGCCTGCCACTTCCTGGCCTCGGCGGTGCTGATCCTGACCGCGCTGGCGATGTGGCAGCGCAGCCGCGAGGGCGACGGTGCGCCGGTCCGTACCGTGGGCCGGCCGGTGATCCAGCTGTCCCGGCTGACCATCGGGGTGACCGCCGCACTGATCGTGGTCGGCACCCTGGTGACCGGCACCGGGCCGCACTCGGGCGACGGCACCGAGGTGAAGCGGATGCCGTTCGACTGGGAGAAGATCACCCAGTTCCACGCCGACTTCGCCATGGTGACCATAGGGCTCGCCCTGGCGATGATGTTCATCCTGCTCGCCGTGGACGCCCCTGCGGCCCCGCGCCGCCGGGCCCGCGAGTTCTTCGTCGTCCTGATGTCCCAGGCCGTGATCGGCTTTGTGCAGTACTTCACACATCTGCCGGAACTGCTGGTGGGCGTGCACCTGTTGGGCGCGGCCCTGGTCTGGGTCGCGGTGCTCCGGCTGCACCTCGCGCTGCGCACCCGGCCGGAGGTGGACGCGCTGCCGCGGCCCGCGAACATCGAGGCGCTCGCGGCGGTCTGAGCACGGAACAGGAGGAAGGGGCCGGTCCGCGCTGCGGACCGGCCCCTTCCTGCGTTCGGGGTTCAGACCTGGGTGCCGCCGAGCTGCAGCCCGGCCATCCGCTTCCACTCGTAGGAGCTGGTGCGGACCTTCAGGCCCAGCTCGCCCTCGAAGGACTCGTGCACGGTGATCCCGGACAGCTCCACCGCCCGGTTCGCCACCGCGACGCTGGGGGCGACCTGGTCGCCCCACGCGCCGTCGGCGCCGACCAGGGCGATCCGGGTGGAGATCCCGCCGATGTACTCGACCACGCCGTCGGCGCTGCCGCCGTGGGCGGCGGCGAAGCTGCGGATGTGCTTGGCGATGCGCGCCGCGCGTCGCTCGTCGGTCTTTTCGCTCATGGTCAGATGCTACCCACGAGTAGCACTCCTGCCTACTTCAGGAAGGGGTCGATCGCGATCTCGACGAAGAGCAGCGTCAGATAGGTGATCGACCAGTGGAACAGCCGCATCTCCTTGAGCTTGGCGCCGACCACGCCGTTCCTGGCCCGGGCCAGCAGCCCGTGCGCCTCCTTGAGCCAGAACGCGCCCAGCAGCACCGCGGAGACCGGGTAGAGCAGGCTGGTGTGGGCCAGCGGCCACAGCGCCAGCGACACCGCGACCATCACCCAGCTGTAGGCGACGATCTGCTTGGCCACGGCCTCGTTGGTGGCGATCACCGGCAGCATCGGGATGCCCGCGTTGGCGTAGTCCTCCTTCACCTTCATCGACAGCGGCCAGTAGTGCGGCGGCGTCCAGAAGAAGATGACCAGGAACAGCACCACCGGGGCCCAGCTCAGCGAGTCGGTCACGGCGGCCCAGCCGATGAAGACCGGCATGCAGCCGGCGATCCCGCCCCAGACGATGTTCTGCGCGGTGCGGCGCTTCAGGCCGAGGGTGTAGACGAAGACGTAGAACAGCAGTGCGGCCAGTGCCAGCGCCGAGGACAGCGGGTTGACCAGCAGCGCCAGCCAGACCGTGGAGCCGACCGCCAGCGCGATGCCGAACACCAGGCACTCGACCGGCGACACCATCCCGGTGACCAGCGGACGGCGCTCGGTGCGGTGCATCAGCGCGTCGATGTCGCGGTCGATGTACATGTTGAGGGCGTTGGCGCCACCGGCCGACAGGTAGCCGCCGACCACGACGTACAGCACCAGCAGCAGGTCCGGGACACCGCGCTGCGCCAGGAACATCACCGGAACGGTGGTGATCAGCAGCAGCTCGATGATCCGCGGTTTGGTCAGTGCGACGAATGCCCCGACACGGGCCGGAAACGGCCGATGCCCGGGGTTCGCCTTGACCAGCCCGGCCGGGCGGGTTTCGACGGCGGTCACGAACACCCCTGGTTGAAGGAGAAGCCGCAGGACCGGGACGACAACCGTCCCGGCGGCCCTGCGCGTACCACGCCACCTTAGACGTTGCCTATACCTGCTTCGTCGCGGGGTCCTGCTTCAGGTAACCGTGTTGCGCCGTTCAGCGGGCGGTTCCCCGGACGATCCCTCAGGCTGGCATACAGGAATGGGCTGCTCGTACCAGGGAACGCGCCGGGAATGGGCCGTCGCGTCCGCCTGTTGGGCTGTCCCGGGAACGGGCGTACGCATCAGCGGTAGGCTCGCTCCGTACAGCGGGTCAACGCTCTGTGACCAGGTCCGCCACCGTCGACGGTCCCCCGGCACCGGGTCGAAGGACGATACGGAAGGAGCCCTGATACAGGGTGAGTACGACGCCGAGCAACACTTTTGAGTGGACCGAGCTCGACCAGCGCGCGGTGGACACCGTGCGCGTTCTGGCGGCGGACGCCGTGCAGAAGGTCGGCAACGGCCACCCGGGCACGGCTATGTCGCTGGCTCCGGCCGCCTACCTGATTTTCCAGCGCTTCCTGCAGCACGACCCGGCCGACCCGGACTGGACCGGACGCGACCGCTTCGTGCTGTCCCCCGGCCACACCAGCCTCACCCTCTACATCCAGCTCTTCCTGTCGGGCTACGGGCTCACCCTGGAGGACCTCAAGTCCTTCCGCGTGTGGGGCTCGCTGACTCCGGGTCACCCCGAGCACGGCCACACCACCGGCGTCGAGACCACCACGGGCCCGCTCGGCCAGGGTGTCGGCAACGCGGTCGGCATGGCGATGGCGGCCCGCTACGAGCGCGGCCTGTTCGACCCGGAGGCCGCCGAGGGCGCCTCCCCGTTCGACCACACCATCTGGGGCATCTGCTCGGACGGCGACCTGGAGGAGGGCGTCTCCGGCGAGGCCTCCTCGCTGGCCGGCCACCAGAAGCTGGGCAACCTGGTCTTCCTGTACGACGACAACCACATCTCGATCGAGGGCGACACCGAGACCGCCTTCTCCGAGGACGTCCTCAAGCGCTACGAGGCCTACGGCTGGCACATCCAGCGGGTCGCCCCGGCCGAGAGCGGCGACATCGACCCCAAGGCGCTGCACGACGCCATGGTCAAGGCCAAGGCCGAGACCGGGCGCCCCTCGATCATCGCCATGCGCACCGTGATCGCCTGGCCCGCCCCGAACGCCAAGGGCACCGAGGAGTCGCACGGCTCCGCCCTGGGCGCGGACGAGGTCGCCGCCACCAAGCGGGTCCTCGGCTTCGACCCGGAGAAGTCCTTCGACGTCAGCGACGAGGTGCTGGCCCACGCCCGCGCGGTCGGCGAGCGCGGCAACCAGGCGCACGCCCAGTGGACCAAGCGCTTCGAGGACTGGCGCGCGGCCAACCCCAAGCGCGCGGCCGAGTTCGACCGGATCGCCGCGGGCGAGCTGCCGGACGGCTGGGAGAAGGCCATCCCGTCCTTCCCGGCCGGCAAGGACGTGGCCACCCGCAAGGCCTCCGGCGAGGTGCTGAAGAGCCTGGGCAAGATCGTCCCGGAGCTGTGGGGCGGCTCGGCCGACCTGGCGGGGTCCAACCTCACCACGATCGACCCGGACTCCTCCTTCCTCCCGGAGGGCAACCCGCTGCCGTCCGCGAGCCCCTACGGCCGCACGATCCACTTCGGGATCCGCGAGCACGCCATGGGCTCGACCATGAACGGCATCGCGCTGCACGGCAACACCCGCGTGTACGGCGGCACCTTCCTGGTGTTCTCCGACTACATGCGCGGCGCCGTCCGCCTCGCCGCGCTGATGAAGCTGCCGGTCACCTACGTGTGGACGCACGACTCCATCGGCCTGGGCGAGGACGGCCCGACCCACCAGCCGATCGAGCACATGGCCGCGCTGCGGGCCATCCCCGGCCTCAACATGGTGCGCCCGGCCGACGCCAACGAGACCGCCATCGCCTGGCACGAGATCCTGCGCCGCCACGCGGACAAGCCGGCCCCGCACGGCCTGGCGCTCACCCGGCAGAACGTCCCCACCTACGAGGCCAACCCGGACGCGGCCAAGGGCGGCTACGTGCTGTTCGACGCCGAGGGCGGCCAGCCGCAGGTGATCCTGATCGGTACCGGCTCCGAGGTGCAGATCGCGGTGGCCGCGCGCGAGCGGCTGCAGGCCGAGGGCATCCCGACCCGGGTCGTCTCGATGCCCTGCGTCGAGTGGTTCGAGGAGCAGGACCGCGCCTACCGCGACAGCGTGCTGCTGCCGACCGTCAGGGCCCGGGTCTCGGTCGAGGCCGGCATCGCGCTGACCTGGTACCGCTACGTCGGCAACGCAGGACGCAGCGTCAGCCTGGAGCACTTCGGTGCCTCGGCCGACTACAAGGTCCTCTACAAGGAGTTCGGCCTCACCGACGACGCCGTGGTCACCGCCGCCCACGAGTCGCTGGACGATGTCGCCGCAGGTCGCTGAACCCGTCCACCCGCAGAGCACAAAAGGAAGAGTTGAGAATCATGACTGACGCTCTGAAGCGCCTCAGCGACGAAGGCGTGGCGATCTGGCTGGACGACCTCAGCCGCAAGCGCCTGACCTCCGGCAACCTGGCCGAACTGGTCCGTGACAAGCACGTGGTGGGGGTCACCACCAACCCGACGATCTTCCAGAAGGCCATCGGCGGCAGCGACGACTCCTACGACGAGCAGCTGCGCGACCTCGCGGTCCGCGGCGTCACCGTCGAGGAGGCCGTCCGGATGATGACCTCGGCGGACGTCCGCGAGGCCGCCGACGTGCTGCGCGGGGTCTACGACTCCAGCAACGGCCGGGACGGCCGGGTCTCCATCGAGGTCGACCCGCGGCTTGCCCACAACACCGAGGCGACCATCGCCGAGGCCAAGCAGCTGGCCTGGCTGGTGGACCGCCCGAACACCCTGATCAAGATCCCGGCGACGCTGGCCGGGCTGCCCGCGATCACCGCGGTGATCGCCCAGGGGATCAGCGTCAACGTCACCCTGATCTTCTCGCTGGAGCGCTACCGCGGCGTGATGGACGCCTTCCTGACCGGTCTCGAGCAGGCCAAGGCCAACGGCCACGACCTCTCCTCGATCGAGTCGGTCGCCTCCTTCTTCGTGTCCCGGGTGGACACCGAGATCGACAAGCGCCTCGACAAGCTGGCCACCCCGGAGGCCAAGGCCGCCAAGAGCAAGGCCGCCGTCGCCAACGCCCAGCTGGCGTACCAGGTCTACGAGGAGGTCTTCTCCTCGGACCGCTGGAAGGCGCTGGCCGCCGACGGCGCCAAGCCGCAGCGTCCGCTGTGGGCCTCGACCGGCGTCAAGGACCCGTCCCTGGACGACACCCTCTACGTGGTCGAGCTGGTCGCCCCCGGCACCGTCAACACCATGCCCGAGGCCACCCTGAACGCCGTCGCCGACCACGGCGTGGTCCGCGGCGACACCATCACCGGCTCCTACGCCGCGGCCCAGGCCGCGATCGACGGGCTGGCCGCGCTGGGCGTCTCCTACGACGACGTGGTCCAGGTGCTGGAGGACGAGGGCGTCGAGAAGTTCGAGGCGTCCTGGAAGGAACTCCTGGACACCGTCTCCGCTTCGCTGCAGGAATTCGCCCCGAAGGGGGGCTCAGCCAAGTGAGCGAGGACGCCTCAGAGGTACTCGAGGAGGAGACCGACCTCGTCGACGCCTGGATCAACCCGCTGCGCGACCCCGGCGACCGCCGGCTGCCGCGGATCGCGGGTCCCTCGGGCCTGGTCATCTTCGGTGTCACCGGTGACCTCTCCCGCAAGAAGCTGATGCCGGCCGTCTACGACCTGGCCAACCGCGGCCTGCTGCCGCCGGGCTTCTCCCTGGTCGGCTTCGCCCGACGCGACTGGGAGGACGAGGACTTCGCCCAGGTCGTCCACGACTCGGTCAAGGAGCACGCCCGCACCCCCTTCCGCGAGGAGGTCTGGCAGCAGCTCGCCAAGGGCATGCGCTTCGTGCAGGGCGAGTTCGTCGACGACGACGCCTTCGAGAAGCTCCGCGAGACCATCGAGGAGCTCGACAAGGCGCAGGGCACCGGCGGCAACTTCGCCTTCTACCTGTCGGTGCCGCCGAAGTTCTTCCCGCAGGTGGTGCAGCAGCTCAAGGAGCACGGCCTGGCGGACCCGCCCAAGGGCGCCTGGCGCCGCGCGGTGATCGAGAAGCCCTTCGGCCACGACCTGCAGAGCGCCAAGGAGCTCAACGCGGTCGTGCACTCGGTGTTCCCGCGTGACGAGGTCTTCCGGATCGACCACTACCTGGGCAAGGAGACGGTCCAGAACATCCTGGCGCTGCGTTTCGCCAATTCGATGTTCGAGCCGATCTGGAACCGCTCGTACGTGGACCACGTGCAGATCACCATGGCCGAGGACATCGGCATCGGCGGTCGCGCGGGGTACTACGACGGCATCGGCTCGGCCCGTGACGTGATCCAGAACCACCTGCTGCAACTGCTGGCGCTGACCGCCATCGAGGAGCCGGCCTCGTTCCACCCGAAGGCCCTGGTCGCCGAGAAGCTCAAGGTGCTCTCGGCCGTCCGGATCCCCAAGGACCTGGGGCGGCACACCGTGCGCGGCCAGTACACCCACGGCTGGCAGGGCGGCGAGGAGGTGCTCGGCTACCTGGAGGAGGAGGGGATCGACCCCAAGTCCACCACCGACACCTTCGCCGCGGTGAAGCTGGAGATCAACAACCGGCGCTGGGCGGGCGTTCCGTTCTACCTGCGCACCGGCAAGCGGCTCGGCCGACGGGTGACCGAGATCGCGGTGGTCTTCCAGCGCGCTCCGTACCTGCCGTTCGACTCCAGCGCCACCGAGGAGCTGGGGCAGAACGCCCTGGTCATCCGGGTGCAGCCGGACGAGGGCGTCACCATGCGGTTCGGCTCCAAGGTGCCGGGGACCTCGATGGAGGTCCGCGACGTCAGCATGGACTTCGCCTACGGCGAGTCCTTCACGGAGTCCAGCCCCGAGGCGTACGAGCGGCTGATCCTGGACGTGCTGCTCGGCGACGCCAACCTCTTCCCCCGCCACCAGGAGGTCGAGGAGTCCTGGAAGATCCTGGACCCGATCGAGGCGTACTGGGACAAGCACGGCAAGCCCGCCCCCTACGAGTCGGGCACCTGGGGCCCGGCCGAGGCGGACGAGATGCTCGCACGAGACGGTAGGAGCTGGCGCCGGCCATGAAGATCGATCTTACGGACACCACCTCCAGCAAGATCAACTCCGGTCTGGTCGAGGCCCGCAGGGCCATCGGCACCGGTGCGATCGGCATGGTGCTCACCCTCGTCATCGTCACCGACGAGGGCAGCGCCTACGACGCCCTCAAGGCCGCGGGCGACGCCTCGCGCGAGCACCCCTCGCGGATCCTGGCCGTCATCCGCCGCCCCGGGCGCTCGCCCCGGGCGCGGGCCGAGGCCCGCCTGGACGCCGAGATCCGGGTCGGCTCCGACGCCGGCACCGGCGAGACCGTGCTGCTCCGGCTGCACGGCGAACTCGCGGCCCAGGCCCAGTCGGTGGTCCTCCCGCTGCTGCTGCCGGACGCCCCCGTGGTGGTCTGGTGGCCGGAGAACGCCCCCGAGAACGCGGCCAAGGACCCGCTGGGCGCGCTCGCCCAGCGCCGGATCACCGACGCGGTCTCGGCGGAGTCCCCGGTCGAGCAGCTCGCCGCCCGGGCCGCCTCGTACACCCCCGGCGACACCGACCTGGCCTGGACCCGGATCACCCCGTGGCGCTCGATGCTCGCGGCGGCCCTGGACCAGCGGCGGGTCAAGGTCTCCGCGGCCGTGGTCGAGGGCGAGTCCTACAACCCCAGCGCGGAACTGCTGGCGCTGTGGCTCGCCGACCGGCTCAACATCAAGGTGGACCGGGTCGTCACCGACGGTCCCGGCCTGACCGCCGTCCGCCTGCACACCGCCGGCGGCGACGTCACCCTGGAGCGCACCGACGGCCTGCTGGCCACGCTCTCCATGCCCGACCAGCCGGACCGGATGGTGGCGCTCAAGCGCCGCGAGACGTCCGAGCTGATCGCCGAGGAGCTGCGCCGGCTCGACCCGGACGACATCTACGCCGCGGCCGTCCGCTACGGCGTGGAGAAGCTGCACGCCGACGGGCCGAAGCACGAGGTCGTCGACGCCAGGACGGCGGCCGGCCAGGCCGCGTCGGAGGCCTCGGAGGAGGGCGCCGCCGGCGCCACCGTCTCGGGTCCCTCCACCGCCAAGGGCAAGGCTCCGGCGGCCAAGAAGTCCGCGGCCTCGGCGAACCGGACCCAGAAGTGACGACGCCTCAACTCGTGGTCCACCGCGACAAGGACCTGATGGCCCTTGCCGCGGCGGCCCGGCTGATCACCCGGATCGTGGACGCGCAGTCCGCCCGCGGCACCGCCTCGGTGGTGCTGACCGGCGGCCGCAACGGCAACGCGCTGCTCGCGGCGCTCGCCGGGTCCCCGGCCCGGGACGCCGTGGACTGGTCCCGGCTCGACCTCTGGTGGGGCGACGAACGCTTCCTGCCCGAGGGCGACCCGGAGCGCAACGCCACCCAGGCCCGCGACGAACTGCTCGACGCGGTCCCGCTGGACCCGGCCCGGGTGCACTGGATGCCCGCGTCGGACGGCGTGGACGGCGGCAATGTGGAGGCGGCGGCCGAGCGGTACGCCGTCGAGCTGGCCAAGGCGGCCGGTCCCGAGGACCGCGTCGGCGTCCCGGCCTTCGACGTGCTGCTGCTCGGCGTCGGCCCGGACACCCATGTCGCCTCGCTGTTCCCCGAGCACCCCGGCGTGCGGGAGACCGCCCGTACTGTGGTGGGGGTGCGCGGCGCGCCCAAACCGCCGCCGGTGCGGGTCTCGCTGACCCTCCCGGCGATCCGGGCGGCCCGCGAGGTGTGGCTGCTCGCGGCGGGCGAGGACAAGGCCGAGGCGGTCGCCCTGGCCCTCAGCGGCCCGGGCGAGATCCAGGCGCCCGCGTCCGGTGCCTACGGCCGGCAGCGCACCCTGTGGCTGCTGGACCGCGCCGCGGCGGCGAAGATCCCGCCGGAGATGTACCCCCCGTCCTCCGCCTGAGGCTGAGTCCGGCCACGATGGCCCTGGTCCGCCCCGCGTCGCGGGGCGGACCAGGGCCATCGTGCGCTGTCAGCGCGCGCCGTACGGCGGCAGTGGGGGGTCGCTCTGGGCGAGCAGCTTGCGGGTGGCCCGGCCGGCCTCGGCCGGGGACCAGCGGGTGGCGCTGCGCGCGGTGGGTCCCGGGCGCCAGCCCTGCATCACGGTGATCCGCCCGCCCTCCGCCTCGAACACCTGCCCGGTGACCCCCTCACTGGCGTCGCTGCCGAGCCAGACCACCAGCGGGGAGACGTCCTCCGGCTCGGGCAGCGCCGCGGCGATCGCGCCCTCGGTCATCCGGGTCCTGGCCGCCGGGGCGATGGCGTTGACCTGGACCCCGTACCCGGCCAGCTCGGCGGCGGCGACAAAGGTCAGGCCGAGGATGCCGGCCTTCGCGGCCGAGTAGTTGCCCTGCCCGACGCTGCCCAGCAGCCCAGCCCCTGAGCTGGTGTTGACGATCCTGGCGGCGACCGGACGGCCCGCCTTGGCCTCGGCCCGCCAGTACCCCGCCGCGTGCCGCAGCGGCAGGAAGTGCCCCTTGAGGTGGACCCGCAGCACCGCGTCCCAGTCGTCGCCGTCCAGGTTGACCAGCATCCGGTCGCGCAGGAACCCGGCGTTGTTGACCAGGGTGTCCAACCGTCCGAAGGCGTCCAGCGCGGCGCTGACCAGCCCGGACGCCCCCGCCTCTGTGGCGATGTCACCGCCGTGGGCGACGGCGGCGCCGCCCCGGGCCAGGATCTCGGCGACCACGGCGGCGGCCGGGCCGCCCTCCGCGCCGGGCGCGCCGTCCAGGCCGACGCCGAGGTCGTTGACGACCACGTTCGCGCCCTCGGCGGCGAAGGCCAGGGCGTGTGCGCGGCCGAGGCCGCGCCCCGCTCCGGTGACGATCACGGTGCGGCCGTGGGCCAGTCCTGGCCCGGTTCCTGGTTCGGTCCCTGGCATGTTGGAGCCCCCTCAGTGATTGGCGGTGGCGGCGTCGAGGAAGGCCGGGCGCTCGCCGCCGCCGTGCAGCAGCAGTGAGGCGCCGCTGATGTACGCGGCGCGGGGCGAGGCGAGGAAGACGCAGGCGTCGCCGACCTCCTCCGGCCGGGCCAGCCGTCCCAGCGGGACGGTACGGGCGACGGCGGCGACGCCGTCCTCGTCGCCGTAGTGCAGTTGCGAGGCCTCGGTCCTGACCATGCCGAGGACCAGGGTGTTCACCCGTACCGCCGGCGCCCACTCCACCGCGAGGCTGCGGGCGAGGTGGTCCAGGCCGGCCTTGGCCGCGCCGTAGGCGGCGCTGCCGGGCGAGGGGCGCTGCCCGCTGACGCTGCCGATCATCACGATGCCCCCGCCCTCCGCCTGACGGTGCATCACTTGATAGGCCGCGCGCGAAAGCAGCAGCGGCGCAAGCAGGTTGAGTTCGAGCACCCGCAGATGCCGGGCCGCGCCACCTTCCGCCAGCGGCAGATAGGGCGTTCCGCCGGCGTTGTTGACCAGCAGGTCGAGCCGTCCGTGGTCCTCGGCGACCGCTGCCAGCAGGGCTGTCCCCGCCTCCGGGTCGCGTACGTCCAGGGCTCTGAACTCGGCCTTGCGGCCTGCCGATGCCAGGGGTGCGGCGGGTGGCCGGCGGGCTGCCGCGACCACCTCGGCCCCGGCCGCGAGCAGGGCCAGGACGATGCCGGCGCCGACGCCCCTGGTGCCGCCGGTGACCACCGCGACCCGTCCGGCCAGTTCATGATGGTCCGTCACTTCGGGCTCCCCTCTTCCTCGTTCCGCTGCTACCGTCGCACCTAACTAACGTTTGGTGGAAAGGTAGCCGAGAATCCCATGGGTGTCTCCACCTCGCTCGCCGAAGACGGGATCGCCGTCGTCACCGTCAGCTATCCCCCGGTCAACGCGCTGCCGGTGTCCGGCTGGTACGAGCTGGCCCGGGCCCTGCGCGAGGCCGGGCAGTCCCTGGACCACCGGGTCGTGGTGCTGGAGGCCCCCGGGCGCGGCTTCAACGCCGGGGTGGACATCAGGGAGATCCAGCGCGATCCGGGCCCGCAGGCCCTGATCGGCGCCAACCGGGGCTGCGCGGAGGCGTTCGCGGCCGTCTACGAGTGCCAACTGCCGGTGATCGCCGCGGTGCAGGGCTTCTGCCTGGGCGGCGGGATCGGCCTGGTCGGCAACGCGGACGCCATTGTCGCCAGCGAGGACGCCACCTTCGGCCTGCCCGAGCTGGACCGGGGGGCGCTGGGCGCGGCCACCCACCTGGCCCGGCTGGTCCCCCCGCACCTGATGCGCCCGCTGTACTACACCGGACGCACCGTCACCGCGCAGGAGCTGCACCGGCACGGGTCGGTCTGGCGGGTCGTCCCGAGAGACCGACTGCGGGACGCGGCACTGGAGTTGGCCCGCGAGATCGCCGCCAAGGACGGCTACCTGCTGCGGCTGGCCAAGGAGGCCATCAACGGCATCGATCCGGTCGACGTCCGCCGCAGCTACCGCTTCGAGCAGGGCTTCACCTTCGAGGCCAATCTCGCCGGGGCCTCCGACCGGCACCGCGCGGCCTTTCTCTCACCTGAGCTCGCCCCCGAGCTCTCCACCGAGGAGGTGTGATGGACAAGCAGATGAGCCCGGACCAGGTCGTCTCCCGGCTGCGCAGCGGAATGACCCTGGGCATCGGCGGCTGGGGCTCACGGCGCAAGCCGATGGCCCTGGTCCGGGCGGTCCTCCGGTCCGGACTGACCGATCTGACGGTGGTCAGCTGCGGCGGCCCCGATGTCGGCCTGCTGCTGGCGGCCGGACGGATCCGGCACCTGGTCACCGCGTTCGTCACGCTGGACTCGATCCCGCTGGAGCCGCACTTCCGCGCTGCGCGGGAGAGCGGCTCACCCGCCCGGCTGACCGAGTACGACGAGGGCATGCTGCTGCAGGGCCTCAGCGCCGCCGCCCAGCGGCTGCCGTTCCTGCCGATCCGGGCTGGCCTCGGCTCGGACGTGCTGCAGCTCAACCCCGAGCTGCGCACCGTCAGTTCACCGTACGGGGACAGCGAGGAGCTGGTGGCGGTGCCCGCGCTGCGGCTGGACGCCGCACTGGTCCACCTGAACCGGGCCGACCGGAGCGGCAACGGCCAGTACCTCGGCCCCGACCCCTACCTGGACGACCTCTTCGTCGCCGCGGCCGACACCGCCTACCTCAGCTGCGAGCGCCTGGTCGACACCGCCGACCTGGCCAAGGAGGGCGGCCCGGCCTCGCTGCTGGTCTCCCGGCACTCGGTCGGCGGGGTGGTGGAGACGCCGAACGGGGCGCACTTCACCTCCTGCGCCCCCGACTACGACCGGGACGAGCCGTTCCAGCGCGCCTACGCCCAGGCCGCCGCCGACCCGGCCGCCTGGGCGGCCTTCGCCGACCGCTTCCTCTCCGGGGACGAGGCGTCCTACCAGGCCGCCGTCACGGCCTTCCGATCGGAGCAGGACCGATGACCACGAGAGCCGAGTACTGCGTCATCGCCTGCGCCGAGGCCTGGCGCGGCGACGGCGAGGTGCTGGCCGCCGCGATGGGGACGGTGCCGACCATCGGCGCCCGGCTGGCCAAGCTGACCTTCGAGCCGGAACTGCTGGTCACCGATGGCGAGGCGATGATCGCCGCCGACGTCCCGGCGCTGGGCGCGGCCCCGGCGGCGGTGGAGGGCTGGCTGCCGTTCCGGCGGCACCTGGAGCTGGTGGCGCGGGGCCACCGGCATGTGATGATGGGCGCCAGCCAGCTCGACCGGCACGGCAACCAGAACATCTCCGCCATCGGCGACTGGGCCCGGCCCACCCGGCAGCTGCTGGGCATGCGCGGCGCCCCGGGGAACACCGCCAACAACCCCACCAGCTACTGGGTCCCCCGGCACAGCACCCGGGTCTTCGTGGAGCGGGTGGACGTGGTCTGCGGGGTCGGCCAGCACCGGCTGTCCGGCCCGGCCGGGCGCTTCCACGAGCTCCGACGCATCGTCAGCGACCGCGCGGTGCTGGACTTCGGCGGTCCCGACCACGCCGTGCGGCTGGTCTCGGTGCACCCCGGGGTGACGGTGGACCAGGTCACCGCGGCAACCGGCTTCCCGCTGGTGGTCGCCGCCGGCCTGGCCGAGACCCGCGAGCCCTCGGCCGAGGAACTGCGGCTGATCCGCGAGGTGCTGGACCCGCGCGGGGCCCGCGACCGCGAGGTGCGCGGATGACCGCGCGGCTGGAGACCCCGCTGACCCGGCTGGTCGGCGTCCGCCACCCGGTCGTGCAGACCGGTATGGGCTGGGTCGCCGGACCCCGCCTGGTCAGCGCCACCGCCCGGGCCGGCGGCCTGGGCATCCTCGGCTCCGCGACCATGACGCCACATCAACTGCTGGACGCCATAAGGGAAGTGAAGGAGCGTACGGACGCGCCCTTCGGGGTCAATCTGCGCGCCGACGCCGGCGACGCCGCCGAGCGCGCCGAGATCATCGTCAAGGAGGGCGTGCGGGTGGCCTCCTTCGCCCTGGCCCCCTCGCGGGAGCTGATCGCCCGGCTCAAGGACGCGGGCGTGGTGGTGATCCCCAGCGTCGGGGCCCGCCGCCACGCCGAGAAGGTCGCCGCCTGGGGCGCGGACGCGGTGCTGGTGCAGGGTGGCGAGGGCGGCGGCCACACCGGGCAGGTCGCCACCACCGTGCTGCTGCCGCAGGTGGTGGACGCCGTGGACATCCCGGTGATCGCCGCGGGCGGCTTCCGCGACGGCCGGGGCCTGGTCGCCGCCCTCGCCTACGGCGCGGCGGGCATCGCCATGGGCACCCGGTTCCTGCTCACCTCGGACAGCACCGTCCCGGACCGGGTCAAGGCCCGCTATCTGGCGGCCGGGGTGAACGACATCACCGTCACCAGTAAGGTCGACGGCCTGCCGCACCGGATGCTGCGCAGCGAGCTGGTCGACACCCTGGAACGCGCGGGCCGGGTCCGCGCGTTCTCCCGCGCCCTGCGCCATGCCGCCGCCTTCCGGGCCGACTCCGGCCTCAGCCGGCGCGGGCTGCTCCGGGACGGCCTGGCCATGCGCCGGGCCCACGAGCTGAGTTGGAGTCAACTGCTGCTGGCCGCCAACACCCCGATGCTGCTCAAGGCCGCCATGGTCGACGGCCGCACCGACCTCGGGGTGATGGCCTCCGGCCAGGTGGCCGGACTGATCGAGGACCTGCCCTCGGTCCAGGCCCTGCTCGACCGGATCATGGCCGAAGCGGGGGAGGTCCTGGACGCCCTCCCCCGCAGCGGGTCCCGCTAAAGCCGCTCGATGATGGTGACGTTGGCCTGGCCGCCGCCCTCGCACATGGTCTGCAGGCCGTAACGGCCGCCGGTGCGCTCCAGTTCGTGCAGCAGGGTGGTCATCAGCCGGACGCCGGTCGCGCCGAGCGGGTGGCCGAGGGCGATGGCGCCGCCGTTGACGTTGACCCGGGCCGGGTCGGCGCCGGTCTCCTTGAGCCAGGCCAGCACCACCGGGGCGAAGGCCTCGTTGATCTCCACCAGGTCCATGTCCTCGATGGTCATCCCGGCCTTCTTCAGCGCGTACGCGGTGGCCGGGATCGGCGCGGAGAGCATCCGGATCGGGTCCTCCCCGCGGACCGAGAGGTGGTGCACCCGGGCCCGCGGGGTGAGGCCGTACTCCGCCACCGCCCGCTCGGAGGCGATCAGCATCGCCGACGCGCCGTCGGAGACCTGCGAGGAGACGGCGGCGGTGAGCCGTCCGCCCTCGGTCAGCGGCTTCAGCCCGGCCATCTTCTCCAGGGTGGTGTCCCGGCGCGGCCCCTCGTCGTGGACGACCTCACCGTACGGGGCGATCTCGCGGGCGAAGCGCCCCTCGTCGATCGCCTGCGCCGCCCGCTGGTGCGACCGCAGCGCGAAGCGCTCCATGTCCTCGCGGGAGATCTCCCACTTCTGGGCGATCAGCTCGGCCCCGTAGAACTGGTTCACCGGCTGGTCGCCGTAGCGCTCGCGCCAGCCGATCGAACCGGCGTACGGACCCTCGGTCAGGCCCAGCGGCAGGGCGGCCTCGCGGGAGGAGTAGGCGATCGGGATCTGCGACATGCTCTGGGTGCCGCCCGCGACCACCAGGTCGCTGGTGCCCGACATCACCGCCTGCGCGGCGAAGTGCACCGCCTGCTGCGAGGAGCCGCACTGGCGGTCGATGGTGACCCCGGGCACCTCCTCCGGCAGCCCGGCGGCCAGCCAGCTGGTCCTGGCGATGTCCCCGGCCTGCGGGCCGACCGTGTCCAGGCAGCCGAAGACCACGTCCTCGACCAGCGCCGGGTCGATGCCGGACCGCTGGACCAGCGCCTTCAGCACATGCGCGCCCAGGTCGGCCGGGTGGGCGGAGGCGAGGCCGCCGCGACGGCGGCCCACCGGGGTGCGTACGGCTTCGATGATGTAGGCCTCGGGCATGACGTGTCTCTCCTCGGTGTCGGCGCCCTGGGTCGGCGCCTTGGGGTCAGCGGTGGTTGATGCCGTCGAGCAGCATGCTGAGGTACTGCCGGGCGATGGTCGCCGCGTCGTGCCGGCCGCCGGGCCGGTACCAGGACGCGGCCACCCACACGGTGTCGCGGACGAAGCGGTATGCCAGCCGCAGGTCCAGGTCGGAGCGGAACTCCCCCTCGGCCACCCCGCGCTCCAGCGTCCCCTGCCAGGCGGCCTCGAAGCGCTGCATGGAGTCGGTCAGATAGGCGAACCGGGGCTGGCCGGCCAGATGCCGCTCGCGCTGGTAGATGGCCACCGCGTCGCGGTGCCGGTCGATCTCCCGGAAGGACTCGACCACCAGCGCCTCCAACGTCTCCCGGGGCCCGAGGCCGCTCGCCAGCACGGCGTCGTATCCGGTCCAGAGCTCGGTCAGGAAGCCGGAGAGGATCTCGTCCAGCATCGACTCCTTGGAGTCGAAGTGGTAGTAGAGGCTGCCGGCCAGGATCCCGGCGGCGTCGGCGATCTCCCGGACCGTGGTGGCGTCGTAGCCCTGCCGGGCGAACACCTCCGCGGCGGTGGCCAGCAGCTCGCCGCGCCGGGAGGCCGCCGCGGTCCTCGCCTGGGGTGTCATCGGAGTGCTCCTGTTCAGGGGTGCTGGCTGCTGACGGAGACGATCTCACCCGTCATGTAGGACGAGTATCCGCTCGCCAGGAAGACGATCACATTCGCCACCTCCCACGGCTCGGCCCAGCGTCCGAACGCCTCCCCCGCGGTCAGCTGCTCCAGCAGCTGCGGCGTGGTGACCTTGGCCAGGTGCGGATGCATGGCCAGGCTCGGCGAGACCGCGTTGACCCGTACCCCGAACTCCGCCGCCTCGACCGCCGCGCAGCGGGTCAGCGCCATCACCCCGGCCTTGGCCGCGGCGTAGTGGGCCTGCCCGGCCTGGGCCCGCCAGCCCACCACCGAGGCATTGTTGACGATCACTCCGCCGGAGTCCGCGTCCCGGAACCGGCGCAGCGCCGCCCTGGTGCAGCGCATGGTCCCGGTCAGGGTGACGTCCAGCACCCGGTCCCACTGCTCGTCGGTCATCCCGACCAGCGGGGCGGTGCCGCCGAGCCCGGCGTTGTTGACCAGGATGTCGAGCCGTCCGTGCCGGGTGGCGGCGAGGTCGAGCAGCTCCGCGACCTGCTGCTCCCGGGTGACGTCGCAGGGCAGTCCGGCCACCCGTCCCTCACCGAACTCCTCGCCGAGCGCCGCCACGGTCTCCTTGAGCCGCCGGGCGTGCGCGTCGCCGAGCACCACGTCCGCGCCCTCCTCCAGGAAGCGGCGGGCGGTGGCGCCGCCGATCCCGGCGCCGGCGGCGGCGGTGATCACCGCGCCGCGCCCGGCGAGCAGCGCATGACCGGTGACATAGGCGGGTGCTGGGTGCATGGGCGGGTCACCTCTCTCGACGGCCGACTGCTCGCACGTTAACCTACCAAACACTTGTTAGGGAAGGAGAGCTCCTGTGCCCGAGGTCGTGCTCTACGAACGCCAGGGGCCGGTGGCCCTGGTCACCATGAACCGCCCGGACTACCGCAACGCCCAGAACTCCGCCATGACCTACGCCCTCGACCGCGCCTTCTACCGCGCCGCCGACGACCCGGAGGTCAAGGTGGTGGTGCTGCGCGGCGCGGGCCCGCACTTCTCCGCTGGGCACGACATCGGCACCCCGGAGCGCGACGCCCATCTGCCCTTCGACCGCACGGCCTCGCTCTGGTGGGACCACTCCGACCGGCAGGGCGCGGAGAGCCGCTACGCCC
This sequence comes from Streptacidiphilus alkalitolerans, assembly GCF_042511045.1. Lineage (NCBI taxonomy): Bacteria > Bacillati > Actinomycetota > Actinomycetes > Kitasatosporales > Streptomycetaceae > Streptacidiphilus > Streptacidiphilus alkalitolerans. The sequence continues at coordinate 142,083 of NZ_JBHEZX010000018.1, forward strand.
GGGAGTCCGAGGTCTACCTCGGCATGTGCCGGCGCTGGCGCGAACTGCCCAAGCCGGTGATCGCCTCGGTCCACGGGGCCTGCGTCGCGGGCGGGTTGATGTTGGCCTGGATCTGCGACCTGATCGTCGCCAGCGAGGACGCCTTCTTCGCCGACCCGGTGGTGCGGATGGGCATCCCCGGCGTCGAGTACTTCGCCCACCCCTGGGTGCTGCCGCCGCGGATCGCCAAGGAGTTCCTCTACACCGGCGACCGGATGACCGCCCGCCGCGCCTATGAGCTCGCGATGGTGAACCGGATCGTCCCCCGCGCCGAACTCCAGGACGCCACCCTGGAGTTGGCTGCCAGGATCGCCGAGATGCCGACCATGGGGCTGGCCCTGACCAAGCGCGCCGTCAACCAGGCGGAGGACCTGCAGGGCCTGCACAGCGGCCTGGACTCGGTCTTCGGCCTGCACCACCTGGCCCACGCCCACAACGCGGAGACCGCCAAGGACCCGCTCGGCGGCATGGACGCCGCCGCGATGAAGGCCGCCGCCCGCGAGGTCTCGAACTGATGGACCTTCAGTTCACGGACCAGGACCTCGAGTTCCGGGCCGAGGCCCGGGCCTGGCTGGCCGAGCACGTCCCGGAGAAGCGGCTGCCCTCGCTGGAGACCGAGGAGGGCTTCGCCGCCCACCGGCGCTGGGAGCAGGAGTTGCAGGCCGACCGCTGGGCCGTCGTCTCCTGGCCCGAGCAGTACGGCGGACGCGGCGCCAGCCTGGTCCAGTGGCTGCTGTTCGAGGAGGAGTACTACGCCGCCGGGGCGCCGGGGCGGGTCACCCAGAACGGCATCAACCTGCTCGCCCCCACCCTGTTCGAACACGGCAGTGAGGAGCAGCGGGCCCGGGTGCTGCCGCCGATGGCCGACGGCAGCACGGTCTGGGCCCAGGCCTGGTCCGAGCCCGGCGCGGGCAGCGACCTGGCCGCGCTGCGCTCCACCGCGCGCCGTACCGACGGCGGCTGGCTGCTGGACGGGGCGAAGACCTGGTCCTCCCGCGCGGCCTTCGCCGACCGCGCCTTCGGCCTGTTCCGCTCCACCCCGGTCGAGCAGTCCGGGGCCCCGCACCGGGGCCTCAGCTATCTGATGTTCCCGCTGGACGCACCGGGGGTGACGGTCCGTCCGATCGGCCGCCTGGACGGGAAGCCGGCCTTCGCCGAGATCTTCCTCGACGCGGTGTTCGTCCCGGACCGGGATGTGATCGGCGCGGCCGGGCAGGGCTGGCGGGCGGCGATGAGCACGGCCGGGAACGAGCGCGGGCTCACCCTGCGCAGCCCCGGCCGCTTCCTGGCCGCCGCCGACCGGCTGGTGGCGCTGTGGCGCAGGACCGCCGACCCGGCCGACACCGCGCTCGCCGAGCGGGTTGCCGATGTGGTGGTCCGGGCCCGGGCCTACCAGCTGTTCGCCTTCGCCGCGGCCTCCCGGATCACCGAGGGCGCGAGCCTGGGCGCGGAGTCCAGCCTGAACAAGATCTTCTGGTCCGAGCTGGACCTCGCCCTGCACGAGACCGCGCTCGACCTGCTCGGCCCGGACGGGGAACTGCTCGACGACGCCGACGACTGGTCAGAGGGCTATGTGTTCGCCCTGGCCGGACCGATCTACGGCGGCACCAACGAGATCCAGCGCGACATCGTCGCCGAGCGGCTGCTCGGCCTGCCCAGGGGACGGCGCGGATGAGGTTCCTGCCCAGCACCGAGCAGCGCGACTTCGCCGCGGGTCTTGACGCCCTGCTGGCGGCCTCCGACGTGCCCGCCGCGATCAGGGCCAGGGCCGGGGGCGATCCGGCCCCGGTACGGGCGCTGTGGCGGCGGCTGGCGGCCAGTGACGTGTTCGCCCTCGGCTGCCCCGAACGCTTCGGCGGGACCGGCCTGATGCCGGTCGAACTGGCGCTCGCCTGCGTCGAGTTGGGCCGCCACGCGGTCCCCGGGCCGCTGGCCGAGACCTTCGCCGGCAGCGTCCTGCTGGACGACACCGGCGCGGCCGACGAGTCCGGCCGCTGGCTGGCCCAGGTCGTCCACGGCGAGGCCGTACTCACCCTGGCCCTGCCGGTGAACGGGCCCTACGCCCCCGACGCCGACCTCGCCGACGGCCTGCTGCACGTCGACGGCGAGACCCTGTACGCGGCCGAACCGCCGGGGCAGGGGCTGCCCTCGCTGGACCCGGCCCGCCGGCTGTTCCGCCCGTCCGGCGGGACGCTGCTCGCGGCCGGGCCGCGGGTCACCGAGTCCGCCGCGCACGCCGCCGAGGTGGCCGTGCTCTGCACCGCCGCGCTCGCCCTCGGCACCGGCCGCCGCCTGCTGGCCGGCACCGTCGAGTACGTCGGCAGCAGGGTCCAGTTCGGCATCCCGATCGGCGGGTTCCAGGCGGTCAAGCACCGGCTGGCCGACGTGCTGCTGCAGTTGGAGTTCGCCGAGCCGCTGCTGTACGCCGCCGCCCTCGGGCTGCGCGACCGCTCCCCCGGGGCCGGCCGCGACCTGCCCGCCGCCAAGGCCGCCTGTGGCGAGGCCGGCTACGCCGCCGCCCGGGCCGCGCTGCAACTGCACGGCGCCATCGGCTACACCGACGAGTTCGACCTGTCGCTCTGGATCCGCCGGGCCCGGGTGCTGCGCTCGGCCTGGGGCACCCCGTCCGCCTGCCGCCGCGCGGTGCTCACCGGACACGTCACCGCGCAGAAAAGCACCACCGGGCCCCTGGTGAGGTAGGTGCCCGGTGGTGCCCAGGTGTCGTGCGGGTCTCGCTGCTCAGATCTCGCCGCGCAGCTTCGCCAGCGCCTCGGCGAGGATCGCCTCGCCGTCGGCGTCGCTGCGGCGCTCGCGGACGTACGCGAGGTGGGTCTTGTACGGCTCAGTGCGCGGCGGAGCCGGCGGGTTCTCCTCGTCCTGCCCGGCCGGGAAGCCGCAGCGCGGGCAGTCCCAGGTCTCCGGGATCTGCGCGTCGGACGCGAAGGACGGACGGGTCTCGTGTCCATTGGCACACCAGAAGGAGATGCGGAGACGAGGAGCGGACTCGCCGCGCTCGGCTTCCCCCATGGGGCCTGCCCCGACCCTGCTGCCACGGATGGCGTTGCCACTTGCCACGGTCTGACTCCCTGCGTGCTGGTGCGATGCGATAGTCACCTGGGATGATTCCGCGCCCCCGAGGCCCGGCCCCACAGTGTCCCGTCGCCCCCCTTCTCCGACGGAGTCGTCCCAGTGTACGGACCACATAAGTATCGTCCGACACCGCCACCGGTGACGACTGTCACTCATGATAGGCGGCCGGACGACACTCCGTCAGCAAAGCGCACGTGCCGGAGCACGTGCGGAGCGCGAGGCAGTGCTGCTGCCTGCTCAGCCGCCGTTCTTGGCCTTGAGCAGCAGCGACAGGATGATGATGCAGACGAACCAGGCGATACCCATGAAGATGGTGATGCGGTCCAGGTTGCGCTCTGCGACGGCGGAGCCACCGCCGGTGGAGGACATACCGCCGCCGAACATGTCGGAGAGGCCGCCACCCTTGCCCTTGTGGAGCAGGACGAGGGCAACCATCATCACGCTGAAGAAGATCAGCGCGATCGAGAAGCCGAGGATCACGGCGGGACCAATCTCTCGTAACCGAAGTCTGTGCCGATAAGTCACTGACAGTATGGACAGTATGGAGCAGGGCCGGGACGGCGGAAAGTGTCCTCCGCGTTCCCGGCCCCGCCCACTCTAGACCGGAGTCAGCCTACTGCCTGGTCCCGGTAGCGCACGATCTTCACGAACTCCTCGGCGTCGAGCGCCGCTCCGCCGATCAGAGCGCCGTCCACATCCGGCTTGGCCATGATCCCGGCCGCGTTCGAGGACTTCACCGAACCGCCGTAGAGCACCCGCACCGAGTCGGCCAGTTCCTGGTCGTAGAGCTCGGCCAGCCGGGCGCGGATCGCGCCGCACACCTCCTGGGCGTCCTCGGGGGTGGCGACCTCGCCGGTGCCGATGGCCCACACCGGCTCGTAGGCCACCACGATCCGCTCGGCGTCCTTGGCCTCGACGCCCGCCAGCGCGCCGTCCAGCTGGGCCAGGGTGTAGCCGACCTGCTCGCCGGCCTTGCGGATGTCCAGGCCCTCGCCGACGCAGAGGATCGGCAGCACGCCGTTCCGGAACGCGGCCTTGACCTTGGCGTTGACGATCTCCTCGGTCTCGCCGTGGTACTGGCGCCGCTCCGAGTGGCCGATCGCCACATAGGTGCACTTCAGCTTGGAGAGCATCGGGCCGGAGATCTCACCGGTGTAGGCGCCGGAGTCATGGGCGGAGATGTCCTGGGCGCCGTACTTGATCTTCATCTTGTCGCCGTCGACCAGGGTCTGCACCGAGCGCAGGTCCGTGAACGGCGGCAGGATCGCGACCTCGACGGACGCGTAGTCCTTGTCGGTCAGCGCGAAGGCGAGCTTCTGGGTGTGGGCGATGGCCTCGAGGTGGTTGAGGTTCATCTTCCAGTTGCCCGCCATCAGCGGCGTGCGAAGGACCGGGGTGCGTGCAGCAGTCATGTCGCTCAGTTCTCCAGTGCGGCCAGGCCGGGGAGGGTCTTGCCCTCCAGGTACTCGAGGCTGGCGCCGCCACCCGTCGAGATGTGTCCGAACTTCTTCTCGTCGAAGCCCAGGATGCGGACGGCCGCGGCGGAGTCGCCACCGCCGACCACCGAGAAGGCGTCGCCCTCGGCCAGCGCCTCGGCGACGGCACGGGTGCCGGCGGCGAAGTCGGGGTGCTCGAAGACGCCCATCGGGCCGTTCCAGAACACCGTGCTGGCGTCGGCCAGCTTGGCGGCGAACAGCTTGCCGGTCTCCGGGCCGAGGTCCAGGCCCAGCTTGCCGGCCGGGATCGCGTCGGCGGGCACGACCTCGAAGTCCGCGGCCGGGGCCTTGGTCTTCAGGTCGGGGAAGGAGCCGGAGACCGCGACGTCGACCGGGAGGACGAACTCCACCCCGTTCTTCTCGGCGCGCGCCAGGTACTCCAGCACCACCGGGATCTGGTCCTCCTGCAGCAGGCTGGCGCCGACGTCGTGGCCCTGCGCCTTGAGGAAGGTGAAGGCCATGCCGCCGCCGATGAGGATCCGGTCGGCCTTGCCCAGCAGGTTGTCGATCACACCGAGCTTGTCGGAGACCTTGGAGCCGCCGAGCACCACCACGTACGGGCGCTCGACCTGCTCGGTGAGCCGCTTGAGCACGCCGACCTCGGTGGCGATCAGCAGGCCGACCGCGTGCGGCAGCCGGGCCGGGAGGTCGAACACCGAGGCGTGCTTGCGGTGCACGGCGCCGAAGCCGTCGCCGACGTAGAGGTCGGCCAGGGCGGCGAGCTGGTCCGCGAAGGCGCCGCGCTCGGCGTCGTCCTTGCTGGTCTCACCGGCGTTGAAGCGCAGGTTCTCCAGCAGCGCGACCTGGCCGTCCTTGAGCGCGGCGGTCACGGCGGCGGCGCTGTCGCCGACCGTGTCGGTGGCGAAGGCCACCTCCTGGCCGAGGATCTCTCCGAGCCGCTTGGCGACCGGGGCCAGGCTGAACTGCGGGTCGGGCGCGCCCTTGGGACGGCCCAGGTGGGAGGCGACGATCACCTTGGCGCCGGCGGCGACCAGCTTGGCGATGGTCGGGGCGACGGCGCGGATCCGGCCGTCGTCGGTGATGTCGGTGCCGGACAGCGGCACATTGAGGTCGGCGCGGACGAATACCCGCTTGCCGGCGACGTCGAGGTCGTCGATGGTCTGCACGGTCAGGACTCTCCTGTCGGGGGATGTCAACGGACACGGAAGTCAGGGCCCGGACCATGTCGTCCGGACCCTGACTTCACGCTGCTACCGAACCGCTCGTCAGAGCTGGCCACCGACGAGGGTGGTCAGGTTGACGAGGCGGTTGGAGTAGCCCCACTCGTTGTCGTACCAGCCGAAGACCTTGACCTGGTTGCCCTGGACCATGGTCATCAGCGAGTCGAAGATGCAGGAGGACGGGTTGCCGACGATGTCCGAGGACACGATCGGGTCCTCGGTGTACTCGAGGATGCCCTTGAGCGCGCCGTTGGCGGCCTTCTGGTACGCGGCGTTGACCTCTTCGACGGTCACCTCGCGCTCCAGGGTGACGACCAGGTCGGTGATGGAGCCGGTCGGCACCGGGACGCGCAGCGAAGTGCCGTCCAGCTTGCCCTTGAGCTCCGGGATGACCAGGGCGGTGGCCTTGGCGGCACCGGTCGAGGTCGGGATGATGTTCAGCGACGCGGCCCGGGCCCGACGCAGGTCCTTGTGCGGGAAGTCCAGGGTGACCTGGTCGTTGGTGAACGCGTGGATCGTCGTCATGAAGCCCTTGACGATGCCGAAGTTCTCCAGCAGGACCTTCGCCAGCGGCGCCACGCAGTTGGTGGTGCAGGAGGCGTTGGAGATGACGTCCTGCTTGCTGACGTCGATCTTGTCGTCGTTGACGCCGATGACGACGGTGAGGTCCTCGTCGGTGGCCGGAGCCGAGATCAGGACCTTCTTCGCACCCGCCGCGATGTGCTTCTTCGCGTCCGCGGCCTTGGTGAAGAAGCCGGTCGACTCGATCACGATGTCGGCGCCGAGGGCCGCCCAGCCGAGGGCGGCGGGGTCGCGCTCGGCGGTGACCTTGAAGGTCTTGCCGTCCACGGTGATGCTGTCGGCGGTGTGGGACACCTCGGCCTGGAGCGTGCCCAGGATCGAGTCGTACTTGAGCAGGTGCGCCAGGGTCTTGGTGTCGGTGAGGTCGTTGACACCCACGATCTCGATGTCCGCGCCCTGGGACTTAACCGCACGGAAGAAGTTACGACCAATACGGCCGAACCCGTTGATGCCTACCCGGATCGTCACGAACCGATCTCCTCGCTGGTACGCCGACGCTTTACGTCGACGAGCTGGAATGGGATGTCCCCGACCGCTTAAAACCCTACCCCGCGGGGGTGGCGCAGGGCACATCCGGCCGTCCGTACGAGCAGATGCCGTCCCTGGTCAGAGCGACCGGGGACGGCATTCGTACAGATTTCGCCCGGATTTCACGGGCATTTCAACACAAGAACGGTCAGCCGACCGCCATCTCCTCGGCCGCGTAGGAGTCCGACTCGGACAGGTTGTGCTCGGTGCTGGGCAGTCCCAGCTCCGAGGCCCGCTTGTCGGCCATCGCCAGCAGCCGCCGGATCCGCCCGGCCACCGCGTCCTTGGTCAGCGGCGGGTCGGCCAGCGAGCCCAGCTCCTCCAGCGAGGCCTGCTTGTGCTCCATCCGCAGCCGTCCGGCCGCCGCCAGGTGCTCGGGGACCTCCTCGCCGAGGATCTCCAGCGCCCGCTGCACCCGGGCGCCGGCCGCGACCGCGGCCCGGGCCGAGCGGCGCAGGTTGGCGTCGTCGAAGTTGGCCAGCCGGTTGGCGGTGGCCCGGACCTCGCGGCGCATCCGCCGCTCCTCCCAGGCCAGCACCGACTCGTGCGCGCCGAGCCGGGTCAGCAGCGCGCCGATGGCGTCACCGTCGCGGATCACCACCCGGTCCACCCCGCGCACCTCGCGGGCCTTCGCCGGGATGCCGAGCCGCCGGGCCGCGCCGACCAGGGCCAGCGCCGCCTCCGAGCCGGGGCAGGTGATCTCCAGCGAGGAGGACCTGCCGGGCTCGGTGAGCGAGCCGTGCGCCAGGAAGGCGCCGCGCCAGGCCGCCTCCGCGTCGCAGGTCGCCCCGGACACCACCGCCGGGGGCAACCCCCGGATCGGGCGTCCTCGCCCGTCCACCAGGCCCGTCTGCCGGGCCAGCAGGTCTCCGTCCTTCACCACGCGCACCACGTACCGGCTTCCGCGTCGCAGACCGCCGGGGGCCATCACCACCAGCTCCGAGGAGTGTCCGAAGATCTCCAGGAGGTCCTTGCGCAGTCGCCTCGCCGCGACTCCGGTGTCCAGCTCCGCCTCGATCACGATGCGTCCGCTCACAATGTGCAGACCGCCCGCGAACCGCAGGATCGCCGACACCTCCGCCTTGCGGCAGCATGCCCGGGTGACGGGTAGCCGGCTGATTTCGTCCTTCACCGCTGCCGTCATCGCCATGGCGCGATCCTTCCATGCGTTCTGAAGATCCGGTCGTACGCTGCGGCCAGAAGCTCCGGGTCGTGTCGCGGACTTCCGTCCTCAGCTGCGACGTTGTCGAGCACCAGTTCGGCCCCGAGTCGTTTGGCGGCGCTGCGCAGCGCCTCCGGATCAGCCACCGTCGTCTCCTCGGCGAGGACGAAGTCCACGGAGAGCTCCGGGGCGTGGGCCCCGAGCACCTCCAAGTGCCGTTGCGGGGAGAAGCCCTCGGTCTCCCCCGGCTGTCCCACCAGGTTAAGCGCAAGCACCTTGCGGGCCCGGGTCTGCACCAGGGCCGCCCGCAGATCCGGCACCATCAGGTGCGGCAGCACGCTGGTGAACCAGGATCCGGGGCCGAGCACCACCCAGTCCGCCTCGCGCACCGCGGCCACCGCCTCGGGCACCGCGGGCGGGTCCTGCGGCAGCAGCCGCACCGACTCCACCTCGCCCCGGGTGACCGCCACTTCGGCCTGGCCGCGCACGGTGTCGCGGCGGTCCGGGTACGCCGGATCGAGGCCGCGCACCACCGCCTCGATGTCCAGCGGCACCGAGGACATCGGCAGCACCCGGCCGTGCGCGCCCAGCAGCCGGCCGACGTAGGCCAGCGCCTCCACCGGGTCGCCGAGCTTCTCCCACAGCGCCACGATCAGCAGGTTGCCGACCGCGTGGCCGTGCAGGTCGCCGTCGCTCTGGAAGCGGTGCTGGATCACCTCGGACCAGGTGCGGCCCCACTCGTCGTCGCCGCACAGCGCGGCCAGCGCCTTGCGCAGGTCGCCCGGCGGCAGCACGCCCAACTCGGCGCGCAGCCGCCCGCTGGAACCACCGTCGTCGGCGACGGTGACCACGGCGGTGAGCTCGCCGGTGAGTCTGCGCAGCGCGCTCAGCGAGGCGGACAGCCCGTGGCCGCCGCCGAGCGCGGTGATTCGCGGAGCCCCGCGACGGCGGCGGACCTGCCGTCCAGCAACGATGTGCGACGCCACCCGTGCCCCTTTTGCCCCTGGGCGGTAACTCGTCGGCCGGTTACTCGCGCCCCATGTCCCGATGCACCAGCACCGTCTCGAGTCCGTCGGCCATCAACCGCTTGGCCAGCCGCTCCGACATCGCAACGCTGCGGTGTTTGCCTCCGGTGCAGCCTACGGCAAGTGTCATGTAACGCTTGCCCTCCCGGCGGTAGCCGTCGGTGACGATGCGCAGGGTCTCGGCGTACTGGTCCAGGAACTCCTTGGCCCCGGGCTGGTCGAAGACATAGCGGGCCACCTCGTCGTCCGTGCCGGTGCGCGGGCGCAGTTCGGGGACCCAGTGCGGGTTCGGCAGGAAGCGGCAGTCCACCACCAGGTCGGCGTCCACCGGCAGGCCGTACTTGAAGCCGAAGGACATCACCGTCGCCCTGAGCTGCGGTTCCAGGTCGTCGGAGAACTGCGCGTCCAGCTTGGCCCGCAGTTCGTGGACATTGAGGCTGGAGGTGTCGATCACCAGGTCGGCCTCGCCGCGCAGGTCGCGCAGCAGGGTCCGCTCCTGGGCGATGCCGTCCACGATCCGCCCGTCGCCCTGCAGCGGGTGCGGACGGCGGACGCTCTCGAACCGGCGCACCAGGGCGTCGTCGGACGCCTCCAGATACACCACGCGCAACCGCACGCCGCGCTTCTCCAGGTCCTCCAGCGAGGAGAGGAGGTCGTCGAAGAAGCTGCGGCCGCGGACGTCGACCACCGCCCCTATCCGCGCCACCGCGCCCTGCGAGCGGGCGCCGAGGTCGACCATGGTCCGTATCAAGGCCGGCGGGAGGTTGTCCACGACGAACCAACCGAGGTCTTCCAAGCACTTCGCGGCCGTACTGCGGCCGGCTCCGGACATCCCGGAGATGATCACCAGTTCGGGTACGGTCTCACCGCCGGACATACTCACGTGCACTCCCCATGCTTGCTCATTCAGTACTGACAACGCCGGGCTGCGGCTGCGGCTTCCCTGAATCACTCGAACGAGTGGCTGGATCTCCGCCCTCCGCACTCTCCTCCAGGATCTCCCCGGTCGCGGTGTTCACCGCGGGAGCAGCGGATGTACGGGAGGCCAACGCCGCGAGGACGGCCTCCGCGGTGCGCCGGCCCACCCCGGGGACCTCGCAGATCTCCTCCACTGTGGCGGCCCGCAGCCGCTTCAGCGAGCCGAAGTGCTTCAGCAGCGCCACCCGCCGGGTCTCGCCGAGGCCCGGGACGGCGTCCAGCGAGCCCGCGGTGAGCCGCTTGGCGCGCTTCTGCCGCTGGTAGGTGATGGCGAAGCGGTGCGCCTCGTCCCGGATCCGCTGCAGCAGGTAGAGGCCCTCGCTGCTGCGCGGCAGCACCACCGGGTCGTCCTCGTCGGGCAGCCAGACCTCCTCGAGCCGCTTGGCCAGACCGCACAGGGCGACGTCGGTGACCCCCAGCTCGGTCAGCGCCCGCTGCGCGGCGGCCACCTGCGGCTCGCCGCCGTCCACCACGATCAGCTGCGGCGGGTAGGCGAAGCGGCGCGGCTTCCCGGTCTCCTCGTCCCGGTCGGCGGGCTTCTCGGTGTGCTTGAAGCGGCGGGTGATCACCTCGTGCATCGAGCGGACGTCGTCCTGGCCCTCGAAGGTCTTGATCGCGAAGCGGCGGTACTCGCTCTTGCGGGCGAGGCCGTCCTCGAACACCACCATGGAGGCGACCACGTCCTGGCCCTGCAGGTGCGAGATGTCGTAGCACTCGATCCGCAGCGGCGCGGTCTCCAGGTCCAGCGCGTCGGCGATCTCCTGCAGGGCGACACTGCGGGTGGTGAGGTCGGCGGCGCGCTTGGTCTTGTGCAGCGCCAGCGCCTGGGCGGCGTTGCGCTGCACGGTGACCATCAGCTCGCGCTTGTCGCCGCGCTGCGGGATCCGCAGGTCCACCGCGCTGCCCCGGCGCTCGCCGAGCCACTGCGCCACCGGCTCCGCCGGATCCGGCAGGGTCGGCACCAGCACCTCGCGCGGCACCGCCTCGCCGGTCTCCTCCCCGTAGAGCTGGAGCAGGGCGTGCTCGACCAGGCCGGCCGTGTCCACGTTCTCGACCTTGTCGGTGACCCAGCCGCGCTGGCCGCGGACCCGGCCGCCGCGGACGTGGAAGATCTGCACCGCGGCCTCCAACTCGTCCTCGGCGATGGCCAGCAGGTCGGCGTCGGTGCCGTCGGAGAGCACCACGGCGTTCTTCTCCATGGCGCGCTTCAGCGCCTCGATGTCGTCGCGCAGCCGGCCGGCCCGCTCGTACTCCATCTCGGCGGCGGCCTCCCTCATCTCCTGTTCCAGGCGCCGGAGGTAGGTGCCGGTGCGGCCGGCCATGAAGTCGCAGAAGTCCTCGGCGAGCTCCCGGTGCTGCTCCGGGGTGACCCGGCCGACGCAGGGCGCGGAGCACTTGCCGATGTAGCCGAGCAGGCAGGGCCGGCCGACCTGCTCGGCGCGCTTGAACACCCCGGCGGAGCAGGTCCGCACCGGAAACACCCGGAGCATCAGGTCGACCGTCTCCCGGATCGCCCAGGCGTGCCCGTAGGGGCCGAAGTAGCGCACCCCGCGCTTCTTCGGGCCGCGCATCACCTGCACCCGGGGGAACTGCTCGTTCAGGGTCACCGCGAGCGAGGGATAGCTCTTGTCGTCCCGGTACTTGACGTTGAAGCGCGGGTCGAACTCCTTGATCCAGCTGTACTCCAGCTGCAGCGCCTCGACCTCGGTCCCGACCACGGTCCACTCGACCGAGGCGGCGGTGGTGACCATCTGCCGGGTGCGCGGGTGCAGATTGGCCAGGTCCTGGAAGTACGAGGACAGCCGCGGGCGCAGGCTCTTCGCCTTGCCGACGTAGATCACCCGGGTGTCGGCGTCGCGGAACTTGTAGACGCCCGGGGAGGCAGGGATCTGCCCGGGCGACGGTCGGTAGGTGGACGGATCGGCCATCAGGCTCCCCCCACCGGGCGGGCTGCGGCCGCACAGCGCGCTCCAGGTCGTGACATGCGTGTACTCCCCTGCGATCGGAACAGCCGAGTCACTGAAAACACTAGTGCCCCGCACCGACAGAACGCCGGGATCCCGGTGAGCGGTTCAGACGGTGACCACCAGACTGCCGTCCTTGACCGTGACGGTGCGGGACGGCAGCGGCGAGGAGGCGGGGCCGTTGGCGACCGAACCGTCAGCGATCTTGAACCGGCTGCCGTGGCAGGGGCACTGGATGGTGCCGTCGGACACCCCGTCGACCAGGCAGCCGGCATGGGTGCAGACGGCGCTGAACGCCTTGAACTGCCCGGCGGTCGGCTGGGTCACCACGACCTTGTCGTCCTTGTAGACCTTGCCGCCGCCGACCGGGACGTCGCTGGTCGGCCCGACCGTGGTCGGCCCCGAGGCCGCCGCGGTACCGCCGCCGGCGGAGCAGGCGGCCAGCGCGACCCCGGCGGCGCCGACCGCGCCCACGGCCGCCGCCCCGCGCAGCACCCCGCGCCGGGAGAGGCCGCAGCAGGCGCCGGGCCCGGCGGTGTCGGCGGGGGTGCCGGCGGCGGGTGCGGGACTGTCGTCAAGGTGCGTCATGGGTCTCGGTGCTCCGTAGGCAGGCGTAGGGGACACCTGACACAACGCGGTGCACCCGGGACAGGTTGCGGTCCCGGGTGCACCCTATGCGGCCCTGCTGTGCCTACTTTGTACGGGTGGGGGCCTTCTTGGCGACCGTCTTGGCGGCTGTCTTCTTCGCCGCCGCCTTCTTGGCCGCGGCCTTCTTCGCTGCCGGCTTCCTCGCCGCCGCCGCGGCCTGCTCCTCCTCGAACACCCGGTCCCCCAGGATGTCGCGCAGGAACTTGCCGGTGTGGCTCTCGCCCACCGTGGCGATGTGCTCCGGGGTGCCCTCGGCGACCACCAGCCCGCCGCCGTTGCCGCCCTCGGGACCCATGTCGACGACCCAGTCGGCGGTCTTGATCACATCCAGGTTGTGCTCGATCACGATGACCGTGTTGCCCTTGTCCACCAGGCCGGTGAGCACCTTGATCAGCTTGCTGATGTCCTCGAAGTGCAGCCCGGTGGTCGGCTCGTCCAGGACGTAGACCGTGCGACCGGTGGAGCGCTTCTGCAGCTCGGAGGCGAGCTTCACCCGCTGCGCCTCACCGCCGGACAGCGTCGGCGCGGACTGCCCGAGCCGGACGTAGCCGAGCCCGACGTCGGTGAGCGTCCGCAGGTGGCGGGCGATCGGCGGGACGGCCTCGAAGAACTCCAGCCCCTCCTCGATCGGCATGTCCAGCACCTCGGCGATGGACTTGCCCTTGAAGTGGACGTCCAGCGTCTCCCGGTTGTAGCGGGCCCCGTGGCACACCTCGCAGGGGACGTAGACGTCCGGCAGGAAGTTCATCTCGATCTTGATGGTGCCGTCGCCGGCGCAGTTCTCGCAGCGCCCGCCCTTGACGTTGAAGGAGAAGCGGCCCGGCAGGTAGCCGCGCACCTTCGCCTCGGTGGTCTCCGCGAACAGCCGCCGGACATGGTCGAAGACGCCGGTGTAGGTGGCCGGGTTGGAGCGCGGGGTGCGGCCGATCGGCGACTGGTCGACATGGACCACCTTGTCGACCTGGTCGGTGCCGGTGACCCTGGTGTGCCGTCCGGGGACGCTGCGCGCACCGTTGAGCTCGCGGGCGAGATGGGTGTAGAGGATGTCGTTGACCAGCGTCGACTTGCCCGATCCGGAGACACCCGTGATCGCGGTGAAGGTCCCCAGCGGGAAGCTCACATCCACGTCCTGCAGGTTGTGCTCGCGCGCCCCGTGCACGGTGATCTGCCGCTTGGGGTCGATCGGCCGGCGCACCTCGGGGGTGGGGATGCTGCGCCGCCCGGCGAGGTACGCACCGGTCAGCGACTCCTGGTTGGCGAGCAGCCCCTCGCGGGAGCCGGAGTGCACCACATGGCCGCCGTGCTCGCCCGCGCCGGGGCCGATGTCGACGACCCAGTCGGCGGCCCGGATGGTGTCCTCGTCGTGCTCCACCACGATCAGGGTGTTGCCCAGGTCGCGGAGCCGGACCAGGGTCTCGATCAGCCGGTGGTTGTCGCGCTGGTGCAGCCCGATCGAGGGCTCGTCCAGCACGTAGAGCACGCCGACCAGGCCGGAGCCGATCTGGGTGGCCAGCCTGATCCGCTGCGCCTCGCCGCCGGACAGCGTCCCGGCCGCGCGGTTCAGCGAGAGGTAGTCGAGGCCCACGTCCACCAGGAACTTCAGCCGCTCGTTGACCTCCTTGAGCACCCGCTCGGCGATGGTCTTCTCGCGGTCGGAGAGCTCCATCGCGCCCAGGAACTCGGCGCAGTCGATGATCGACATCCCGGCGACCTCGGCGATGGACTTGCCGGCCATGGTCACCGCGAGCACCACCGGCTTCAGCCGGGTGCCGTGGCAGGCGGGGCAGGCGATCTCCCGCATGTAGCCCTCGAAGCGCTCCCTGCTGCTGTCGGTCTCCGACTCGGAGTGCCGGCGCTGGATGAACGGCACCGCGCCCTCGAAGCCGGTGACATAGGAGCGCTCACGGCCGAAGCGGTTCCGGAACTTCACCTCGACCTGGGAGTTGTGCCCGTACAGCAGCGCCTTCTTGGCCCGCTGCGGCAGGCCCGCCCAGGGGATGTCGGTGCGGAAGCCGACCTCCTTGGCCAGCGCGCCGATCATGCGCTGGTGGTACTCCCGGGTGTGGCCCAGCGACCAGGGGTGGATCGCGCCCTCGTCCAGCGTCTTCTGCTCGTCGGGGACGATCAGTTCGGGGTCGACCTCCATCCTGCTGCCGAGGCCGGTGCACTCGGGGCAGGCGCCGAACGGCGAGTTGAAGGAGAAGGAGCGCGGCTCCATCTCCTCGTAGGAGATGTCGTCGAAGGTGCAGTAGAGGTGCTCGGAGTACATCCGCTCACGCTCGGGGTCGTCCTCGGGCAGGTCGACGAAGTCGAGCACGACCGTGCCGCCGGAGAGCTTGAGGGCGGTCTCCACCGAGTCGGTCAGCCGGCGCTGGGCGCTCTTCTTCACGGTCAGGCGGTCGATGACCACCTCGATGGTGTGCTTCTCCTGCTTCTTGAGCGTCGGCGGCTCGGTCAGCTGGATCGTCGCGCCGTCCACCCTGGCCCGGGAGTAGCCCTTGGTCTGCAGATCGGCGAAGAGGTCGACGAACTCGCCCTTGCGGGCCCGGACCAGCGGGCTGAGCAGCTGGAACCGCGTCCCCTCGGGCAGTTCGAGGACCTTGTCGACGATCTGCTGCGGCGACTGGCGGGCGATCGGCCGGCCGCACTCGGGGCAGTGCGGGTGGCCGATCCGCGCGAACAGCAGCCGCAGGTAGTCGTAGACCTCGGTGATCGTGCCGACGGTGGAACGGGGGTTGCGCGAGGTGGACTTCTGGTCGATGGAGACGGCCGGGGAGAGGCCCTCGATGAAGTCGACGTCGGGCTTGTCCATCTGGCCCAGGAACTGCCGGGCGTAGGAGGACAGCGACTCGACGTAGCGGCGCTGGCCCTCGGCGAAGATGGTGTCGAAGGCCAGCGAGGACTTCCCGGAGCCGGACAGGCCGGTGAAGACGATGAGGGAGTCGCGAGGCAGGTCGAGCGAGACGTTCTTGAGGTTGTGCTCGCGAGCACCGCGGACAATGAGGCGGTCTGCCACGCTATTGCGCCTTCCGGGGACGAAGGGGAGCCGGGCGGTTCCTGGATGGGGCGATCCGGAGCCGCCCGGCGTTCTGGGGTCGGCGCGGGGGGATGCCCGTCGGGATCCATCGTAGGCTCTCGGCCCGACAGTCCCTGCGCCTCTGACTACATGGGATCACGTGTTCGATTTCTGAAGCAATCGTGGAGCATCACCCGAAGGGATGAATCGACGGTAGCGTCAACGGCGCCCCCTGCCGGGTGAAACGATGAGAAGGCGCGCGGGACACGCGCCGCCCGTACGAGGAGGCACCCCATGACCGCCCCCACCCAGGCCCTCGAAGCCGCCGCCGAATCCGCCGCTTCGCTGCTGCGCAGCGTCGAGCAGATGCGCCCCGAGCAGGTCTCCGAGGCGTCCGCGCTGCCCGGCTGGACCAGGGGCCATGTCCTCACCCACATCTCCCGCAACGCCGACGCCCTCGCCAATCTGCTGCGCGGCGCCCGCACCTCGCAGCCCATCCCGATGTACCCGAGCCCGGAGGCCCGGGACCGCGGCATCCAGGACGGCGCCAAGCGCCCCCTCGCCGAGCAGCTGGCCGACCTGCGCGCCTCCGGGCTGCGCTTCACCGCCGCCACCGAGGCCATGCCGGACGCCGCCTGGTCGGCCGAGGTCCCGCACCGCTCCGGCCCCTTCCCGGCCTCGGGCGTCCCGCTGAAGCGGATCTCCGAGGTCGAGTACCACCATGTCGACCTCGGGCTCGACTACACCCCGGCGCACTGGCCGGCCGAGTTCGTGGCCCGCGAGCTCGGCAGCCTCACCGCCCGCTACCGGGACGCGGCCGGCCTCGCCGCCCTGCGGCTGGAGGACACCGACACCGGCGCGGTCTACGAACTGGGCAGCGACGCAGGCAGTGCGAGGCCGCCGCTGGAGCTCGCCGCCCCGGCCGCCGCGCTGGTCGCCTGGCTCTCCGGCCGCTCGGACGGCGCGGCCCTGGGCGTCCCGGTCGAGGCGCTCCCGGTGCTGCCCCCCATGAGCTGAGTCCGACGGATAGGCTGGGGCCATGTCGTACCACGGAGCAGTCAAGGTCGGCGGAACGCCGGACGTACGGGAGTTGCCCCACCTGGTGATCACCAAGGTCGCCGTCGGGCCCTTCAACAACAACGCCTATCTGCTGCGCTGCCGCGCCACCGACCAGCAGTTGCTGATCGACGCCGCGGCCGACGCTCCGGTGCTGCTGGAGACCGTCGGCAGCAGCCTGGACACCGTGGTCACCACCCACCGCCACGAGGACCACTGGCAGGCCCTGGCCGACGTGGTCGAGGCCACCGGCGCCCGCACCGCGTCCGGCCGCCTGGACGCCGAGGGCATCCCGGTCCGCTCCGACCTGCTGCTGGACGACGGCGACACGCTGCGCTTCGGCGAGGTCGAGCTGACCGCGCGGCACCTGGTCGGACACACCCCCGGCTCGATCGTGCTGATCTACGACGACCCGCAGGGGCACCCGCACCTGTTCACCGGCGACTGCCTCTTCCCCGGCGGCGTCGGAAACACCCGCGGCGACGCCGAGGCCTTCAGCAGCCTGCTCGGCGGCGTCGAGTCCAAGCTCTTCGCGGTCCTCCCGGACGAGACCTGGGTCTACCCGGGCCACGGCGACGACACCACCCTGGGCACCGAGCGCCCGCAGCTCGCGGAGTGGCGCGCCCGGGGCTGGTGAGCAGGCTCCGACAGGTTCGCTCAGTTGTGCCCAAAAAGAATCATGGAGAAGCTGTGTGCAGATGCTCCTCTCTTCAACTACCTTGATGCCCCGCGCACTTGGGAGACAGGGGACTCCATGGGCGACAGCTCAGCCGTGACCGCAGTCGTCCTCGACTGCGGATCCACTGCACAGATCCTGCTCGCAGGCGATCTCGACCTGACCACGGCCGCCACCCTGGGGCCGGCCGTACGGCACCTGCTGACCTGCGCAGACATCAGCTGCGTCGAGATCGACGTGGGCCTGGTGTCGTTCTGCGACTCCAGCGGCCTCAGCGCCCTGCTCAACGCCCAGAAGCTGGCCGCGAGTCGGGGCGTGCGGCTCTACCTGATCCAGATCGGCCCCCGACTGGAGATGCTGCTGAACGTGACCGGGCTCGGTCCGATGCTCGGCGCGCCTTCCTGACCCTGCGTCAGACCCGGCCCAATCCTGTTCCTTTCAGCGACATATGACACCGCATGGGAAAACCGTCGGCTCCGCACGCATGACAGGTCCGCGACCGGGCAGGCGCGCAGCACGGCGCACCCCCGCCGTACGCCTCGGCCCTCCGTGACCCCCCACTAACGCGGAGGGCCGACTGGCGCCCCGGTGAACCCCGGGCGGGGCAGCCGCGTACCTGTGCACGGATCGGCCGCCCCCTTCGGGCGGACGGCCACGCGTCGAGCGGAGTGGAACAAGCCATGTGGATCCGTGGAGTGGTCGGTGTCGTCCTGGTCGCCATCGGCGGCGTGTGGGTGGCCCAGGGAACCGGCGCGATGAGCGGCTCGATGATGTCAGGACACAGCCAGTACGCCCTGCTCGGCGCGGTGGCGATCCTGGCCGGACTCGCCCTGCTCGGCTGGGCCTGGCGACTGCGCGGCCGGGGAGGCCCGCGCGAGCGATGAGTTCCGGGGGTCTGCTTCGTCCACTCGACGGTGCGCCCCGAGGGTCTCCCCCATGTCACGCCGCTGATCGCGGTGTGGCTCGACGGCGCGCTGTACTTCTGCAGCGGTCCGAGCGAACGCAAGGTCCGCAACCTCGCGGGGAATCCGCAGTGCGTGCTGACCACCGGCAGCAACACCCTCAACAGCGGCCTCGACCTGGTCCTGGAGGGCCGCGCGGTGCGGGTGGCCGAGGACACCGCGAAGCTGCTCCGGGTCGCCGACGCCTACCTCGCCAAGTACCGCAAGGACTGGGCCTTCGAGGTGCGCGACGGAGCGTTCACCGGTGCCGGCGGGGGCGGGGACCAGCGGGCCTGGGTCTACGAGGTCAGGCCCGCAAGGGCGTTCGGCTTCGCCAAGGGCCGGTTCGGCCAGACCCGCTGGACCTTCACCGAGGGGGCCTGAGGCTGTCCGAGGGCGTACGAGGTTGGCGCCCGCGCCGAGCAGCGGCGAACATCTCCGAGCAGGTGGATGCCTCGCCGGCGGGGACCACGCGGGGCATCCACTGCGCACAGGGTGGATGCCCTTCAAGCATGGCATGTGCACAACCGGCCGTCGAGACCGCAGACACATTCGCCCCATGCGACGCGAGCGTTCCCGACATACCGCCCCTGGTTGTACTCTGAAATCGAAGGCCCCGCCGTCTCCCCCGTCGGCGGGGCCTTCGTCGTGCCTGCGGGGCGACGGAGCCGCCCAGGACCGGCCGGGGGGGCGGGGCCGCCCGGAGCAGAGCGGTCTGGGGTGGCGCCTCAGACGCCGAGCGCCGTCACGACGGTGCGGGCGTGCGCGTGCGCGGTGGTGTGAGCGTCCTCACGCTGCTGCAGCGAGGCCGGGATCAGCTCGGCCATCGCCGGGTTCCGCTCGGCGAGCGTGAGCTGCGCCTTGATCACGGTGACATCCAGGCCCATCGCCTGGACCAGCACCGTCTCCAGGTACGGCTGGACGAAGTCCCAGCCCTCCCGCGGAGTGCCCGCGTCATAACCGCCGCCGTAGCTGAGCACCACAGTCGCCGGGCGACCGGCCAGCACCGGGGTGTTGGAGAGGTCGGCCGTGCGGCCCACCACCAGGATCTGGTCCAGCCACGCCTTGAAGGTGGCCGGCACGCCCCAGTTGTACATGGGCACGCTCAGCAGAAAGGCATCGGCCGCGAGGACCTCCTCCACCAGCCCCTCGCGCAGGGCGAAGGCCGCGACCTGCTCCGGCGTGCGGGCGTCCTCGGGGGTGAAGCCGGCCGTGATGCTCGCCTCCACCAGCGGCGGAACCGGGTCGATGCCCAGGTCACGGTAGGTGACGGTGCCATCGGGGTGCGCCTGCTGCCAGGACTTGCGGAAGGTGGTGGCGATCTCCTTGGAGACCGAGCCGGATGTCAGCGCGGAAGAGTCGATGTGAAGCAGGTGTGCCATGGTGAGCCTCGACATAGATAGGTGGTGGAACAGCTCGTATGTCTAGAAGACTGTCTGTTCGCCAGACTATTTGTCAAGCAGGGGTGCTCGGCTACGCTGGGTCCGTGACCACCATCGAGCCCGCTCCCCTACTGCCGCCCGGCCTCGAGGACAGCCTGGGCTGGTTGCTGGCGCAGTGCTTCCGCGCCTACGGGGAGGCCATGGAACGCGCCGTGGCCGGCATCCCACACGGTCACCGCGGCTTCCAGGCCCTCTCCGGCGCCGCCCACTGCAGCGCACGGAACCAGGCCGAACTGGCACGCCAACTCGGCGTCGACCGCACCGTGATGGTCTACCTGGTCGACGACCTGGCGAAGGCCGGCCTGGTGGAGCGGATCGCCGACCCCGCGGACCGCCGCAGTCGACTGATCCGGGCCACACCCGCCGGCGGCGAACGGCTGAAGGTGGCCCAACAGGCCATCGAGGAGGCCGAGGCCACCGTCCTCGCCCCACTCAGCCCCGCCGAACAGGGGCAGCTGCGCTGCATGCTGCAGTCGCTGGCCTCGCACTACATCGCACACACCGGCGAGGCGGCCGACCCCTGCTCCGTGGCGTCCCAGCTCAAGTAGCGGCTCACGCCCGCGCCCGCGCTCACATCCGCGCCCGCGCCCGGAATATGAAAGCGCCCCCGTACCGGCGAACCGGTGCGGGGGCGCTCACCACGCGACGCTGATCAGGCTTTGGGCCTTAGAGCGGGCGGATGTTCTCGGCCTGCGGGCCCTTCTGGCCCTGCGTGACGTCGAACTCGACCTTCTGGCCCTCGAGGAGCTCGCGGAAGCCCTGGGCGTTGATGTTGGAGTAGTGGGCGAAGACGTCGGCGCCGCCGCCGTCCTGCTCGATGAAGCCGAAGCCCTTTTCAGCGTTGAACCACTTGACGGTTCCGGTGGCCATGTCTCTCGTTCTCCTCTGCAGTCGTGTAGGAGCCGCACCGTGCGGACTCCGAGTCATCGATCCGTACGCCCGACCCATGAGGAGATCGCAGAACAGGAAAAAAGCCCGCGATCGGGATCACGGGCGTACAAACGTCGAGAACCACGACTACTACAGGGCAAAACCGTACACGATACCCACGGGATCGGCTACGTGACACGAGTGTGTGCAGGTCACAGCTGCGACACATGAGCCCTGTGATCTGTTGACGAGACCCGGGACCCACCCTGTATTCTCTAGATCAGTTGCAGTGCGTGGTTCCCTAAGTTTTGGCCGCCCGTGATCGCGATCACGGGCGTTCGTGCTTTCGCAGGTCCCTTCGTGACCAGGGTGATCATTCCGGCGACACAGGGCTCGTACCGTGCGAGTCCTGGCACCAGCCCCTGACAGAAGGAGATCAATATGGCTACCGGCACCGTGAAGTGGTTCAACGCCGAAAAGGGTTTCGGCTTCATTGAGCAGGACGGCGGCGGCGCCGACGTCTTCGCCCACTACTCGAACATCAACGCGCAGGGCTTCCGCGAGCTCCTCGAGGGCCAGAAGGTCGAGTTCGACGTCACGCAGGGCCAGAAGGGCCCGCAGGCCGAGAACATCCGCACGATCTGACGATCGGCGCGCGTCGGAGACGCCCCGTACCGGTTCACCACCGGGACGGGGCGTCTCTGCGTTTGCCGGCGGGGTGGCTAGCGACCTGGCGCCGCGGCTACCGCCCGGCTACGGCTGCTGCTGCGGGTGCGGGTGCGGGTGCTGCTTGCGGTAGTTCGGGCCGCCGATCAGAAACAGCAGCAGCCCCGTGCAGATCGCGATCACTGCCAGCGAGAACCCCAGGATCTCCAGGACCACCATCACCTGCCCCTTTCATCACGTTTCATCACTGCGACGCTATGCGAAAAGGGGCAAACCGGCCAACCGTGCCACGCTGGGTGCGCCGGCCCTGAGTGGGGTCGGCCTTCGCCGTAGCAGCAGTGGCGACACCGTCTCGCGGCTCCGCCGCACTGCGGCCAACTACGCGGGGGCGGGGCGGGTGGTCGGGCGTTGTTTCTCGCTGACGGGAAGGGGGCTTCGGGCCCCGGCCCGGTGCGGGGCTCCGTGTAGTTGGCTTCTTTGCGCCGACAGGCGCGAGACGGCGCCGCCACTGTGGCAACGGTGAGGGCCGACCCCACGGGTGTTCGGTGATGAACGCAGTGAAGCCCCCTGACCGGTGGTCAGGGGGCTTCACTGGAATGGTTGTTCGGCGGCGTCCTACTCTCCCACAGGGTCCCCCCTGCAGTACCATCGGCGCTGTGAGGCTTAGCTTCCGGGTTCGGGATGTTACCGGGCGTTTCCC
>NZ_JBHEZX010000019.1:0-151181 GCF_042511045.1 Streptacidiphilus alkalitolerans
CCCGCTCCCCCGAGCAGGCCGGGCGGCGGGGGCGGCGGCGGGCCGCCGGCCGGGCCGGACGCCGAGGGGGCCGGGCTCTGCGGCACCGGCGCAGGGCCGGCCGGGCGGGCGGGCCTGGACAGCATCGTCGGCGCGTAGTCCAGCGAGTCCGCACCGGCGGCCGGCGGCGGCACCCCGGGACGGCCGGGGGCGACCCCGGGCGGGGCCTGCGGTACGGGCGCACCGGCACCGCCCGCCAGCCCCGGCGGAGGGGGCGGGGGCAGGCCGGGACCGCCCGGCTGCGGCGGGCGCTGCTGGGACGGGCCTCCGGCCCAGTCCGGCGGCGGGGGCGGCGGGGTGCCGGGTCCTGCCCCGTACTGCGGGCCGGGCGGGGGCGGCGGCTGCGGGGCGGCGTAGGAGCTGCCCGGCTGGGCGGCCGGGCGCTGCCGGGGGGCAGCGCCGGCCCAGTCCGGCGGCGGCGACAGCATCGTGGGCACCTCTCCCGGCGGGCCCTCGGACACCGGCGGCGCCACCATCAGCGACGGCGGCGTCTCCGGCCCGGGCCCGGTCCCGGGCCGCGCACCCGCGCCGACCGGCACCGGGCCGGGCCCGTGGCTCGGGGCCTGGACGCCCGCGGCGGCCCCGGCCGCCGGCTCCTCCAGCCACTGCGGCGGGCTGAGCAGGAACGAGGTCGCCTCGGCCAGGTCGCGGCCGGACGCCGACGGGGTACCGGTCGGGGTCGCGCCGACCGGGCGGCCGTACGCCTCCTCGTAGTGGCGCACCACGTCGTTGATCGGCAGGGCCGGCCAGAGCGAGGTCGCCCCGCTGTCGCGGGCGATCACCAGCCGCACCGCGCCGCCGTCCGAGGACGGGCCGTCCGCGCGGTCCACCGCCCAGGCCACGAAGCCCAGGTCGAACTCCCGCACCCGCACCTCGCGGCGCTGGTACGAGGCCACACCCTCGTTGATCCACTCCTCGGCGCGCTGCTGCGCCTCCGCGTACGTCACCACGGGCCCGCTCACCCCTCCACCGGGACCGCGCGGGCGAAGCCGCCGTCCACCATCAGCTCGGCCACCGTCTGCAGCTCGGGCGGGCTGCCCGCGAGCCGCAGCAGGAAGGCGTCGAAGTCCTCGCCGCAGGGCAGCAGCAGCTGCTCGCAGCGCTGCTGCGGCGGCACCCCGGCCGCGCCGGTGTCCCTGGCGTCGTCGTACGGGAGGAACCAGACCGTGCCGACCGCGCCGCCCTTGGTCTTCAGCACGATCAGGCCGCCCTGGGCGTAGCCGACGCCCAGGTAGTCCTTGGTCAGGTGGTCCCGCAGGCACTTGTTCACATAGACCAGGTCGTCCAGGGTGCGTTCCTCACGCAGCGTCAGGAACGGCTGGTCGACCAGGATGCCCAGCTCGGTGTCCAGCGCGACGCCGTGCGGCGCACGCCCGCCGGCCGCCTTGAGGAAGGTCCGGTACGGGCCGGGCAGACCGTAGCCGAGGCCCTCCTCGGCGGCCTGCACCCGCTGCTCGCTGGTGCCGGCCCGCGCGGTGTCCGGCTTCTCGGGGGCGTCGTCGCCCTCGCCGGGGGCACCCTCCGCGAGCGGGCCCTCGCCGAGCGGGAAGTGCACCGGGCGGCGCTCCTGCAGCGGCCGGGTGCCGCGCTTGCCGTGGTCCGCGCCGGACGAGGCGAGCCCGGCGTGGTGCCGGAGCAGCGCCTTGACCTCCACCGGGACCAGCTCCATCCGCCGGTGCCCGGGGCGGGCGCCGCCGACCGCGTGGTGCCAGGTCCAGCCGCGCGGGGTGGACACGGCACTGTCCACGTCCGCCCACAGCTCGTGGCCCGCGGCGTAGAGCGCCGCGTTCGCCGACACGTAGTCGGTGAGCCGCAGTTCGTCCACGCCGAAGCCGTCCGGCGGGTCGGCGACCTCGGCCGCGGCACGGACGTAGGGGCCGAAGTCAGGGTGCCCCTGCCCGTCGATCCGCACCCCTGCGGGGTACTTCTCGGATCGCAGCGGATCGGGGAAGTGCACGACCTGCCCGGCATAGGCGGCGTTGGGCCGACCTGTCGTCATGAAGATTGCCCCCTGCTGGAACTGAATGCCTCCCCCAGCCTAGGGGGTGCCGGGGCCCGGCGGATCTCCAGCGTCCGCACTGCTCGCCGCTGATTCGAACATGTGGAGTTACAGTGCCTCAATGACCCCCCGACTTCCCCCGACCTGTGGGCATTTGGCAGGCTGAGCCCTGCAGCAGCGGTGGGCCGGGGCCCGCCAACGGGGGCTGCCGCGCGGCAAGTGCCCTGTCCGCCGTGCGCGAGAACAGGGAAGGAACGACCGTACGTGGACCACATCACCGATGGCCGCCGCCCGGCGACCGTTGCCACCGCCGCGCCGCTGCTGCGGGAGCGGCGCGACAGCCTGATGCCGATCGTGGCCGCCGCGCTGTCGCTGCGCGGCGGCGAGACCCACACCTGCGCCGGGGAGAAGGCCGACCGCGCACCCGAGCTGCACCCGCTGGTGTCCTCGTTCCTGGACGGCCTGCCGCTGGAGCAGCGCGAGCGCTTCACCGGGCGCTGCCCGGAGGCGGTGCTGCTGTCGCAGTACTTCGACACCGCCGAGGGCGAGCGCAGCCGCCGGGCCGCCCGCCGGCCCTTCACCGAGGGCGACGCCAGGAAGTCGCTGCGCGGCGCCCGGCTGACCACGGTGCGGATCCGCGAGGAGGGCGACCCGGCGCACGGCACCCACCAGCCGCCGTGCCGCTCCTGCGTGCCGCTGCTCGCGCACTTCGGCGTCCAGGTCGTGGCGCTCGCGCCGTCACCCGCGAAGGGGACGTGAGCACCATGCCCCCCGACGCCAGATTCGCCGCCGAGGTCGCCTCGGTGCTGACCAAGGCCGGCTGGTTCCCCGGCCGCAGGATGCTGCCGCAGGCCGAGCGCTGGGCCGACACCCTGGCCGGCTACACCTCTCCCGAGGGGTACCGGCACGCGCTGTTCCCGGCGGCCGTGGAGGCCTGGGCCGAGTACGGCGGGCTCACCGTCGGCCTGGAGGGCGCGGGCCGCCAGCAGGCCCGTACCGCCTTTGTGATCGACCCGCTGGCCGGGCTGCACCAGCCGCGCACCCTGGCCGACCTGGGCCGCTGCCTGGAGGTCCCGCTGGCGCCGCTGGGCGAGGAGCGGGACGGCCAGGCGCTGCTCGCCATCGACGCCCTGGGCCGGGTGCACAGCCTGGACCACAGCGGCGAGTGGTTCCTCGGCCAGACCGTGGACCAGGCGCTGAGCACCCTGGTCCTGGGCACGACGCCGGAGCGGCTGCGCTTCGTCGCCGACACCATGTAGCCGGCCGGTCCTCGTAGCCGGTCAGTCCTCGCCGTAGGCGCTCCGCAGCGCCGCCTCCGCCACCGCGCGGGCCTCCGCCGCCGGGATGCCCAGACCGTGCACCCGCGCCGCGTAGGCCGCCGCGGCCCGGGCGGCGGCGCCGCGGGAGGCGTCGCCGGAGGAAGCGACCACCGTGCCGTGCCGGCCCCGGGTCTGCACCACCCCGGCGGCCTCCAGCTCCCGGTACGCCTTGGCGACGGTGTTCGCCGCCAGGCCCAGCTGCTCGGCGAGCCCGCGCACCGTCGGCAGCTTGGTCCCGACCGGGGCCGCACCGGTCCGCGCCAACTCCGCGATCTGCGCTCTGACCTGCTCGAACGGTGGAACGGTTGAGTCGGGGTCGAGGGCGATCAGCACGATGCGGTCTCCGTCGTCGGTGGCTGGTGTCGGTGGCTGGTGACGACGCCAACGGTAGTACCGGGGGCGCTACCTCGGGGCCGCCGCCACCGTCATCCTGGCCTCCACCCGGAAGCCGCCGGCCTCGGTCTCGCCCGCGGTGAAACTGCCGCCCAGCGCGGTCACCCGCTCGCGCATCCCGACCAGGCCGTTCCCGCCGCTGGGCAGCTCCCGGCCGCCCTCGCCGCCGCCCACCACCGGGCAGTTGTTGGAGACCACCAGCGCCACCCCGCCAGGCACGTACGCGACCACGACCTCCGCCTCGGCCCCGGCCGCGTGCTTCAGCACATTGGTCAGCGCCTCCTGCACCACCCGGTAGGCGGTCCGCTCGGTCTCGGCGCTGAGCGCCCGCCGCGCGCCGCCGACGGTGAGCCGGACCCGCAGCCCGGCCGCCCGGGACTCGTCCACCAGCCGCGGCACGTCCGCGAGGCCGGGACCGTCCGAGGAGGGGACGGCGAGCACCGCCGCCGCGACCTCCCCGCTGACCGCGTCGGTCTCCACCGTGCGCAGCACCCCCAGGATCTGCCGCAGCTCGTCCAGCGCCTGCCGGCCGATGTCGCCCATCAGCTTGGCGCTCTCCGCCGCCCGCTGCGCGTCCTTGTGCACCACCCGCTCCAGCGCGCCGGCGTGCACCACCAGCAGGCTCACCCGGTGCGCCACCACGTCGTGCATCTCCCTGGCGATCCGGGTGCGCTCCTCCATCCGGGCCCGGCGGGCCCGCTCGGTGGCCTGCTCGGCCAGCAGCGCCAGTTCGGTCTCCAGGCCCTCGGCGCGCTCGGACAGGGTCTCCCAGAGCCGCCGCCTGGCGCCGATGTAGAGGCCGAGCATGGTCGGCGCGACGGTGATGCCCACCGCCGCCAGCACCGAGATGATGACCAGCGCGTAGATCGGGACGCCCCGGCGCACCGCGTCCGCCTGCTGGGTGCCGACGGTGAGCGCCGAGACCACCGTGGTCTCCAGGATCGCCCAGGCGCACAGCAGCGACATCGGCCGCCGGTCGGCGAACCGCCGGGCCATCCCCTCCGGCCGGTACGCGCCCAGCGTGTAGAGGCCCACCATCAGCAGCAGGTACCCGGCCTGCAGCGGGATCGTCAGCAGCGCCGCCGCCACCGGCACCAGCGGCCAGCGCCGGCGGACCACCAGCGTCGAGGCCGCCAGCATCCCGAACGCCCCGAGCAGCACCGTGCCGGTCAGGCCCACCCCCTGCTTGCTCGCGAACGAGGCGGCGCTGGTCATGCACTCGACCACCGCGAGGGCGGTCACCCCCAGGTCGAACCACATGCTGCGTCGCCGCGCCCAGACCCCCGTCCGGAACCCCGTCCACAGCCGGGCCCACGGCCTCGCTGTGCCTTCCGCGCCCACCCCGGGCGTTGCCGCGCTCATGGGGTCAGCCTATGTCGCCGACCCCGCCCAGGTGTCCGGCATTCGACCGCAGCCAGTGCCGGCGACACCCGCACACCTATGCTGGTCGGGTCGGACAGCGCCGTCCGGGAGCCCGCCCACCCACCTGCAACAGGGAGCACCAGCGTGAGCGACGCACGCGAGGCCACCACCCCGGCCACCACCCCGGCCGAGCCGGACAACTCCGCTCTTCGCGCCGACATCCGCCGCCTCGGCGAACTCCTCGGCGAGACCCTGGTCCGGCAGGAGGGCCAGGAACTGCTCGACCTCGTCGAAGAGGTCCGCGCGCTCACCCGCAGCGACGGCGCCGCCGCGTCCGCGCTGCTGGAGGAGACCGACCTGGAGACCGCAGCCAAGCTGGTCCGGGCCTTCTCCACCTACTTCCACCTGGCCAACGTCACCGAGCAGGTGCACCGCGGCCGGGAGCTCGGCGTGCACCGCGCCGAGGAGGGCTCGCTGCTCTCCCGCACCGCCGACAAGCTCGCCGAGGCCGACCCGCAGCAGGTCAGCGACGCGCTCGCGCACCTCGCCGTGCGCCCGGTGTTCACCGCGCACCCGACCGAGGCCGCCCGCCGCAGCGTGCTCACCAAGCTGCGCCGGATCGCCGAGCTGCTGGAGCAGACCGACACCCCGACCCGGCCCAGCGGACGGCGTCAGGCCGACCGCAGGCTCGCCGAGGTGATCGACCTGCTCTGGCAGACCGACGAACTGCGGATCGCCCGCCCCGAGCCCTCGGACGAGGCCCGCAACGCCGTCTACTACCTGGACGAGCTCTACAAGCGCGCCGTCCCCGACGTGCTGGAGGAGCTGAACGAGGAGCTGGCCCGGGTCGGCATCAGCATCCCGGACGGCGTCCGCCCGCTCAGCTTCGGCACCTGGATCGGCGGCGACCGGGACGGCAACCCCAACGTCACCCCCGCGGTCACCCTGGACGTGCTGCTGCTGCAGCACGAGTACGGCATCAAGGACGCGCTCGAGGTCGTCAACGAGCTGCGGGACCAGCTCTCCTCCTCGGTCCGGCTGTCCGGCGCCACCGACGAGCTGCTCGGCTCGCTGGAGGCCGACCTCGCCGCGCTGCCCGAGATCAGCCCCCGCTACAAGCGGATGAACGCCGAGGAGCCGTACCGGCTCAAGGCCACCTGCATCCGGCAGAAGCTGGTCAACACCCGCGAGCGGCTCGCCAACAGCACCCCGCACGTCGAGGGCCGCGACTACCTCGGCACCGCCCCGCTGCTGGCCGACCTCCAGGTGATCCAGGACTCGCTGCGGGCGCACCGCGGCGAGCTGATCGCCGACGGCCGGCTCTCCCGGGCGATCCGCACCGTCTCCGCCTTCGGCCTGCAGCTCGCCACCATGGACGTCCGCGAGCACGCCGACGCCCACCACCACGCCCTCGGCCAGCTGTTCGACCGGCTCGGCGAGGAGGCCTGGCGCTACACCGACATGCCGCGCGAGTACCGGCAGCGGCTGCTCGCCAAGGAGCTCAAGTCCCGCCGCCCGCTGGCCCCCACGCCGGCCCCGCTGGACGCGGCCGGGGCGAAGACCCTGGGCGTGTTCGAGACCGTCCGCGACAGCTTCGAGCGCTTCGGCGACGAGATCGTGGAGAGCTACATCATCTCCATGTGCCAGGGCGCCGACGACGTCTTCGCCGCCGCGGTGCTGGCCCGCGAGGCCGGCCTGATCGACCTGCACGCCGGCATCGCCAAGGTCGGCATCGTCCCGCTGCTGGAGACCACCGACGAGCTGCGCGCCGCCGACACCATCCTCGACGAGATGCTGCGCGACCCCTCCTACCGGCTGCTGGTCTCGCTGCGCGGGGACATCCAGGAGGTCATGCTCGGCTACTCCGACTCCTCCAAGTTCGGCGGCATCACCACCTCGCAGTGGGAGATCCACCGGGCCCAGCGCCGGCTCCGCGACGTGGCCCACCGCTACGGCATCCGGCTGCGGCTGTTCCACGGCCGCGGCGGCACCGTCGGCCGCGGCGGCGGCCCCTCGCACGAGGCGATCCTGGCCCAGCCCTACGGGACGCTGGAGGGCGAGATCAAGGTCACCGAGCAGGGCGAGGTGATCTCCGACAAGTACCTGATCCCGGCGCTCGCCCGGGAGAACCTGGAGCTCACCGTCTCCGCCACGCTGGAGGCCAGCGCGCTGCACACCGCGCCCCGGCAGTCCGAGGAGGCGCTGGCCCGCTGGGACGCCACCATGGACACCGTCTCCGACGGCGCCCACACCGCCTACCGCCGCCTGGTCGAGGACCCGGACCTGCCGGCGTACTTCTTCGCCGCCACCCCGGTCGACCAGCTCGCCTCGCTGCACCTCGGCTCCCGCCCCAGCCGCCGCCCGGACAGCGGCGCGGGCCTGGACGGCCTGCGGGCCATCCCCTGGGTGTTCGGCTGGACCCAGTCCCGGCAGATCGTCCCCGGCTGGTACGGCGTCGGCTCCGGCCTCGCCGCCGCGAGGGACGCCGGGCTCGGCGACATCCTGGACGAGATGCAGAACGAGTGGCACTTCTTCCGCAACTTCCTGTCCAACGTCGCCATGACGCTGGCCAAGACCGACCTGCGGATCGCCCGCCACTACGTGGACCAGCTGGTCCCGGCCGAGCTCAAGCACGTCTTCGACCTGATCGAGGCCGAGCACGCGCTGACCCTCAAGGAGGTGCTGCGGATCACCGGTGAGAACGAACTGCTGGACCACACACCGGTGTTGAAGCAGACCTTCACCATCCGCGACGCCTACCTCGACCCGATCTCCTACCTCCAGGTGGCCCTGCTGCGCCGCCAGCGGGAGGACGCCGCCGCGGGGCTGCCGGAGGACCCGCTGCGCTCCCGCGCGCTGCTGCTGACCGTCAACGGCATCGCGGCCGGCCTGCGCAACACCGGCTGACGCCTGGTCTGCCGCACACGACTGAGGCCCGCTCCGGAAGCTTTCCGGAGCGGGCCTCAGTCGTACGTGGTGCGGGTCCTGCGGGTCCTGCTTAGTTGTGCGTGCCCGCGGAGCGGCGACGCAGCGCGAACACCGCGCCGGCACCGACAACGACGAACGCGCCGGCCAGGCCGGCGATCAGACCGGTGTCACTGCCGCCACCGGTCGTGGCCAGCACCGGGCCGGTCGGCGAGGGGGACGCGGTCGCGTCCACGGTGCTGCTGGTGCTGGGCGACGGCGCGGCCGTGGTGGTGGTCGCGGACGGCGTCGGCGTCGGCTTGGTGGTGGTCGCGGACGGCGTCGGCGTGGGCGTGGGCGACTGCGTCGGCTTGGTGCAGTTCTCACCAGTGATCGAGGTCTTGGTGATCGGCTGGTTGGTCAGGTAGTTGGGCACGGTCACCAGAATGGTGACGCTGCTCAGGTCCTTCCACGGGACACCGGTGAAGGTGACCACCTGGTCGACGCCGTACTTCGCGCCGGGCAGGTCCTTGGTCTGGTCGGCGGTCGCGTCGGCCTTGTCGACCAGCTTCAGCGAACCCACCGAACCGTCGGTGTCGGTCACGACGATCGTGGCAGTGCCGCTGTCGGAATCGCAGCTTGCAACCCAGCTGAGCTCACCGATGTTGCACGCGAACGCGTTGCCTGCGACGCCGAGCGAGAGCGCGGCTGCGGCGGAGGCGACGCCGAGAGTGCGCACCGTGGTGCGGGTGCGACGGGATATGGACACTTCTTCCCCTAACTGGACAGAACCAGAGCGGTTGGAGCCACAGGGGATGACCAGCACGACCCGCAGGGACATCGCGAGTCTCCAAGCCGGGAAGAGCGGCAAATGACATGCACGCCTCCCCCATGAGCATCACACATCGTCATTTCACCGGGCCCCGTTGTCAATTCGCTCGAAAACCGGCATTGCATGCCAATCCCACCAGCATCGCCGGACCAAAGACCCCATCCATGACCAAAAGCCCCAGAAGGCCGATCCGTAACGATCCGATAGCCGAGGTCGACATATACACACCGTCAGGAGTTGTAGGTCGACTGCGCCCGTTCCAGGCCCTCGGAGATCAGCGACTCCACCGCGTCCGCCGCGCGGTCCACGAACCAGTCCAGTTCCTTGCGCTCCGCCGAGGAGAAGTCCTTGAGCACGAAGTCGGCGACCTCCATCCGCCCCGGCGGACGCCCCACCCCCACCCGGATCCGGTGGTAGTCCGGACCCAGCGACTTCGTCAGCGACTTCAGCCCGTTGTGCCCGTTGTCGCCGCCGCCCAGCTTCAGCCGCAGCGTGGCGTAGTCGATGTCCAGCTCGTCGTGGACCACCACGATCCGCTCCACCGGGGCCTTGTAGAAGTCCCGCAGCGCGGTCACCGGCCCGCCGGACACATTCATGTACGAGGCGGGCTTCGCCAGCACCACCCGCTGCCCCGACAGCCGTCCCTCGACCACCTGGTTGCGGCTCTTGTGCGCCTTGAACTTCGCGCCGACCCGGGAGGCCAGCAGGTCCACCACCATCGCACCGACGTTGTGGCGGTTCCCCGCGTACTCGGGGCCGGGGTTGCCCAGGCCCACCACGAGCCACGGACCGGTGTACTCGTCACTCACTGCTGGGTCCTCTCAACGGACAGCCTGCCAACGGACATGCCGCTGCCCCGGCCTGTCGCAGGACAGGGACCGGGGCAGCGGACCGAGCGAACGGAACCGGGAGGCTCAGGCCTCCGCGGGGGCCTCGTCCTCGTCGGCGACGGCCTCGACCTGGGCGGCGACGACGTGCAGCACCACGGTCTCCGGCTCGACGGCCAGGGTCGAGCCCTTCGGCAGGGTGATGTCCTTGGCCAGGACCGAGTCGCCGGCCGACAGGCCCTCGACCGAGATGGTGACCGACTCGGGGAGGTTGGTGGCCTCGGCCTCGAGCGGGAGGGTGTTGAGCACGTGCTCCAGCAGGTTGCCGCCGGGGGCCAGCTCGCCCTCGGTGTTGATCACGATCTCGACGGTGACCTTCTCGCCGCGCTTCACCAGCAGCAGGTCGATGTGCTTCACGTTGCGCTTGATCGCGTCCCGCTGCACGGCCTTCGGCAGCACGAACTCGTCCTTGCCGTCGATCGGCAGGGTGAACAGCGCGTTGGGGGTCTTCAGCGCCAGCATCAGGGCGTGGCCCGGAAGGTTGACGTGGACCGGGGTGGTGCCGTGGCCGTAGACCACCGCGGGGACCAGGCCCTCACGGCGGGCGCGACGGGCGGCACCCTTGCCGAACTCGTTGCGGGGCTGGGCTTCAAGGCGGATCTCGGCGGCCATGACGGCACTCCTCGGTACACGGGGGGCGGGCGCCGTCCGGCACGGCTCTCCGAGCAGAAGACCTCTGCGAAAGAAAAAGCCACCGGCAGAACCTCACCCGAAGAATCAGGGATGAGTCGCCCGGCGGCATCTCGCACGACCAGCCAGCTATGGCGGAGCAGCGCGTCGATCACGGAGTGGGGACTCCCTCGCCGGGCAATTCCAGCAGTCTAGCCGAAGCCCGGCGAGGGACCCAAACGATCACACGGACGCTAGTGAGCGCCCTCGAACAGGCTGGTCACCGAACCGTCGTCGAAGACCTCGCGGATCGCGCGGGCGATCAGCGGGGCGATCGACAGCGTGGTCACCTTGTCCATCTGCAGCTCACCCGGCGTCGGCAGGGTGTTGGTGAAGACGAACTCGCTGGCCCGCGAGTTCTTCAGCCGGTCCGCGGCCGGGCCGGACAGCACCCCGTGGGTCGCGGCCACGATCACGTCCGCCGCGCCCTGCTCGAACAGCGCGTCCGCGGCGGCGCAGATGGTGCCACCGGTGTCGATCATGTCGTCGACCAGTACGCAGACCCGGCCCCTGACGTCGCCGACCACATCGGCCGACAGCACCTTGTTGGCGACATTGGGGTCGCGGCGCTTGTGGATGATCGCCAGCGGGGCGCCGAGCCGGTCGGACCACTGGTCCGCCACCCGCACCCGGCCCGCGTCCGGGGACACGATGGTCAGCCGGTCGCGGTCGACCTTGCCGCCCACGTAGTCCGCCAGCAGCGGCAGCGCGAACAGGTGGTCCACCGGGCCGTCGAAGAAGCCCTGGATCTGCGCGGTGTGCAGGTCCACCGACATCAGCCGGTGCGCGCCCGCCTGCTTCAGCAGGTCGGCGACCAGCCGGGCCGAGATCGGCTCCCGGCCGAGGTGCTTCTTGTCCTGCCGGGCGTAGCCGTAGAAGGGCATGATCACAGTGATGCTCTTGACCGAGGCCCGTTTCAGGGCGTCGATCATGATCAGCTGCTCCATGATCCACTGGTTGATCGGCGCCGTGTGGCTCTGCAGCACAAACGCGTCCGCGCCGCGCACCGACTCCTCGTAGCGCACATAGATCTCACCGTTGGCGAAGTCCAGGGCCTTAGTGGGAACCAGGTCCACCCCCAGTTGCTCCGCCACCTCCCGGGCCAACTCGGGGTGTGCGCGGCCGGAGAAGAGCATCAAGTTCTTCTCACCGGACGTTTTGATCCCGGTCACTGCACCGTCTCCTCATTGCGTCAAGAACGCGCGCTGCGCCTGCCGCGTGACGCGGCCCGGCTGCTGGGGGGTTGGCTGGAGCGCCGACGAGGACGAGCGTCCGCGGCGCCTGGATGTCCCCCAGGTTACGCGCCGGGAACAGTTCCCGTCGCCTCCGGGGCGGCCGGAAACAGCCGCACCGGGCAGCCGACAGCCGCCCGCGGGCGCGCGGCGGGGGCTTACTCCTCGCCCCGCGCGCGGGCCTCGACCGCCGCCTGCGCCGCCGCCGTACCCGGGCGCTTGCGCTCCACCCAGCCCTCCACATTGCGCTGCTGCGGGCGGGTGACACCGAGGGCGCCGGCCGGAACGTCCTTGTAGATCACGGATCCTGCCGCCGTGTAAGCACCGTCGCCGACCACCACCGGAGCGACGAACATATTGTCGGAACCGGTCCGGCAGTGGTCCCCGATCGTGGTGTGGTGCTTGTGCACACCGTCGTAGTTGACGAACACCGAGGCCGCGCCGATGTTGCTGCCGACGCCGATTGTGGCGTCGCCCACATAGCTCAGGTGCGGCACCTTGCTGCCCTCGCCGATGACCGCGTTCTTGGTCTCGACATAGGTCCCGATCTTGCCCTTCGCCCCCAGCACCGTGCCCGGACGGAGGTACGCGTACGGGCCCACGGTCGCCCCCGGGCCGACCACCGACTCGGTCGCTGTGGTGTTGCTCACATGCGCGCCCGCACCCACCGCGGTGTCCCGCAGCGTGCAGTTGGGACCCACCTCGGCGCCCTCGCCGATCGAGGTCGCCCCCTGCAGCTGGGTGTTCGGCAGGATCACCGCGTCCTGCTCGTACGTCACCTGCACGTCCAGCCAGGTGGTCGCCGGGTCCACCACGGTCACACCGGCCCGCATCGCGTCCTCGACCAGCCGGTCGTTCATGATCCGCCGGGCCTGCGCCAGCTGCACCCGGTCGTTGATGCCCAGGATGTCGCGGAAGTCCGCCGCCACCAGCGCGCCCACCCGGTGGCCCTCCTCACGGAGGATGCCGAGCACATCGGTGAGGTACTCCTCACCCTGGCTGTTGTCCGTGCGCACCTGGGCCAGCGCCTCGCCCAGCAGCTTGCCGTCGAAGGCGAACACCCCGGAGTTGATCTCGGCGATCCGCAACTGGGCCTCGGTGGCGTCCTTGTGCTCCACGATCCGCCGCACCTCGTGGCTCGGCCCGCGCAGGATCCGGCCGTAGCCGGACGCGTCCGGCACCTCGGCGGTCAGCACGGTCGCGGCGTTGCCGTCGGCGGCGTGCGCCTGGACCAGGCGGCGCAGGGTGGCGCCGGTCAGCAGCGGGGTGTCGCCGGTGCTGACGACCACGGTGCCGTCCAGCGAGATCCCGTCCGCGGCGAGGGCCTCCAGGGCGGTCCTGACCGCGTGGCCGGTTCCGTTCTGCTGCTCCTGGACCACGGTCCTGGCCTCCGGGTCCACCTCGGCGAGGTGGGCGGCGACCTTCTCCCGCATGTGGCCGATGACCACGACCAGGTGCTCGGGGTGCAGTTCGCGGGCCGCGGCGGCGGCGTGGCCGACGAGGGTGCGACCGCAGAGCGGGTGCAGCACCTTCGGCAGCACCGCCGACTTCATGCGGGTACCCCCGCCAGCGGCGAGAACGACAACAGCGGCCGGCGGATTGAAGCTCACAGCGGGAGGCTCCTCGGCGTCACAGGAAATGAGGGAACGCCGGGCCACCAAGGGTTCCGCACAGGCGTACCCGGACTGTTCGAGAATAGCCCTGCCACAAAAACGATCAGAATCGAAGCTCCGCTGCTAGGACTCGAACCTAGACCGAACATCTCCAAAGGATGCCGTGCTGCCAATTACACTACAGCGGATTATTTGTCAAGAGGAATCTTGTTCCCCCATGGCACCACCACAGCCTACGGGTTTCGACGCTTCGCCTCCACTACCAATCCCGACCACCAGCCCTCGATTCGTCGATAGAGGTCGGCGCCGTCCAACACCTTGACGATCAGGCAGCCCTTGTA
Organism: Streptacidiphilus alkalitolerans; assembly: GCF_042511045.1. Classification (NCBI taxonomy): domain Bacteria; kingdom Bacillati; phylum Actinomycetota; class Actinomycetes; order Kitasatosporales; family Streptomycetaceae; genus Streptacidiphilus; species Streptacidiphilus alkalitolerans. Next base: position 13,591 of record NZ_JBHEZX010000019.1, read on the forward strand.
GTCCGCCCCCGTGTTGTACCGGGCCGTGGTCGGATTGTGCTGCTTCAGATTCACCCGCTGCAGCGACTCGACCGGCAGACCGACCAGTTCGGCCCATGCCTGCTGAGCCGCGTCGACGTCCGCCGATTCGTGGATCGACACCCGGAAGCGCAGCCTCGACCGGTCCACGGCCAGCAGGTCGAGCCAGGCCAGGTAGACGGCGATCAGCCCCGCGTCACTATTGATCAGGGTCACGCACTCCCGCCGGGCGTACTCCTTGTCCTTCGTCCCCTCGGACCAGTAGATCCCGACACCGAGGACGAAGAGCTCGCGGTCCGAGAGCTCGCCGATCTCGGACGCCGCAGCCTGCTTGGCCGCCCTGCGCTCCCCGTCACGCCGCTCGCGCAGCGGCCCCCAGCAGATCCGCTGCATATGGTCCCGCCGCTCCTGCGGCGACCGCCTGCGTGGCGGTCGCGGCAGGTCCCGCACCCAGAGGGACACCGAACTCTTCGAGACGCCCAGCTGCTCCTGGATCTCGTCGTAGGTCAGGCCCTCGGTCCGTAGTTCCCGGGCCTTCGCGCGGAGGTCGTCCTTGGCGTTGGGGCGCTTGGTCCACTCCGGCGGGGGCTCGCCCTCGAGCAGGCGGTTGAGGGTGCCGTTGTTCCAGATGCGGAGCTCGTCCCTGATCTGGCGGCGGCTCATCCCGCCCCGCCGCAGGGCCACCGCCCGCTCCCGCAGGTCTGCCTCTTCGTCCATGGCCATGGGATCGACCCTGGTCGCGCCGTGCGGGCGGGCGTGGGAAAACGGCCAAGGACCATACGTTCGAGGGAATTGGACCATGCTCGACGCGCCCGGGGTGGTTGGGGGTGTGCAGAGCGGGGCATTCAACCTACGATGCCGTAGGTTACGGAACCGTAGGAACAGTGCTCCGTTTCCGCATCACTCCCTCACCCCACCTTCCGAGGTAGACGTATGAGCATCGAGCCCACTGAGGAGACCGCCGCCTCCGCCGCGGCGACGGCTGTACTGCGGCGCCCGGACACACCGCCGCCGCTGGCCACCCGCGGGGGCGAGCGGCAGGGGGCGGCCGAGCGCTTCGCCCTGGGGTCCTTCATTGGGGTGCCGTTCCTGGCAGTGCTCGCGGCCGTACCGTTCGCCTGGGGCTGGGGCATCGGCTGGCACGATGTGGTGATCATGACGGTGATGTACTTCACCGCCTGCCACGGGATCACCGTCGGGTTCCACCGCTTCTTCACCCACGGCTCGTTCAAGGCCACCCGGGTACTGAAGATCGTGATGGCGGTGGCCGGCAGCCTCGCCATTGAGGGCCCGATCGTGCGCTGGGTGGCGGACCACCGCAAGCACCACAAGTTCTCCGACAAGGACGGCGACCCGCACTCCCCCTGGCGCTACGGCGAGACCGTCCCGGCCCTGCTCAAGGGCCTGTGGTGGGCGCACATGGGCTGGCTCTTCGACGAGGAGCAGACCCCGCAGCAGACCTACGCCCCCGACCTGCTGAAGGACCGGGACATCACCTGGATCTCGCGCCAGTTCGCCTTCTTCACCCTGGTCTCGATCCTGCTTCCGCCGCTGGCCGGCGGCCTGTGGTCGTGGTCCTGGCAGGGTGCGCTGACGGCGTTCTTCTGGGGCTCGCTGGTCCGGGTAGCGCTGCTGCACCACGTCACCTGGTCGATCAACTCGATCTGCCACGCGGTCGGCAAGCACCCGTTCAAGTCGCGTGACCGTTCCGGGAACGTGGCCTGGCTGGCGGTGCTGTCCTGCGGCGAGTCCTGGCACAACCTGCACCACGCCGAGCCGACCTCGGCGCGGCACGGGGTGCTGCGCGGACAGGTGGACTCCTCGGCCCGGCTGATCCGCTGGTTCGAGCTCGCCGGGTGGGCGAAGGACGTCCGCTGGCCCAGCCCGGAGCGGATCGCCGCCCGGCGCGCGGCATGATGGTCCCGTGAACGAAAGCAGCAGTGGATCAGACGGGGCGGGCGATCCACCCGCGCCCGCGCGGGTCGCCCGGCCCGGACGGGCACGGAAGCCGGCTGCGACGGGGGCCAGGGCCGGACGGGTGAGGATGAGCGGGAAGCAGCGGCGGGAGCAGCTGCTCGACGTCGGCCGGGCCCTGTTCGCCGAGCGCGGCTACGAGGCGACGTCGGTGGAGGAGATCGCGGCCAAGGCCGGGGTCTCCAAGCCGGTGGTGTACGAGCACTTCGGCGGCAAGGAGGGGCTGTACGCGGTCGTGGTCGACCGGGAGATGCAGTTGCTGCTCGACATGGTCACAGGGTCGCTGACCGGTGGCCATCCGCGCGAGTTGTGCGAGGAGGCGGCGTTCGCGCTGCTGGACTACATCGAGACCTCGACCGACGGCTTCCGGATCCTGGTCCGGGATTCGCCGGTGGCCCAGTCGACCGGGACCTTCGCGTCGCTGATCAATGACATCGCGACGCAGGTCGAGGACATCCTCGGGCATGAGTTCAAGTCGCGCGGTTATGACGCCAAGCTGGCGCCGATGTATGCGCAGATGCTGGTCGGGATGGTGGCGTTGACCGGCCAGTGGTGGCTGGATGTGCGCAAGCCGAAGAAGGCCGAGGTGGTCGCCCACCTGGTCAATCTGGCCTGGCACGGTCTTGAGGGGATGGAGCGGCGCCCGCAGCTGGTGGGCCGCCGCAAGAACTAGGGCCGTTCGGGTGCGGCGGCCGGGCAGGTGCTAGCCGGCCTGGGTGGCAATCGGTTCGAGGAACTCGATCCGATTGCCGACCGGGTCGGTGGAGAAGAAGCGGTGGTGGCCGGGGAGGTCGTAGTCCCAGCTGACCGGGGCGCCCAGGGCGGCGATCTGCTTGGCATAGGCGTGGATGCCCTGGATCCGGAGCGCGGGGTGGGCCTTTTTGGCCGGGGTGAACGGGTCCTCGATGCCGAGGTGCAGCTGCACCGGGCCGATCTGGAACCAGCAGCCGCCGCGCAGCGCGAGCACCGGGGGTTTGCGGACCTCGGTCATCCCCAGCACATCGGCGTAGTAGGCCCGGAGCTTTGGCTCGCTGCCGGGCGGGGCGGCCAGCTGGACGTGGTCGAGAGCGACGATCAACAGGAACTCCTCAGTCCTTGGTGGCGATGACGAAGATACGGCGGTACGGGAGCACGGTGCCGTGCGAGGCGGACGGGTAGGCCTCGGCGAGCAGCGCGGCGTACTCGGCCAGGAAGGCGTCGCGGTCGGCCTGGTCGGGGAGGGCGCCGAGGGCGGGGCGGAGGCCGGTGCCGAGCATCCAGTCGAGTACCGGGGCCCGGCCCTGCAGCACCTGGTAGTAGGTGGTCTCCCAGGCGTCGACGGTGCAGCCGAGGGCGGTGAGCCGGTTGAGGTACTCGGTGGGGTGCAGTACTGCGGGGCGGTGCAGGCCGCCGAGCCGGTCGGCCCAGCGGGGGCTCGCGCACAGGTCGGCGAGCAGGGTGTGGGTGGGTTCGCCGAAGTTGCCGGGGACCTGGAAGGCGAGGACGCCGCCGGCCGGCAGGCCCTCGATCCAGCGCGGGAAGAGGTCGGCGTGGTCCGGTACCCACTGCAGTGCGGCGTTGGAGAGCAGCAGGTCGGGGGCCGGGTTGTCGGCGGCGGGGTCGTAGCCGGTGATGTCGCCGAGCCGGAAGGCGGTCCGCGGGTAGTCCCGGCGGGCTTTCTCGATCATCGCGGGCGAGTTGTCGACGCCGGTGATCCGGGCGTTCGGCCAGCGGTCCAGCAGGGTGACGGTGGTGTTGCCGGGGCCGCAGCCGAGGTCGACGACCCGGTCGGGGGTGTGCGGGATGCGGGCGGCCAGGTCGTGGAAGGGGCGGCTGCGGTGGTCGGCGTGGCGCAGGTACTGGGCCGGGTCCCAGGCGACGGCGGGGGTGGCGGGGGTCATTACGGCGCTCCAAGTATCTCGACGTCAAGATAGTTCGAGTCTGGCTGATTCTGTTTCTTGATGTCAAGAGACTTCATATCGACACACCGGCCACTACACTGATCAACCATGGAGGACGAGGTCGACCGGCTGGTCGCTGCATGGCGCCGAGAGCGCCCCGACCTCGACGTGGAACCGCTTGAGGTGCTGAGCCGGATCAGCCGCCTCGCCCGCCATCTGGACCGGGCCAGGCGGACCGCCTTCGCCGAGCACAGCCTGGAGCCGTGGGAGTTCGACGTGCTGACCGCGCTGCGCCGGGCGGGGGATCCGTACCAGCTCTCACCGGGGCAGTTGCTGACGCAGACGCTGGTCACCTCGGGCACCATGACCAACCGGATCGACCGGCTGGCCGGCAAGGGCCTGGTGCAGCGGCTGCCCGATCCGGGCGACCGCCGCGGCGTGCTGGTGCGACTGAGCGCCTCCGGGCGCAATCTCGCGGACCTGGCGCTGGCCGGGCTGCTGAAGCACGAACGGGCCCTGCTCGCGGAGCTCTCCACGGCCCAGCGCGGGGAGTTGGCCGGACTGCTGCGGCAGCTGGTGGCCCCGTTCGACAACCTTCCGGAATAGAACTCCGTAAGAGAACGCCGCGCACACTCTTGACGCACCGCCGACCTGGGGCCACTCTTGCCGAAATCCAGTTAGGAAACTTTCCTAACTATGAAGGGAGCCCTCAGCAGATGGCCCGTCAGACCCTCATCGCCCGAAGCAGTGTCAGGAAGCTGGTCGCCGCCGCCGCGGCAGCCGGTTGTCTCAGTCTCGGCGTCGTCGCCGCCGGCGGGGCCGACGCCTCCGCCGCGACCGCTCCGGCGAAGCCCTTCCCCGCCCATGTGACGTACAAGGTCGGTGTGCTGCCCTCGGCCTCGCAGGCGGCCAGGGACGCCGCGGTGACCAAGCAGTACGACTCCTGGAAGAAGACCTACCTGGTCAAGGGCTGTGCCTCGAACGAGTACTACGTCTCGACCAAGGGCGACGACGACGCGCCCAACAACGGCACGGTGTCCGAGGCGCAGGGCTACGGCATGAACATCGTGCCGCTGATGGCCGGTTACGACGCCGCCGCGCAGACCGAGTTCAACGGCCTGTGGCAGCTGGTGAAGGACCACAAGGACGCCGACGGCCTGATGCAGTGGCAGTTGGACGGCAAGACCTGCAAGTACGCCGACTCCGGCACCCCGGACTCGGCCACCGACGGCGACCTGGACGTCGGCTACGGGCTGGTCCTGGCCGACAAGCAGTGGGGCGGCTACACCGCCGACGCCAAGGCCTGGCTGGCCAGTGTCTACGCCCATGACGTGGCCTCGGACGGCCACCTGAAGTGCGAGGACGACGGCCCGAGCACCGACACCCGGCCCTCCGACATGATGCTGGACCACCTGCGCGCCTTCGCGAAGTACGACACCGCGCACGACTGGAACAAGGTGGTCACCCGCACCGAGGCCGTGATCAACGAGTTCACCGCCAAGTACTCGGCGAGCTCGGGCCTGCTGTCGGACTTCGTGGTCGGCGCCAACGGCACCAGCCCCAAGCCGGCCGCCGCCGACTACCAGGAGGACCAGCCGGACAACATCGTCGGCTACAACTCCATCCGGGTGCCGTGGCACCTGGGCACCGACGCGCTGCTGAACGGCTCGACCACGGCGGCGACCGCGTACAAGACGGCCAAGCTGGAGTCGGCCTGCCTGAAGTCGCTGTCCGGCGGCAACCCGGCCAAGGTCCAGCCGCACGTCAAGCTGAACTGCGCCAACGGCAATGTCTCCGGCGACACCCAGGCCGAGGAGGCCGGCGACTCGGTCGGCCCGGCCGCGATGGCCTCCGGCGACCAGGCCTGGACCGACGCGATCTGGAAGCAGCTGGGCAGCAACCCGTTCGGCGACGCCTACTACGGCGAGACCATCAAGACCCTGGTCACCCTCGTGATGGCCGGCGACTACTGGAGCCCCGCCTCCTGACGGCGGCTCAGTGAGCCGGTCCCGCCGACCGCTGCGCTCCTCCGGCTCCTGGCCCGGAGGAGCGCAGTGCTGCACGGGTCTTGCCAAAAGCTACTGGTGAGTTGGGATACTCCCTGGATCGGGGGCAGCAGCGTCGCGCCCCCCAGGAGGGGGCACCACCCATGTCCAGCACTTCCCGCATCCGCCGCGGACTCACCGCCCTCGCGGTCGCCGCCCTCGCCACCGCCACGATGGCCGGCAACGCCTCCGCGCACGACCGGGGCGGCCGGCACCACCACCCGGCGCCGCCGCACTACTACGTCTCGCTCGGCGACTCGCTGGCGGCCGGCTACCAGCCGGACGTGCACACCAACACCTCGCTGTCGTACACGGACCAGCTGTACACCCAGCTGAAGAAGCACGACCCGAGGCTGGTGCACATCAAGCTCGGCTGCAGCGGCGAGACCACCGGGACGATGATCGACGGCGGGATCTGCAGCTACCCGGGGGCCACCTCGCAGCTGGACGCGGCGGTGAAGTTCCTCCGGGCGCACCGCGGCGAGGTCCGCTACGTGACCCTGGACATCGGCGCCAACAACGTGGACGGCTGCCTGGCCGGGGGCGCCATCGACCAGGCCTGCACCACGGCCGGCGTGGCCACGGTCGGCACCCAGCTGCCGCAGATCGCCGGGGCGCTGCGCCGCGCCGGCGGCGGCAGCCCGGAGTACGTCGGCATGAACTACTACGACCCGTTCCTCGCGGTCTGGCTGACCGGTCCGGCCGGCCAGGCGCTGGCGCAGCAGTCCACGGCGCTGTCCACGGTGCTGAACGGGGTGATCGCCAAGGGGCTGCACCGGAACGGCTTCGCGCTGGCGGACGTGTCCAAGGCGTTCTCCACCGACGACTTCACCGACCAGGTGACGCTGCCCGGGGTGGGCGCGGTGCCGCTGAACGTGGCCAGGATCTGCGCCTGGACCTGGGAGTGCACGCCGTACCACGACATCCACGCCAACCCGACCGGGTACGGGGTGCTCGCCGCGGCGTTCGAGAAGACCCTGGAGCGCCGCCGCTGAGACCTTCCCCCCAGCTGCCCCTACGTCGTCCCCTACACCTCAGGAAGAGCCCGCCCCCGCCGTTCGGGGGGCGGGCTCTCGCCTTGTCGGCGGACGTCGTTGTCCAAATGTTATGCAATTATGAGGATTCATCTGGAAAGGGGTGAGCAGGGACGTGTCATCCGAAACACCACCCAAACGGATTGATACCTGGCGGCCCCGCGCCGCCGGCTTCGCCGTCTGGTACCTGCGGGTCGCCGCGGTGCTCAACCTCTTCGGAGCCGTCTCCGCCCCGTTCCACAGCCAGGTCTCCCGGCACAACACCGGCGACTACTTCACCCCGTACATGATCACGGTGGGCTTCACCTCGGGTGCGCTGGCGCTGTTCCTGGCCATGATGATGAGCCGCCGCAAACGCGCGGCCTGGATCTGGAACACGGTCGTGGTCGCCCTCTACACGCTGATCATGGTCGCCTATGTGGCCCTGGACCCCGACTTCCGCGCGCACTGGTTCAACTGGGTCTCCACCGCCGTCACCGTGCTGCTGCTGGTCGCGCTGCTGGTCGGCCGGAAGGAGTTCCGGGCCAAGGGCGACCGCTCCAACCCCCGGCTGGCCCTCGGCGTGCTGTTCGGCGGCGGGGCGGTCGGCGTGGCGATCGGCACCGTGCTGGTCGCGCTGACCAACAGCGCGCCCGGCGCCACCCTGGGCAGCCAGCTGCGCTACGCGCTGCTGCGGGTCTACACGCTGGCCCCCTCCAGCGCCGACTACCAGGACATCAACACCCCGCACTGGGTCGACATCGCCATCAATGTGATGAGCGCGCTGATCTTCATCCTGGTGCTGTACGCGCTGTCCCGCTCCCCCAAGGGCAAGGAGTACCTCTGCCCCCAGGACGAGCGGCAGCTGCGCGGCCTGCTGGAGCAGCACGGGGCACGCGACTCGCTGGGCTACTTCGCGCTGCGCCGGGACAAGTCGGTGGTCTTCTCCCCGTCCGGGAAGGCGGCCGTGGTCTACCGGGTGGTCGGCGCGGTCTCGCTGGCCTCGGGCGATCCGATCGGGGACGTGGAGGCCTGGCCGGGGGCGATCGACCGCTGGCTGGAGCAGGCCCGCGACCACGCCTGGATCCCGGCGGTGATGGGCGCCAGCGAGGAGGGCGGCACGGTCTACTCCCGGCACGGCCTGAACGCCCTGGAACTGGGCGACGAGGCGATCGTCGAGGTGGACGAGTTCACCCTGGAGGGGCGCGCGATGCGCGGCGTGCGCCAGGCGCACAAGAAGGTCGGCCGGGCCGGCTACACCGTACGGGTGCGCCGGCACGCCGACATCCCCGAGCACGAGATGGACACCCTGCTGCAGCGCGCCGACCACTGGCGCGACGGGCAGACCGAGCGCGGCTTCTCGATGGCGCTGGGACGGCTCGGCGACCCGGACGACGGCCAGTGCGTGATGCTGGAGTGCCGGGACGGGCAGGACGAGCTGCGGGCCCTGCTGAGCTTCGTCCCGTGGGGCCGGGACGGCCTGTCGCTGGACCTGATGCGGCGCGACCGGGACTCCGACAACGGGCTGCTGGAGTTCATGGTGATCGAGCTGATCGGGCAGGCCGAGGCGGTCGGCATCCAGCGGGTCTCTTTGAACTTCGCGATGTTCCGGGCGGTCTTCGAGCGCGGCGGCAGGCTCGGGGCGGGCCCGGTGCTGCGGCTGTGGCGCTCGGTGCTGATCTTCTTCTCGCGCTGGTGGCAGATCGAGTCGCTCTATCGGGCGAACGCCAAGTACCGGCCGATCTGGGAGCCCCGCTACCTGCTGTTCAGCCGCAGCAGCGACCTGCCCAGGATCGGGGTGGCCTCGGCCAGGGCCGAGGGCTTCATCACCGCGCCGAGCCTGCCCAGCCTGTTCAAGCGGCGGCACACCAGCGCGCTGGAGCCCTAGGAGCAGGCTGCTGGAGGGGCCAGCTGTGGCAATCTGTCCTATTTTTGGATGAATGAGAGCTCTGTTGCTCGGTGACGGGTTGCTCCGCACAGCAGGCCGCAGCCTCGCCCGGGACCGCCTGGCGGCCCTGACCCTGACGCTGACCGCCACCATGGCCGTGCTGCTCTTCCAGACCCTGCAGCACGTCCCCGGCGGGGCGGCGGTGGTGGAGCGGCTCGGCGTGGTCCGGGCCTCGCTGCCGCTGTGGGAGTCGCTGCTGCGCACCCCGCTGTCGCTGTTCGTGCCCGCGCCGGACCTGCCGGTCTGGGGCGCGGCGGTGCAGGTGCTGCTGGTCTTCGGGCTGGCCGAGCTGACCATCGGCCGCTGCGCGACGCTGGCCGTCGCCTATGCCGGGACCCTGGCCGGGACCCTCTACGCCCGGCACGCCGTGCACGCGGGCGCGCGGGGGGCGGACAGCCTGTTCTCGCTGCCCTGGTCCGACGCGCTGGTCCGGGACACCGGGCCCTCGGCGGCCGTGGTCGCCCTCGCCGTCTACATCGCCTGGCGCTACCGGGCCTGGCTCACCGGCGCGGCCATCGTCCTCGCCATGGTCCTGGAGCAGGCGCTGTTCCCCAACCTCGCCGGGGCGGAGCACCTGGCGGCGATCCTCTGCACCCTGGTCCTGGCCGGCGGCGGCGAACTGGTCGCCCGAAGGCTGGTCCGGACCGCGGACGCCTGGCGCCCGCTGCTCTCGCTCCGCTGAGGTCTCGCCGACCGAGCCGGTCCCTCGTTAGTCGACCGGGCCGACGCCGGCGCGGCGGGCCACGGCGACGGCGGCGAGGGTGGAGTGCACCCCCAGCTTGCCGAGCACGTTCTGCATATGGGTGCGGACGGTGTGCGGGGAGAGGTAGAGCCGGTCGGCGACGGCCTGCCGGCCGAGCCCGGCGACCATGCAGCGCAGCACCTGTTTCTCGCGCGGGGTGAGCGACTCGATCAGCCGCTCGCTCTCGGTGCGGTCGCGGCGGGCCGCGGTCAGCTCCCTGATCACCCCGGTGAGCAGCAGCGGCGGGATGTGGGTCTCCTCCCGCAGCACCCCGCGGACCACCGCCATCAGCCGGCCGAGCGAGCTCTCCTTGGCGACCCAGCCCGAGGCCCCCGCCTGCAGTGCCGCCACCACCCGGTGCGGGTCGTCGACCACGGCGAGGACGACCGCCTGCAGCGAGGGATGGGCGGCCCGGGCCCTGGCGACCAGGGTGATGCCGTCCTCGGCGGGCTCGGCCGGGCCCGCGGGGGCGCCCGCCGTGTTCGGGGCGCCGTGCTCGGGGACCTCGGCGTCGCGCGGCGCGGGGATCCGCTTCCCGGCGGAGGCGGCCGGGCCGGCCGGGGCCGCGGGCGGCGCCGAGGACTGCCGCTGGGCGGGCAGCACCGGCCCGGGCCGCTGCGGCGGGAGCAGCCGCCGGGCCGCGTTCGCGGTGGTGGACGGCGCGGCCGGGCTGCCGGGGACCAGGTCGGCGTCCACCAGCAGCACCTGGAACGGGCGGTTCTCGCCGGCGGCGCGGTCCAGGGCGCGTTCGGCCGCAGCCGCCGTGCCCGCCGCCGCGACCTCGACGTCGGGCTCGGCCGCGAGCGCCGTGGCGAGCGCCTCGGCGAAGATCCGATGGCCGTCCGCGACCAGGACCCGGATACGCGCCACAGTCGTCCCCTCCCCCGGCCCCCGCCGACCTACAGGGGATCAGGGTAGGGCCTGGGAGGGTGGTGTGTAACGGGAACGGGCGGCCGGGGGGCTGCTACGGATGGCGGGATCAGGCCAGGCGGCGGGCGCCGGGCCCCGGTACCGCGGTGAAGGCCCGGGGCTCGGTCCAGCCGCGGGCGGCGAAGGCGGCGGTGACCGCGGCGGTGATCCCGTCAGCGTCGGCGGTGTCGGCCAGGGCGATGATCGACCCGCCGAAGCCGCCGCCGGTCATCCGGGCGCCGAGGGCGCCGGCCGCGACCGCGGTGTCCACGGCGAGGTCGGTCTCGGCGCAGGAGATGGCGAAGTCGTCCCGCATCGAGGCGTGGCCCTCGGTCAGGATCGGGCCGATGCCGCGCAGGTCCCCGGCGTCCAGCAGCGCCATCACCCGTTCCACCCGGGCGTCCTCGGTGACGATGTGCCGGGTCAGCGACCGCAGTCCGCCCTCGGGCAGCCGGGCCAGCGCCTCGTCAAGACCGGCCTCGGGGACGTCCCGCAGGGCGCGGACGCCGAGCAGTTCGGCCGCGCGTTCGCAGCCGCGGCGGCGCTCGGCGTAGGCGCCGTCGGCGTGGGCGTGCTTGACCTGGGTGTCGATCACCAGCAGCACCAGGCCGTGGGCGGCCAGGTCGAAGGGCACCTGCCGGGTGTCCAGGCTGCGGGCGTCGACGAACAGGGCGTGGCCCTCGGCGCAGCAGGCGGAGGCGAGCTGGTCCAGGATCCCGCAGGGCACGCCGACGAACTCGTTCTCGGCCCGCTGGCACAGTCTCGCCAACTGAGGCGGCGTCAGGCCGAGTTCGTAGAGGTCGTTGTAGGCGGTGGCGACGGCGCACTCCAGCGCCGCGGAGGAGGAGAGGCCGGCCCCGGTGGGGACGTCGCTGTCCAGGTAGAGGTCGGCCGCGCCGACCCGGTGGCCCGCTTCGCGGAGGGCCCAGACCACGGCGGCGGGGTAGGCCGCCCAGCCGTCGACCGTGCGGGGGGCGAGGTCGTCGAGCCGGAGCTCGGTCACCCCGGCGTCGGGGTACTGGCCGCTGTACAGCCGCAGCACTCCGTCCTCGCGCCGGGCGGCGGCGACCCGGGCGGCGTGCGGAAGGGCGATCGGGAGCATGAAACCGTCGTTGTAGTCGGTGTGCTCACCGATGACGTTGACCCGGCCCGGCGCCTGCCAGACGCCCTCCGGGTCGGCGCCGTACAGGGCGTTGAAGCCCTTCCGCACAGCCTCCGCTTGGGTCACTTCGCTACTCCTTCTCCAGGGCCCGGGCGAAGGCCCAGGCGTCGGCGACGATGCCGTCGAGGTCGGTGCGGCTGGGAGTCCAGCCCAGCAGGGTGCGGGCGCGCTCGGCCGAGGCGACCAGCACGGCCGGGTCGCCGGGGCGGCGGTCGGCGCCGACCGCGGTGATCTCCCGGCCGGTGACCCGGCGGACGGTGTCGATCACCTGGCGGACCGAGAAGCCGCTGCCGTTGCCGAGGTTGCAGATCAGGTGCTGCCCGGGCTCGGCCGCGGCGAGGGCGAGCAGGTGCGCCTCGGCCAGGTCCGCGACATGGATGTAGTCGCGGACGCAGGTGCCGTCCGGGGTGGGGTAGTCCTCGCCGTAGACCGCGATGTGCGGGCGGCGGCCCTGGGCGGCCTGGATCACCAGCGGGATCAGGTGCGACTCGGGGTCGTGCCGCTCGCCCTGGGCCCCGTAGGCCCCGGCCACGTTGAAGTAGCGCAGCGAGACCGCGGCCAGGCCGTGGGCGTTCGCCTCACCGGTGATCATGTGGTCGACGGCCAGCTTGGTGGCGCCGTAGGGGTTGGTCGGGGCGGTGCGCGCGGTCTCCTCGATCGGGCTCTGCTCCGGCTCGCCGTAGACGGCGGCGGTGGAGGAGAACACCAGGCGGCCGACCCCGGCCTTGCGCATCGCGGCGAGCAGTTCCATCGACCCGGCGACGTTGTTGCGCCAGTACTTCTCCGGGTCGGCCACGGACTCGCCGACCTGGGAGCTGGCGGCGAAGTGCAGCACCCCGTCGAAGGAGCCGTCGAGCACCTCGGCGGCCAGGTCCTGGAGCCGGCCCTGGACGAAGACCGCCCCGGCCGGGACCGACGCCCGGTGCCCGGTGGAGAGGTCGTCCAGGACCACCACCTGGTGGCCCGCCTCGATCAGCCGGGCGGCGACCACGCCGCCGACGTAGCCGGCTCCACCGGTGACCAGGTACTTGCTCTGCGGAGTCAAGGAGAGACCTCTCGTAGACGCTGTGCCGCCTTCTCCGGAGACACGTCGTTGATGAACACGTCCATGCCGGATTCCGATCCGGCCAGGAACTTGAGCTTGCCCAGCGTACGACGGATGGTGAAGAGCTCCATGTGAAGCGCCAGTTCACCGACCGTGCCGGGCGCCGCGGACCGCAGCGGCGCCTGGTGCCAGCCGGCGATGTAGGGGGTCCTGCCGCCCTGCTGACCCTCGAACAGCCGGTCGAAGCGGTTCAGCAGGTCCAGGTACACGGTGCAGAACTCGGCGCGCTCGGCGTCGTTGAGGGCGAGCAGGTCGCCGACCCTGCGGTTGGGGTAGAGGTGCACCTCGTAGGGCCAGTGCGCGGCGTAGGGGACGAAGGCGGTCCAGTGCTCGCCGGCGATCACCACCCGTTCGCCGTCCGCCCGTTCGGCGGCGAGCAGGTCGTCGAAGAGGTTGCGCCCGGTGCGGCGGCGGTGCGCGGCGGCGGAGGAGAGCATCCGCTCGGTGCGCGGGGTGACGAAGGGGTAGGCGTAGATCTGGCCGTGCGGGTGGCCCAGGGTGACGCCGATCTCCTTGCCGCGGTTCTCGAAGCAGAACACCTGCTCGACACCGGGGATCGTGGAGAGCTCGGCGGTGCGGTCGGTCCAGGCGTCCAGCACCAGGGCGACCTGGGCCGGGCTGAGGTCGGCGAAGGAGGCGTCGTGGTCGGAGGTGAAGCAGACCACCTCGCAGCGCCCGTTGCCGGGGCGGGCGTGGTGCGGCAGCGAGCCGACCTCGCGGTCGGGGGCGCCGGCCGCGGCGGTGGTGAGCGAGGGGAAGCGGTTCTCGAAGACCACCACCTCGTAGTCCGGGGCCGGGATCTCGCTGAGCCGCCCGTCCCGCGAGGGGCAGAGCGGGCACTCGTCCGCCGGGGGGTGGAAGATCCGGCCCTGCCGGTGCGAGGCGATGGCCACCCACTCGTCCAGCAGCGGGTCGTAGCGGATCTCCGACGCGGTGCTGGTCGCCTCCAGCGGTCGCAGGTCGGGGTAGTCGCGGACCACGTCGTCGCGGGAGTCGTAGTAGATCAACTCGCGGCCGTCGGCCAACCGAGTACTGGTCTTCTTCACTACGGACTCCACCCTCACCACAGCGCTGCAAACCTTATGTCAACATATTCAAACACAAAGGCTCAGCAGTCAACAGGCTTGGATGGGAGTGTTCGGTCAGTTCTGCGCGGCACGCTCCAGCAGCCCGGTCCTGGCGGCGACCGCCGCCGCCTCCAACCGGGTCCTGGCGCCCAGTTTCATCAGCACCCGCTGCACATGGGTGCGCGCGGTGCTCGGCGCGATGGCCATCCCCTCGGCGATCTCCCTGGTGTCCTCGCCCTCCGCGATCCGCATCAGCACCTGCACCTCACGCCGGGTCAGCAGCCGCAGCAGCCGCAGCGCCTCGTCGTCCGGCTCGGCCGAGGGCCGCAGCAGGTACTGGAACACCGTGTGCAGCAGCTCAGGGGCCACCGCCGCCTCCCCCGCGCGGACCCGGGTCAGCGCGCGCTCGACCACCTCTATCCGCTCGTCCTGGCGGACGTAGCCGGCCGCGCCGGCCCCGAACGCCGCGGCCACCCCGGCCGGCGCGCCGACCCCGCCCATCACCACCACACCGACCTCGGGGCGCTCCCGGCGGATCCGGCGCACCGCGTCGAAGGAGGCCGGATCCTCCGGGTGCGCGATGCCGAGCAGGCACACCTCGGGACGCCGCTGCAGCACCAGCTCCGCCGCCGAGCCCACCGGGGTGCCCACCGCGAGCACCCGGTGGCCCCTCAGTTGCAGCGCCGTCGCCAGCGCCTCCGCCAGCAGCCGATGGTCGTCCGCCACCACGAGCCTCACGCCCACAGCGCTCCCCTGTCGTCGTATGCCACCGCGACACGGCGGATGACGCACCATCACAACGCATGCGGGGTCCGCACCGCCAGGGAAACGCCGAAGGCCCCCGTCGATGACGGGGGCCTTCGGACTGTACGAGCCCCCATGCGGAATCGAACCGCAGACCTTCTCCTTACCATGGAGACGCTCTACCGACTGAGCTATAGGGGCGAACGAGGAAGACAATACCTGGTCACCGGGCCAAACGTAAAATCCTCGAACCGGCGGTTCAGGGCTGCTTCCCGGCGACGATCCGGCCGATGGCGGCGAGGCTGCCGCTGCCCCGGTCGAGGTAGTGCGAATGGGCCCCGGTGAAGCCGCCGCCCGGGCCCCGGCCGGTGTCCACCGGCAGTCGGCGGGCCCCGAAGGCGGGCGCCGCCGGATCGGCGCCGAACCAGACCCGGTGGTGCTCCTGGAGCACCGGCGGCACCGGGGTCCGCAACGGCGGCAGCGCTCCGGTCAGCACCGCCCCGACCGCCTCGGCGGCGCTCCGCGGCGGTCCCGGCAGCAGGCTGCTGACCGGGTCGTCGGCCGCCGCGCCGACCCAGACCCTGGCCGGATCCACCCCCAGCTCCGAGGCGTGCGAGACCCCGGCCCCTGGGCTGCCGATCAGCACGATGCCGTCGGCCCCGGTCCCGCCCGGCCGCCGGGCGGCCAGGCCGACCAGCAGCGAGCCGTAGCTGTGGCCGAGCGCGGTGATCCGCGCCGGAGGCCCCGCGTGGGTGGCCCGCAGCCCCGCGACAAAGCGGTCGTACGGGGCGGCCCCGGCGGCGGCGCGGCCGTCCGCGGCCACCTCGGCCAGACTCTGCGGGGCGTCGTAGCCCAGCCACACCATGGCGGCGGTCGCACCGGGGCGGGCGCCCGGATCGGCCGCCCCGGCCGCGTCGTGCACGGCCAGCGCGCGGTCCCCGTCCTTGCCCCCGACGTCGGCCAGCCTGGTGCCCATCCCGGGGACGTAGACGCAGACCCGGTCGGCCCGGTCCGGATCGCCGAAGGAGAGCACCGCGCGGCCCTGCCCCTCCAGACCGAGCGACAGCAGCAGCGCGGGCGGGGAGGCGCCGCGCTGCCGGTCCAACCGGTCCCGGATCGCCAGCAGCCCCTGGTTCGGCAGCGCGTCCGACTGATAGGCCAGCAGCTGGTCCAGCAGGGTCCGGTTGGCCCGGTCCCGGACCGAGGCGGGCACCCCGTCCAGGCTGCCGACCAGCTGCGGCTGGTCCCTGAGCAGCATCCGCCGCTCGTCCGGGTCGAGGCGCAGCCACCAGTCGTGCACCCGGGCCGGGCTGCTGCCGGGCCCGGGCAGCCCGGCGCCGACCAGGGCGGCAGCCGCCAGCAGCGCGGAACGGCCGACGGCCGGGTCGAGGCCCTCGCCGCTCCGGGCCTGCCCGGCCGAACCGGCCAGCGCCGCGGCGCAACGGGCGTCGGCCCGTCCGGCCGCGGCGAGCGCGGCGGCCAGCCGGGCCGCCAGCGGACCGGCGCCGCTGCCGCCGCTGACCTCGGCGCCGCGGACCAGGCAGCCGGCCGCCCTCGCCTCGGCCAGCACCGCGCGGACCTCGGCCCGGACCGGGCGCAGCTCCTCGGCGGTCCGCACCAGCACCGAGGCCAGCGCCTGGAACTGCTCGGCGGCGGCATGCAGCCGACCGCGTTCCAGCACCAGCACCAGCTGGGCCCGGTCCGCGGCGATGCCGTGCCAGCCGGCCCGGCCCCGGCCGCGGGACTCGGTCAGCGCCGCGGTACGGGCTGCCAGCAGCCCCGACAGGGCGTCACAGGCCCGCGCGGCGGCGACAAGTGACGCGGTGTCGGCCTCCGCGACCTGCTCGGGGGAGAGCGCCGTGGACGTCATCAGCGGTGCGACGGCGTCAGCGGTGCAGGGAGAGCAGCTGCCGGGCGGCTCCCGCGTCCGCCTCGCGGTAGTTCCTGGCGCTGGCCCGCAGTTGGTCGGCGTCCCGGTCCAGGGCGGCGGAGAGGCCGGAGAGGCACTGCGCCCAGGCGGCGGCGCAGTCGCCGAGCGCCGCCCCGGTACTCCAGCCCGGCAGCGCCGCGCCGGCCCCGGCCAGCACCGCGCGGGCCTGCCGCGCGCCGGACTCGACGGCCAGGGCCGCCGCGTTGAACACCCCCGCCTCGGCGTCCAGCACCTCGGGCTGCACCAGCACCCCGGAACCGTCGGAGAACCCCGTCATGGAACCCACCCCCCTGTCGCCCCCTTGCCACCCCGAGCCATTGCCCTGAGTTACTGCCGAGGCTATGAACTCACGGAGAGTCAGGAAAGCCGATCACGAACGGTTCATCCGATGGAGTGGTTTCGGAGCGCGAGGGGGGCGCTCAGACGTCCTCCGCGAGCTCCAGCCACTCCAGCTCCAGCACGTCGCGCTGCTCCTTGAGCGCGCGCAGGGTGGCGTCGAGCTCGGCGACCTTGGCGAAGTCGGCGGCGTGGGCGGCCAGCTGCTCGTGCAGCTTGGCCTCCTCCTTGTCCATCTTCTGGATCTGCCGCTCGATCCGCTGCAGCTCCTTCTTCGCCGCCCTGGTGTCGCCGGTCTTCTTGGCGAAGGTCGCGGCCGGCATGCTGGCGGCGATCCGCTCGGCGATGGCGTGCCGGCGCTCCAGGTACTCATCGATGCCCTTCGGCAGCATCCGCAGGGTCTGGTCGCCGAGCAGCGCGAACACCTGGTCGGTGGTGCGCTCGATGAAGTACCGGTCGTGGCTGACGATCACCAGCGAGCCCGGCCAGCCGTCGAGCAGGTCCTCCAGCTGGCTCAGGGTCTCGATGTCCAAGTCGTTGGTCGGTTCGTCCATGAACAGGACGTTGGGCTCGTCCATCAGCAGCCGCAGCAGCTGCAGCCGGCGGCGCTCACCGCCGGAGAGGTCGCCGACCGGCGTCCACTGCTTCTCCTTGCTGAAGCCGAAGGTCTCGCAGAGCTGACTGGCCGACATCTCCCGGCCCTTGCCCAGGTCCACCCGGCCGCGGATCTGCTCCACCGACTCCAGCACCCGCAGCGTCGGCGGCAGTTCGGTGACCTCCTGGGACAGGTACGCCAGCTTGACGGTCTTTCCGACCACCACCCGGCCGGCCGCGGGCTGGACGTCGCCGTCGCTGTCCCAGGCCGCCTGCATCGCGCGCATCAGCGAGGTCTTGCCCGCGCCGTTGACGCCGACCAGGCCGATCCGGTCGCCCGGGCCGAGGTTCCAGGTGAGGTGCTTCAGCAGCACCTTGGGGCCGGCCTGGACGGTCACGTCCTCCAGCTCGAACACGGTGCGGCCGAGGCGGGAGTTGGCGAACTTCATCAGCTCGGCCCGGTCCCGCGGCGGCGGCACGTCCGCGATCAGCTCGTTGGCGGCCTCGATCCGGAACCGCGGCTTGGAGGTACGGGCCGGGGCGCCGCGGCGCAGCCAGGCCAGCTCCTTGCGCATCAGGTTCTGCCGCTTGGTCTCCTCGGTGGACGCCCGGCGCTCGCGCTCGGCGCGGGCGAAGACGTAGTCGGAGTAGCCGCCCTCGTACTCGTGCACGGTGCCGTCCTGGACGTCCCACATCCGGGTGCAGACCTGGTCGAGGAACCACCGGTCGTGGGTCACCACGACCAGCGCGGAGCGGCGCACCCGCAGGTGGCCGGCCAGCCAGGAGATGCCCTCCACGTCCAGGTGGTTGGTGGGCTCGTCCAGCACCAGCAGGTCGGGCTCGGCGATCAGCAGCTTGGCCAGCGCGATCCGGCGGCGCTCGCCACCGGACAGCGGGCCGATCACGGTGTCCAGGCCCTGGGCGAAGCCGGGCAGGTCCAGGCCGCCGAACAGGCCGGTCAGCACATCGCGGACCTTGGCGTTGCCGGCCCACTCGTGGTCGTCCATGTCCCGGATGACCTCGTGCCTGATGGTGGCCTTCGGGTCCAGGGTGTCGCTCTGGGTCAGTGCGCCGACCTGGAGGCCGCCGACATGGGTGACCCGGCCGGAGTCGGCCTCCTCCAGCTTGGCCATGATCCGGGTGAGGGTGGTCTTGCCGTCGCCGTTCCGCCCGACCACGCCGATCCGGTCGCCCTCGCTGACCCCGATGGACACACTGTTGAGGACGGCGCGGGTACCGTACACCTTCACTACGGATTCGACAGTGACAAGGTTGACGGCCACGGGTGCTGCGCTCCTGCGGGGGCTGGGGGATGCGTCTACGACCCCTCCAGCCTAGTCTGCCCGGCTCACCGGCCCGTTCGGAGCCGGGACGAGGGGCCGTCGGACCAGGACGGCGCCGGGGACCGGGCCCTCGGCCGGGCGGGCGGTGCGGCAGGTGCCGGAGGCGGTGAGGGCGGCGGCGAGGGCCGCCGCGGCGGCGGCGTCCTTGGCGACGAAGGCGCAGGTGGGGCCGGAGCCGGAGACCAGGGCGCCGATGGCGCCGGCGTCGGTGCCCGCGCGCAGGGTGTCGGCCAGGGCGGGGCGGAGCGAGAGCGCGGCGGCCTGGAGGTCGTTGCGCAGCGCCGCGCCCAGGGCGCCGGGGTCACCGGTGCGGAGGGCCTCCAGCAGGGCCGGGTCGGTGGCCGGGACCGGGACCTCGGTGTCCGAGGAGCCGCCGGTGAGCTCGCGCAGCCGGTCGCACTCCCCGTACACGGCCGGGGTGGAGAGCCCGCCCTCGGCGGTGGCGAAGACCCAGTGGAAGCTGCCCGCGGTCGGCACCGGGGTCAGCCGCTCGCCCCGGCCCTCGCCCAGGGCGACCCCGCCGGTCAGGCTGAACGGGACGTCGCTGCCCAGCTCGGCGGCGAGCTCCAGCAGCACCGAGCGGTCGGCGCCGGTCCCCCACAGCGCGTCGCAGCCGACCAGGGCCGCGGCCCCGTCCGCGCTGCCGCCGGCCATCCCGCCGGCCACCGGGATGCCCTTGTCGATGTGCAGATGGACGTTCGGCTCGATCCCGTAGCGGGCGCCCAGCAGCAGCGCCGCCCTGGCGGCGAGGTTGCTCGGGTCGGTCGGCACGAACGCGGCGTCGGTGCCGGCGACGGTGATCCGCAGCCGGTCGGCGGGGGTGACCGTCACCTCGTCGTAGAGGCCCACCGAGAAGAAGACGGAGGCCACCCCGTGGTAGCCGTCGGAGCGACGGCCGCCGACCGCGAGCTGCGCGTTGACCTTGGCCGGAACCCTGACGGTGATGGACGACTGCACGGCCTTGGTGCTCCCAGCGCTACATGGACGACGGCGTGGCTATTCTGCCGTACCGCCGGAGCCCTCCGGCCTGGCCTCGGCGATGCGGGCGAACTGCTCCACCGTCAGGGTCTCGCCGCGCAGGGTGTAGTCGATGCCCGCGGCGGTCAGCGCCCGCTCGGCGGCGGCGGGCGAGCCGGCCCAGCCGGCCAGCGCGGCGCGCAGCGTCTTGCGGCGCTGGGCGAAGGCGGCGTCGACGACGGCGAAGACCTCCTGCCGGGTGGCCGTGGTCTCCGGCGGGTCGTGCCGGACCAGCGAGACCAGGCCGGAGTCGACATTGGGCGCCGGCCAGAACACATTGCGGCCGATCGCCCCCGCGCGCTTCACCTCGGCGTACCAGTTGGCCTTGACCGAGGGGACGCCGTACACCTTGTTGCCGGGGGCGGCGGCGAGCCGGTCGGCGACCTCGGACTGCACCATCACCAGGGTGCGCTCGATGCTGGGGAAGGTCTCCAGCATGTGCAGCAGTACCGGCACGGCGACGTTGTAGGGGAGGTTGGCCACCAGCGCGGTGGGCGGCGGCCCCGGCAGCTCGGTCACGGCCATGGCGTCGGCCTCGACCAGCGCGAAGCGGGGGGCCCGGTCGGGCATCCGGGCGGTGACGGTGGTCGGCAGGTGCCGGGCCAGCAGCGGGTCGATCTCCACCGCGGTGACCCGGTCGGCGACCTCGAGCAGCCCGAGGGTGAGCGAGCCGAGGCCGGGCCCGACCTCCACCACCACGTCCGCCGGGCCGACCCCGGCGGCCCGGACGATCCGGCGCACGGTGTTGGCGTCGATGACGAAGTTCTGCCCGCGCTGCTTGGTCGGCCGCACCCCGAGGGCCGCGGCGATGCTGCGGATGTCGGCGGCCCCCAGCAGGGGCCCGCCTTCGGCGGGAGCCGTCCCGGAGGTCTCGGCGGGGGCGGCGGTGGGGTTGGTACTCACCCCACAAGCCTACGTGTCCGCCGCCCCCGCCCCCGCACAGCCGCCGGGCTAGCCCGCGGCGCGGTGGCCGCAGGTGGGCCAGGGGGAGGTGCCGCGCTGGTGGTAGAGCTTGCGGGCGCGGGCGGTCTGCTCGGAGGGCGAGGCGTCCTGCGGGCGTCCCGAGCCGCCGAGGTGGTGCCAGGTGCCGCTGTCGAACTGGTAGAGCCCGCCGTAGCGCCCGCTGGGGTCCACCGCGTGCGGGTTGCCGCCGGCCTCGCAGCGGGCCAGCGCGGACCAGTTCAGCTCACCGGTGGTGTGGTGGGTCCCGGCCGCGCTGCCGTAGTCGTCGTGCTCGCGCGCGGCGTCGCGGCGGTGGCGTCCGGTCGGCAGCAGCGACCGGTCGCGGTGGTGCTCGATGCCGCCGAGGCGGGGCAGCGCGTGCCGGGCGGCGCCGATCGAGCGCGAGGGCTCCTCGGCCACCCGGACCAGGGACGGGCCCGCGGCCACCTGCGGCATCACATCGACCGGGGTGGCCGCGTAGAGCGGCGTCGCCTCCGGCGCGTCCGCCGAGGCGTCCGCGTCCGGCTCGGTGTGCGAGACCGGGACGGCGTCCGGGCGGACCTGCTGCTGGGCGACGTACGCGCCGGTCCCGCCCACCAGCAGGGCCAGCACCAGCGCCTTGGGCACCCTGCCCTGGCCGCCCTTGATCCCAGAGGGGACGTTCACCTGAAGCCTCTCGCCGTCCGACCGTCAGACCGTTCAACCGTCTGCCCCGACACCTGCGTCGGGATCAACGAACCAGGACCCGCCGGGTCACGGCGGACCGGTCAGTAGTCGAACGCCCGAGCGGTGTTCGCGGCGAGCGCGGTGGCCATGGCGTCCTCGTCCAGGCCGCGGACGGCGGCCATCGCCCGCAGCGTGACCGGGATCAGGTACGGGGCGTTGGGGCGGCCCCGGTAGGGGGCCGGGGTCAGGAACGGGGCGTCCGTCTCGATCAGGACCCGGTCCAGCGGGGCCACGGCCAGGGCCTCGCGCAGGTGGTGGTTGGCCGGGAAGGTGACCGGTCCGGCGAAGGACAGGTAGTAGCCGGCCTCGGCGCAGACCTTGGCCATCGCGGCGTCGCCGGAGTAGCAGTGGAAGACGGTGCGCTCGGGCGCGCCCTCCTCGGCGAGGATCCGCAGCACGTCCTCGTGGGCGTCCCGGTCGTGGATCACCAGGGCCTTGCCGTGCCTCTTCGCCAGGGCGATGTGGCGGCGGAAGGACTCCTGCTGCACCTCCACCCCCTCGGGCCCGGTGCGGAAGTAGTCGAGGCCGGTCTCGCCCACGCCGCGCACCTGCGGCAGCGCGGCCAGGGCGTCGATCTCGGCGATGGCGTCGTCCAGCGCCTTCATCCCGCCGGGGCCGCGCTTCTGGCCCGACCAGCCGTCAGGATCCCCGAGGACCAGCCGCGGCGCCTCGTTGGGGTGCAGCGAGACCGTGGCGTGGACGTTCGGGTGACGGGCCGCCAGCTCGGCGGCCCAGCGCGAACCGGGCAGGTCGCAGCCCACCTGGACCACGGTGTCGACCCCCACCGAGGCGGCCTTGGCCAGGCCCGCCTCGGGGGTGCCGGACTGCATGTCCAGGTGGGTGTGCGAGTCGGCGACGGCGACCCGCAGCGGCTCGGGCAGCGGCGGGGCGACGTGCTTGTCGGACTGCGACTTCTTGGACTGGGCCATCAGCTCGGGTCGGCCTCGGCGCCGCCGAAGCGGGTGCGGTAGGCCTCCAGGTCGTCCTCGGTGATCTTCGCGAAGAGCACCGGCGGCACCGTGAAGGGGGTGCCGGCCGGGACCAGGTCCAGGCTGCTGGCCTGCTCCGGCTCCACCCAGCCGCGGGTGTCCCCGGCCAGCGCGAAGGCCGAGCGCATCGCCGCGCTGCTGGCCGGGATGAACGGCGCGGAGACCACCGCGTAGAGGTGGATCAGGTTCATCGCGGTGCGCAGGGTGAGCGCCGCGCCGTCCAGGTCGGTCTTGGCCTCCAGCCAGGGGGCCTTGGTCTCCAGGTAGGAGTTGCCGGCGCTCCACAGCGCGCGCAGGGCCTGGGCCGCCTTGCGGAACTGCAGGGCCTCCAGCTGGCCCTCGTACTCGGCCAGCAGCTCGGCGATCTCGGTGCCCAGCTTCTGCTCGGCCTCGCCGGCCGCGCGGCCGGCCGGGACCTCGTCGCCGAAGCGCTTGCGGGAGAAGGACAGCACCCGGTTGACGAAGTTGCCGAGGGTGTCGGCCAGGTCCTTGTTCACCGAGGAGGCGAACAGCTCCCAGGTGAAGTTGGTGTCGTCCGACTCGGGGGCGTTGGCCATCAGGAAGTAGCGCCAGTAGTCGGCGGGCAGGATCTCCAGCGCGGCGTCGGTGAAGATGCCGCGCTGCTGGCTGGTGGAGAACTTGCCGCCGTAGTAGTTCAGCCAGTTGAAGGGCTTGAGGAAGTCGACCTTCTTCCAGGCGTCACGGGTGCCCAGCTGGGTGGCCGGGAACATGACCGAGTGGAACGGGACGTTGTCCTTGCCCATGAACTGGGTGTAGCGGACGGTGTCGTCGGCCTCGTACCACCAGGACCGCCAGTCCCGTGACTCGCCGTCAGGAGCCGCGTCGGCCCACTCGTTGGTCGCGCCGATGTACTCGATCGGGGCGTCGAACCAGACGTAGAAGACCTTGCCCTCGGCGGCCAGCTCGGGCCAGGTGTCGGCCGGGACCGGGACGCCCCACTCCAGGTCGCGGGTGATCGCGCGGTCGTGCAGGCCCTCGGTGAGCCACTTGCGGGCGATCGAGGAGGCCAGCACCGGCCAGTCCTTGCCGTGCTCGTCCACCCAGCCCTCGACCTCGTCGGCCAGCTTGGACTGCAGCAGGAACAGGTGCTTGGTCTCGCGGACCTCCAGCTCGCTGCTGCCGCTGATCGCCGAGCGCGGGTCGATCAGGTCGGTGGGGTCCAGCACCCGGGTGCAGTTCTCGCACTGGTCGCCGCGGGCCTTGTCGTAGCCGCAGTGCGGGCAGGTGCCGACGATGTAGCGGTCCGGCAGGAAGCGGGCGTCCTCGACCGAGTACACCTGGCGGATCGCCCGCTCCTCGATGAAGCCGCTCGCCTGGAGCTGCCGCGCGATGGTCTGGGTGATCTCCCGGTTCTGCGGCGAGGAGCTGCGGCCGAAGTAGTCGAAGGAGAGCTCGAAGCCCTCGTAGATCGCCTTCTGGACGTCGTGCTGCTGGGCGCAGTACTCGGCGACCGGGAGGCCGGCCTCCTTGGCGGCCAGCTCGGCCGGGGTGCCGTGCTCGTCGGTGGCGCAGATGTACAGCACCTCGTGGCCGCGGGCCCGCAGATACCGGGAGTACACGTCCGCCGGGAGCATGGATCCGACCATGTTGCCCAGGTGCTTGATCCCGTTGATGTAGGGAAGCGCGCTGGTGATCAACTGGCGGGTCATCTCGGAGATGCTCCTTATGGAGGTGTCGCAGAAGCGGTTGAACCGTTGTCGGAAGCCAGGCGTCATCCTACCGAAGGCGACAGGCCCCTTTCGATTCGATTACGGACCGTCACGAATGGGCAGCCAGGAGTCTAGGCAAGGGGGCCCCGGGCATGTTTCCTGGTGGCCGGGGGTACCGACAGGGGGAATCGTGCAGGCGTTGGAAGCGGATGATCCGCAGCAGGTCGGCGGGTACCGACTGCTGGCCAGACTGGGTGCGGGCGGCATGGGCCGGGTCTATCTGGCCAGGTCCAGGGGCGGACGCCGGGTGGCGCTCAAGGTGATCAGGGCCGAACTGGCGGACGACCCGGACTTCCGGGCCCGCTTCGCCCGCGAGGTCGCCTCGGCCCGGGCCGTCGGCGGCGCCTTCACCGTGGCCGTGCTGGACGCGGACGCGCAGGCGGAGACGCCGTGGCTGGCCACCGAGTACGTCGCGGGGCCCTCGCTGAGCGAAGCGGTACGGGAGCACGGGCCGCTGCCGGCGGACTCGGTCCGGGCGCTGGCGGCGGGGCTGGCCGAGGCGCTGGTGGCGATCCACCGGGCCGGAGTGATCCACCGTGATCTCAAGCCCTCCAACGTGCTGCTGGCCTCGGACGGCCCCCGGGTGATCGACTTCGGCATCTCCCGGGCGGTGGAGGCCACCGAGCTGACCCGGACCGGGGTGATCGTCGGCTCGCCCGGCTTCATGTCGCCGGAGCAGATCGAGGGCCACCAGGTGACCCCGGCGACGGACGTGTTCTCGCTGGGCGCGGTGCTCGCCTTCGCGGCGAGCGGGGCCGGTCCCTTCGGCGAGGGCTCGGCGCCCTCGCTGCTGTACCGGGTGGTGCACAGCGAGCCCAGGCTGGACGCGGTCCCTGAGGAGCTGCGCGGCCTGGTCGGATCCTGCCTGGCCAAGGACCCGACGTCACGGCCGGGCCCGGACGCCCTGCTGGACCGACTGGAGGCGGAGGAGGGCGAGGAGCCGCACGCACCCACCGAGATGTGGCTGCCGGCCGGACTGACCGGGATGATCGCCCGGGTGGAGGCCGAGCGGCCGAGCGCGCTGAACGCAGCGGCCGGGGCTTCCACGGCGGCGAAGGCGGCAGCGGCCTCAGGTGCCGCTGCTTCGGAGACGGCGGAGACGGTGCCGGTGCCCGTTCCGGCCGAGTCGGCGACGCCGCCGATGGGGTTCGGCCCTCCGCCCCCGGCCGGCTTCGGGCCCGCGCCCGTCCTCGCCGCGTTCGCCGCCGAGGGCGCGCCCACCGTCGTCCCCGCCCCCTCGGCGCCGGTGCGGACCACGGCCGCGGGCAGTGCTGCGCGGCCCCGGCGGAAGGCGCCGATGATCATCGCCGCCGCCCTGCTGCTCGCGGTCGCCGGGACCGGGATCGCGCTGGCGGCCCTGAACCGCAACGACTCCTCGGGGAAGCCCGAGGGGGCGTCCGTCGCCCCGACCACCGCGCCCGCGACGGTCTCCGCCTCGGCCACGCCCTCCGCCAGCGCCAGTGCCAGCGACAGCGCGTCCGGGACCGGGCAGAGCAGCACCGCGGCGGCGGTGTACCTCACCGTGCCCACGGTGACCGGCCAACCGGTGGACTACGCCAAGCAGTTGCTCACCGACAAGGGCTTCCACGGCGGCAGCATCAAGGTGCGCTACCACTGCACCCAGGCCGGTCCCGGCGTGTACGCGCAGTCGCCGAGCGCGGGCAGCCGGGTGGCCGCGGACTCGCTGATCACGCTCACCGCCTCCGAGGACGACTGCATCGCCTACCAGAGCGAGGTGGGGCTGCCGCTGGCGACGGCGCAGGCCGACCTCAAGGGCTTCAGCAAGGTCACGGTGACGTACTCCTGCGCCGGCGGAGCCGCGGGCACCGTGCTGGCCCAGTCGCCCGCCGCCACGCCGGAGGCGTCGTACCCGCCGAGCCAGCCGATCGCCCTCACCGTGCAGGGCAGCGACTGCGGCAGCGCGTCCGCCACCGCCTCCGCGACCCCGTAGCCGGAGCCGTAGCCGGAGCGGGACCCCGGGGGCTCAGGCCTCCGGGGTGCCGTGGTGGTTGCGGCGCAGGTGGAGGTGGAACGGCAGGTGCAGCCGGCGCTCCCGGCGCGGGCGGGCCGGGGCGTGGCTCGGGACGGCCGGCGCGGCCGGGCGCGGGGCCGGGGCGGCGACGGGGGCGGGGTGCCAGTACGAGGCGACCTCGGCGACCCGTCCGGCGCGCATGATCCGGACGTGGTTCCCGGCGCAGCCGGGGCAGGAGGGCTGGGTCAGCGGGGAGGGGACGGGGACGCCGTTGGCCCGGTACTGGGCCCTCGGCCTGCCGTCCACGTCGACCAGGTGCAGGATCTCGTACGCCTGTTCCCAGCCGAAGCCGCAGTTCAGGCAGGCGAAGGCGTAGGCCTCCCGGATCGGGTCCTCGACGGGGGCGGATTCGTTCATGGCGTTCTCCCGATGCCCCGCGGACGTTCGCCCGCGTGGGGTCTTTGCTCACTCCCAGAATTCCCCTCCCGAGCCCCCCGGATTCAGTTCAGGAGAATTCTTGGGACAGAGTTGGATGTTCTTGGTCCTGTGCGTACCAGAACCAGGGCCGCACTTGATCGGGTCTTTGTCAGCGCCTCCATATGTGCGCCTTTTTCCGACACCCTACGCCCCCGTCGCACGCCCCACCCGGTGGCGGGAGCGGGGTGCGCCCCGTCCGGTTCAGCCCGCGTTCTTGGCGGCCACGACCGCGTCGAACACCTCGCGCTTGGGCACGCCGGTCTCGGCCGCGACCGCCGCGATGGCCTCCTTGCGGCGCTCCCCCGCCTCCTCCCGCACCGCGACCCTGCGGGCCAGCTCGGCCGGGCTGAGCGCGGAGGGGTCGAGCGGGGGCGCGCCCTGGACCACCACGGTGATCTCGCCGCGCACCCCGTCCGCGGCCCAGGCCGCGAGCTCGGCCAGCGGACCCCGCTTGACCTCCTCGTAGGTCTTGGTCAGCTCCCGGCAGACCGCCGCCGGGCGGTCGTCGCCGAGGGCCTCGGCCATGGAGCGCAGCGAGTCCTCGATCCGGTGCGGGGACTCGAAGAAGACCATGGTCCGCGGCTCGGCCGCGAGTTCGCGCAGCCGGGTGCCGCGCTCGCCGCCCTTGCGGGGCAGGAAGCCCTCGAAGCAGAAGCGGTCCACCGGCAGTCCCGACAGCGCCAGCGCGGTCAGCACCGCCGAGGGCCCCGGCACGGCGGTGATCCGGATGCCCTGCTCCACCGCCGCCGCGACCAGGCGGTAGCCGGGGTCGGAGACCGAGGGCATCCCGGCGTCGGTCACCAGCAGCACCCGGGCGCCGCCGAGCAGCGCCTGCACCAGTTCCGGGGTCCGGCCCACCTCGTTGCCCTCGAAGTAGGAGACGACGCGGCCCTTGGGCTGCACGCCGAGGGCGTTCGCCAGCCGCCACATCCGCCGGGTGTCCTCGGCGGCCACGACGTCGGCCGCGAGCAGTTCCTCGGCCAGTCGGGGCGGCGCGTCGGAGACCTCGCCGATGGGGGTTCCTGCCAATACGAGTAGACCTGTCACCCGCTCATCCTCCCAGGATGGCGAGGTGCCCGTACCACTGACAGGTCCGACCCCTACGATGCACGGGTGAGCGGTGACAGGGCGACAGGGGCAGCGCCGGGCGGCGACGGCGCGGATCTTTTGACCGGCGAGCGGGACGACGATCCGTCAGGGTCGGAACCGGGCTCCGGCACGGGTGCGTCCGGGCTGTTCGCGCAGGGCAACCAGCCCCGGCGCCGGCCGCAGAGCGCCTGGCAGCAGCGGCTGGCCCGGCTCGGCTACCGCGCGCCCGACCTGCGCCCGCTGCGGGAGCGGCTGGTGCCGCCGATGCCGGACGGGGCCGGTGTCGCCACCGGGGCGCCGTCCGCGGTGCTGGCCCGGCTCGGCCTGCGCCTCCCGCCCGGGCTGTGGACCTGGCTGTGCCGCTGGTCCGGCTGGCTCGGGCCGCTGGCGGTGACCCTGTTCGGGGCGATCCTGGTGTTCACCCACCTCGGGACGCCGCACGACATCATCTTCGACGAGACTTACTACGCCAAGGACTCCTGGGCGCTCTGGCACTACGGCTTCGAGGTCAACTGGCCGGACAACGCCAACGCGCTGATCCTGGCCAACCCGCACAAGCTCCCCGCCCCGACCGGGCCCGCGTTCATCGCGCACCCGCCGGCCGGGAAGTGGGTCATCGGCATCGGCGAGATGATCTTCGGGCTGACCCCGGTGGGCTGGCGCTTCATGGTCGCGCTGCTCGGCAGCCTGGCCGTGCTGATGGTCTGCCGGATCGGCCGGCGGATGTTCCGCTCGACCCTGATCGGCTGCGTCGCCGGGCTGCTGATGTGCGTGGACGGCCTGCACTTCGTGATGAGCAGGACCGGGCTGCTCGACCTCTGCGTGATGTTCTGGGCGCTGGCCGCGTTCGGCCTGCTGCTGGTGGACCGCGACCGGGCCAGGGCCCGGCTCGCCGACGCGGTCGGCGCGACCGCCGAGAACCCGGACGCGGCACCGGACCACGACCTGGCGTCCCGGGCCTGGCTGGGCTGGCGCCCGCTGCGGCTGCTGGCCGGCATCTGCCTGGGGCTGTGCTGCGCGACCAAGTGGAACGGGCTCGACTTCCTGGCCGGGTTCGGGCTGCTGAGCGTGTTCTGGGACGCCGGCGCCCGGAAGACCGCCGGGGCCCGGCACCCGTACCTGACCGCGATCGTCAAGGACGGCCTCTGGGCCATCGTCTGCGTCGTGGTGGTCGGCTTCCTCACCTACCTGGCGTCCTGGTCCGGCTGGCTGTTCAGCAACGCCAAGGTCGGCAACAGCGTCGACGGCGGCGCCTACGACCGGCACTGGGCCGACCACCGGGGCGGCCTCTCCGCCGGGAGCTGGGGGCCGATCAAGCACCTGCCCCAGGTCGACATGACCTGGGTGCCCGCGCGGCTGCGCAGCCTGTGGCACTACCACGCGGAAATCTGGAACTTCAACACCACGCTGACCTCGCCGCACATCTACCAGTCCAACCCGTGGAGCTGGCTGGTCGACGCCCGTCCGGTGTCCTTCTACTACCCGGGCGGCCTGAAGCCCGCGCAGTGCGGCGGCGCGGCCCAGTGCTCCAGCGAGGTGCTGGCGCTGGGCACCCCGCTGCTGTGGTGGGCGGCCTGCTTCGCGCTGGTCTACGCGCTGTACCGGTGGTTCTTCGCCAGGGACTGGCGGGCGGCGGCGATCTGCGTCGGCGTCGCGGCGGGCTACCTGCCCTGGTTCGAGTGGCAGCAGCGGACCATCTTCTACTTCTACTCGATCGACTTCGAGCCCTACCTCTGCCTGGCGCTGGCGCTGATGATCGGCGGGATCCTCGGCAAGGCCACGGCCTCGCGGGACCGGCGGCTGTTCGGCGGCATCGGCGCGGGGGCACTGGTCATCGCGATCATGGCGACATTCCTGTACTTCCTTCCCCTTTACGACGCGCAGATCACGACCTACCAACAATGGAACGACAGAATGTGGTGGTCGACCTGGATCTGATGCAAGGGACACGTACCATCCCCGTGAAGCCTGTCCATGCGTCTGTATCAACGGGGAAGCCATGAACCGCGGGGTCAAAGCCGGCGTCATAACCACCTGCATCGCCCTATTGGGGGCGGGCGGGTACGGAGCGTACAACTTCGTACACGCCGTCACGAATGTCTCCGGTACCCCGGCGGCCTCCGCGACCACGGTCTCGACCACGCCACCGACCAGCGCGGAGGCGCTGAAACGGGCCCAGTCGTTCCTCGACAGCTGGAAACAGGGGCCGGCCCACTACGCCGGTGCGGCGAGCCAGACCAACGACCCCACGGATGCGCAGGCCGATCTCACCGCCTACGACAGCGGACTGAAGCTGGCCTCGGTGGCCTTCAGCGACCTGGCGTCGTCCTCGACTGTGTCGACCTCCTCCGCCGCCGGGACCGGAGCGGCGACCCGGGTCACCTTCACCGTCACGGCCAAGGTGGCCGGCGGCACCTGGACCTACTCGGACGCGCTGGACGTGCTGCAGAACACCGGCGGCCTCACTTCGGTGGACTGGTCGCCCAGCGTGCTCTACCCCAAGCTGGAGAAGGGGCAGACCCTCGCGGCGGGAGCGATATCCGTGGCCGCCGGCACCAACGTCACCGTCGTGGACCGCAAGGGCGTCCCGCTGACTCCGGCCAAGTTCCCCTCCCTGGCCGACATCGTCGGCCAGCTGAAGACCAAGTACGCGGCCAAGGCGACCGGCGGCGGCGCGGGCGGCGCCGGAACCGGCGTGGACGTGGTGGACGCCGGCGGGACGCACATCGCCAATGCCACGACCTTCACCGCCCCGGTCGGCGCCAAGCTCTACACCACCTTCGACGCCAAGATCCAGGCCCAGGCCGAGCGCGCGGTCAAGGACTCGCACATCGCCGGCAAGTCGGTGGGCGTGGTCGCGATCGACCACGCCAGCGGGGGGGTCCGGGCGATCGCCTTCAGCGGGACCGACGGCGACATCGCGCTCCAGGGCTACTCGGCCCCGGGCTCGACGATGAAGATCATCACGGCGGCGGCCCTGATCGACAAGGGCGGCAAGAGCCCCGGGAGCGCCGCGCAGTGCACCCCCACCGTGCTGGTCGGCGGCCGAACCTTCCAGAACATGGAGGGCAGCATCAATGCCCCCACGATGAAAGAGGCGTTCGCGCAGTCCTGCAACACCGCTTTCATCCGGCTGATGGACAACGCCTGGGGCAACGGCCCCGACAGCTTCACCAAGCAGAGCGACGAGGCCAAGAACGTCTTCGGCATCGGCGACTGGTCGATCGGGGTCCCCACCCAGGACCCGAAGATGGACCCGCCGGCCGGCACGGACCAGGGCACCCTGCGCATCGAACGGGCCGGGGACGCCATCGGCCAGGGCGACATCGCGGCCAGCCCGCTGGTGATCGCCTCGATCGGCGCGACGGTGGCCCACGGCGGCTTCAAGCAGCCGATCCTCATCCCGGGTCTGGACCAGCAGCAGGCGGCCTCACCGATCAGTCAGTCGACCGCGAAGGAACTGCGGCAGATGATGGTCGCCACCGCGCAGGGGGGCACCGCCGCACCCCGCCTCGGCGGGATGGGCAGCTCGGTGGGCGCGAAGACCGGCACCGCCGAGGTCGGCGAGGGCAAGCCGAACAACGGCTGGTTCGTCGCCTACGACAACACCCTGTCGGTCGCGGCCGAGGTCGTCGACGCCCACTCGGGCGCCGAGTCGGCCGGCTACGTGGTGGCGGACATCCTCAAGAACGACTGAGCGACCGCCGCCGGGCTCAGGTCGCGGAGCCGGCCGCGGCACCGGTCGCCAGGTCCGCGCCCCAGCGGGCGAGGGCGGCGTCCAGGTCGAGCCGGTCCAGGCCGCCGCCGTCCACCGGCCACTCCTCGCGCGGGACCCGCCACATCACCTCGAACTCGATGCCGTCCGGGTCCTTGGCGTAGAAGGACTTGCTGACGCCGTGGTCGGTCGCCCCGACCAGCGAGCCGCGCTGCCGCAGCCTGGTCCCGATCACGGCCAGCTCGCCGAGCGTGCCGACCTCCCAGGCCAGGTGGTAGAGGCCGACCTGGCCGGGGACCGGTCCCGCTGCCTGGGCGCCGACCGAGAACAGGCCGAGGTCGTGGTCGTTGAGCGTGCCGGGGGCCCGGAGGAAGGCGGCCCGGTCGCCGATCTCGACGGCGACCTCGAAGCCGAAGACATCGGTGTAGAAGCCGACCGAGCGGGTGACGTCGCGGACGTAGAGCACGGCGTGGTTGAGACGGCGGACGGACATCGGGGGCTCCTCGGGTCGGCTGGGCGGCGCTGTCGCCACCTCCTGCAACTTACTTTCCCAGGAAAGTATTCCCGTGGCGATCCAGCGGGATCCGAGTCAGCCGAGTCCGGAGCTGCGCCGCAGCAGCACCCGACGCCAGGGAGCCGACACCGCGGCCCACTGCTGGGGGATCCGGGCCACCACGGCGGCCGGGCGGACCCGGCCGGCCGGACGGGGGATCCGGACCGACCCCAGGTCGGGCGGCAGCCGCAGGGCGACCGGGCGGGCCGTGGCGAGCCGGGGCCACAGCAGCAGCAGGGCCGGCAGCTCCAGGTAGCCGAAGCGTCCGGCCGGGGCGAGCAGGAAGGCGATGCTGACGCCCACCGCCAGCCGGTCGGCGGCCTGCAGCGCGGTCCTCGGGGGCCGGCGCAGCACCCAGCCGGCCACGGCCGCGCCGCCGAGGGCCAGCAGCACGAAGTCGGCGGTCCTTCCGCCCGCGCCGAGCCCGGCGAGCAGATGGCCCGGCAGCGGGCTGGCCGCGGCCGTGCGCATGGTGGACATGCCGAGCGGGAAACGGATCACCTGCTCGGCCACCGCATGCGGGCTGAGCAGCACGAACGGGGCCACCAGCACGGCCGCCGCGGCCAGCGCCACCGCGGTGCAGCGCAGCGCCGCCCGGCGGCCGTACAGCTGCAGCAGCAGCACCGCGGCGACCGGGAGGGCCGGCCAGGCGGTCCACTTGATGGCGCAGGCCAGGGCCAGGACCAGGCCGGCGCGCCCGGCGTGGCCGCGTCCGGCCAGGGCCAGGGCCAGGCAGCAGCAGCCGATCAGCGGAAGGTCCACCCCGCCGGTGACGGCGACCAGGGCGACCAGCGGGGAGGCGGTGACGGCGGCCACGGCGGTCCCCCAGCGCCGGACCGGGGCGCCCGGGGTCCGCAGCAGCCGCCAACTGGCCACCAGGCAGCCGGCGAAGGCGGCCAGGAACCAGATCCGCGGGTCGCCGGCCATCCGCGGCAGGGTCCCGTGGTCGCCGAGCAGCGCCCGCGGCAGGCCGAACAGCGCCATCGCCGGGAGGTAGGGGTCGTAGCCGATGACCTGGTGCGGGTCGGGCAGGTAGGGCGTGCCGGTGTGCAGCAGCTGGACCGCGGAGTTCTGGACCACCAGCACCTCGGACTGCGACCAGCCCTCGGCGGTCATGATGCCCAGCGGGACGGCCACCGCCCCGAGCAGGGCGAGGGCGGCGGAGACCCTGGCCACCTGCCGGCGCGGCAGCAGCGCCGCCGCGGCGAGGGCCGCGGTGTAGCCGACGGCGGCGACGAGACCCCAGGTGCGCTGCGGGGAGAGGCTGGAGACCAGCGGGAAGCAGGCCGCCCAGATCGCGCAGCCGAGCCAGCCGAGGACCCAGGGGAGGCGGCGAGCGGGCGCGCCGGGCGGAGTGGCGGCGCTGGTGGACCGGTCCGTGCGCGTCGGGGCATGCGTCGTCGTCACGGTAGCCAACCTAGGAAGCCGCGGACCGCGGTGTCGTCACGCTGGAGGGTGGAGCGCCTATCACCCTGGAGAGTGGGGAGGCCGGTGGGGCGTGGCCCGGTGCTCCTGCTTCAGTGCTCCTCGCCGACGACGCCGGCCAGTCCGTTCTCGTAGGCGAAGACCACGGCCTGGGTGCGGTCGCGGATCTCCAACTTGGCGAGGATCCGCCCGACATGGGTCTTGATGGTCTGCTCGGAGAGGAACAGCTCCTCGGCGATCTCCGCGTTGGAGAGCCCGCGGGCGACCTGCCGCAGCACGTCCAGCTCGCGGACGGTCAGCGCGGACACCGCCTCGGGGCGGAGGTTCCCGGAGCGGCGGCGGCGGGCCACGTCGTCGATCAGGCGGCGGGTGACCGAGGGCGCGAGCAGCGCCTCGCCCGCGGCGATCACCCGGACCGCGTTGATCAGGTCCCGGGCCGGCGCGTCCTTCAGCAGGAAGCCGCTGGCGCCCCGGGCCAGCGCCTCGTACACGTATTCGTCGAGGTCGAAAGTGGTGAGGATGAGGACGCGGGGTGACGTTCCGGCCGCGTCGGGGGTGCCGACGATGCGTCCGGTGGCGGCCAGGCCGTCCATGCCGGGCATCCGGATGTCCATCACCACGACGTCGGGACGGAGTTCGGCGGCGAGCTGGACCGCGCGCAGCCCGTCCCCGGCCTCGCCGACGAGCTCGATGTCGGGGGCGGAGGACAGCAGCGCGCCCAGCCCGTCCCTGACCATCTCCTGGTCGTCGACCAGGAGGACCCTGATGCTCTCTCCCATGCCTGGTCTCCCCCGTTGCTGCTGATGTGGCGTCAGTCGACCTCGGTGGCCGTGGACGATTCTCCCGGACGCTGCGGCGGGATCCCGTCCAGGGGCAGCTGCGCGGTGACCTCGAAGCCGCCGTGCTCGCGCGGGACCGCCCTGAGCGTGCCGCCCAGCATCGCCGCGCGCTCGCGCATCCCGGTCAGACCGTGGCCGCCGTTGCCGCCGGGGGCCGGGCCGCCGTTGGTGCGGCCGTCGTCGGCGACATGCACCTGGACCGCGTCCCTGGTGCGGAGCACCTCGATCTCGACCCGGGCGCCGGGCGCGTGCCGGCCCGCGTTGCTCAGCGCCTCCTGGACGATCCGGTAGACCGAGACGTCGACCACCGCGGGCGCCCGCTCCGGGCCGCCGGCCAGGGTGAGGTCCACCTGCATCCCGGCCTGCCGGGCCGCCCTGACCATCTCCGGGATCCGGTCGATGCCGGGCTGCGGCGCGCGCTCGGCGTTCTCGTCCTCCTCCCGGAGCAGCCCGATCACCCGGCGCATCTCGGTGAGCGCGGTGGTGGACGCCTCCCGGATCGCGCCGAAGGTGCGCAGGGTCTGCTCCGGCAGGCCGGGCTCCTTGTAGGGGGCGGCCTCGGCCTGGATCGCGATCATCGACATGTGGTGGGCGACCACGTCGTGCAGTTCGCGGGCGATCCGGGAGCGCTCCTCCAGCACGGCCTGGCGGGCCAGGCCGGCCCGGCGCTGCTCCTCGGCGGCGACCAGGTGCCGCTCCGCCTCCTGCCGGGAGTGGATCGACTCGCCGAGCACCAGCACCAGGGTCACCACCACGGCGGAGACGGCGAGCACCACCGGCGGCAGCCCGACCAGGAAGACGGCGGGGAGCAGCACCGCCAGCGCGGTCAGCAGGTCGACGCCGACCGCGACGTCCCGTCCGTACATCTGGGCGGTGACGAACAGCAGCGCCACATAGGCGATGCAGCCGCTGACCGGCCAGGGCCAGAACGGGGTCGGCGCATGGCCGACCTCGGCGAAGGTGGTGAGGGTGAGGCCGACCGCGGAGATCCGCCAGGCCGCCAGCGGCCGGTGCGCGACCAGCAGCAGCGGCAGCACCTGCAGCCCGGCCAGGGCCCAGGCGAGGCTGCCGGGGACCAGCTGGTTCAGCTGGGTGTCGGCGGTCACCGTGAGCACGAAGACCCCCGCGCAGCCGGCCACCGCCAGGGCGGTCCGCAGCCGCCCGCCGGCCAGCGAGCGGACCAGCAGGACGCGCTGGTCGGGGGCTGCCCAGGCGGCCTGCCGGACGAGCTGGAAGACGCGGCGAACGCGGAGCAGGGCGGGGGCGCTGCGCTGCTGCGGGGCTCCGTCCATGGTGGTCCGAGCATATGCCTTGGGGCGTGATCAGGATGAGGGGTTGCCGGCCCCGGAGTGGTCGAGCCGGGCCCGGCCGACCCGCGAGTGCTTGACGCTGTAGCCGAAGTAGATCCAGGCGGCGCCGACCAGCCAGGCCCCGAACATCAGGAAGGTGAGCGGGTGCAGACCGTAGATCAGATAGGCACAGAAGCCGACGCTGAGCACCGGGGTGACCGGGTAGCCGGGGACCTTGAAGCCGCGCGGCAGGCCGGGGTTGGTCCGGCGCAGGATCATCACGCCCACGCTGACCACAGCGAACGCGACCAGGGTGCCCAGGCTGGTCAGATCGGCGAGCACGTCCAGCGGCACGAACCCGGCCAGCAGGGCGACCCCGGCGCTGACCACGACGGTGTTCCAGACCGGGGTGCCGGTACGGGGCGAGACCTGGGCGAAGCGCGGGGGCAGCATGCCGTCGCGGCCCATGGTGTAGAGGATGCGGGTCTGGCCGTAGATGACCACCAGGGTGACGCTGAAGATCGAGACGATGGCCCCGAGCGCGAACATGACGGAGGGCCAGGTCTGTCCGGTGACATCGCGCAGGATCTGGGCCAGACCGGCCTGCTGGCCCTCGAACAGGGACCACTTCTGCGCGCCGACCGCGGCGAAGGCGACGCCGATGTAGAGGACGGTGACCACGACCAGGGCGATGATGATCGCCCTCGGCAGCGTCCGGTGCGGGTCCTTGACCTCCTCGCCTGCGGTGGAGACCGCGTCCAGGCCGATGTAGGAGAAGAAGATGCTGCTGGCGGCGAGCCGCACGCCGGTGAAGCCCATCGGCGCGAAGGGCTTCAGATTGCCCGAGTGGAAGCCGGTGAGCGCGATGGCGACGAAGAGCACCAGGACGCAGAGCTTGATGCCGACCATGGCGGCGTTGGCGCGGGCCGACTCCTTGGCCCCGCGCACCAGCAGCAGGCAGCAGAGCAGCACCAGCACCATCGCCGGGACGTTGACGTAGCCGCCGTCGCCGGGGGGCTGGGCGACGGCGTCGGGCAGGGTGAAGCCGAAGGCGTCGTGGAAGAACTCGTTGAGGTACTGGCCCCAGCCGACCGAGACCGCGGACGCCGACACGCCGTACTCCAGCAGCAGGCAGGCGCCCACGCCGAAGGCGACCACCTCGCCGAGGGTGGCGTAGGCATAGGAGTAGGAGGAGCCGGAAACCGGGATGGCGGAGGCGAGTTCGGCGTAGCAGAGGGCGGTCAGGCCCGCGGTGACGGCGGCGATCACAAAGGAGAAGATGACGGCGGGTCCGGCCACCGGGACGGCGGTGTTGAGGACGAAGAAGATGCCGGTGCCGACGGTGGCGCCGATGCCGATGGCGGAGAGCTGGACCAGGCCGATGCTGCGGCGCAGGTGGACGCCGGAGCGCCCGCCGCTCTCCGGTGCGCCGGGCGGGAGCGGGATCGCGGTCGGGTCCAGGTCGCCGGTGCTCTCGGCGATGAGCAGGTCCACCGGCTTGCGGCGCATGATCTGCCGGCCGAGCGTCGCTTTGCTGGCCATGGGGACGGTCCTCCGGAGGGTGCGTCAGCGGCCTGGCGGGCGGGCATCTGACGCATCGTCGCACGGCAAAGCGGACATTTCGCCGAGGCGTGCGCGGCTCGGAACACTTCAGGCTCAGAAGCTGTGGCCGAGCAGTTTCTCGACCTCGGCCCTGGTCGGCAGCGACGGCTGGGCGCCGGAGAGGGTGGTGGACAGGGCGGCGGCGGCGTTGGCGTGCCGGACCGCCTCGTGCAGCGGGCGGTCCTCGGAGAGGGCGCAGGCCAGGGCGCCGCAGAAGGCGTCGCCCGCGGCGGTGGTGTCCACCGGGACCACATGGAGGGCGGGGACGAGGAGAACAGCGCTCTCCTCGCAGAGCAGTGCTCCGTCCGCGCCCAGGGTGACCACCACGGCGGAGGGACCGCGCAGGGTGCGGGCGGCGTCGGCGACGGCGTGCAGGTCCGGCAGCGGGTGGCCGACCAGGGCCGCGAGCTCGTCCCGGTTGGGGACCAGGACGTCGACCATGTCCAGCAGATCGAGCAGGTCGGCGCGCTCGGCCGGGTGGTGCCTGGCCGGGGCCGGGTTGAGCAGGACGGTACCGCCGGCCAGCCGGGCGGCGGTCTCGACGGTGGACGCGGGGATCTCCTGCTGCAGAAGAGTGACGCTCGCGTCGCGGAGCACTGTTCCCGAAGCAGCGCAGTGCTCCGAAGAGAGAGCAGTGTTCGCGCCGGGGCTGACGATGATCGTGTTCTCCCCGCTCGCCCGGTCCACCGCGACCAGTGCCCGGCCGGTCCTCATCCCGGGCTCGGCCAGCACCCAGCGGACGTTCACGCCCTCCCGCTCCAGTGCCGCCCGCAGCCGGGTCCCGTCCTGGTCCGCGCCGACCCGTCCGACCATGGCGACCTGCGCGCCCAGCCGGGCGGCGGCCACCGCCTGGTTGGCGCCCTTGCCGCCGGGGTGCTCGGCCAGCTCCCCGCCGAGGACGGTCTCCCCCGGCGCCGGGTGGTGCGGCACCGGCACGACCAGGTCGAGGTTGATGCTCCCCACCACTGCGATCATCGGCATGGGGACACTCTAAGCAGCAGGTCAACCCCTTGGCCCAACCACAGGCCGCACGCCCGGGGCCGGAACCGGACCAGGCCCGGGGGTCTGCCCGAGGTCCTCAGCCGCCCAGGACGGCCTGCATCACCGACCTGGCGATCGGCGCGGCCAGGCCCCCGCCGCTGACGTCGGCGCGGTTGGCGTTGCTGTCCTCGATCACCACCGCGACCGCCACCGGCGAGGCCGTGGCGCCGCCGGGCCGGGCCCAGGAGATGAACCAGGCGTAGGGCGTGCCGCTGTTGCCGACGCCGTTCTGGGCCGTACCGGTCTTGCCGCCGACCGTCACCCCCGGGATCGCCGCGTTGCCGCCGGTGCCGGAGGTGACCACGGTCACCATCGCCTGCTGCACCTGGTCCGCCACCGCGGCGCTGATCGGCCGCCCGAACTCCTCCGGGCCGAACGACTTCAGGACCGTACCGTCGGCCCTGGTGGTGGACGCCACCAGCTGCGGTTTCATCAGCAGCCCGCCATTGGCGATCGCGGCCGTCACCGAGGCCATCTCCAGCGGGGTCGCCGCGGTGTTGTACTGGCCGATCGAGGACAGGGCCAGCAGCGCCTTGCTGGTCATGGAGGTGTCGAAGACGCTCGGCACCACTCCCACCGGCACGGTCTGGCCGGTCTGGTTGAAGCCGAACGCCTCGGCCGCCTTCACCATGCCGGACTGCCCCACGTCGTCGCCCAGCTTGCCGAAGACGGTGTTGCAGGAGACCTCCAGCGCATACCGCAACGTCGCATTGGCGCAGGCGTCACTGGCGCTCTCATTGGTGATCGGCGTGCTGGTGTCGGCCGGGGTGAACGGGTCCGGCGAGTCGGTCGGCACGTCGATGCCGCTGTAGACGCCGTCCGCCAGCCCGGCCGACAGCGTCACCACCTTGAAGGTCGAGCCGGGCGGGTAGGTCTGCCGCAGCGCCCGGTTCAGCATCGGCTGGGTGGAGGCGTTGTTCAGCCGGTTCCAGTTGGCCGTGGCGGCGCTGCCGGTGCCGGTGATCGTCCCCGGGTCGTAGGAGGGGGTGCTGGCCAGGGCCAGGATCTTCCCGGTGGCCGGTTCGATCGCGGCGACCGCCCCGCGCTTGCTGCCCAGCCCGGCGAAGGCGGCCCGCTGGGCCTTGGCGTTGATGGTGGTCAGCACGTCGCCGCCGGGGACCTGGGCCCTGCTGATCGCGTTCAGCAGCGGGTGGCTCGCCAGATCGCTGTCCGTCCCGGCCAGGACGCCGTCCTCGACGCCCTCCAGCAGCGAGTTCCCGAAGGTCTGCGAGGAGAAGCCGGTGACCGGGGCGTACAGCGGCCCGTCGGTGTAGGTCCGCCGGTAGGTGTAGGCACCGCTCTCGACCCTGGTGTTGCCGGTCACCGCCCGGCCCGCGACCAGGATGTCGCCGCGCGGCTCGGAGTAGCGGGCGATGACGGCGCGCTGGTTGGCGGCGTTGTCGTTGTACTTCTTCGCCTGCAGCACCTGCACCCGGGTGCAGTTGACCAGCAGGACCAGGATCAGCACCAGGCAGAACTCGCCGGCCCGGCGTGAGGTGCGGCTGAGCGAGAGCCGGACCGCGCCGGCGTGCGGCTCGGGCCCGGAACCGCCGCCGCCGCCGCTGTTCCGGTTCTGCCGGTTCTGCCGGTTCTGCCGGCCGAAGGGGCTCATGCCTCGGGCACCACCAGGTTCTGCTCGTCATCGAGGGCCGGCGGCGGCAGGTGGGGGCGGCGGGCGGCGTCGCTCATCCGCACCAGCAGGGCCACCAGCACCCAGTTGGTCACCAGCGAGGATCCGCCCTGGGCCAGGAACGGCAGGGTCATCCCGGTCAGCGGGATGAGATCGGTGACTCCGCCGGCGACCACGAAGACCTGCAGCCCCAGCAGCGTGGCCAGCCCGATCGCCAGCAGCCGTCCGAACGGGTCCCGCAGCAGCATCCCGGTCCGGTAGCCGCGGACCACCAGCACCGCGTACACCAGCAGCAGCGCGGCGAGGCCGACCAGGCCGAGCTCCTCGCCGAAGGTGGCCAGGATCCAGTCCGACTTGACCGCGAAGCCGATCAGGTACGAGTGGCCCTGGCCGAGGCCGGTGCCGAGCAGGCCGCCCGCGGCGAAGGCGAACAGCGACTGGGCCAGCTGACTGGCGCCCTGGCCCGCGTCGATGCTGGCCATCGGATGCAGCCAGTCCTCGAAGCGGCTGTGCACATGCGGCTCCCACAGCGCCACCGGGACCACCGCGAGGCCGGTCAGCACCAGGCCGACCGCGATCCAGCCGATCCGCCCGGTGGCCACGTACAGCAGCACCAGGAACAGGCCGAAGAAGATCAGGCAGGTGCCGAGGTCCTGCTCCAGGAACAGCACGGCCGTGCCGGCCAGCCAGATCACCGTGATCGGGCCGAGGTCACGGCCGCGCGGCAGCTCCAGCCGCCACAGCCGGCGGCCGGTCAGGGCCAGAGCATCCCGGTTGACGGCCAGGTAGGAGGCGAAGAAGATCGCCAGCGCGATCTTGGCGATCTCGCCGGGCTGGAAGGACAGCGGGCCGATCTTGATCCAGATCTTGGCGCCGTAGACCGCGGGCAGGAAGATCGGGACGATCATCAGCACGATCGCGCCCAGGGCCAGCAGATAGGCGTAGCGCTGCAGCCTCCGGTAGTCCCGGAGCAGCAGCACCACCACGATGAACAGGCCGACCCCGAGCGTCGACCACACCAGCTGCGAGGGCGCCGAGGAGGTGCCGGTGGCCCGGTCCAGCCGGTAGATGACGACCAGGCCGAGGCCGTTCAGCAGCACCGCGAACGGCAGCAGCAGCGGATCGGCCCAGCCCGCCCGGAATCTGATCGCCAGATGCGCGAGCAGGGCGAGGACGCCAAGGCCCGCGCCGTACTGGAAGGTGTCCGCGGGCACCCTGCCGTCGATGGCGCAGCCGGTGTCCGCGTAGCCGAAGGCCGCGATCAGCACGGCGAGCACGACCAGGAGCAGCTCGCTCAGCCGCCCGGTGCGGACGGGCGCGTCCGGCAGCGGGGCCGCGGGGGACGCGGGGGCGGTCGCGGCAGCCATCGGCGTCCTCGGGGCGCGGGGGGACGAGCGGACGGGGGTCGGTGCAGGACGGTGCGTCCCCCGGGCCCCGGGCTGCCCCCGAGCTGGGGCAAGCCCCGGACCGCGGGCGGGTCGGCCCTGGAGTGGACCTGCCTCAGGGCAGGTCGGCCCTGGGGCGGGTCAGGCCTGGGCGGCCTTGACGGCCTCGCGCAGGTGGGTCTCGTCCTCGTTGCTGAGCGAGGTCTGGATCAGCTGGCCGCCGAACGGCGCGATCTGCGGGATGACCTTCTCCTGGACCGCGTTCTGCACCAGGACGAACAGCGCCGCCGCGCCCGGGGTCAGGTTCTCGCCGATCCGGCGCATGAAGTTGTCGTCGACGCCGAAGTCCTGGGCGGCGCCGACCGCCGCGCCGGTGGCTCCGCCGATCGCCGCGCCGAGGAACGGCATGAAGAAGAGCAGGCCGATCAGCCCGCCCCAGAGCGCGCCGCCGGCCGCGCCCGCGCCGGTGGCGCTGACGGCCTGGTGCAGCTTGACCTTGCCGTCCTGCTTGCGCTCGACGATGACGGCGTCCTCGAGCTGGATGAGCTTCTGCTTCTGGAGGTCGGCGAGGAGCGCTCTGACCTTCTCCGCGGTGGCGACGTCGGGATAGGCGACAGCGATCAGGTTGCTCACGGGATTCCCTTTCCTGGCTGGAATTCCTGGCTGGAACTACCTGGGAATCTAATCACCTATGAGTCATTTGTCCGATTTGCTGGTCGGCGTGTCGCCACCTGTCCGGTGGGCAGCGTGAACCCGATCTCCGCGCCGCCGCACGGCCCCGGGCGGTTCCTGGCGAAGACCCCGCCGCCGTGGCTCTCCGCCACCTCCTTGACGATGGCCAGGCCGAGACCGGAGCCGGGCAGGCTGCGGGCGCTGGTCGCCCGGTAGAAGCGGTCGAAGATCCGGGCGATGTCGGCCTCGTGGATGCCCGAGCCGCGGTCCAGCACGGTGACCCGTTCGGTGGTCACCCGCAGCAGGATCCCGGCCGACTCCGGGGAGAACTTGGCCGCGTTCTCCACCAGGTTGGTCAGCGCCCGCTGCAGCGCCCCGGGGCGTCCGGTCAGGCTGACCGGTGCGGCCTCCACCACGATCTCCCGGCCGGTGCGGCGCCGGGCCAGCTCGGCCACCCGTTCAGCCAGCACGTCCAGCTCGACCTCGGTCGACTCCTCGGTCTCCCTGCGGTCGGCGGCCAGCTCGACCAGCTCGTTCACCAGCACGCTGAGCTCGCGGGTCTCCGTCGCCAGGTCGTCGAGCAGCGCCGCTCTGGACTCCTCGGGCAGCCGGTCGAGGTGGCGCAGGGCGGCGATATTGGTCCGCAGCGAGGTCAGCGGGGTGCGCAGCTCGTGGCCCGCGTCCTGGACCAGGCGGCGCTGGTCGTCCTTGGAGCGGGCCAGCCGGCCCAGCATGTCGTCGAAGGCCCGCCCCAGGCGGCCGATCTCGTCTGCGCCGCGACGCGGCACCTCCACGTCCAGCTGCCCGGTGGAGGCCACGTGCTCGGCCGCGCCGGTCAGTCGCACCAGCCGCCTGGTGATCCGGCCGGCGAGCCACCAGCCGGCCGCCCCGGCGCCCAGCACCACGGCCGTGGCCAGCAGCGCGGTACGTTCCAGCAGCAGGTCGAGCAGGTCGTCGGTGGCGCTGAGCCGCTCCGAGAGCTGCACCGCGCCGCGCCCGGCCCCGAGCGACACGGTGACCACCCGGTAGCGGTCGCCCCCGGTGTCCTCGGTCACGTCGTGGACCTGCCCGGGCCTGCGCTCGGCCGCCAGGGCGTGGTCGGCCGCGGTGACCGGGAGCTGGTCCGGCTGGCCCTTCTCCACCACGCTGCCGTCCGGACCCAGCACCTGGATGCCGATGTCCCCGGACTGGGTCAGCCGGTCCTCCAACTGGTCGTGGTTCTGGTTGGACGGCTGGAAGTCGGACGGGTAGAGCGCCGCCGGCGCGGCCACCGCGGCGGTCAGCGCCTCCAGCGACTGGGTGAAGTCATTGGCCCGGTCGTGCCGGATCAGGTTCGCGGCGGCGTCGTAGCCGAGACCGCCGACCAGCACCGCGACCAGGGCCGCGACCCCGGCGAAGGCCACCGAGAAGCGCACCCGGAGACCGGCCGGCACCGGTATCCGGCGCGGCCCGCGGAAGCCGGTCACCGACGTGCCGGAAGGCCGGCCCAGCGGCGGCGGGGTCGGCGGGGTCGGCGGCACGGTCGGGCTGTTCACGGTTCGCGCAGGGTGTAACCGACGCCTCTGACCGTGTGGATCAGTGCCGGCGCGTCGCCGATCTCCAGCTTGCGCCGCAGGTAGCCGATGTAGACGGCGAGGTTCTTGGAGCCGGGGCCGAAGTCGTAGCCCCAGATCCGGTCGTACACGGTGCTGTGGTCGAGCACGATCCCGGCGTTCCGGGCGAGCAGCTCCAGCAGGTCGTACTCGGTGCGCGAGAGCGCGATCTCGGCCTCCCGGCGCCACACCCGGCGGGCGGTCGGGTCGATCCGCAGGTCGGCGACCTCGATCAGGTCGTCCCCGGCCGGGGCGGCCTGGCTGGACGGCGGGTCGGCCGGGACCGGCACCGGCATCGCCCGGCGCAGCAGTGCCCGCAGCCGCGCCATCAGCTCGTCCGCCTCGAACGGCTTGACCATGTAGTCGTCGGCGCCGGCGTCGAGGCCGGCCACCCGGTCGGAGGTCTCGACCCTGGCGGTGAGCATCAGGATCGGCGTCCGGTCGTTCTCGGCGCGCAGCACGCTGCAGACGGCGAGCCCGTCGATGCCGGGCATCATCACGTCGAGGACGATGACGTCCGGGCGCTCGCGGTGGATCGCGGCCAGCGCCTGGATGCCGTCGGCGACCGCTGTCACCTGGTAGCCCTCCAGGGTCAGCAGGCGCACTACGGAATCACGAATGGCCCGGTCGTCCTCGGCCAGCAGTACTGTCGACGTCACAGTCCGATTGTCCACGGAAGTCGTGAGAGCGGGGTAAGAGGGCGCAGGTCCGGCGCCTCACCCACTGCGCTTCACCCACTGCGCTTTGCCCGTGCGCGCTCAGCCGCCGTAGACGGTGAGCACGGCGCCCTCGATCTCGATCCGCCGGGTGCCGGCGAGGTCACCGCGGCGCAGCGCGGCCAGGCAGCGGCGGAACAGCAGCATCTCCGCGCCGTCGAGCACCGCCGCGGCGAGGTCGAAGACCTCGGCGAGGTTGGCGTCGGTGAGCTCGGTGGGCAGCTCACCGGACAGCAGCACCACGGACTCGCCGCTGCTGCCCCGGACGACGGCGGTGGTGGGACCTCCTTGAACGACCAGCACATATCCCCCTGGGCAGTGCCCGCACTTCTTGCTCGGGAGGCGGCGTGCGGCTCACCCGCCCCTCTCACCAG
Source organism: Streptacidiphilus alkalitolerans (assembly GCF_042511045.1). Taxonomy (NCBI): domain Bacteria; kingdom Bacillati; phylum Actinomycetota; class Actinomycetes; order Kitasatosporales; family Streptomycetaceae; genus Streptacidiphilus; species Streptacidiphilus alkalitolerans. The sequence continues at coordinate 58,176 of NZ_JBHEZX010000019.1, forward strand.
CAGACGCTAGCCGCATAAACGGGCAGGGGTCGGCGGCTGTGCCGATATTCGTCCGATCCGGTCATCTCCGGACATTCAGGGAACCGGAACTGCCACTCGCTGCGTGCTAGTTGTCCGTTTCCGGAGTGACACCCCGCCCGTTCGCCCCGCCGTCCGCCGCCGGTCCGCCGCGGCGGTCGAGCAGCGACTCGACCAGCGCGGCGACATGGCGGCGGTCGTCCACCGAGAGCTTCTGCAGGCTGGCGATCAGCACATCCACCTCGGGATCCGACCCGCCGCCCGGGCCCGGCCCCCCGGCGGCGCCGTCCGCGCCGGCGGCCGGCCCCGCCGCGTACAGGTGGATCCCGCAGGCCTCGGCCGCCGCGCGGCGGATCGCGTCCAGCGGCAGGTCGAGCGCGCGGGCCAGGCCCTCCAGGGTGGCCGGCTGCGGCATTCTGACGAGCCGTTCGGTGGTGGCGAGGTGGTGCACGGTGGAACGCGGGATGCCGCCGCGGCGCGCGGCCTCGCCGTAGGACCAGCCCTGCCGGTCCAAGCGCTCTCTCATCAACTGCTGCAGGGCGTTGGACACCTGGCTGACGCCTCCTGTCGGCGGCCCCTTCGGCTGCCTGCGACGGTCCGATTCTACGGCGATCACCGCCGCCGAAACCGGTTCAGGGGCTCTCACCTGGCAGTTTCTCTCTGTTACCAGTCCGTTGCAGAACGTTGCGCCCGAATCGCTTGCGGGATCCGATCGGCGGCAACTAGTGTCCAATCTCGTTGGACAGAACGTCCGACCGGATTGGACGGAAGTGGGGGGGATCCCATCTTCCTTCTGTCCGTCAACTGTCCATTCCTTAGGGGGAATTGACCATGCTTGACCTGCACGAGCTGGACGCCGAGTCCGCGGAGCTGCTGCCCGGCCGCGAGGCCCTGAGCAAGGTGAAGTTCAGCTTCACCAAGACCGTCAACGTCACCAAGCACGTGGCCAACGTCGAGGCGGCCAACACCTCCTCGGCCGGCAACTGGGGCTCGCTGGGCGCGGTCGCCTCCTCCAGCGCCAGCCAGTCGATCAGCATCAGCCAGTAGTCAGCAGGACCGCGGTACCCGCAGTACTCACACCCGCTTGACCCCGTACCCGTACGCAGGACCCTCACGAAAGGCACCACCACCATGAGCATGAACATGAATGAGCTCGACGCCGAGTCCGCCGAGCTGCTCCCCGGCCGCGAGGCCCTGAGCAAGGTGAAGTTCAGCTTCACCAAGACCGTCAACGTCACCAAGCACGTCGCCAACGTCGAGGCGAGCAACCAGTCGCTGGCCGGCAACTGGGGCTCGATCGGCGCCGCGGCCGGCTCCGACGCCTCGCAGTCGATCAGCATCCACCAGTAGCAGCAGGGCACCACCGCAGTACCGCAGTAGGCACCACCACACGCACCACCGCAGTTCCGAGGTATCAGGGGGCGCGGGCCGCGCCAGGGGAGGGCGCGGCCCGCGCCAGGGGGAGGACACAGCATGACCGTGAGCGTGGAACCGGGGGCACTCGTCCCCGGTCCGGGGGGCTTCGCCACCACGTACCTGCAGTTCGAGCAGTCCACCGAGGTGCTCGGCGCCGCGGCCTTCCCGGTTCCCCGGCTGGCCGCCGGACTGCGCCTGCACGGCGAGTACCAGGGCTCGGGCTTCACCGAGGCCAAGTACATCGCCCGCCGCGGGGACGGCCAGGTGGTGCAGCTCTCCCGGCTGCTCCACCTGGTCGCCGGGTGCATCGACGGCGTCAGCGACACCGAGCGCATCTCGCACCGGGTCAGCGGGCTCTACGGCCGGGAGGTGAGCGAGGAGAACATCGCCTACCTGGTCGAGCGGAAGCTCCAGCCGCTCGGCGTCACCGTCCCGTACGACCAGGAGGACGACGAGGTCACCGAGGCCCCGCGGTCCGACCTGCTGCTGGCCCTCAAGGGCCACAAGGTGATGTTCAACGAGGCCCGGGTCAACCGGATCGGCCGCTCGCTGGCCTGGCTGCACCGGCCGCTGATGGTGGTCCTGGTCCTGGGCTCCATGGTCGCCATGGACGTCTGGCTGTTCGGCTTCTACGGTGCGATGACCCCGGTGCTGGAAGTGCTCAACCAGCCGGTGCTGCTGCTGGTGGTGTTCGCGCTGACGGTGGCGTCGGTGGTGTTCCACGAGTTCGGACACGCCTCCGCCTGCCGCTACGGCGGCGCCCGTCCCGGCTGCATCGGCTGCGGGCTGTTCCTGATCTGGCCGTCGATGTACACCGACGTCACCGACGTCTACCGGATCGGCCGGGCCGGACGGATCAGGACCGACCTCGGCGGCGTCTACTTCAACGTCGTCTTCATGCTCGCCATGGGCGGCTGCTACTTCCTCACCGGCCAGCCCTTCTTCCTCAGCGCCGTGTACCTGGGCCACTTCGAGGTGCTGGAGCAGCTGATGCCGGCCGTCCGCCTGGACGGCTACTACATCCTGGGCGACCTGGCAGGCGTGCCCGACCTGTTCGGCAAGATCAAACCGATCCTGCTCAGCATGCTGGACTCGGTGCTGCACCGGGGACGGCCGGTCCGCGCGGAGGTCGCCGACCTCAAGCGCTCGGCCCGGATCATCGTCACCACCTGGGTCCTCACCATGGTGCCGCTGCTGCTGGGCGACCTCGGCTACGCGCTGTGGAACCTGCCGCGGATCCTCAGCACCGGCATCCGCTCACTGACCGCGCAGCTCGCCGGCACCGGCTCGGCCTTCGCCGAGGGCCACCTGGCCGCCGGACTGGTCGGGGTGCTCGGCAGCGCCATGCTGATCTGCCCGCTCGCCGGAATGACCTACCTCTCGATCCGGCTCGGCGGCCGACTGCTGCGGACCGCGCTGCGGGCCACCAGCGGCAACCGCGGCCTGCGGCTCGGACTCTGCGTCCTGGGGCTGGCCACGGTCACCGGGCTCGGCTGCGCCTGGGCCGTCGGAATGACGCCCAAGCCGCTGCCGCCGACCGCGCCGATCGTCCCGGTACTCCAACCAGGGGTGACCGCACCGCCGGCCACCACGGCCCCGGCGCCACGACCGCAGCCGAGCGCGGGCACCAGCGGCAGCCCGGGCCCGGCGGCCGGCGGAACCGGCAATCCGGCGACGAACGGTGGCGGCCCGGGCGCCGTCCCCGGCCCCGGCCTCACCCCGGCGCCGAGCGGCGCGGTGTCCGCCCCGGCCTCCGCCGGGCCCGGGCAGCCGGCGGCCTCCTCGCCGGGCCATGTGCCCGTCCCGCCGCCGGTCTCGTCCTCGCGACCGCCGAGCGTGCCGCCCACCAGCGCCGCGCCCAGCACAACCGCCTCGGCGACTCCCCCGCCGACCACCGAACCGCCCAGCTCGCCGCTGCCGCCCGGCACGGATGCCCCCACACCGGGCACGGCAACGCCGTGAACCGCCCGCATCCGCACTGGTCCCGGCGCCGTCCGCGCTGATCCGGTGTCGGCTGCTCCGCTGATCCGGTGTCGGCTGCTCCGCTGATCCGGCGTGCTGATCCAGCGTCAAGAACATTCCTCAGGAGACCGAATGAACCTCAACCACCACCGCAGAGCAGCCGCCAGGGTCGGCGTGGGCCGCAAGGCCGTCCGCTTCGGGCTGCTCGCCACCGCCGGCCTCACCGCCATGGCGACCGCTGCCACCACCGCCCAGGCCGCGGGGCCCGGCTCCACCGCCGGGACCGGCCACGGCGTGGCCATCGCCAACGACAGCGCCCACGCGCTGGCCAACCCCGGCAACCGGGTCCGCTTCGACGACTCCTTCACCGTGCACCAGGAGGGCACCGTCTTCGCGGCGGCAGCCCACAACCTGGCCGAGGCCGACTCGGCGGGCTGCACCGCCGCCAGGCCCTGCCGCTCGGTGGCGCTGTCCTTCCAGATCGTCACCATGGCCGGGGAGAACATCCACCTCAACGCGGTGAACAGCAGCAACGCGGCGAACCACCACTGCGCGGGCTGCCAGACCCTGGCCGGGGCCTACCAGTTCATCGTCTCCACCCCGCGGGCCTTCCGGCTGAGCCCGACCGCGCTGCGGCAACTCGCCGACATCCACCGCAGGTTGGACGCTCTGGGCCGCTCCAAGGCACCGGTCGCCACGGTGAAGACCCAGGCCGACGCGCTGGCCGCCCAGGTCACCAGCATTCTCCAGGCAGCCGCGGCCACCGCCCCCAAGGGCCCGGGTATCGACGCCCTCGCCGTCAGGACCCCCACGGTGACCGTCCACCGGATGTACACCGGCTGACCGCGGTCGCGGTCGCGGTCGGGGCAACTCACACCGACCTGACCGCGGTCGCGGTCACCACCGACTACCGGCACCACCCCCTGCTGCCGGTAACCCCGCTGCCGTCGTGGCTCTGGCTCAAGCCGCGACGGCAGCGGCGCGTCGTTTGCAGGTCACCGCCCCGCGCCCCTAGCATCTTGCCCCCAGCGGCGACCGACCAGGGAAGCGAGCCCCACTGATGCGCATCATCCTGATCGGACCGCCGGGCGCGGGCAAAGGCACCCAGGCCGCCCTGCTGCACAGCGAACTGGGTGTTCCCCACATCTCCACCGGTGTGCTGTTCCGTCAGCACGTCGACGGACAGACCCCGCTCGGCCGACAGGCCGGCCGCTACCTGGACACCGGCGACCTGGTCCCCGACCGCATCACCACCGAGATGGTCGCCCAGCGGCTGGCCGAGCCCGACGCACGGCAGGGCTTCCTGCTGGACGGCTTCCCGCGCACCCTGCCGCAGGCCCGGACCCTGTCCGAGCTGCTGGCCGCGGACGGCCACCGCCTGGACGCGGCCGTGGAGTACACCGTGCCGGACGAGGTGCTCACCGAACGCCTGCTCAGCCGGGCCCGTACCGACGACACCCCCGAGACCATCCGGAACCGCCAGCAGGTCTACCGCACGCAGACCGCCCCACTGCTGCGGTTCTACGCCGACATCCTGCTGACGGTCGACGCCGCCGGACCGGCGGCGGACATCGCCGAGAAGACGCTGGGCCTGCTCAGGCCCTGCGGCTGACCGAGCGGTCGGCCGTGCTGTCGGCCGAGTGGTCAGCGGTGCTGGTGGCCGTGCGGCCTGCCGCGCTGTCGGCCGGCTCCGGGAGCAGCCGTTCGCTCAGCCGCAGCTCCTCCTCGGCGGTGTGCTCGATGTGCTGCATCGCCACCCGGAGCAGCGGCGCGGCCATCACCGACGTGGTGATCGCCACCAGGATGACGATGGTGAAGGTGGCCGTGGTCAGCACCCCCAGGCTCAACCCGGCCGTGGCGATGACGATCTGGATCACACCGCGCGAGTTCAGCCCCGCTCCGACCGCGAGCGTCTCCCACGGCCCGAGGCGTCCGCCGCGCGAACCCAGGTAGACCCCGCCGAACTTGCCCAGCACCGCCGCTGCCAGGACCAGCAGGGCAGTACCGAGCACCACCGGGGAACGGAGCAGGGTCAGGTCGATCCGCAGTCCGGCGGTGGCGAAGAAGAGCGGGGCGAGGACCGCCAGCACCACCTGCCGCAGCGGGGCCAACCTGGCGAGCACGCCGGGGGCGCAGACCCCGATCAGCAGCCCGGCCAGGAACGCGCCGAACATCGCCTCCAGATGCAGCGCCTGGGCGGCAGCCGCGCCCAGCAGCATGATCACCACGCTGGCGGAGATCGTCCCGGCGTCGTCACCCCGGCGCTCGAACCGCGCCATCACCCGGCGGACCAGCGGCCCGCCCAGCACCCGCACCACCGTGACCACGATGACCGTCGAGCCGATGGACCAGAGGATGCTGCCGGCCCGGTTGGTGCCGACGGCGATCGCGGAGACGACGGACAGCAGCAGCCAGCCGACCACGTCGTCCACCATCGCGGCGGCCAGGACCAGTTGGCCGACATTGCGGTGGGTCAGATTCATGTCGGCGAGCGTCTTGGCTATCACCGGCATGGCGCTGACACACAGGGCGACACCGAGGAAGAGCGCGAACACCGGCCGACTGGTGGAGTGCGGGATCAGCGAGGCCGGCAGCACACTGCCGAGTCCGACTCCCAGCAGCAGCGGGAGCAGCAGCCCCGCCGTCGCGATGCTGAGGGTGCTGCCCCGGCGACGGCGGACCAGGGCGAGGTCCACCTCCATCCCGGTGACCCCGACCAGCAGGATCACCCCGAACTGCCCCACCGCGTCCAGCAGGTGGAACTGGGTCGCGGAAGCGGGCAGCAGCCGGTCGAAGAGCGCGGGCGAGAGATGGCCGAGCACCGTCGGCCCCAGCAGCACCCCCGCGCACAACTCCCCCGCCACCGCCGGGAGATGGGCACGTGCGGCCAGTCGGCCCAGAACCAGTGCGACCAGTAGCAGCAGTCCGGCCTGGAGCAGCAGCAGTAACAAACCGTGCGCGGGCAGCGCCACCACGGGGGCGGCGACAGGGGCGGCGAGAGTCGAGGTGGGCACAGGGTCTCCGATCACTCGGGGCGGGCGGCGTTGTACGGGCGGGTGTTGAGCGGGCTGCCATGACAGGTGCGAGAAGCACCCGCGCGCCGTTCCGAACCCGGCCCACGCCCCGACCCTCCGAAGCGCCGACCTGCGCTGACCCTGTGCCAGCCGTCCTCTCAGGACAACTGACGGTACCGATCCAACATCATCACAACCAGGCTCTCCCTCGCCAAAGCCCCGTCAAAGTCACCTCAATGTCACGCCCCCCATGGACGCCGAATGACGTGGGCGTCCACAACCGGTAGCCTCCGCCTCTCGAAACCGAAGGGGTGGAATGCAACAGCAACAGCAGCGCGGGGTCCCGGCCGGGACCGCTCGGGTGCGCGACGACGGACCGCCGATGGAGACCAACAGGTGGTCCCGCTGGGCCGCGATCTGCGGGGTGGTCGCGCTCGTGCCGCTGGGCCTGGGCTTCGGCCTCGCCGGGCTGGTGCAGACCACCCGCAGCGGCCAGCGCGGACGGGGCCTGGCCGTACTCGGAATCGTCGCCTCGGTGGTCTGGTCCTCGGTCCTGTACAGCATGTTCACCCTGCCGGGCATGACCGTCGACCGCAACGCCGACGGCGGGGTGGACAAGGCCCAGTACGCCAGCGTCTTCGACGTCCACACCGGCGACTGCTTCACCTGGGCACCCACCCAGCCCGACGACTCGGTGCAAATGGTCCGGCTCGTCCCCTGCACCCAGACCCACGACGCCCAGGTCTACGACACCCCCGTCCTCCCCCTGACCGGCGCCCAGCCGGAGGCGGCGGCCAAGGACGCCTGCACCACCTCCCCCGCCGCCCACGCCCTGCCGGCCGACGCCAACCTGGGCTTCATCTACCCGCAGAACACCTCGTTCGCCAAGGACACCCGCCGCGTCATCTGCTACACCACCTGAGCCGCCCAGGAACCGAACTGACGCGGCACACGTCTTTCGCCCCATGACTTCTGACCAGCAGCAGGAGCACGCGAGCTCCACCGGGACCGCCTCGTCGTCAGCGGTGGCTGTGGATCCGCCGAAGGCCAACGCCTACGACAGCATCGCCGAGGGGTACACGGCCGAGAACGAAACCAACCTCCTCAATGCCTACTACGAGCGGCCCGCGATACTGGCCCTCGCCGGAGGCGTGGCCGGGCGGCGGATCCTCGACGCCGGCTGCGGCTCAGGGCCCTTGTTCGCGGCGCTGCGCGACCGTGGCGCCACCGTGAGCGGTTTCGACGCGAGCGCCGGGATGCTGGCGCTGGCCCGGCGGCGGCTCGGTGATGGCGCGGACCTGCGGCAGGCCGACCTCGGCGCCCCGCTGCCCTACCCCGACGACACGTTCGACGATGTCGTCGCGTCCCTGGTGCTGCACTACCTGGAGGACTGGGGGCCAGCGCTGGCCGAGCTGCGACGCGTACTCAAGCCCGGTGGTCGGCTGATCGCGTCCGTCGACCACCCCTTCGCGGTCGCCGCCATGCATCGCGAGGCCGGCCGCAAGATCGGGTACTTCGGCACCACCCGCTGGACCGAGGAGTGGACCCTGGGCGGCCAGAGCGCCCTGGTGAGTTTCTGGCACCGGCCGCTGCACGCGATGGTCGAGGCATTCACCGGAGCCGACTTCCGGATCACCGCCATCAGCGAACCGGAGCCCGACCCGGCCGCCCGCGAGCTCTTCCCCGAAGAGATCGCGGAGAAGCCGCGCTTCCTGAGCTTCCTGTTCTTCGTCCTGCACGCCGACTAGCCCCACATTGCCCCCGAAACCACGAGATCCCGCCCGATCACATGGACCGGACGGGATCTCGTCAACCATTCCCGAGCTAACTCAAGAGTGGTTGTTGGGTGGTGGAGCTGAGGGGATTCGAACCCCTGACCCCCTCGATGCGAACGAGGTGCGCTACCGGACTGCGCCACAGCCCCAACAAGAGAAAACTCTATCAGGTCCGCAGGGGTGGTTCGGCACGCTTTTGCTGCTGGTGGGGGCGGGTCATTCGTTGGCGGCGCGGGGGTGGGGGGCGGTGTCGTCGGCGTACTGGTCGAAGAGCGGGGTGGCCGGGGGACGCCGGGGCTTGGCGGTCGGGGCGGGCGGCGGGACGGCGCTGCTGCGGCCCGGGTTCCAGGTCTCCGGGGCGCCCCGGTCCAGGCCGCCGCCGGGGCTGCGGGGGGCGACCGGCGCGGTGACATAGGTGGGCAGCGGCACCGGGACCGGGTCCCAGGACTCGGCGTCCGGGTCGGCCGGGCGCTCCCCCGGGCCGCTGTTCCAGCCGCCGCCCGGCTCGACGGCGTCGTCGTCGCCGTCGTCCGCGTCGTCGCTGTCGGCGGCCTCGACCAGGGCCTGGACGTGGTGGACGCCGGAACCGGCGGCGGTCCGCCCGGCCGGGTGGGCGAAGTCCGGCGGCCGGGTGGCGGGCGGACGATTGGCGGAGGGGCGAGCGGCGGACGGACGGGTGGCCGGCGCGGGGGCCGGTGCGGCGGCGGTGTCCGGCGCGGCAGCGGCACGGCGGCGTTCGCGCTCACGCTCGCGGAGCCGTTGGGCCGCCTCGGCGGCACGGCGGCGGTCGAGCTTGACCTCGAAGCGGCGGCGCTCCTGGCGGCGCAGGTGCCCGATGTAGACGGAGAAGAGCACGGCCGGGATCGCGGGCACCCAGAGCAGGCCGATGCCGCCGACTGCCGCGGCGATCATGCCGAGGGTGAAGATGGCGAAGAGCAGGATGACCATCCGGCGGCGGCGGGCCAGCAGGGTGGCGCGGCGACGCGGGTCGGGATGCCGCCCGGTGTTGGACGCCTGGCCGGTACCGGAGCCAACGCCGGCGGGGCCAACGCCAGCAGAGCCGGGGCCGGAGACGCCTGCCGGCCTGTCGGGACCGACGGACGCGCCGGGTCCGGACGACGCTGCCGTCGGCCTGGCCGCCGCACCTGGGCCGTCAACTGCCCCCGCTGCCGCGGCGGAGCGCTCACGCGCGGGCGCGGGAATCGCCCCGGCGTCGTCGGTAAGCGGGGCACGCGACTGGGCCGACTGCGCCTGCGCCTGCGCCTGCGCACTGTCGTCCTCGATGCCGCGGGAGACCTTCCGCTCCATCGCGGCGCGGCCGGACAGCAGTCGGATCGCGGTGCTGAAGCGTTCGGTGGGGCGGGCCTCGTTGAGCTCGTCCTGCCTGCGGAGCCACATCGGCACCAGATAGGCAGCCCAGGCCCCCACGATCACCGCGTAGATGAGGCCGCTACTGCTCACGCTTCACACCGTACGGGGGGAGGGGAGTGCCTTGCGGCAATTCCGGCCGGTGTGTCGCACCATCGTGTTCATCTCACCCTATTTTTGTCGCTTTGAACGACAGGAAAAGTGCAGTTTCGAACAAGCATACGAATTCACTGCTCCAAATGCTGCTTGTTGCCGCGCCACCGACGCAGCAGGCCCTCCGGCACCTCGTCCGCCGTCAGCGCGAACACCAGATGGTCCCGCCAGCCGCCGTCGATATGCAGATAGCGCGGGCGCATCCCCTCCTCGCGGAAGCCGAGTTTCTCCACCACGCGCCGACTGGGACTGTTCTCGGGACGAATGCAGACCTCGATCCGGTGCAGTCCCATGTTCAGGAAGCAGTGGTCCGCCGCCATCGCCACCGCGGTCGGGATGATGCCGCGTCCGGCGACCGCCTCGTCCACCCAGTAGCCGACGTTCGCCGAGCACATCGACCCCCAGGTGATGCCGCCGACGGTGAGCTGGCCGACCAGTTCGCCCTGGTAGGTGACCACGAACGGCAGCATCCGGCCCGCCTGCGCCTCGGAGCGCAGAAAGCTGACCATCTGTCGGTAGGTCGGCCGCGGCGTCGAGTTGTTCCCCGGCTGGGCCGGCGGGACGGTGGCCTCCCAGCGGTGCAGCCAGTGCCGGTTGCGGGCGCTGACCTCCTGCCAGGTCCTGCGGTCGCGCACCCGGATCGGACGCAGGCCCACCGGGCCCTCGTGCAGCTCGACCGGCCAGAAGGCGTTCAGCGCTCTGCTCCTGACGGTGCATCCAGGTCGGGGCGCGCGTGGTCGCCGCCCCTCACCTGGTCGACGGCGTGGGCGAGCAGCGGCGCGAGGACGGCCAGGCCGTCCTTCACCCCGCCGCTGGAGCCGGGGAGGTTGACGATCAGGGTCCGCCCGGCGAGTCCGGACAGTCCGCGGGAGAGCGCGGCGGTGGGCACCCCGGCCGCGCGTCCCTCGGCCCGGATCGCCTCGGCGATGCCGGGGACCGGACGGTCGATCACCTGGGCGGTCATCTCCGGGGTGAGGTCCATCGGGGTGACGCCGGTGCCGCCGGTGGTGAGGACCACGTCGTAGCCCGCGGCGACGGCGTCCCGCAGCGCGGCGGCGACGGGCTCGCCGTCCGGGACGACCTGCGGTCCGTCGACCCGGAAGCCCATCGCGGTCAGGCCCTCGACCAGCAGCGGGCCGCCCTTGTCGGCGTAGACGCCGGCCGAGGCGCGGTTGGACACGGTGACCGCGAGCGCCCGCCCGGCCGAGGCGGCCCCACCTGCAGCGGCCCCACCTGCAGCGGCTTCGGCTCCGGTTCCGCCACCGGCCGCAGCGGCTCCAGGTCTCGAAGGTTCGGCTTCGGGTCTCACCGGGCGGCTCCGCCCAGCGCCTCACGGTGCCAGTCGCCGCTCTTGCCGCCGGTCTTGGACTCGACCTGGACCGCGTCGATCCGGGCGCCCTTGTCCACGGCCTTGACCATGTCGATCACGGTGAGCCCGGCCACCGCGACCGCGGTGAGCGCCTCCATCTCCACCCCGGTCCGGTCCGCGGTGCGGACCGTCGCGGCGATCTCCACCGCCTCGTCGGTGACCACCAGGTCGACGGTCACCCCGGAGAGGGCGATCGGGTGGCAGAGCGGGATCAGGTCGGGGGTGCGCTTGGCCCCCATGATCCCGGCGATCCGGGCGACCGCGAGCGCGTCGCCCTTGGGCACCCCCTCGCCGCGCAGCAGTTCCACCACCCGGGGGGCCACCAGGACCCGCCCGGTGGCACGGGCGGTCCTCACGGTGGTGGCCTTCTCGGAGACGTCGACCATGCGGGCCGCCCCCGTCGCGTCGACGTGGGTCAACCGGTCACTCTGCGCGTTGCTCAAGGTGTCGTCTCCTGGGGCCGTTGCCGTGCTGCCTCAGGTTATCGCTCGACGACCGGCAACGGCTCCAGCAGGACCACCTGGACCAACTCGTCCTCGGCCGCCGAGGTGCTGTCCTCCGGCAGCACGATCAGCGCGTTGGCCTGGGCCAGCGGCCCGACCAGGTGCGAGCCCGCACCGCCGACCGGGGTGACGCTGCCGGTCTCCCCCGGCTTGCCCAGGACGTAGCGGGCCCGGGCGAACTGCCGGCGGCCGGCCGGGGACTTCATCGCGGCGGTGAGCCGGGCCCGGACGACCGGGCGGTGGATCTCGTCGAGGCCCATCATCGCCCGGATGGCGGGGCGCACGAACAGCTCGAAGGAGAGGTAGGCGCTGACCGGGTTGCCCGGCAGGGCGAACAGCGGGACCCGGTTGTCCAGCAGCCCGAAGCCCTGCGGCTTGCCCGGCTGCATCCGCAGCTTGCGGAAGTCGATCTTCCCCAGCGGCGGGGTGCCGCCGTCCTCGGCCGCCAGCGCCTCCTTGACCACGTCGTAGGCGCCGACGCTGACACCGCCGCTGGTGACCACCAGGTCGGCCCGGCTCAGCTGATCCTCGATCACCTCGCGCAGCCGTTCGGCGTCGTCGGGGACCCCGCCGACCCGGTAGGCGATGGCTCCGGCGTCCTTGGCGGCGGCCGTCAGCGCGAAGCTGTTGGAGTCGCTGATCTGGCCGGGGCCGACCTTGCTGCCGGGCGCGACCAGCTCACTGCCGGTGGACAGCACCACGACCCGGGGCCTCGGCCGGACCTTGACGGTGTCGAGGCCGATCGCGGCGAGCAGTCCGATCTGCGCCGGGCCGAGCACCGTGCCGGCCGGGAGGACCGCCTGGCCGGAGGTGATGTCGTCGCCGCGGCGGCGTACGAAGTCGCCGTTGGCGGCCGGGCGGAACACCTTGACCTCGCCGGACGCGCCCTTGGGCGAGCTGCTCAGCGGCTTCATGCCCACCGCGGCTGTCCTGCCGCCGCTGCCGCCGTCGGTCCACTCGACCGGGACCACGGCCTCGGCGCCGGGGGGCAGCGGGGCGCCGGTCATGATCCGGGCGCACTGGCCCGGGCCCACCACCGGCAGGTTCGCCGCGCCGGCCGCGACATCGCCGACCACGGTGAGCACCGAGGGGTACTCCTCGGTGGCCCCCGAGACGTCGGCGATCCGCACCGCGTAGCCGTCCATGGAGCTGTTGTCGAACGGCGGCAGGTCCACGCCGGCGCTGATCCGCTCGACCGTCAGGCAGCCCTGGGCCTCCAGCAGCTGCATGTCCAGCGGAGGCAGCTGGTGCACCCTGGTCAGGACGTCGGCGAGGTGCTCGTCAACGGTCCAGTACCGTTCCGCGCCGTTGTCGGCGGCGCAGGGGTCACCCTCCGCGGTGTGCGTGTGCGGCGCGTCCTGCTGGTGCTGGTGCCCTGCGGTGGTCGGTCCGTCCGTCACTGTTCTGCCCCCTGCTGCCTCGTCGTCGCGCCGCACGGTCGTTCCCGACGGACCGTACCCGTCCGATCATGCCTGATCGGACTCCTCGTCGTTGCCGAGGAGGTCCAGTTCGCCCTTGCCGACGAACTCCTTGAGCCAACTGCGGAACTCAGGGCCGAGGTCCTCGCGCTCGCAGGCCAGCCGGACGATCGCGCGCAGGTAGTCGCCGCGGTCGCCGGTGTCGTAGCGCCGGCCGGTGAAGATGACGCCGTGCACCGGGCCGCCGCGGCCGGGGGTGCGCTGGGCCAGCACCCGCAGCGCGTCGGTGAGCTGGATCTCGCCGCCGACACCGGGCTTGGTCGCCTGCAGCACCTCGAAGACCGCCGGGTCGAGCACATAGCGGCCGATCACGGCGTAGCTGCTGGGCGCGTCGCCGGGAGCGGGCTTCTCGACCAGGTCGGTGATCCGGACGATCTCACCGTCGGAGCCGACGCTGCCGTGCCACTCGGCCGGCTTGATCGCGGCGCAGCCGTAGAGGTGGGCCTGCGAGGGGTCGACCTCGATCAGCGCGACGACGCTGCCGCCGAGTTCGCGCTGGACCTCGATCATCTTGGCGAGCAGCGGATCCCGCGGGTCGATCAGGTCGTCGCCGAGCAGGACCGCGAAGGGCTGGTCACCGACGTGCGGCTCGGCGCAGAGCACCGCGTGGCCGAGGCCCTTGGGGTCGCCCTGGCGGACGTAGTGCATGGTGGCGAGGTCGCTGGACTCACGGACCCGGTCCAGCCGGGTCTGGTCGCCCTTGCGGATCAGCTGCTCCTCGAGCTCGTAGGCCCGGTCGAAGTGGTCCTCCAGCGGGCGCTTGTTGCGCCCGGTGATCATCAGCACATCGGTCAGGCCGGCCGCCGCGGCCTCTTCCACCACGTACTGGATGGCCGGCTTGTCCACGACAGGAAGCATTTCCTTCGGGGTCGCCTTGGTCGCGGGAAGGAATCGCGTACCCAGACCGGCGGCGGGGATCACGGCCTTGGTGATCTGGCGCGTACGAGCTTTCGTCATACCGCAGACTGTACTGTTCCCGGGCTGCCGACTAGGCCTCCTCCCGCTCTTTGGCGGTCAGATCACACCCTTGGGCAAGCAGTGCGTAAACCGGCTGCGACGTGGATGTTTCCAAAACCTTCACGTGGCCCTGGGGTTGGTCCGCAGCAGTGTCAACGGGAGTTGCCGCCGGGGCCGGCGGGGCGGTCGAAACCGCCGGTGCGGCCGGGGCGGCCGGGGTACGAGCGGCGGCGAGCGCCCGGTCGGCGGCGCGCAGCAGCAGCGCCGCGTGCCCGCCGTCCCTGGGCAGGACCGAGATGCCGATGGCGGCGCTCAGCCCGTTCACCGGAGCCGCCGCGCCCTCCTCGGCAGAACCTCCGACAGCGGAGGCGGCGCCGGCGTCCGGGACCGGGAGCACCGGGACCGAGGGCAGCGCCAGCGGATGCCGGCGCACGGTCCAGCGCAGCCGCTCGGCCACGTGCTCGGCCCCGGCGGCGTCGGTGTCGGGCAGCAGGATCAGGAACTCCTCGCCGCCGTAGCGTCCGAACACATCGGCCTCGCGGACCTCCATGGCCAGCCGCTGGGCCAGGTCGCGCAGTACCGCGCCGCCGCGCTGGTGGCCGTGCTCGCGGCGGATCTCGTCGAATCCCTCGATCTCCAGCAGCAGCAGCGCCAGCCGGTCCTGGCCGTCCGGCCGGGGCTGCCGGGCGCTGCGGGCGATCTCACGGTCCAGCGAGAGCTGGAGGTAGCGGTAGTTCCAGACCCCGGTGAGCGCGTCGGTGTAGGAGGTGCGTTCGAGTTCGGCGCTGCTGCGGCGCAGTCGTTCCAGTTCCTGCCGCAGGCTGAGGGTGTGCGCGGCGGCGGTGTGCCGGGTCCGGCGCAGGGCGGTGGCGGTGAGCCCGACCGCGAGCAGGGCCGCCAGCAGCAGGGCGGCGAGCAGCGCCGACAGGTCCGCCGACAGATCCATCGACATGGGAGGCCCTCTCTCGCTGCGTGCAGACTGGGCAGGCCCCGCTCGCAACCGATCCGAAAGGGTTGCCCATCTGATGGTGAACGACAAGACCGCGCTCAGGTCACGGCTTCTCGCCGCACGCGCCGCGATGTCACCCGAGCAGCGGCAGCAGGCCGCCCTCGCCCTGGGCGAACGGGCGCTCGCCCTGCTGCCGGACCGGCTGCCCGCAGTCGTGGCGGGCTATGTCTCGGTGGGGGCGGAACCGGGCACCCGCGCGCTGCTGGACGCGCTGCGCACGCGGGGCGTACGGGTGCTGCTGCCGGTACTGCTGCCGGACAACGACCTGGACTGGGGCGTGTACGGGGGCGCGGAGACCTTGGTACGGGCGGGCCGGGGGCTGTGGGAGCCGGGGGGCGCGCGCCTCGGCGTCCAGGCGGTGTGCGAGGCCGGCCTGGTGCTGCTGCCGGGCTTGGCCGTGGACCCGGCCGGGGTCCGGCTGGGCCGCGGCGGCGGCAGCTACGACCGGGTGCTGGAACGGCTGGCGGCGGCGGGCTCGGCGGCCCCGCTGGTGACCCTGCTCTACGACCAGGAGGTACTGCCGAGCGTCCCCGCCGAACCGCACGACCGGCGGGTGGACGCGGCGGTGACGCCGTCGAAGACCTATGTCTTCAACGACGCCACCGCCCAAGCTGCAGAATTGAGCTGACGCAGGGTCAGGGATTCAGCACCAGGGTGTCCACCGCCGCCGACTTGACCGCCGCCGCGCTGAACGGCCAGGGCAGCAGCTGGCCGTCGGCCCACAGCTGGGTCTGGTCGTTGTAGTGCGCGTCATAGGCGTGGCCCGAGGCCCCGCCGACGTTGATCCACTGCGAGCCGTCCAGGTCGGACAGGTCCACCACCATCCGCATCGACGGCACCCAGTCCACCTGGTACCCGGCCGAGGCGTTCCAGCCGGCGGCGTCCACCGCCGCGGTGCCGCCGTCCAGCTGGTACGGGCCGCGGTTGAGCAGCTTGTGCACCAGCCCGGAGGCAATGGAGGAGTTGTCGGTGCCGAGGGTCTGCTCCTTCAGCGTCAGGGTGTGGATCCGGCCCCAGCTCCAGGTCCCGATGTCCTTGCCCATCAGCGAGGTCAGCTGGTTGCGGGCGTCCACGATCGCCTTGACCAGTAGCTGGTCCAGGCCCCTGACCTGGGCGTTCTGGCTGTCGGTATAGGTCCACCAGTCGCTGTCCGGGTTCTTCAGCAGCTGGGTCACCACCGTCATCCACTGGTCGCCGCCGTCCGGTTGGGCCTGGTCCGGGCTGCGGGTGCCGCAGACCGAGACCGGCTTGGGCGGCCCGTTCAGGCTGTCCGCCGGGAGGTTGGCGCTGGCCGGCGGCAGCTGCATCACACAGTCCGTGGTGGCCCTGACCTGCGCCGGGAACTTCTCGTCGAAGGCCAGGTGCAGCAGGTTGCTCCAGACCGCGTTGTAGTACGCCGCCGCGGCCGAGCCGGAGTCCTGCTTGTCGTTCCAGTCCCGCAGCAGTTGCAGCGCGTCCTGGTAGTAGGGCTTGGCGTAGGCGGCCGGCAGCTTCACCTGCAGCAGCTTGGGCACCAGGGTCTTGGCCATCACGCTGGTGTCGTCCAGCTGCATCGACTGCATGTCCTCGGGCGAGATCTTCCCGCCGTTCGCCAGCTTGGCCCTGATCAGGGCATTGATCTGGGTGGAGCGGACGCCGTAGTCCCAGTCGTCGGTCAGCTCGTAGGGGTAACTGGAGTCGACCACCGCCTGGTTGGCGGTCACGATGTAGCCGGCCGCGGGGTTCTCCACGTACGGCAGCGACTTCTGCGGAATCATCTTCTTCCACTGGTAGGCGCTGCTCCAGCCGGGCTGCGGATAGGTCCCGTCGTCGCCCGCCGGGCGGATCGGGATCTGGCCCGGCGCCTGGTAGCCGATGTTGCCCTGGGTGTCGGCGTAGATCAGGTTCTGCGCGGGCACCGCGAAGTCCCTGGCCGCGGCCTGGAACCCCTTGAAGTCGGTGGCCCGGTCCAGCTCGAACACGGAGTCCATGGTGTTGCTGGGCGTCAGCGCGGTCCACTTCAGGGCGATGGCGTAACCCCCGCCGCGGGCCGGGGCGTTGCCCGACACCGGGGCGTCCTGGCCGACGTTCTGCTCCTCGGTGCTGTGGTCGGAGATGATCGGCATACCGTCGGCGGTGCTGCGCACGGTGACCGTCTGGTCGGGGCCGCCGGCCACCTTGAGCGTCACCGTACGGGTCTTGAAGGCGACCTGCTTGCCGTCCAGCAGATAGGTGTCGGGGCTGGTGACCTGCTCCAGGTAGAGGTCCTGGACGTCGGCGCCGAGGTTGGTGAAGCCCCAGGAGATGCTCTGGTTGTGGCCGATCACCACCCCGGGCATCCCGGCGAAGGTGTAGCCGGTCACGTCGTACGGGCAGGCCGCGCTGACGGTGTTGCAGTGCAGCCCCATCTGGTACCAGATGGATGGCAGCCCCGGGCCGAGGTGCGGGTCGTTGGCCAGCAGCGGCTCACCGGTGGTGGTGTGCTCCCCGGACACCACCCAGGAGTTGGAGCCGATGCCCTGTCCCGGTGTGCCCAGCATCGCCGGGATGCTGTCGATGTTCGCGGCGAGCTGGGTCGCGGCCTGGTTCAGCCCCTGGACCGTGCCGCTGCTGCGGTAGGAGGCGTTGGTCCCGGTCGTCCCGCCACCGCCGCCGGTACCGGTGCCCTGCCCCGAGGTCCCGTCGCCGGCCGCGGGGGTGTAGGTCCCGTCGCTGCCGACCGTCCCGGTCTTCAGGATGGTCGGGCTGGTGGCGTACGGGTAGGACGGGTAGAGCTGGGCGATCTGCTGGGTGCTCAGGCTCTGCGACAGCAGCGAGCGGTCGACCTCCTGCTGCATGTTGCCGCTGAGGTCCCAGGCCATGGCCTTCAGCCAGGACACCGAGTCCACCGGCGTCCACGGGGCCGGCTTGTAGCCGCCGTACGCGACGCCGAGCAGCCCGTACTCCAGGGAGGCCCCCGCGCCCCCGGGGTGCTGGCCGAGCCAGGTGTTGACGCCGGCCGAGAACGCCTGCAGGTACTGCTTGGTGGTGGCGCTGAGCTTGGTGTCGTACTCGGTCTGCGCGACCTGGCGCCAGCCCATGGTCTGGATGAAGGTGTCGGTCTGCACCTGGGACTTGCCGAACATCGAGGACAGCGTGCCCGAGGTGATGTGGCGGTCCACGTCCATCTGCCAGAACCTGTCCTGCGCCTGGACGAAGCCCTGGGCCATGAAGAGGTCGGCGGGGGTGTTCGCGTAGATCTGCGGGATGCCCTTGCCGTCGCGGATCACGGTGACCGGACCGGACAGGCCCTTGAGCTGGATGGTGCCGGTGGTCTGCGGGAACGAGGACTTGACCGTCCTCACCCCCAGCCATCCACCGACCGCTCCGCCGACGACCAGCAGCAGCGCGAGCAGGATCACCAGCAGTCGGAACCGCCGGAACTTCTTGGTGCGGGGCATCAGGGTCCTTGTGGGGCAGGGGCTCGTCCGCCGCCGTGCGGTGCGATGCGGCGGAGCCGACGCTAACACCTGAACCGGAACCCGCTGCGACCGGTACGGGCGCATCGGGAATACCAAGGGAAGGTAAAATACTGTACTGAGCAACGAACAGCGCATTGAACAGAGCCACATCTGACTCCTGTCGCGAGGTGCACCTGAGTGACCGTCCACCATCTCGACACCCTGCTGCTCGCCTTCTCCCTCATCCTGCTGGTCGCCGTCGCCGCCGTGCGACTGGCCTCCCGCAGCGGACTGCCCAGCCTGCTGCTCTACCTCGGCATCGGTGTCGCGCTCGGCCAGGACGGCCTCGGCATAGCCTTCGACGACGCCTCGCTCACCCAGGTCCTCGGCTACGCGGCGCTGGTGGTGATCCTCGCCGAGGGCGGGCTCGGCACCTCCTGGACCGAGATCCGGCCGTCCGTCCCGGCCGCCGCGGTGCTCGCCACGGTCGGCACCGGCGTCAGCGTGGTGGTGACCGCGCTGGGCGCGCACCTGCTCACCGGCGCCGACTGGCGGCTCTCACTGCTGCTCGGCGCGGTGGTCTCGTCCACCGACGCCGCCGCCGTCTTCTCGGTGCTGCGCCGGGTGCCGCTGCCGTCCCGGCTCAGCGGCCTGCTGGAGGCCGAATCCGGCTTCAACGACGCCCCCGTGGTCATCCTGGTGGTCGCCTTCGCCACCACCGGACCCATCGACAGCTGGTACCTCCTGCTCGGCTCCATCGTCATGCAGCTCGCCATCGGCCTGGTGGCCGGGCTCGCCGTGGGCCGGCTCGGCGCGCTGGCGCTGCGCCGGGTCGCGCTGCCCTCCTCCGGGCTCTACCCGATCGCCGTGGTCGCGCTGACCCTGCTCGCCTACGCCGGCGGGGCGCTGCTGCACGGGTCGGGCTTCCTCGCCGTCTACATCTGCGCGCTGATCCTCGGCAACTCCCGGCTGCCGCACGGCCCCGCCACCCGCGGCTTCACCGAGGGCCTGGCCTGGATCGCCCAGATCGGGATGTTCGTGCTGCTCGGCCTGCTGGTCAACCCGCACACCATGGTCGACGCGATCGTCCCCGCGCTGGTGGTCGGACTGGTGCTGGTGTTCCTGGCCCGGCCGGCCTCGGTGCTGGTCACGCTGACCCCGTTCCGGATCCCCTGGCGCGAGCAGGCCCTGCTGTCCTGGGCCGGGCTGCGCGGGGCGGTGCCCATCGTGCTGGCCACCATCCCGGTGGTCACCGACGTGCCGGGGGCGGACCAGCTGTTCAACACCGTCTTCCTGCTGGTGGTGGTGTTCACCCTGGTCCAGGGCCCGACCCTGCCCTGGGTGGCCCGCACCCTGGGTATCGGCAACCCCGCCCAGGCGGACCGGCTGGACGTCGAGTCCGCGCCGCTGGAACGGCTGCACGGGCACCTGCTGTCGCTCTCGCTGGGGCCCGGATCCCGGCTGGCCGGCGTCGAGGTCGCCGAGCTGCGGCTGCCCAAGGGCGCGGCGGTGACCCTGGTGGTCCGCGACGAGACCAGCTTCGTACCGGGCCCGACCACCGTGCTGCGCCCGGGCGACGACCTGCTGGTGGTCGCCACCGACCAGGTCCGGGACCGGGCCGAGCGGCGGCTGCGGGCGGTCGACCGGGCCGGCAAGCTGGCCGGATGGCTCGACCGCAGGAGCGAGTACTGACGGGCTCGGGGCTCGCTCACGGCCTGCCGCAGGCACAGTGTTGTCACAGCTCACAGCGGTCACGGTGGACTATCGCCGTGGAATACCGCATCATGGACCGTCGTTAGCACTCATCAGGCGAGAGTGCCAGGAGGAAACACAGTGCCGACGTACCAGTACCAGTGCACCGAGTGCGGCAACGGACTCGAAGCCGTCCAGAAGTTCACGGACGACGCACTCACGATCTGCCCCCAGTGCGACGGCAGGCTGCGCAAGATCTACTCCGCCGTCGGCGTGGTCTTCAAGGGCAGCGGCTTCTACCGCACCGACAGCCGCTCCTCGTCGAGCAGCACGGTGAGCGCGGCCAAGCCGGCCGGAGAGTCCTCTTCGTCCTCGGCGCCGTCCACGTCGTCGTCGACCCCGGCCCCTGCCTCGACGTCCTCGTCGTCGTCTTCTTCTTCGTCGAACTCGTCCTCGTCCTCGTCGAAGCCCAGCAGCGGATCGGGCAAGAGCGCCTGACTTCGTATGCTGCGGGACATGACCATCCCTCAGCAGAGCACCCCCGCCGCCGAGATCGGCGTCATCGGCGGCACCGGCCTGTACGCGCTCGTGGACGACCTCGTCGAGGTCTCCGTGGACACCCCGTACGGGCCGCCGAGCGACTCGCTCTTCGTCGGCGCGATGGCCGGGCGGCAGGTCGCCTTCCTGCCCCGGCACGGCCGCGCGCACCGGATCCCGCCGCACCGGATCAACTACCGGGCCAACCTCTGGGCGCTGCGCTCCCTCGGCGTGCGCCAGGTGCTCGGCCCCTGCGCCACCGGCGGCCTGCGGCCCGCCTACGGGCCCGGCACGCTGCTGGTGCCGGACCAGTTCGTGGACCGCACCTCCGGCCGCCCGCAGACCTTCTACGACGGCGAGCAGCGCACCGACGGGCTGACGCCCGAGGTGGTGCACGTCTCCGCCGCCGACCCCTACTGCCCGACCGGCCGCGCCAGCGCGCTCAAGGCCGCCGCGGCGGCGGACTGGGAGCCGGTGGACGGCGGGACCCTGGTGGTCATCGAGGGCCCGCGCTTCTCCACCCGGGCCGAGTCCCGCTGGTACGGGGCGCAGGGCTGGTCGGTGGTCGGCATGACCGGCCACCCCGAAGCCGTGCTGGCCCGTGAGCTGGGGCTCTGCTACACCTCGATCGCCCTGGTCACCGACCTGGACGCGGGTGTGGAGGCCGGCGAGGGAGTGACCCACACCGAGGTGCTGCGGGTGTTCGCCGGAAGCATCGACCGGCTCCGCGGGGTACTCCAGGGCGCGGTCGCGGGCCTGCCGGCCACCGCGGACCGGGACTGCGTCTGCTCGCACGCCCTGGACGGGCTGGAAACCGGCCTGGGCTTCTGACCCCGGCCCGCCCCGGCTCCGGCCGTGGCGGCGGCGGTCAGTACGGCGATGCGGAGGTCACTCCTGCGGGTGGCGGAGTTGTCCACACCCCCCGACTTGTCCACAGGGCCTGGCCAGGGGGCTGATCCGGCTTGCGGAACGGGACAGAGTGAAGGCATCCGCACCGGCTCCGGTCGGCGCGGATGCCGACTCCCCTCCCCCATCCGCAGGTGGTGACCAGCCATGTCCGCAATGATCGACAGCCCGGTCCGGCAGTTGAACCGGCATCGTGCCCACTCGCTCCGCCCCGGCCCCGGCCGGGACGCCCCGGCCGCCGTGCCCGTTCCTGACCCCGTTCTGGAGCCGGCCCCGGCCGCGGCCCCGGTCTGGACCGCGGAGGACGCCTGGGACGACAAGGCCTGGGACGAGGAGATCACAGAGCCAACCCCTGCCCCGGCCCCCGCCGTCGCCACAGTCCCCACCTTCACCTCGGCCCCCGCCGTCACCTCGGCCCCCGCCGTCGCCCCTGAACCCGCCGTAGGCGCCCGCCCCGCGCTGGACCCGTACCCCGCCGCCCTTCCCGGTGACGGGCTCGCGGTACCGGCCAGACGGACGGTGGCGCTGTTCCCACCGATCCGGGCCGGCGGCGGCCGGCACCGCCTGCCCGCCGCCGTACGCCGAAGGCCGGGGCCGATCGCGGCCGGGCTGATGGTCGCGGCGACCACCCTCGCGGCGGGAACGCTGCGGCTGTCCGCGCCGCTCCCGGTCCACTCGGCGGCGAGCACGGGACACCAGTGCGGCCCCCTCCTGCCGGGTGAACCCTGCGGGTGAAGCCGCAGCGCGCCCCACCCTGCGCTCCGCCCCGGAAGTCCCGCCATCGCCGCAGGTAGGAGCATTCCGCCGGAGCGCGGGACGAACGCCCGCTGCGCCGTACGGGTGAACTCCGCAGGCGCCGAACGGCCGAGTCGCTGCCGTAGGTTCCGCAGCACCCCCACTCGACCAACGGCAGCAGTAAGGAAGTCACCCGTTGAAGGGCTTCAAGGCATTCCTGCTGCGCGGAAACGTCCTCGACCTCGCGGTCGCGGTCGTCATCGGCGCAGCGTTCACCACCGTCATCAACTCAGTGGTCAATGGCGTGATCAACCCGATCGTGGGCGCCTTCGGCACCTCTGATCTCAATGACTACAAGTCGTGCCTCAAGGGCCCCTGCGTGCCCGACGGCCACGGCGGCACCACCGGCATCCAGATCGCCTGGGGCTCGGTCCTGGGCTCGATCCTCCAGTTCGTGATCACCGCCGCGGTGGTCTACTTCTTCATCGTGCTCCCGGCCGGCAAGCTGATGGCGCGCTTCGCCGCGCGGAAGAAGCTGGAGGAGGACGCCCTGGCAGCCGCCGAGATCACCGAGCTCAGGCTGCTCGGCGAGATCCGCGACCTGCTGGCCCGCCAGGCCTGACCCACCCCGCAGCAGACGCAGTTACGGCAGCAAACGCAGCAGGGCCGGGGCGACGAAGCCCCGGCCCTGCTCTTGTACCAACACCCTTGCGTCAATACCTCTTGCATCAACCGCCGTGGTGCGGCGGGGTCTCACGGCGGTACCAGGCCTCGTCGCGGTCGGACTCGCCGCCGCCCCAGCCGCTGTCCGAGTCGTCGGCGCTCGGGCGGCTCAGCGGATCGTCGAAGACCAGCGCCGGGCGCTCCGGCCTCTGCTCGGTGCTGTCGGTGTCGGTGTCGTCTGCCATGTCAGCAGCATAGGGAGTGCTCATGCTGCTTCGAAGCCCGAGTGGTCGGCGATCTTCCGGAGCTCGGCCAGGGCGTGCTTCTCTATCTGCCGGATCCGCTCACGGGTGAGGCCGTGCTGCTTGCCGACCTCGGTGAGGGTGCGCTCGCGTCCGTCCTCCATCCCGTAGCGGGAGCGGATGATCGAGGCGGTGCGCTGGTCGAGACGGCCGATCAGGTCCTCCAGCTCCTCACGGCGGAGCATGACCAGGACGGCGTCCTCCGGGGAGGTCGCACCGGTGTCCTCGACCAGGTCGCCGAACTGGGTCTCGCCGTCGTCGTCGACGGTCATGTTCAGGCTGACCGGGTCACGGGCCCAGTCCAGCACGTCCTTGATCCGCTCGACGGTGGTGTCCAGTTCCGCGGCGACCTCGGAGTGCTCGACATCGCGGCCGAGTTCCTTGGACTTCTCCCGCTGGACCCGGCGGATCCGGCCGAGCTCCTCGACCAGGTGGACCGGGAGGCGGATGGTGCGGGACTGGTCGGCGATCGAGCGGGTGATCGCCTGACGGATCCACCAGGTGGCATACGTGGAGAACTTGAAGCCCTTGCCGAAGTCGAACTTCTCGACGGCACGGACCAGGCCCGCGTTGCCCTCCTGGATCAGGTCGAGCAGCGGGAGCCCGCTGCGCGGGTAACGGCGGGCGACCGCCACCACAAGACGGAGGTTGGAACGGATGAAGACGTCCTTGGCGCGGGCGCCGTCCTCGGCCATGGCACGAAGTTCCTCTTCGCTCGCCCCGGCCGCGGTGTCGCCGGTCGCCAGCAGATGCTCGGCGAAGACGCCCGCTTCGATACGGGTGGAGAGCTCGACCTCCTGGGCGGCGTCGAGCAACGGTGTCCGGGCGATCTCGTCGAGGTACATGCCGACGAGGTCGCGGTCGGCCTCACCTGCGGTGGGACGCGCGTTGCGGGTCCGATCCGCCTTGTCGCGGACGACGGCACGGGTGGCCATGCTTACTCCCCTTCGGAGGCGGGACGGGCCTGGCTGACCCGTTCTTTGCTGCCTTTCATAACGATGTAACGACCAGAATCCGGACATCATTCCCAAGCTGCGGATTTTCGTCTTCCGTTGCAGTACCCTGGTCGATTTCGCAGAATATTCCTGCGCAGAGTGTCCGGTCGGTCACAGACGGATCGCACGGGGCCGCTACGGCGCCCTGCACTGACTGGAACGATTCTCCGCTCGGCCTTGGTTCCTCGCGCGTCGGCGACTCGTCGGCAGACAGCAGGCAGCGGACAGCAGACCGCCCGCCGTCCCGCCCGGGCACGGGGCCGGGCGGGACGGCGGGCAGCAGGACGGGCGGTGCGACAGGCAGCGGGGCAGGCGGCGCCGGAGCTCAGCTGCCGGCGTACTGGCGCCCGGCGAAGCGGCGGAGGAAGCCGTCGCCGACATTGGCCGTGACGCTGTAGTCGTAACGGCCCGCGACGCTGGTCAGGGTGCCGGTCCAGCTGCCGCCGGCGGCCACGGTGACCTGGCGGGAGCTGCCGCCGCTCGCGCCCTGGGCGACATTGGCGCCGATGGTGAAGACAGCGGCGACCGTGCCCGCGTTGGTCAGGTGCAGGGTCTGGGTGGCGCCGTCCCCGGCGTCCACGGCGTAGGCCTCGGGGTGCGCCTTGGTGGTGCTGGTCCACGTCCGGACGTCGCCCTGGAAGCCGCGGAGGTAGCCGTCGGGCCCGTGCAGGTCCACGTCGTAGAGGCCGCCGCCGTAGGTGAGGGCGCTGAAGTAGTCGGAGATGCTGCCGCCGGCCGGGAGGGTGTAGCGCCAGTCGGCATAGGTGCGGTGGTTGACGGTGTAGGCGGCGAACCCCGCGCCGAGGGAGCCGAGGCCGACCGTCTTGAACCAGAAGCGGTTGGTGGAGGTGTCGGTCCAGGAGGTGGTGTCGAAGCGGTAGCCCACCGGCAGCGCCGGGCGGTCCCCCGACTCCTGGGCCGGGGTGGTGGAGCTGGACGGCGCGGTGGCCGCCGGGAGGGACTTCTCGGCGTCACAGGCGGCGACCAGGGCAGCGGTGTCGGGCAGCGTGGTCGGAAAGGCGGTCGGAGTGGTGGAGAAGCTGAAGGCGGAGGTGAGGTCGCCGCAGACCTGGCGGCGCCAGGCGGAGATGTTGGGCTCGGTGACGCCGCTCCAACGCTCCACGAACTGCAGTACCGAGGTGTGGTCGAAGGTCTGCGAGCAGACCTTGCCGCCGCTGCTCCAGGGCGAGATCACGGTCATCGGCACCCGCGGGCCGAGCCCGATCGGGTTGCCGCTGATGAACTCGTCGGCCGTCCCGGTCGGCGGAACCGGAGGGACGACATGATCGAAGAAGCCGTCGTTCTCGTCGAAGTTGAGGAAGACCGCGGTCTTGGCCCAGACCGCCGGGACCGAGGCGAGCGCGTCCAGGATGCCGTTGACGTAGTTCGCGCCGTAGGCCGGCGGGTTGGCCGGGTGCTCGGACTTCGCCGTCGGCGCGACCACCCAGGAGACCGCGGGCAGGTTCCCGGCCAGGACGTCGGCCTTGAAGTCGGCGATCGAGTCGGCCGAGTGGACCATGCCCCGGGTGTGCAGCGGCGAGCTGGTGGCCGCGTTCTTGAACTGGGTGAACCAGGCCAGGGGGTTGTCGTCGAAGTTGTCGGCCTCCTGGTAGACCTTCCAGCTGAGCCCGGCGGCCTGCAGCCGCTCCGGGTAGGTGGTCCAGGTGTAGCCCTTCTCGCTGTTGTCGGTGACCGGGCCGCCGCCGGTGCCGTTGGGGTCGATCCAACCCGACCACTGGTAGAGCCGGTTGGGGTTGGTGGGGCCCTGCACCGAGCAGAAGTACTGGTCGCAGATGGTGAAGGCGTCGGCCAGCGCGTACTGCCAGGGGATGTCGGCGCGGGCGTAGTAGCCCATCGTGGTCTTGGTCTTGGCGGGGATCCAGTTGTTGTAGAGGCCGCCGTTCCAGGCCGAGTGGGTGCCGGACCAGGAGTGGTCCAGGTCCACGATGCGCTGCGCGTTGGTGGTGGCGGTGTCGAGGTGCCACGGCTGGAGCACGCTGCCGCCGCTCGGACCGCTGGTGGTCTGGTGGAACACGTCGGAGCCGTTCGGGAAGCGCAGCAGCGAGGTGTCTCCGAAGCCGCGGACGCCGGAGAGCTTGCCGTAGTAGTGGTCGAAGGAGCGGTTCTCCTGCATGAAGATCACCACATGCGCGATGTCGTTGATCGAGCCGGATCCGGACGTCGTCGCGGCGGCGGCTCGGAGCACGGACGCGGGCAGCGCGTTGACGCCGACTGCGGCGGTCGCGGCGGCGCTCGCACCGAGGAAGGTGCGGCGGGAGAGCGAAGGCATGAGTTCCTCCGGAAGCACGGAAGCGAGGGGGCTTTCGCAACTTTCCGGCGGGGAGGTGACGCGCCGTGCGGAGTGGAGTGGCGTCGGCATGAA
Source organism: Streptacidiphilus alkalitolerans (assembly GCF_042511045.1). NCBI lineage: Bacteria > Bacillati > Actinomycetota > Actinomycetes > Kitasatosporales > Streptomycetaceae > Streptacidiphilus > Streptacidiphilus alkalitolerans. The sequence goes on from NZ_JBHEZX010000019.1 coordinate 84,830, forward strand.
CACGACTGGACGTTTGGTCCGTACCAGTTACCATTCTGTTATCAATGGCCAGGATCCTCAGGGCCTTCAGGGTCTTCAGCGGCCGGAGTGCCGTCCGGGATGGAACACCCACACCCGCAGCAGCAGGAAGCGGACCACGGTGGACAGGGCGTTGGCGCCGACCAGCGCCGCGAGTTCGACCAGGTGCGAGGCCGCCGGGGCGGCGACCCTGACCAGGGCGAGGGTGGCGGTGCTCAGCACCAGCCCGATCAGGAAGGCGATACCGCCCTCGACCTGGTGCTTGAGCGCGTCCCGGGTTCCGGTGACCCCGAAGGTGAAGCGACGGTTGGCGGCGGTGTTGGCGATCGCGGTGGCGAACAGGGCGATGCCGTTGGCCAGCACGGCCGGGCTCAGTTGACGGAGAATCAGATACAACGCCAGATAGGCGAGGGTGCTGACCACCCCGATCACCGCGAAGCTGGAGAGCTGCCACTTCATCGCCGGCGGCAGCTGCGCCTGCTGGACCCGGGGCGGCACCGGCAGCCGGGTGGCCCCGCTCAGCGTCTTCCTGGCGACCCGCCACATGCCCTTGAGGTCGTCCCTGACCGTGCGGACGATGTCGACCCGGCTGTCCGGGTCGTCCACCCAGTCGACCGGGACCTCATGGATCCGCAGGCCGCTGCGCTCGGCGAGCAGCAGCAGCTCGGTGTCGAAGAACCAGGTCTGGTCCTCGACCGCGTCGAGCAGGGCCTTGACCACGTCCGTCCTGGCGGCCTTGAAACCGCACTGGGCGTCGGAGAACCTGGCCGCCATGGTGGTGCGCAGCATCAGGTTGTACGTGCGGGAGATGAACTCGCGCTTGGGGCCGCGGACCACGGCCGAGCCCCGGTGCAGTCGGCTGCCGATGGCGAGGTCGCTGTGCCCGGACAGCAGCGGGGCGACCAGCGGCAGGAAGGCGTCCAGGCCGGTGGAGAGGTCCACGTCCATGTAGCTGACGACATCGGCCTCGCTGCGGCTCCAGACATGGCGCAGGGCGCGTCCGCGGCCCTTCTGGTCCAGGTGGACGGCCCGTACCCCCGGCAGCTCGGCGCTGAGTTCGGAGGCGACCTGCCAGGTGGCGTCGGTGCTGGCGTTGTCCGCGACGGTGATGGTGAAGCGGTAGGGGAAGGTCGCCAGGAGATAGGCGTGCAGCCGTCTGACGCTCGCGGCCAGGACCCGCTCCTCGTTGTACACCGGGACGACGATCTCCACCGTGCTGGCCAGGGGCGCCGCCTGCGCGCCCGCGTGGGGCTGCGGCTGGACCTTGGTCTGGGTCGGCGGCTGCGGCTGCGGCTCAGCCTGGGCCTGGGGCTGGGCGGCGGAACCGCCTGCCAGCGCTGTCGGTTGGCTCATGCCTCCACGGTTCGGCACCGGCCTGTGCTGAGCCTGTGCCAGGCATAGGGCAGGCGTGAGAAGCCTGCCGGGGGCTACTGCACGGTGCCGGCCCGCAGCATGCCTTTCAGCACCTTGCCGGAGGCGTTCCTCGGCAGCTCGGTGACGAACTCGACCTGGCGCGGCACCTTGTAGTTGGCCATCTCCCGCCGCGACCAGGCGATCAGCTCGGCCCCGTCCAGACTGCCGGAGGCGACCACGAAGGCCTTGCCGACCTCGCCCAGCCTCGGGTCGGCCATCCCCACCACGGCGACGTCCGCGACCAGCGGATGCCGGGACAGCACCTGCTCGATCTCGGCCGGGTAGGCGTTGAAGCCGCCCACCGTGAACATGTCCTTGAGCCGGTCGGTGATCCGCAGGTTGCCGTCCGCGTCCAGCACGCCGATGTCGCCGGTCCGCAGCCAGCCGTCGTCGGTGAAAGCCTCCTCGGTGCCCGCCGGGTCCTCGAAGTACTCGCGCATCACGGTGTAGCCGCGCACCTGCACCTCGCCGGGGGTGCCCGGGGGCTGGGCCAGGTTCGACCCGGACTCCCCGTCCGCGATCCGGACGGTGACGCCGGGGACGGCCCGGCCGGAGGTGGCGGCGATCAGCCCGGGGTCGTCGCCGCGGCGGCCCATGGTGACCAGTCCGCAGGACTCGGTGAGTCCGTAGGCGGTGAGCACGGTGCGGAAGCCCAGCTCCTCGCGGATCCGGGTGACCAGCTCCAGCGGGACCACGGCCGCGCCGGTGACCGCCAGCCGCAGCGAGCGCAGGTCGTACCCGGCCCGGCCCGGGTGGTCCAGCAGCGACTGGTAGACGGTGGGGGCGCCGGGCAGCACGGTGACCTGTTCGCTGGAGATCTTGGCGAGCACCGCCCCGGCGTCGAACACCGGCTGCGGCAGGACCACCGCGCCGCGCATCAGCGAGGCGAGCACCCCGGCCTTCCAGCCGAAGGTGTGGGTGAACGGGTTGACCACCAGATAGCGGTCGCCCTCGACCAGCCCGGCGAGTTCGGCCCAGGTGGCGAAGGCACGCAGGGACTGGGCGTGGGTGGTGATCGCGCCCTTGGGGAGCCCGGTGGTGCCGGAGGTGAACATGATGTCGGCCGGGTCCTCCGGGCGGACCGCGTCGGCCCGCTCCCGCACCGCGCGGTCCGGGAGCTGCGCGGCGGCGGCGAGGAAGCCGCGCCAGTGCTGGAACCCCTCCCCCGCCTCATCCCGGTCGCCGAGGACGACGGCCGTGCGCAGGTCGGGCAGGTCGCGCAGCGGGCCGCTGCCGTGCGGGCCCGCGCCGCCGGCCGCCGAGCGCAGCGCCGAGACATAGCTGACGCCCAGGAAGGCGTCGGTGACGAACAGCAGCGCGGCCCGGGTGCGGCGGAGCAGGTCGACCGCCTCGGCCCCCTTGAGCCTGGTGCCCAGCGGGACCAGCACGCCTCCCGCGGCGAGCGCGCCAAGCGCGGCGACCACGTAGTCCGGGGTGTTGGGCGCCCAGATCCCGACCCGGTCGCCGGGGCGGATCCCGGCCGCCATCACCGCCGCCGCCGCGCGCTCGACCCGTACCCCCAGCTCGCGGTAGCTGATCCTGGTACGCGGGCCGACCACGGCCTCGCGGTCGCCGTACCGCTCGGCCGCCCTGCGCACCAGCAGGGGGACGGTGCCCCACTCCAGATCTCCGCGCACCGGACCCTCCGCTTCCCCGACCATCCGCTTCACCGACCACCGAAGTCACTTCAACGTACGGCCGTTCAGACCGTTGTGACGCATCGTCAGATTAGATCGGCAGCGGGCTTCCGGCCAGACCTCCGGCCACCTATTCTGACGGGACGTCAGATCTGGACCGGTCGGGAGAACCCATGCTCAAGGACCGCACGGCGATCGTCGGCATCGGACAGACCCGCTTTGCCAAGCACCTCGACGAACCCGAGAAGACCCTCGCCGCCCGGGCCGTGCTGGCCGCCCTCGACGACGCCGGGATCGACCCCGCCGAGGTCGACGGCCTGGCCTCCTACACCATGGAGGAGACCGACGAGGTCGAGCTCGCCAAGTCCATCGGGGCCGGCGACATCACCTTCTTCAGCCGCACCGGCTTCGGCGGCGGCGGCTCCTGCGCCACCGTCGCCCACCTCGCCATGGCCGTCGCCACCGGCCAGGCCACGGTCGGCGTCGCCTGGCGCTCCCGCAAGCGCGGCTCCGGCGTCCGGCCGTGGACCAGCACCTCGGTGCAGCTGCCCACCCCGGCCCAGTGGACCCGTCCGTTCGGGCTGCTGCGGCCGGCCGACGAGATCGGCATGCTGGCCCGCCGCTACATGCACGAGTACGGGGCCACCCGGGACCACCTCTTCAACGTCGCCCTGGCCTGCCGCAACCGCGCCAACCAGAACCCCGACGCAGTGATGTACGAGCGCCCGCTGACCCGGGAGATGTACATGGACGCCCGCTGGATCTCCGAACCGCTCTGCCTCTACGACAACTGCCTGGAGACGGACGGGGCGCTGGCCTGCGTCGTGGTCAGCGCCGAACGGGCCAGGGACTGCCGGCGGAAGCCGGTCTATGTCCACTCCGCCGCGCAGGGCCTCCCGGCCCAGCACCACGGGATGGTCAACTACTGGAACGACGACCCGTTGACCGGCCCCGCCTGGACCGCCGCCCGGCAGCTGTGGAAGGCCGCCGACCTCGGTCCACAGGATGTGGACACCGCCCAGATCTACGACGCCTTCACCCCGCTGATCCCGCTCTCGCTGGAGGGCTACGGATTCTGCGCCCGCGGGGAGGGGGCGGCCTTCACCGAGGGCGGCGCGCTGGAGCTCGGCGGCCGGCTCCCGATCAACACCGCGGGCGGCGGCCTCTCCGAGGGCTATGTGCACGGCTTCAACCTGATCAACGAGGGGGTGCGGCAGCTTCGCGGCAGCTCCACCTCCCAGGTCCCGGACGCCGCGACCTGCCTGGTCACCGCCGGGGAGGGCGTCCCCACCTCGGCCCTGCTGCTGCGCAACTGAGAGGACCGGACATGTCCGTGATCGACACCGTGAACGCGGCCGGCGGGCTGGTCGACGGCCTGCTGCTGCCCTGGCCCGACGCCGACGGCGAGCCCTTCTGGGAGTACGCGCTGCGCGGCGAGCTGCGGGTGCAGGCCTGCGCCGAATGCGGACTGCGGCGGTTCCCGCCCCGGCCCGCCTGCCCGCGCTGCCACAGCTTCGCCGACGATTGGCAGCCCACCTCCGGACGCGGGCGGATCTGGTCCTTCGTCATCGCGCACCCGCCGCTGCTCCCCGCCTACGCGGAACAGGCCCCCTACCCGGTCGCGCTGGTCGAACTGGACGACGATCCGGCGATCCGCCTGGTCGGCACGCTGACCCCCTCGGTCCGCCGTCCCGACGCCCCCTGGAACGCGGTCCCGGCCTCGCGGCTGCGGATCGGAGCACCGGTCCAGGCGGTATACCAGACCCTGATCCCCGGGGTGGTAGTTCCGCGCTGGGCTCTCCTGAACGGGTGACCCCGCGGTCGGCCGGGCCCGGCCGCCGTTAGCCTGAGCGTATGACTTGGCTGATCACAGGCGGTGCAGGCTTCATCGGGGCGCATGTCGTACGGGCCATGGCCGCGGACGGGCGCGCCGTCGTCGTGCTGGACGACCTCAGCACGGGGGACGCCTCCCGGCTCCCGGCCGGGGTCCCGCTGGTCACCGGATCGACGCTGGACCGCCCGCTGCTGGACCGGGTATTGACGGAGCATCAGGTTACCGGGGTGCTGCACATCGCGGGCAAGAAGCAGGTCGGCGAGTCGGTCGCGCAGCCGCTGCGGTACTACCACGAGAACGTCGAGGGACTGCGGGTGGTGCTGACTGCCTCGGCCGAGGCGGGGGTGCGGAGCTTCCTGCTGTCCTCCTCCGCGGCGGTCTACGGCATGCCGGACGTGGAGATCGTCACCGAGGACACCCCCTGCCTGCCGATGAGCCCCTACGGCGAGACCAAACTGGCCGGGGAGTGGCTGGTCCGGGCGACCGGGCGGGCCCACGGCCTGGGCACGGTGTCGCTGCGCTACTTCAACGTGGCCGGGGCGGCGAGCCCCGAGCTGGGCGATCCGGGCGTCTTCAACCTGGTGCCGATGGTCTTCCAGCGGCTGGCGGCCGGGCTGCCCCCGCTGGTCTTCGGCGCGGACTACCCCACCCCCGACGGCACCTGCGTCCGCGACTACATCCACATCGCCGACGTCGCCACCGCGCATGTGGCCGCGGTGCGGCGGCTCGAAGCCGACCGGGAGGGGACCGAACTGGTCCTCAACATCGGCCGCGGCGAGGGCGTCTCGGTCCGCGAGATGCTGGACGCCATCGGCCGGGTCACCGGGCTCGACGCGACCGGCGAGGTGGTCGCCCGCCGGGCCGGCGACCCGGCCCGGGTGGTGGCCTCCGCCGACCTGATCGCCAAGGAACTCGGCTGGACGGCCGAGTACGACCTCGACGCGATGATCACCTCCGCCTGGGCCGGCTGGCAGCACCACCACGGCAGCGGCGGCGGGGCGTCGGCCTGAGCCGTCCGGCTGCCGGCCCGGGACCGGCTCCCGGGCCCTGACCCCGACCCTGAACCGGCTTCCGGTTCTGGCCCTGGCCCGGCCACCGGCCTTCCCCCGGACCGGCCCCAGGCCGCGGACCGGCTCCCGACCCCGGCCCCGGTTCCCGACCCCGACCCCGACCCGGCTCCCGGTTCTGACCCTGCCCCGGCCCGGCCACGGGCCTTCCCCCGGACCGGCCCCAGGCCCTGAGCCGGGTCCTGGCTTTCCCCCGCCGGCCCTGGCCCTGAGCCGGTCTCCGGGTCGGCCGCAGGCCTGGCCCCGACTCAGCTCCTGGCCCCGGCCCTGCTCCTGCCCGGAGCCGGGTCCCTGCTCCCGACCCTGCTCCCAACCCTGTCCCGGCGCGGGCCCTCGCCCCGGGCCCGGCGTCAGCCGGTGGAGGTGGCTGTGCCGAGGGCGGCGTCCAGGGCGTAGACGCAGCGGTCCTTGCTGCAGGCGAACACCCGGCCGTCGACGGCGACCGGGGAGCCGGTGATCTCGCCGCCGGTGTCGAGCTTCCAACGGAGCCGGCCGGTCTGCAGGTCCAGGGTGTGCACGGAGTGGTCCCTGCTGCCGAGGTGGACCAGGCCGCCCGCCGCCGCCGGGGCGCCGGTGAGGTCGCCGCGGGCGCTGTAGCGCCACCGCTCCTCGCCCTGGCGGGCGTCGAAGGCGTAGACCGTGTCACCGCTGCCGACCAGGACCGTGCCGTCCTCGACCACCACCGGGTCCACCCCCTGGCGGCCCCCGGTACGGGCCCGCCAGCGCTGCGCGCCGGTGGCCGCGTCCAGGGCGAACACCGCGCCGAGGTAGTCGGCGGCGTAGAGGCCGCCCTGCTCGTCCAGGGTCGGCGGAGTGAACAGCACCACCGGGGCGTCGAAGCGCCAGCGCTCCGCGCCGGTCTCCTCGTCCAGGGCCAGGATCCTGGTGCCGGAGGTGAGGTGCAGCAGGCCGTGCCGCAGCACCGGACGGGACGGGACGTCCTCGCCGACCGGGTGGGTCCAGCGCAGCCGCCCGGTGGTCAGGTCGACGGCGCGGAGCCGTCCGCCGCCGTAGTAGTAGACCGACTCGCCGACCACGCAGGGCCCGGACTGCTGGCTCTCGTAGTCCTGCTGGGCGTCCGCGGCCTGCCACATCTGGCTGCCGTCGATCGCCGAGCGGACCTGGACCCCGCCGCCGCGGGTCCCCGCGACCACCGCGCCGGCTCCGGCGTCCAGCGAGTAGGTCCAGCCGTCCAGGGCGACCCGCCAGCGCTCGGCGCCTTCGTCCGCGGAGAGGGTGAACAGGGCGGGGCCGTCGGCGGCGTGCACCTGGCCGTCGGCGACGGCCATCGCCCAGGCCACATCGCGGGTCTTGAAGCGGCGGCGACCGCTGGAGATGGTGAAGGCGTGCACCTCGAAGCTGGTGACATAGAGCACACCATCGCTGACCTGCGGCACACCCCACACGTCGTTGGACATCCGGAACCGCCACGGCCGCCAGCGGGCTCCCGACGTGGGCGGCACCGGCACCGCGGCGGCCTCCGGCTGCGCCGGGATCCGGCGCACCCAGCCGGTGCCGGGGTGCGGCACCGGGTCGCCCTGGGCCGGGTCGGCGGGCGGAGCCGCCTTGACGCCGGGCCCGACCGAGGAGCCGCCGACCAGCTGCACCACCGGTGCGGAGGCCTCGGCGTCCGGCGCCCCGGCGTGCCGGCGGGCGCCGCCGCCCGGCGGGTAGACCCGCTTGGTCGGCAGATGGTCGTCCAGCGCCGAGGGCTGCGGCTGGGCATGCGGCTGCGGCTGGACGTGCGACTGCGGCTGCGACTGCGGGTGGACCGGGGCGTGCGGCTGCGGCTGGCCCGGGTGCGAGGTCCGCGGGTCGAACGGTGCGGACACCGGCGCCGGACCGGGCCCGGGGGCAGGCACCGGCGCGGGCGCGGGGGCGAACGCCGCCGAGGCCGCGCCCACCAGCCCGCCGCTGGGTCTCCGCCCCCGCTTGCGGTCGATCAGCTCCTGCGCCGCCGGCGGCAGCCAGTCGCGGTCGTCGCCGCCACCGTCCCCGTTGGAGAACAGGTGCGGGGCCAGCTCGGCCTGGATCTGGGCCGGGGTCGGCCGCCGCTCGGGCGCCGGACGCATGCAGGCCTTGACCAGCGGAGCCAGGTCGGGGGCCAGACCGGACAGGTCCGGGGACTCCCTGAGCAGCATGAACACCGTCTCCACCGGGTTGGACCCGTGGTACGGCGCATGCCCGGTCGCGGAGTACACCAGCAGCGAGCCCAGCGAGAAGACGTCGCTGGCCCCGGTCACGCTGCGGCTGTCCCTGGCCTGCTCGGGCGACATGTAGGCGGGGGTGCCGACGGCGACGTTGGTCATGGTCAGCCGGGTGTGCGAGACCCCGGCGGCGATGCCGAAGTCGATCACCCGCGGACCGTCCTCGGTGACCAGCACATTGGAGGGCTTGAGGTCGCGGTGGACAAGACCCGCGGCGTGGATCGACTGCAGCGCCTCGGCGATCCCGGCGATCAGCCAGCGCACCGCGTCCACCGGCATCGGGCCGCACTCGGCGACCAGGTCCTCCAGCGAGGGGGCCGGGATGTAGGCGGTGGCGAGCCAGGGCACGGGCGCGTCCGCGTCCGCGTCGACCACGGCGGCGGTGTAGAAGCCGCTGACGGTGCGGGCCGCCGCGATCTCACGGGCGAAGCGGACCCGGAACAGCTGGTCCTCGGCCAGTTCCGCGCGCACGGTCTTGATCGCGACGCGCCGGCCCGCGGAGGACCTGGCCAGGTACACCAGGCCCATTCCGCCCGCGCCGAGGCGCCCCAGCACCTCGAAGGCGCCGATCCGCCTGGGATCGTGCGCCGTCAGCTGGTCCACGTCGTCAGCCACCTCCCCGTTTGGTACCGCGTACGTCAGCGGCCGCCGCAGCGGCCCGCTGGCCTGATTGTCCAACGCCGACCCGTGCCAGGGCCAACCAGGCCCGACAAAATCAGGCTCGATATCCCGTACGCACCAGTACCCCACGGAAGTGGACACCGGCCCGGCAACGTGTCCGACTGCCCGGAAGAACGTTGCAGGAGAGTTAGATTGACCTTGACGGGCGAGGGTGGAGGAACGGTATGGCTGGTGCGGCCGAGCAACTGGTCCCTGTACTGGAGGACCTTCTCGGGGCGGAGCTGCCGATCAGGCTCCGGACCTGGGACGGAGCGGAAGCAGGGCCTCCGGGCGCCCCGCTGCTGGTGCTGCGCAACCGGCGCGCGCTGCGGCACCTGCTGTGGCGCCCGGACGAGCTGGGCCTGGCCCGGGCCTATGTCTCCGGGGATCTTGAGCTGGACCCCTCCAGCGACCTCTACGACCTGCTGGGCGCGCTGGCCCGGCTGGTCGCGCAGACCCACGCGGTGACGCTGCGCCCCAGCGCCCGGGACCTGGTCGGCCCGCAGGGGCGCCGGCTGCTGCGCACCGCCCTCGGCACCGGGGTGATCGGCCCCCGGCCGCCGCTGCCGCCGGAGGAGGCCACCCGGGTCCGGCAGGCCGGCACCCGGCACTCGCTGCACCGGGACCGCAGCGCCATCAGCCACCACTACGACGTCGGCAACGACTTCTACCGGCTGGTCCTCGGCCCCTCCATGGTCTACTCCTGCGCCTACTGGCCGACCGGGACCACCTCGCTGGAGGCGGCCCAGGAGGCCAAGCTCGACCTGGTCTGCCGCAAGCTCGGGCTGCGCCCCGGCATGCGGCTGCTGGACGTGGGCTGCGGCTGGGGCTCGCTGCTGCTGCACGCCGCCCAGCACTACGGCGTCGAGGGGGTGGGCGTCACCCTCTCCGCCGAGCAGGCGCAGGGGGCACGGGAGCGGATCGCCGAGGCCGGGCTGAGCGACCGGCTGACGGTCAGGCTGCAGGACTACCGCGAGGTGGACGACGGCCCGTACGACGCGATCTCCAGCATCGGCATGGCCGAGCACGTCGGCTCGGAGCAGTTCCGCCGCTACGGGACCACCCTCTACGGGCTGCTCGCCCCCGGCGGCCGGCTGCTGAACCACCAGATCGCCCGGCGCCCCAACCTGCCCGGCGAGCCCTACCGAATCAGCCCCTTCATCGCGGCCTACGTCTTCCCGGACGGGGACCTCTCGCCGATCGGGAACACCGTCAGCCTGCTGGAGGAGGCGGGGTTCGAGATCAGGGACGTGGAGTCGCTGCGCGAGCACTACGCGCAGACCCTGCGGGCCTGGGTCGACAACCTGGAGCAGGACTGGGAGCGGGCGGTGAAGCTCAGCACCCTGGGCCGGGCCCGGGTCTGGCGGCTCTACATGGCGGCCTCGGCGCTGGCCTTCGAGGAGAACCGGATCGGGGTGAACCAGATCCTGGCCGTGCGCACCGGTCCGGAGGGGGACAGCGGGCTGCCGCCGACCCGGGCCGAGTGGCTGACGGACCCTCGGGCCGGGGCCCCGTCTGCCGGTGTCTCAGGGCCGGACCAGGCCCCCGGAACCGGCGCCCCGTCAGCCTGACGGACCATTTGGCACACCGCCGAATAGCGCGGAGATCTTGCCACGGTAAACTGACGGCATGACAGGACAAGTTCGCACCGTCGACGGGCGTGTCGCCGGGCGACGCGGGCAAGCGACGCGGCAGAAGCTGCTCGAATGCCTTAGCGAGATGCTCAGCACATCGCCCTACCGGGACGTCAAGGTCATCGACGTCGCCCGGATGGCCGGTACCTCCCCCGCAACGTTCTACCAGTACTTCCCCGACGTCGAGGGCGCTGTCCTCGAGATCGCGGACGGAATGGCCCGGGAAGGCGCCGCCCTCAAGGATCTGGTCGCCGAGAAGTCGTGGGCCGGCAAGTCCGGCTACCAGACGGCTGAGGAGCTTGTGGAAGGCTTCCTCAACTTCTGGCGCGACAACGAGGCCATTCTCCGCGTGGTGACGCTGGGATCGGCGGAAGGGGACAAGCGGTTCTTCAAGATCCGTATGAAGATCCTCAACGCCGTGACCAACTCGCTCACGGACTCCCTCAAGGTCATGCAGGACACCGGGAAGGCGGACAAGTCGGTCAGTGCACCGGCCGTCGCCGGCTCCCTGGTGGCCATGCTGGCCGCCGTCGCCGAGCACCAGAAGGGATTCGACTCCTGGGGCGTCAAGGCCAAGGAGCTCAAGCCCAGCCTGGCGCTCCTGGTCTACCTGGGCATGACCGGGAAGAAACCGCCGAAGTAGCAGTCGGACGGCAGCAGCACAGTCCTGGGTTCGCGGGCCCCGGCCGCCTGTCCGGCCGGGTTGAGCCTCCTGGTTGCCTCGGGGGAGGTATCCCGGTTCGAGTCCCGCACCCACGTCCACCTCAAGGGCGGTCACTCCTTCACCGGAGCTGGCCGCCCTTCGCTTGTCCCGGGCTCGGGTCCTTCGACGGCGGGGCCCTCGACGGCGGGCCCCTCAGCGGCACCGGGCCCCTCGGCGGCGGCGGGCCTTTCGACGGCGGCGGGGGTCAGCCGGAAGATCCGGATCTGCCGGTCGATCCGGGCCTGGTAGGCCGCGTACGGCGGCCACATCCGGAGCAGCGCCGCCCAAGCGAGCTCTCGCTCCTCCCCGGCCAGCAGCACCGCCGTGACCTGCACCGTACGGCCCCGGTGCTCGACCAGCGCCCTGGGTTCGGCCAGCAGGTTGCCGGTCCAGGCCGGATGGTCGGTGCGACCGAAGTTGCTGCCGACCACCAGGAAGCTGCCGCCGCGCTCCGGCAGGCAGGCCAGCGGCGCCACCCGGGGCTCGCCGCTGCGGCGTCCGGTGGTGGTCAGGAACACCGACGGCAGCATGTACTGGCTGATCATCACCTTTCCGCCGCTGAGCCGGTGCACCGCCTTGTCCAGCGGCGGCAGCAGGTGCGGGGCGATCCGGGCGAAGAGCACGGTCGAGGACACCTTCTGGACCAGGGCCTCCTGCCGGGACCGGGGCGGACGGGGGGTGTGTGCCGTAGCCATGGGGATCATCCCTTCCTGGAGACCTGGCCGCTCCGCACGCGCGGACGGGAGAACAGCGCCGCGCGTTCGGCGGCGAGGGTGCGCAGCAGGTGCGGCGGCCCGAACAGCAGCTCGTCGGAGGCGGCCCGCTTGAAGTAGAGGTGGGCGTCGTGCTCCCAGGTGATGGCGATGCCGCCGTGCAGCTGGATCGCCTCGGCGGCGGCGGTCCGCAGCGCGTCCAGCGCATGGGCGAGCGCCAGCGGGACCGCCGTCCCCTCGTCCTCGCCCTGCTCCAGCGCCCAGGCGGCGTAGTGGACCGCCGAGCGTGCGGTCTCCACCGCGACATAGACATCCGCGAGCCGGTGCTTCACCGCCTGGAACGAGCCGACCGCGCGCTCGAACTGCTTCCTGACCTGCACATACTCCACGGTCCTGGCCAGGCACTGGTCCGCCGCGCCGACCGCCTCCGCGGCGATCGCCACCGCCGCCAGCAGCCCGGTCCGGGCCAGCGCCGGCCCGGCGTCGCGGGCCGGGTCGCCCAGCGGCACGGCGGGGGCGTCGCGCAGTTCGACCCGGCCGAGGGCGCGGGTGTGGTCCATCGCCGCGAGCCTGCTCCGCCTGGCCTCAGGTGCGTCCCCCTGCACCAGGAAGAGGACGGTGCGGCTGCGCGGGAAGCCGCCGGTGTGGGCGGCGACGACCAGCAGGTCGGCGCGGGCCCCGTCCAGCGCCTGCTCCGCCTCGCCGTAGAGCAGCCAGTCGGCGCCGGGGCCGGCCGGCGGGGCCTGCGGGGCCGCCGGGGCCGCCGGGGTCCGGGAAGCGTCCGGCTGCTCCGGGGCCGGGCGGGCCTGGATGCCTCCGGCCCGGCCGCCGCCGGCCGCCGTCCCGTCCGGGAGGCCGTCGCCCCGGTCGACCGGGATCAGGCCAAGGGCGAACGCCGGGGAGGCGGCGAGGACCAGCGCCGCCGTGCGCTCGCCGGAGGCGAGGCCGGGCAGCAGGGCGGCCCGCTGCTCGTCGGTGCCGAGCAGGTCGATCAGCGTGGCGGCCAGCACCGAGGAGGCCAGCAGCGGGGAGGGCAGCAGCGCCCGCCCGGTCTCCTCGCAGGCCAGGGCCAGTTCGACCGGGCCGAGGCCGGCGCCGCCGTACTCGGCCGGGAGGGCGAGGCCGGGCAGGCCGAGCTGCTCCGACAGCTGCTGCCACAGCGCCCGGTCGTAGCCCTCGGGGCCCGCCGCCGCGGCGCGCACCTGCTCGGGGCCGCAGTTCTTCGCCAGTGCCTCGCGGAGGGTGCGGCGGACGGCGTCCTGTTCCGGGGTGAGTGCGGGATCCATGACGTCTCCAGCCTTCTGCAGCCTGTGCTTCGATCTGACGATCCGTCATCCTAGAAGGACCGGCCGGTCGGGCACAGGGGCACAGCACAGCAAATCTGATGTACCGTCAGATTCTTGCTCTCGAACGGATTCCTGCCCGCGACGTCCCCCAAGGGAGTTGATCCGCCCGTGCCCGCACCGTCGCTGCACTCCCCGGTACCGGAAGACTCGCCGCGCCGGCGCCGGGTCGCCGTCGTCGGCGTCGCCCACTCCGCCTGCGGACGGGTGGACGACGCCACCCCGTTCCAGCTGCACGCCCAGGCCGCGCGCCGCGCCCTCGCCGACTCCGGACTTCCGCGCTCGGTCGTCGACGGCGTGGCCTCGGCCGGCCTCGGGCTGCTCGCCCCGGTCGAGGTCTCCGAGTACCTCGGGCTGCGCCCCACCTGGACCGACTCCACCTCGGTCGGCGGCTCCACCTGGGAGGTCATGGCCGCGCACGCCGCCGACGCGATAGCCGCCGGACACGCCAACGCCGTGCTGCTGGTCTACGGCTCCACCGCCCGCGCCGACCTCAAGGCCCGCCGCCGCACCGCCGGGATCTCCCTCGGCGCACGCGGCCCGCAGCAGTTCGAGGCCCCGTACGGGCACACCCTGATCGCCAAGTACGCCATGGCCGCCCGCCGCCACATGCACGAGTACGGCACCACCCTGGAGCAGCTCGCGGGCGTCGCCGTCCAGGCCCGCGCCAACGCGGCGAGCAACCCGGAGGCGATGTACCGGGACCCGCTGACGGTGGAGCAGGTGCTGGCCGGGCCGGAGATCGCCTCCCCCTTCACCAAGCTGCACTGCTGCATCCGCTCCGACGGCGGCTGCGCGGTGCTGTTCGCCGCCGAGGAGTACGTGCCGGACACCCCGCACGACCCGGTCTGGGTGCTCGGCACCGGCGAGCACCTCAGCCACAACCTGATGTCCGAGTGGGAGGACTTCACCGTCTCCCCCGCCGCCGTCTCCGGCCGCCTCGCCTACCGGCGGGCCGGGGTCGCCCCCGCCGACATCGACCTCGCCGAGCTCTACGACGCCTTCAGCTACATGCCGCTGGTCGCCCTGGAGGACCTGGGCTTCTGCGCCAAGGGGGACGGCGGCCCCTTCGTGGACGCCAAGCACGGACGGCTGCTCCGGGACGGCGAGCTGCCGGTCAACACCGACGGCGGCGGGCTCAGCGCCTGCCACCCTGGGATGCGCGGGCTCTTCCTGATCACCGAGGCCGTCCGCCAGCTGCGCGGCGAGTACCCCGAGGACCGCCAGGTCCGCCGCCGCGACGGCTCGCTCCCCGAGCTCGCCCTGGTCAGCGGCACCGGCGGCTGGTTCTGCTCCTCAGCGACGATGGTGCTGGGACGCTGAGGGCGACGGTGCGGGGCGGTGTCCGAGGCGGGGTGCGACCGGGGAGTGCAGCGCGGGGGTGAGGCCGTGGCCCCGGCCTGGAGTGGGCCGGGGGCGTAGCCCTAGGTTCGGGTGGCTCCGAGCGGCCACTTCCCCACTGTCTCGTAGTGCGCCGGGCCCACGCCCAAGTGACTGCGCATCAGCAGCAGCTCGGCCGCCGGCCAGGCCGTCCCGGAGAAGTCCGCGAGCGCAGCGACCAGCGGCGCCAGGTCCGTTCCCGCCGGGGCCGGGCCGCCGGCCCGGGAGGCGCCGCTGCGGGCGAGGGTGAGGTGGGCCCGGAACGGACGCTCGTCCACGGCGATGCCGGTGGCCCTGGCAGCAGCCGCGACCTCCTCGGCGAGGCGGCCGAGCGCGTGGGTGTCGCCCTGGACACCGGCCCACAGGGCGCGTTCGCCGAAGCGTCCGCCACCGGCCAATCTCAGCCGACTCGTACGGTCGACGGTCGCGGCGGCCTCGGCGAGGCGTCCGCCGAGGGCGTCCAGGTCAGCGGCGTCGACCTGGCCCAGGAACGCGAGGGTCAGGTGCCAGGTCGACTCGGCGGTCCAGCGCAGCGGGGCGGCCTGCGGCAGCGTCTGCAGCGAGGTGACGGCGGCGGCCAGTTCCCCGATCGCAGCCGGGGGCGGCACGACGGCGGCGAAGAGTCTCATGGGGGCAGTCTCAGCCACGCCCTTCCGCAGCGGAAGGGCTGACAGATAGAAAGATCGTATGGAGATACGAAAGGCTGAAGCCCGAGACCTCCGGGCCGTGTTGAGGATTCTGGACGGCACCGTCGAATGGCTGGTCGCCCAGGGGCGCACCGCCCAGTGGGGCACCGAGCCCTGGTCCACCCGTCCCGCGCTGGTGGGACGGGCGGCAGGCCGGATCGAACGCGGCGAGGCACGGGTCGCCGTGCTGGACGGCGAGCTCGCCGGAGTGATCTCGCTGTCCGGGACCCCGGCCTCGTACGTCCGTCCGGCCGACGAGCCCGAGCTGTACGTGACCCTGCTGGCGACCGAACGCCGCCTCAAGAACCACGGCGTCGGCAGTGCCCTGCTGGACGAGGCCCGCGCGGAGGCGCGGCGGCAGGGGCTCGGCCTGCTGCGGGTCGACTGCTACGCCGGTGACGACGGCAAACTGCGGGCCTATTACCGCAGCCAGGGCTTCACCGAGGTGGAGCCATTCACCGTCTCCCGCAAGGGAGAACCGGACTGGCCCGGCATGCTCCTCGCCCAACGCCTCGCCTGACCGACTGACCCGCGGACCGCCTGCGGCGCGCAGTCCGGACGGCGGAGGCGGCCGGAGGCGGGACGGCGCGGGCGGGCGGAGGCGGGGACGGCCGGAGGCGGGGACGGTGCGGGCAGGCGGAGACGGAGGCGGGCAGTTGGAAAGCACGGCGGCAAGGCCAGGGCTTGGCCGGAGCACGCGCAGCAGGCGCAGCTGAGCCAGGGCATGCCGGAGGCCGACCGAGCAGGGCCCCCAGGGCACGGCGCGGACGGGTCGGGCAGGATGCCCAGGCACTTGGAGGAGCTGACCTTGCAGACTCCAGGTTCGACCGACGGCCGCCGTAAGGGCCCGGACGGGCAGGTGCTCGCTGAGACACCCCGGGTTCGGCATGGGCGGGCCCGGTAGGAGCCGGGGCGTGGCACGGGCAGGGCGCGGCAGGGCCGCACCCCGGCAGGGGCCTGGGCATAGCGCGGGCGGGCCCGGCAGGGCCGCACCCCCGGCAGGGCCGCACCCCCGGCAGGGGCCTGGGCATAGCGCGGGCGGGCCCGGCAGGGCCGCACCCCCGGCAGGGCCGCACCCCCGGCAGGGGCCTGGGCATAGCGCGGGCAGGCCCGGCAGGGCCGCACCCCGCCTACCCCAGCCCACCCCCGCCCGCCCCGGCCCCGCCCGGCCCGCCTCACGTCCGCGCGCCAGCGCACCCGCACCCCCGCCGGAGGCGTCAGGCCGCTGCGGCGACGTTCACGTCCAGGTCGGTGCGCTGGCGCGGGACGAAGGTCACCAGCTGGTGCTCGGGCCCGCGGTGCAGGTCGAGCCGCAGCCTGAGGTTGCCGATCCGGGCCAGGATCAGGCCGATCCCGGCCGCCGCCGCCCCGGAGACCAGGCCGCAGGCGAGCAGGCCGACCCGCGGCCCGTACTGCTCGGTGATCCAGCCGACCAGCGGTGCGCCCAGCGGGGTGCCGCCGGTGAAGACCATCATGAACAGGCTCATCACCCGTCCCCGCATCGCCGGGTCGGTCCGCAGCTGGATCAGCGAGTTCGCCGCCGTGTTCAGGCTCACGCCGAACAGTCCGACCAGGGTCAGCAGCGCCGCGAAGGTCCAGTAGTCGGGCGCGAGCGCCGCCACCGACTCCAGGATGCCGAAGGCCAGCGCCGCGCCGACCAGCAGCCGCAGCCGGGGCCTGCTGCGGCGGGCCGCCAGCAGCGCGCCGACCAGCGAGCCGACCGCCATCGCGGTGTTCAGCAGCCCGTAGAGGCCGGGGCCGACGTGGAAGACCGAGTACGAGAAGGCGGACAGGATGGTCGCGAAGTTGAACCCGAAGGTGCCGATGAAGCCGATCAGCACGATCGGCCAGATCAGGTCGGGGCGCCCGGCGACATAGTGCAGCCCGGCCCGCAACTGCCCCTTCTCGCGCGGGATCCGCGGGGTGCGGTGGAGTTCGGCGCCGCGCATCGCGAGCAGGCCGAGGATCACCGCGCCGAAGGAGACGGCGTTCACCGCGAAGGCGTACCCCGCGCCGACCGCGGCCATCAGCACACCGGCCACGGCCGGGCCGATCAGCCGGGCGGTCTGGAAGTTGGCGGCGTTGAGGCTGACCGCGTTGCCGAGGTCCTTCTTGCCGACCATCTCCGAGACGAAGGTCTGCCGGGTCGGGTTGTCGACCACGGTGACCATGCCGAGCATGAAGGCGAACAGGTAGATGTGCCAGACCTGGATGTTGCCGGTCAGGGTCAGCACGGCGAGGCCGGCGGCGAGCAGGCCCATCGCGGCCTGAGTGGCCATCAGCAGCTGGCGCTTGGGGAAGCGGTCGGCGAGGACCCCGCCGAACAGGCCGAACAGGAGCATGGGCAGGAACTGCATCGCGGTGGTCACACCGACCGCGAAGGCGCTGCCGGTGATGCTGAGGACGAGCCAGTCCTGCGCTATTCGCTGGACCCAGGTGCCGGAGTTGGAGACGACCTGGCCGATGAAGAAGTAGCGGTAGTTGCGGTTGCCGAGGGCCGAGAACATCCCCCGCTTGGGCTCGGTCCCACCCGCGTGCTCGACGGCGGATTCGCCGGTGCGTTCGTCGGGGTCGTCGTCACACGGGACGACGGTGTCGTTCAGCAGCGGGGCGTCGGCCGTGTCGGCCTCGGTCGCGGGACTGACCGTGCTGGTGGTGCTGGTGGTGTCGTTCGGAAGGTTGCGGCGCGTGGTGTCTCCGGTTTGTGCAGGCAATAGCTTGTCCCCTGGCTTGTGGTGGATCGGTTGTGCGTTCTTCTGGCGGCTCACAGTTGCGCGAGGCGCTCCAGTACCGGAGCGGCGGCGCGCAGCAGCGCCCACTCCTCCTCGGTGAGTCCCCCGGCGAGCTCGGCGAGCCAGGCGTCACGTTTGGCCCGGCTCTGGTTGAGAATGCTCTCGGCCTGCTCGGTACTGCTGACGACGACCTGGCGCCGGTCGTCGGGGTGCGGCTCGCGCCGCACCAGGCCCTTCTCCTCCAGCATCGCGATGATCCGGGTCATCGACGGCGGCTGGACGTGCTCCTTGCGGGCCAGTTCGCCCGGCGACGCGCTGCCGCAGCGGGCGAGGGTCGCCAGCACCTGCATCTCGGTGGGCGTCAGCGACTCCTCGACGCGCTGGTTGCGCAGGCGCCGGGAGAGCCGCATCACGGCGGACCGCAGCGTACTGACCGCGGCGGCGTCGCTCTCGGAGAACTCAGGCATGATTGTTAGCCTAACTCATTACCCAGCCTAAGTAAAATCAGTTGCACCGGCCCCGGAAACCACAGCAGGGTGGCCGCTCCCCCTCGAAGCCGAGGAAGAAGCGGCCACCCTGGCCGGAACCACGCAGGCCGTACGGCTACGGCGTCAGCCGTGCTCGCCGACCCGACGCCGGCGGACCACCACGACCGCACCCGCGCCGAGCACGATCGCCGCCGCGCCGGCCAGCATCATCGGCGTCGTGTCACTGCCGCCACCGGTGGCCGCCAGCGACCCGCCGCCGGAAGAGGTCGAGGCGGAGGCAGTCGCCGTGGCCGCCCCGGAACCGGAGCTGGGCGCCGGAGTCGTCGGCTTCGCTCCGGCCTTGGCAGCGTTGATGTAGAGCTTGGCCACGTTGTTGTCGTAGTTGGCGCCGTTGTCCTCGGCAGCCAGCACCACCACACCCGCGTAGGCCCTGCTCAGAACCTTGAGCGGCTTGATGCCGAAGGTGAAGACCATCTGCTGCCCGGGCTTGAGCACCTGCCGGGTCACACACACGTACGGGTGCGGCACACCGTCGCCGGACGCGGCCAGGCCTTCGGGGCCGGCTTCCGCCGTCTTGCAGGCGCTGGGAACGCTGGTGACCGCCACCTCGGCAGGGAAGGACACATAGACCGCGGCCGTGCCCTCGCCCGGATCGCCGACCTGGCGCAGCGTGCTGAGCGTGACGGTCCCGGTGTTGCGGACGCCGACGATCGCCTTGCCGACCTTGCCGACGGTCCCGTTGAGCGTGCCGCCGACGCCGGAGGCATCCGCCACGATCCCGGTGTCGAGGCCGGTCGTGTAGCGGTTGTTCCGGTCGTCGATGTCCGTGCCGGGATCGGGCACGGCCGCCTTGCCCTGCGGGCGGACGGCCTTGACCAGCGACAGGACGCCGCCGGTGCCCTTGGCCCAGTCCCCGTCGCCGGTCGCGCCGTCAGCGAGCGTTCCCACGCCGTAGTAGACCGCGTCGGCGTGTCCGCCCGCGGGAACGGTCACCGCGAGGGGGGTGGACAGGACGAAGGTCTCCCCCGGCTTCACCACGGCATCGGGGAAGGTGCAGATCACCCCGCGGCGGGCGCCGGCGTACGTCTCGTAGGAGCAATTGCTGAAGTCGCCCGGGACGGTGGCGATCTGGTACTCGTCGTGCACGAACACGGAGACGCCCTTGGCGTCGCTGCTGCCGACGTTGGTCACCTGGAGCGGCAGGGCGGTGGTCGAGCCGGCCGGGGCCTTGATCTCGTCGCCCAGGTCGTTGATCGCGAGGTCCGGACCGTCCCCCACGGTGACGCCGACGCTGTCGGCCGCACCGGACGACTGCTCGGTCGCATTCCTGGCCGTCACCTTGAACCGCACGTCGCCGTGGCGGCCCGCCACCGCACCGACCGTCGCCCGGACGCCCACGGCGAAAGTGCCGAAGCCCGACGGCGAATCCCCGAGCGAGCACAGCTCGTGCAGGTGGTCCGTGGTGTAGGCGCAGCCTCGCGGCAGCGCCAGTTCGGCGAATCCCTTCAGGGCCGAACCGTCCACCGCCACCTTCACACCCAGCAGCTCATGGCCGAATGCTTCGAAGTACACGTCGAGCGGGCGGTATGCCGCGCCGTTGCCGTCCGCCCGGACCGGAACCGTGCGGCCGAAGTCGGGCTCGACCAGGAAACGCGCTCCGGCCGCCGTCGCCGGCGCGACCGTCAGGCCGACGAACAGACCGGTCGTGGCCGTGAGCACGGCAACCGCGGCGGCGGCCGACCGCCGGATGTGTATGCGTCCCATCAGGGTCCTTCGTTCACAGGGATATCCCTGCGGAGCATAGGGACCAGAAAGGATTCCGGGGCCGGTCGGCCGGGGTGCAGAAACACTGGATCCGGACATTCGTTGACGAATCACGGAGAAGTGTTACCCAAACGGTATCCGTCCCTACTGACCCAACCCGTGGGCCGGCATCAGGCAGTAGAAGGCGAACACCGCTGCGACCCCAGCGGCATTCGCGCCTTGTACCGCATGGTCCTGCCCCTGGAACGGATGGTCGGCACCCCTCTGATCAGGCACCCGGACGTGACCCCCGGCAAGGCATACGCCATCCTCGCCACCGCCCACGGCCAGCAGTAGCACAGCCACTGGATAAGAGCAGGGCCCCGGCATGGTGACTTGTCACGCTTGTCAGTGAACAAGTCAGCCAGGGGCGCATGTCAGCCTGTCGGCACCGGCCACCTCTTCTGAGTCATGCCGGTCACCGAAGTTAGCTCGAACGGCTTGCCATTGTCGTCGATTAGCGCGGTCTTGCTCATTCCACCGTCGACCCAACTCAGTGTCACGTCCCAGGTGCAGTCAGTGTGATCTGTCACGAGGTCAACCAGCAGTGTTTCTGGATCGTTGGCCGTAGCAGTGTAAGGAAACCTGAGCTGGTCCGTGCTCTCATCGGATGGTGGTTTGTACGGGAGAAAATAAGGCGCGGCGGTATCGAGGTCCACCTTGGCGTAATGGTAGTTTACGCTGCCACCGCACTCGCCGGGGTAGTAGAGCCAAGTTCCCTCAGGCGCTGGCTTCCGCGAGTGGACATGGAATTGCAGGCCCGTAATGACAACTGCATGATCCGAAGGGCCAGTGAGATAGATCTCAATACGAACCGAGCTGGCAGGAACCGCCCCAAACGCACTCGGGTTTTGATCCCAGGTGCTCCCGCCGCGCTTCGGCCCAGTGGCTGGTGGCATCGATTTGGTTATTCCTGAGCCCGTCGGGTATACATAGCCGCTCCCTCCGGGGCAGCCAGCAAATCCTTCCTTAACCGTGCTATTTATTACAAGGCCACCGCCGGAGGAGAACTGGCCACTTACCCAGTGGATTCCATTTTCGTCCGTCACGGTCACAGCAGAAGCCGATTGCGAAGGTTTTGACTGCTCCGTCGGAACAGGCACGTTGTTGCACACCGAGTGCGCCTGACAGGCTATATTGTTTCCGGATCCGGATTTCTGGTCCGCCTTGGAGCCACCGGTCGTGCAGCCTCCCAATGCAATACAAGAAAATATTAATATGCTGGCGATACTTCTCTTTATGTGCATAACCCCCCCGCTCGCAATCGTCAGTGTCCATTGCAAGTCGAATTGTTCTGGCAGGCATTGTTTGAGCCGCCAGTAGAATTTTGGTTGATAGAGTTGCCCGAATGCTGCGCCCCGATAAGGCCGTATCCGCCGGTAATTATTGCGGCGATAATGACACCCACCGCGCCGATCACGGCAGTCCATAGTGCAACCCGAGTCCGGCTTGCCATAATTTACCATCCAGGGTTAATTTAAGCCTCAGACCAATATAGCCATCGCACCAAAATAAGACTATGGGAAACTTGATTCATTTTACTGTCGCTGCATGTTCCGGCTAGTGCCGAGGGCAGAGACCGCATTATCTCAGTCGTTCTTTTAGACATACGACAGGGCACGGCAGACTACAAGATCCCGCCTTGGATGGACCGGGCACCTCTCCCAAGACTGTAGGGGACTGTGCCTAGGCTTCGGAGGCTTTCATCGAACATGAAACGACCGATTGCGACTGTCTGGCTTTACTCTTCGCCCGGTGATCACCGCAAGGCGAAGGCAGGACATTGGCACAGTCGCATGTTGCACGATTCGTGATCACGCGAAGCCGACGAGGCCAGCGGACGACGGGAGTCACGGGTGGTGCGTCGGAGAGCGATGCTCCAGATGCTGGGGAGCCTGCATAGGGGCTCTCAAGGTAGGGACCAGCGCAGAAGGTGTAGGCGAGGTGCGATGACACCACGTGTCGCAATCAACCTTTACTTACTCAAGGGCGGCCCCTGCCGCCCCGGCCGGGCATAGCGGCCTCCGGCCGATCCCGGCCGGACGGCGATGGCCGCCCACCGTGACAACCAACCCCGAGCACCGATGAACCGCGCTTCCACCGCAGTGTTCGTTCGTTTCCACCCACTCCCGGCACGAAGCTCTACTTCCGCTTCTTCGCTTGCTTGGTGAACCCTGCGTGATTGTCACGGCTGGTCAAGGTGTCGGGGCGGTCAGTTCTCAGGACCCGGGCGCAATCCGCAGCCACCTCAGCCCGAAGGATTGAGGCGCTATTGAAGCGGTCCTGCTGCTCGTGGTAGTCAGCGCGTCTGACCAGGTCTTCGGGGGAGCCATTTCTGACGTGGGCCGATACCCGCGCTCTGAGCAGTCCAGGAGAGCCCCCAAGCCCACCCCACCGCCCAGCACCAGCGCACAGCACGCGGCCCCTGAACCCGTACGAAGGGGTTCAGGGGCCGAGTCTTTGTAGCGCTCGCAGCTACTACTGACCCAGCCCCAGCGCTGGCATCAGGTAGTAGAAGACAAACACGGCCGCCACCACGTAGAGCGGCACCGCCACCCGGCGCCACTGGCCGGTGGCCACGCTCAGCACCGCGTACGTGATGAACCCGATACCAATCCCGGTGGTGATCGAGTAGGTGAACGGCATGATCACCATGGTGAGGAAGGCCGGGACGGCCAGGGTGAAGTCGGACCAGTCGATGTCGCGGATGCTGTTGGACAGGATCAGGAAGCCGACGACGACCAGGACCGGGGTGGCCGCCTGGGTCGGGACCATGGTGGCCAGCGGGGTGAGGAACAGTGCGACCACGAAGAACAGTCCGGTGACGACGCTGGCCAGGCCGGTGCGGGCGCCCTCGCCGACGCCGGCGGTGGACTCGACGAAGCAGGTGTTGGCGGAGCTGGAGGTCGCGCCGCCGACGGCGGTGGCGATGCCGTCCACCATCAGCACCTTGCTCATGCCGGGCAGGTTGCCGTCCTTGTCCAGCAGGTGGGCCTCGTCGCTGACGCCGAGGATGGTGCCCATCGCGTCGAAGAAGCAGGACAGCAGCACGGTGAAGACGAACAGGATGCCGGTGAGGATGCCGACCTGGTGGAAGCCGCCGAACAGGCTGACCTTGCCGATCAGGCCGAAGTCCGGGGTGGCCACGATGCTGTGCGGGATCTCCGGGACGGTCAGGCCCCACTGCGCGGCCGGGACGTGCGCGACCTTGTCGACCACCACGGCGAGCACGGTCGCGGCGACGATGCTGACCAGGATGGCGCCGGGGATCTTGCGGGCCATCAGCACCACGGTGAGCAGCGCGGCGACGATGAAGATCAGCACCGGCCAGCCGTTGAGGTGGCCGTCGTTGCCCAGCTGCAGCGGGACGGTGGTGTGCGCGGCGTCCGGGATCCGGGTGACAAAACCGCCGTCGACCAGGCCGATCAGCGCGATGAACAGGCCGATGCCGATGGCGATGGCCTTGCGCAGCCCCAGCGGGACCGCGCTCATCACCCGCTCGCGCAGCCCGGTGGCGACCAGCAGCATGATCGCGAGACCGGCCAGGACCACCATGCCCATCGCGTCCGGCCAGCTCATCTTGGGCGCCAGCTGCAGCGCGACGATGCTGTTGGTGCCGAGGCCGGCCGCCAGCGCCAGCGGGATGTTGCCAATGACACCCATCAGCAGGGTGGTGAAGGCCGCGGTGATCACCGTGGCGGTGACCAGCTGACCGCCATTCAGGTGATGACCGAACTTGTCCGTGGCGGAGGACAGGATGATCGGATTCAGCACGATGATGTACGCCATCGTAAAGAAGGTGGCAGCACCGCCACGGATCTCCCGGGCGAACGAGGAGCCGCGCTCCGAGACCCGGAAGTAGCGGTCGAGGGCGTTGCGGGGCGGGGTGGAGCCGCCGCCGGGCTCGGAGGGCTCAGCCTTCGCCGTGGCCACGGATGACATGTGTAGTTCCTTTGTGCACAGTGCTGGACGTACCGATGGATCAAAGTCCGAGCACGAAACGTCAAGAAGGCTCGCCGCTCGATCCGGAACGGTCAGTATGAATCGCATAAACGGGATCGGCTATCTGCGCGCGTAGACTGTGCGAACATCCAAAGATCGACCGAACGGGGGTGTCGACCGCCGCCCCTGACCGCCCCCCGTACTCTTGTCCCCGTGAAGACGACCAAGCTGCCCGCCGCACCTCCGATGGAGGCCAACGATGTCGCCATCGTGACCGGCGGCACCGTGCTGTGGCTGGTCGGCTTCCTGGTGCTGCTCCCGTTCCACAGCCGGCTGTCCGCGCACGGTGACATCAAGTGGCTGTGGACCTGCCTGGCCGGGTTCGGGCTGGGGCTGATCGGCATCTGGTACTGCCGGGCCCGGCGGGAAGCGATCGCCCGCTCCAGGGCCGCCGCGGCCGAGGCCCCCGCAGCGACCGAGACCCCCACCGCGCAGGGCAGCTGACGGCGTGGGAGATTCCGTCGGCGCAAGGCGTCTGACGGCGTGGGAGTTTCCGTCGGGCGGGACCCCGTCGGCGTAAGCCCGGCAGCACGGCGGCGGCCGTCCGCCTAGGCTCGGGGGCATGACCTCACCGGCCGGACCCGCCGCAGCCGACCTCGCAACAGCCGCACCGACCGGTCTGACCGGCGCGGAGGTCGCCGAGCGGGTGGCCCGCGGCGAGGTCAACGACGTACCGGTGCGCTCCAGCCGCTCCACCACCGAGATCGTCCGGGCCAATGTGCTGACCCGGTTCAACGCCATCATCGGCTGCCTGTTCGCCGTGATCGTGGTGGTCGGGCCGCTGCAGGACAGCCTCTTCGGCTTCATCATCGTCGCCAACACCGGCATCGGGATCGTCCAGGAGCTGCGCGCCAAGCGCACCCTGGACAACCTGGCCGTGGTCGGCGAGGCCCACCCCCGGGTCCGCCGGGACGGCAGGAGCGTGGAGCTGACCAATGCCGAGATCGTCCTCGGCGACCTGGTCGAGCTGGGCTCCGGCGACCGGATCACCGTGGACGGCCAGGTCAGCGAGGCCGAGGGGCTGGAGATCGATGAGTCGCTGCTCACCGGTGAGGCCGACCCGGTGCACAAGCAGGTCGGCGATCCGATCCTCTCCGGCAGCTTCGTCGTCGCCGGCTCCGGGTCCTTCACCACCACCAGGGTCGGCCGCGAGGCCTACGCCGCGCAGCTGGCCGAGGAGGCCAGCCGGTTCACCCTGGTCTCCTCGGAGCTGCGCAGCGGCATCGACACGATCCTGCGCTACATCACCTGGCTGCTGATCCCCACCGCGATCGGCCTGATCCTCAGTCAGCTGTACGTCAACAAGCAGGACGTGCCGGAGGCGGTGCGGCGGATGGTCGCCGGGATCGTCCCGATGGTCCCGGAGGGACTGGTCCTGCTGACCTCCATGGCCTTCGCCATCGGCGTGGTCCGGCTCGGGCGGCGGCAGTGCCTGGTGCAGGAGCTGCCCGCGATCGAGGGCCTGGCCCGGGTGGACACCGTCTGCCTGGACAAGACCGGCACCCTCACCGAGGGCGGCATGGACATCGCCGAGCTGCGCGTGCTGTCCTCCGGCCCGGAGGACGGTAGCAGCGAGGAAGACGGCAGCGGCGCCGGCGCCGACGCCGACCGTGCGCTGGTCGAGCAGGTGCTGGGGCTGCTGGGGACCGCGGACGCCAGGCCCAATGCCAGCCTGCAGGCGATCATCGACGCCTACCCGCCCGGCCAGGGCCGACGGGTGCTCCAGGCGGCCCCCTTCTCCTCCGCCCGCAAGTGGTCCGGGGCGACCCTGCAGGGGCCGGACGGCGAGGACGCGACCTGGCTGCTGGGCGCGCCCGACGTGCTGCTCCCGGCCGGGCACCCGGCCCTGGCCGAGGTGGACCAGCTGGGCGCGCAGGGCCTGCGGGTGCTGCTGCTCGGACGCAGCAGCACCTCGCTGGACGCGCCGGACCCCGCGCTGGACCTGGCCCCGGTGGCCCTGGTGGTGCTGCGCCAGCGGCTGCGCCCGGACGCGGGGCAGACGCTCGCCTTCTTCGCCCAGCAGAACGTCTCCGCCAAGGTCATCTCCGGCGACAACGCGGTCTCGGTCGGCGCGGTCGCCGCCACCCTGGGCCTGCCCGGCGCCGACGACCCGGTGGACGCCCGCACCCTGCCGACCGATCCGGAGCTGCTCGCCGACGTGGTGGAGCAGCACTCGGTCTTCGGCCGGGTCACCCCGCAGCAGAAGCGCGACATGGTCGGCGCGCTGCAGTCGCGCGGCCACCATGTCGCGATGACCGGGGACGGCGTCAACGACGTGCTCGCGCTCAAGGACGCCGACATCGGCGTCGCCATGGGTGCCGGTAGCGAGGCCACCCGCGCGGTCGCCCAGATCGTGCTGCTGGACAACAGCTTCTCCACGCTGCCGCTGGTGGTCGCCGAGGGGCGCCGGGTGATCGGCAACATCGAGCGGGTGGCCAACCTGTTCCTGGTGAAGACGGTCTACTCGGTGCTGCTGGCGCTGGCGGTGATCATCTGTCGGGTGCCGTACCCGTTCCTGCCCCGGCACTCCACCGTGCTGAGCGCGCTGACCATCGGCATTCCCGGCTTCTTTCTGGCGCTGGCGCCCAACAACGAGCGGGCCAGGGAGGGCTTCGTCCGGCGGGTGCTGCGCTTCGCGATCCCGGCCGGGCTGATCGCCGGGACGGCCTCGTTCACCTGCTATCTGCTGGCGCGGGCCGACCATGCGACCGGGCAGGTCGCCGACACCAGTTCCACCACGGTGACGCTGTTCCTGGTCGCGCTGTGGGTGCTGGCGATCATCGCGCGGCCGTACACCTGGTGGCGGGTGGTGCTGGTGATCGGGATGGCCGCGGGATTCGGGATCGTGCTGGTCGTCCCCTGGCTGCAGGACTTCTTCCAGCTCGACCTGCACGGCTATCGCGACCCCTGGACGGCGGTGGGCATCGCCCTGGTCGCCGGGCTGGTGCTGGAACTCGCCTGGCGGCTGATGCGTCCCACCGGAGAGCAGGCCTGAGGACCGGGCCTGAGCACCCGACCTGACATGTCAGGTCGGAAATTCCGCCCCGGATCTCCTTGCGGCACAGATATCCCCTGTACCGTGCTGGGCAGATCCGTTCGAGCCGCGCCCTGGGGAGACCATGACCACCGACACCGATGCGCCCGCTGCGGACATCGGCGTTCCGGCCGAATCCCGGTTCCGGCGCTTCGTCCCCGGTAGTGCCCTCTGGCCGCACCTGGTGCTGGCCGCACTGTTCGTGCTCGTCTACTCGACGATCTCGATCATGCGCTACACCCACTACGCGTCCATGTCCTGGGACAACTCGATCTTCGTCCAGGAAGTGGACCAGTACGCGCACCTGCGTGCGCCGATCGTCACCATCAAGGGCGTCGGCTACAACATCCTGGGCGACCACTTCAGCCCGATCATCGCCCTGCTCGGCCCGTTCTACCTGCTGTTCCCCTCCACCGTCACGCTGCTGGTCGGGCAGGCCGCGCTGTTCGGCTGGTCGGTCGGCATCGTCTCGAAGACCGTGGCCGAGGTGACCACCCGGGCCAAGGGACTGGCCTTCGGCTTCGCCTACGGGCTGTCCTTCGGACTGCAGCGGGCCGCCGACGCCGGCTTCCACGAGATCGCCTTCGGTGTGCCGCTGCTGGCGATGGTGATGCGCAACCTGGTGCTGAAGCGCTGGTACCCGGCGGCGTTCTGGGCGCTGCCGCTGGTCCTGGTCAAGGAGGACATGGGGCTGACCGTGGCCGTCGTCGGCGTGGTCCTGCTGCTGCAGCGGCAGTGGACGGTCGGGATCCTGCTGACGGTGTTCGGCCCGCTGATGTTCCTGCTCACCCTGAACGTGGTCATCCCGCACTTCAACATCCACGACCACTACGACTACGCGGCGAACCTGCCCGGCGGCTCGATCGTGCAGTCGCTGTTCGGGGACCCGCTGCACACCCTGAACACCATGGTCACACCGGTGATCAAGCTGCACACGGCCGGCTATCTGCTCGCCATCACCGCGTTCATGGCGCTGCGCTCGCCGCTGGTCCTGCTGGTGCTGCCGACGATGTTCTGGCGCTTCACCGGCTCGGTGGAGTACTACTGGGACCTGAACTGGCACTACAACGCGGTGCTGATGCCGATCCTGTTCCTGGCCGTCATCGACGGCATCCAGCGGGCCGACGCCGGCCGGATCGAGTGGCTCCGCTCCTACGCCACCAAGGCCGCGCTCCCGGCGGTCATCGCGATCTCGGTGACCCTCTGCGTGGTCTGGGCGCTGCCGATCACCAACGCCAACGACCCGTCGGTGCTCAACTCCGCCGACCGGGTGGCCATGCTGAAGCGCGCGGCGGCGACCATCCCGGACGGGGCGACGGTCGAGGCCAACATCACGCTGATGGACCATCTGGCGACCCGCACCAAGCTGTACTGGGTCGGCACCGGGCCGACCCAGCCCGCGCAGTACTTCGCGCTCGACCTCTCCTACGGCTGGTCCAGCCCGCCCACGGACGTGGCCGCGTACGCGAAGCAGGAGTACCCGAACGCCACCTACAAGGTGATCTTCAACGAGGGGCAGTTCCAGGTGGCCCAGCTGGTCAGCGGCTGACCGGCCGGGCCCCCGTAACCCGCCGGGCCTCCTGGAACCCGCCGGACTACTCGAAGTCCCTGGCCGCACTCAGCTCGTAGGCGCGGTCCGGATCGGAGAGCACGGCCAGTACCTCGAACCGGCGGTGCCACTGCCCCGCCGCCCAGGCCAGGCCGGCCGCCAGGCCCTCCGGGGTCGCCGCGTGCAGGGCGCCGTGCGGGACCGGCGCGGCGAACTCGTCCTCGCCCTGCTCCTCCTCGTCCGGGTACTCGGGCGCGGGGCTGTCCGCGTCCCAGCGCCAGTCCACCGCCGCGTCCTGCCCGTCCGGGCCGACCACCAGCAGTTCGTCGTGCTCCTCGTACACCTCGGGGCAGCCCGGCAGCAGTTCCCTGACCACCTCGGGGACCCGGTGCACGGTGCCCTCGGTGAGCACCCGGCCGCCCGCGACCTCGCTGGCCAGCGAGACGTGCAGCCGCTCGGCGAGCGGTCCGGCCAGCGCCGGGGCGACGATGATCAGCGGGAACGCGTCCAGCAGCTGGACCAGGTCCGGCGCGTCGGCGACCACCGCCTCGGAGACGTCGACCACGACCGTGCCGGCCGGCCGTCGGTGCGTCTCCGGCACCATCGGGGGCAGCGCCCGCACCTCCTCCGGCAGGGCGACCCGGCTCAGGTCGACCGAGGCCAGGGCGGTGTAGAGGCCGTGCAGTTGACGGTGCGACACCTCGCTCTCCGGATCGGTCATCCGGTACAGCACCTCGTCCGGTCCGTCGGTCTCGGCGAGCAGCGCGGCCAGGGTCGTCCGCACGCCCAGGGCGTGCAGGAACACCGGGTCGAGCTTGGTCCGCGCCTCCTCGTAGAGCCCGCGCAGCAGCGGGTCGGCCCCGGCCGCGCGCAGCCCGGCCGGACGGCGGCCGTCCAGCACCGGGTGGTCCCGCAGCCACCAGGCGGCATACGGCGGGACCTGCGCGCTGCGGCCGTCGGGGAGCAGCACCCGCACCGGGTTGACCACCGCGTCACGCAGCGGCGGGGCCGCGAGCATGGCGAGGGCCTGCGGCCAGGCGTCGTCGGCCACCAGGTCGAGATCGCGCACCGCCAGCAGCTCGGCCGCGACCGGCGGGACCTCGGGGACGCCCGGGTCGTCGCTCCGCCCGATCTGCTCGGCGACCTCCTCGGCCCAGTCCGCCAGCCCGTCCGGGGCCTCGTCCAGCAGCCCGGTGGGCTCGCCGCCGGCCGCGCGGTCGGCGGGGACGGTCGGGTCGAGCCGCTCCAGGTCGTCCGGGTCGAGCACCACCTCCTCGGCCCGGACCAGGCCGAGCGCGTAGCCGACGCCCACCGCGCGGAGCACGTCAGTGCCCCAGCGCTCCAACCAGTCGTCGTCCAGGAAGACCGCGTCGTCCTCGTCCACGATCGAGGCCAGCGGGCTGCCGGGCAGCACCAGTTCGCCCGCCGCGACCAGCTCGCCCTCGTCGTCCGGCAGGGCGAGCCGGGCCAGCCACGGGTAGGCGCCGGGGCTGGTCTCCGCCGCCCTGACGATCCGCAGCACGGCCTCGGCGACGTCCTCGGCCTCGTCGGGGTCGTCCAGCTCGACCGAGCGCAGCACGGCCGCCTGCAGCTCGGCGGTCTCCAGCAGGCCGAGCGGGGTGGCCACGCCCGCGCCCAGCTTCTCCAGCAGCGGATGCGCGGCCTCCGGGTGGACCAGCCGCAGGCCCAGCAGCGCCAGGTCCTCGGCAGCAACCTCCGTGCCCGCCGGGACCAGCACCCGGCGCGGGCCGGTCACCATCCGCCCGTCCGCGAGCGGCACCGGCAGCGCGCCCAGCGTCTCCGCCTCGGCGCCGGCCAGCGCGCCGTAGAGGTTGCGCCACCAGGCGGGCTCCTTGTCCAGGTTGGCCAGCTGGTCGACGGTCTCGGCCAGCGCGACCCGGCGCACACCGAGGGTGCGCAGCTCCTGCCGCCGCTCCAGCCCTGCGGGCAGCAGGCCCGGCAGGACGTCGGCGAGCGCCCGCACGATCTCGGCGTCCGCCCCCTCCAGCAGCACGGCGTCCCGCGGACGCAGCGCGGAGCGCGGTTCTGCGCCAGCCTCTTTGATCGGTCCTGCTTCCGGCAAGAAGGCGACCTCGGGGAGCCTGGAGACGATGGCCCGGCGCAGCTTGGCGTCCACCTCGCCCTGGCCCAGCGGGCCCGGCACCAGGTCGAGTGACGAGACGTCAGCCCCCCGCTGCCGCAGCAGCGTTGCATACACCTCGCCCGCCTGTTCGACCAGGAAGTCGGTCAGTGCGCCCGGGGCGATATGACGGCGGGTCGAGTCCAGCGGGAACGAGGCGATCAGCAGCGCCGGGACGCCCAGCGGCTCGTCCGTCGGCGTCGGCGCGTGCACCACGGGGGCGGTACGGGGCTGCGTCGGACGGCCGGCCGGATCCACCGGGACGGCCCAGGTCACCGACCACTGCGGACGGTGCCGTTCCTCGACCGTACGGTCCTGCAGCAGCTCCGCCGCCAGCGCGCCACCGGCCGAGGCGACCTGCCAGCGGCTCTCGCCCGCCTCGCTCGCGACCACCACGGCGCCGGGGCCGCCCCGGTCGTGCGCGGCGGGCTCCTCACGCCGGGTCAGCGTCCTGGTCCCGCCCTCGGTCTCGACCGCGACCTCGACCAGGCCGGTCAGGGTCAGCAGCAGGGCGTCGTCGACCTCGTCCAGCAGACGGCGGGTCAGATCCTCGGCCGCGGCGTCGCGCAGCGGCAGCACCACCACGGTGTCGTAGCCCGCGGGCGGCGTGCCCTCGGCGGGCAGCGGCAGCCGCAGCAGCGGGACGTGGCCGTCCCGGCGGCGCAGTTCCTCGGCCAGCGCGGACTGCTCGGCGGCCAGCCCGCGGGCCTCCAGCAGCGACCAGCGCACCCCGCCGGGGACGCTCAGCACGGCGGGCTCGTCCGACACCGCGAGCACCGCCGCGAAGCCGACCCCGAACCGGCCGACCTGGGAGGCCTCCTCGCGCTTGGACGAGGCCCGCAGCGTGGACAGCGACTCGACCCCCTGGGCGTCCAGCGGCGTGCCGGTGTTGGCCGCGCAGAGCACCCCGTCCCGCAGGGTCAGCCGCAGCCGCCCGGGCACGCCGGCCCTGGCCGCCGCGTCGGCGGCGTTCTGCGCCAGCTCCACGACCAGCCGGTCCCGGTAACCGCCGAGGGCGAGCTCCTCCTCGGCGTTGGCGTCCTCGCGGAACCGCGCGGGCGAGGCCGCCCAGGCCTCCAGCACCCGTCGCCGCAGCCCTGCCGTCCGGAACGGGTCCGCCGCTCCGCTGCCGTCCGCCACGATCCCCACAATCCGCGCATCCATGGCCGTCGTCTCCCCGCTCTCGCCGCCCCCACCCGACCGGCGAGGCTGTGAACCGTACGCGGGCATTCTCCCTGCAACCACCGACATCACGCGCCACGCGCCCGGCCGCCACCTCCCTAGATGGCGGGGACCCGCCGCGCCGGCGCGCTGCGGAGCCGGTTGTTGAGCGGGCGTTCGACGATGCGCCAGAGCAGGGCCGCCGCCGTCAGGGCCGCGGCCAGCAGCGCGAACTGAACGGCGATCACCACCGGGACGGACCAACCAGGGGCCTCGGCGGCGGGGACGTGCAGGGCTTTGACGGCGAAGCGGATCACCAGTTGGTGGACCATGTAGAAGGCGAAGGAGACCTCACCGAGCAGCACCGCCCAACGGGTGGCCCAGAGGGTGCGCCGCCCGCCGAGGTCGGCCGAGGCGAGCGCGGGGATCAGCAGGGCCAGCGGAACCACGGTCACCGCGACATAACCGAGGCGCACCGGCAGATAGCCGATCGACGCGTACGCGCCGACCAGCAGCAGCCCCGCCGCCCAGGCCGGGCAGCGGAACCACTGGCCGGAGGCGACGATCCGGGCCAGCGCCATGCCGAGACAGAACTCCGCCAGCCGGGTGGCCGGCAGTACGTAGAGGAACCAGTAGGCGGTCGCTTCGGACCAGCCCGCCGTGGCCAGCGGCAGGCACCAGACCACCGCGGTCAGCACGATCGCGGCCGGCCACAGCGCCCGGCGGTCCAGCCGGGCCAGGCCGCGCAGCAGGAACGGGAAGAGCAGGTAGAAGAACGCCTCGCAGGACAGGGACCAGGAGACCGTGTTCAGCCCGAAGTAGACGTCCGGATTCGGACTCCAGGACTGCACCAGCAGCAGGTTGGGGACGACCACCTCCGGCGAGGCGGCGCCCGGTCCGCCGGCGGCCCCCGCCGCCGCACCCGCTCCCGCCGCCACGGCGGCCAGCGCGGCCAGGGCGGTCACCAGGTGGTTCGGGAAGATCTTCGCGGCCCGGTTGCGCCAGACGCGGCGGACGGGGTCCCGCGGGCCGGCGGACCAGGTGA
Source organism: Streptacidiphilus alkalitolerans (assembly GCF_042511045.1). Taxonomy (NCBI): domain Bacteria; kingdom Bacillati; phylum Actinomycetota; class Actinomycetes; order Kitasatosporales; family Streptomycetaceae; genus Streptacidiphilus; species Streptacidiphilus alkalitolerans. The sequence goes on from NZ_JBHEZX010000019.1 coordinate 118,079, forward strand.
GCACAAAGCCGCTGAGGATGAAGAAGAACGACACCCCGATCGCGCCGTGTCCGAACAGCAGCGAGAGCACATGGTCGCCCTCGGACCTGGCCGGGAACAGGTGGGCGATCTGCAGATGGAAGCCGAACACCAGGAACGCGGCGGCGAAGCGCAGACCGGTGAGCGAGGGCAGCCGCCCCCGGCCCGGAGGAGGTGTCGACTCCGCCGCCCCTGCGGGCTCGGCGGCGGGCGGCACGGAGGGTCTGCCCGCGTCAGGTAAGGCCTCGGTCATGCGCCGACCCCCCTTTGCCGCGAACCGCCAGCAGCGACTTGGTGACGCCGAGGACCCGCTCGCTCAGCAGGGTCGAGTCGGGGAAGAGGTAGCGCATCTCGGTCCTGGTCAGCAGTTCGATGCCGACCACCGCCCGGAGGCCCTCCTCGGGCCCGTCCGGACGGCTGTGGGTGAGCGGCCAGTGCCGCACCAGCCGCGCACGGGCCGCCAGCGGCAGGAACTGGAAGCCGGGCGCCAGGAAGTGCGGCTCGACCGGGAAGTAGCGGTACGGCGTCTGCACCCAGTGCCGGGGGGCGAGGGTGGTGATCGCGGCGGCGAAGCGCAGCCGCTGGCTGTGGCCGCCGACGTGCTCGATGGTCGAGTTCGAGTAGACCAGGTCGAAGCTCCCCAGCGCGGCGGTGACAGCGGGGTCGGTCACATCGGCGACCTCCGTGCTGATCCAGTCGGGCAGCCCGGCCGGATGCGGGTCGATGTTGACGAGATGCAGGCGCCGGGGCCGGACCGGGGCCCGCAGCCAGGTGTCGGCGGTGCCGCCGAGGTCCACCACCTCGCACTCGTCGATGTCGGGGAAGTACGCACGGAAACGCAGCCAGCGGGCGGTGCGGAAGCGCTCGCCGACCGAGCCGGGCGCGTCCACCAGACGATTTCGGAGTGCGCGGTACTTTGGCTCTGACATGGGGTCAGCCACCTTCCCATCAGGGTCTTGTGGGCACGAGGGACCGGGCGTTCAGGGCTTGGCCGGCGGGTTCACCGGCTTGCCGTCCGACATCCGGTTGCCGCGCCAGACGTTGCCTGCTCCCTTGGTGTTCCAGTGCGCGACCGGCCCGTAGAGTCCGCTGCCGGGGTAGTACTCGGTCGAGAAGACGTTGTTGGTGACCTGGATCCCGTTGGCGCCGTCGCCTCCGCCGTAGAGCGCGTAGGCGCCCCCGGCCAGCCAGTTGTCGTCCACGACGGTGTTCAGCACCGCGCCGGTGTCCGCGTACAGGCCGATGGCCGCGGTGCCGCCCCTGGGGACCGAGGCCGGGTTCAGCAGCGTGTTGTGACGGATGACCAGTTTGTCGGAGCCCGCGCCGTCGCTGATCACGGCGTCGGTGTGGGCCCACTCCCCGGCCTGGTCGACGAAGGGGACGATGCCGTGCACATAGTTGTCGTGCAGGTTTCCCTGACCCATCGACAGCGCGTCACTGAACACCGAGATGTCGCAGAAGCCGACCTCGACGGAGCTGCCGCCCATGTTGGAGACCGCGTAGTCCTCGCCGCCGTTGTCCTGGCCCTTGCCGGGGACCCCGGTGATCGTGCTGTACAGGACCCGCAGGCCGTGGAAGCCGGCCCGGAGATTGATGCCCCACCAGTTGGTGGAGGTGACCTTGCTGTCGATGACGGTGACGTTGTCCGCGTAGATGTCGAGCGAGCCGGTGATGTCCCAGCCCCGGATCACCGTGCCGTCCTTGGTGATGGTGAGCGCCCCGGTGCGGTGCGGCTTCAGCCCGATCCGCGGGCCTGTGCTGTCGGCGTCGGGGAAGCCGCAGTCACTGGCCGTGTGGCAGGTCGCGAGGTCGGGAGGCGAAGGGGGAGTACGGGACGGCGTCGGACCGCCGCTCGCGCCGTCGCCGCTGGTAGCGGCCCCCTTCGCGCCACCACCGTTCGCGCCGCCGCCCGGCACGGCCGGCGCGGCGCTGCCGCACACCTGCGTGGTCGCGCCGCAGTCGGCGTCCTGGCTCCCGGCTCCACCGCAGGCGGAGGCTGTCAGCGCGATCAGCGCCACCGACAGCAGTCCCCCGCCCCATAATCGAGCGCTGGTCCGTCTCATAAAGCTGTTCCCGTCCTCTCGTGGACGCACAAGGTCCCGGATGTGCCGGCAGGAGTCGGCTCAGTGGCCCTGCCCCCGGGTCCAGTCGATGTATTCGCGGGCCAGCCCGGCCGGATTGGCGGCCAGGGTCTGCCCGGCGGTCCCGGAACCGTGCTCCCACTCGGGGATGAGGATGGGCACCGGTCGCCCCAGCGCGCCCTCCAGCGTGCCGGTGCTGTGCAGGGCCCGGGCGAGCCGCACACACTCCTCGTTGAAGCAGCTCTCGATCTCCAGGGCGAGCAGCCCGATGGCGGCGGGGTGTCCCTCGGCGTCGAGGCCGCCCTCGTACCAGAGCCCGAGTGCCCTGATCCAGGTCTCGCGCAGGGCGGCTCCGATGGGGTCGCGGGCGCTGTCGGCGATCACCACGAGCTCGCCGGGGAGCCAGTACGCGAGGTTCCAGCGGGCGTCCGCCGGGCTGTCGGCGGGTTCGTCGACGGGTTCGTCGACGGTGTTGTCGGCCGTGCGCAGGGCGATTCGCACCTGGGCGCGGGTGTTGTGACGGACGGTCAGGACAGGGCGACGCGGATCGTCGTCCTGGTTGTCGACCAGGAAGGCGAGGGCGTAGACATCGTTGATCTCGGTTGCTGCGAGTGTGGCCAGGCCCCCCAGGACCTGGTGCTGTAAGTGATCGCGGAGTTTCCTGAAGGCACTCATGTCGTCGCGAACCAGGGGTCCTGTGTATGGCTGGCAGCCCAGTCAGCGGGCGGTCGACCCCCCAGTACGACCGCCTGCCGCGCCTACTCCCCCCGGCTGTGCGGAGTGAACACACCAGCCTTGCGCACAGGCGGAGTTACAGACTTTGTCGGCTCCGCCGTCCCGCATTGATGGTTGCACGGACAAGTCGCCCAGCACCACCGATTCGGGCAGTCCCGCTGTCACCAATCTCACCCACTGTTGCCCAGCCGTGACAGCGGGCGCATCGGGCCAGGATCTTCGCCTGACAGGGTTTTGCTGTAGTGGTGGAACCCACTACAACTGACCACAGCACCGACGCAGCTGTCACCACACCCAGGGGGTACGCCTTGTCCACCCGCGCCCGCACTCGTGTCATCGCCGTCGCGTCCGTGCTCCTCACCGCCGCGATAACCGGCGGCACCGCCCTGCTGCCGACGGCCGCGCACGCGGTGGAGCCGCGGCACACCCAGGCCGCGGTCCAGGCGGAGACGCACCCGCCGGTGACCGGCGACGGCGACACGGACGACACCGCCGCGCTGGCCGGCGGCGCACTGGCCTTCACCGCGACCGGGGTCGTCCTGGCCATCGGGATCCGGCGCCGGAGCCGCCAGCAGCAGTGAGCGCCGTCGTGCGCGCCGGGCAAACGGGTCCTACAGGCCGGCGTACGAGTGCATGCCGTTGATGAAGATGCTCACGCCGTAGGAGTTGAACAGGAAGCAGGCGAAGGCGATCAGCACCAGCACCGCCGCCTTCCGTCCCTTCCAGCCCGCCGTCGCCCGGGCGTGCAGGTAGCAGGCGTACGCGACCCAGGTGATGAAGGCCCAGGTCTCGGTCGGGTCCCACTGCCAGTAGTGGCCCCAGGCGGCCTCGGCCCAGATCGCGCCCGCGATGATCGTGAACGTCCACAGCGGGAAGGTGAAGGCGTTGATCCGGTACGACAACTTGTCCAGGGTCGCCGCCGCGGGCATCCGCTCGCAGATGTCGGCCCAGCGCCCGCCCTTGCTGCGGCCCTCGGCGACGGCCTTCTCGTGGATGTCCCGGCAGAGGTACATCACCGTGGTGAGCGCCCCCGCGTAGAGGGCCCCGCCGCAGATCATCGCGCCGGAGACATGGATCCACAGCCAGTACGAGTGCAGCGCCGGGACCAGCTGCTCGGAGGCGGTGTAGAGGACGGTGACGGCCAGTCCGAGGCCCAGCAGGATGCCGAAGGTGAGCGGCAGGCCGAGCCAGCGGACGTCGCGTCCGCTGAACAGCAGGCCCAGGAAGAGCAGCGCCGCGACCAGGGTCAGCGCGCAGGTGAACTCGTAGAGGTTGCCCCACGGCGGGCGTCCCGCCGAGACGCCGCGGGCGACCACGCCGCCGAACTGGAGCAGCGCGGCGAGGCCGGTGAGGCTGACCGCGACCCGGCCCAGCCGGTCCGCCCGCTCGTCGCCGCCGGCCGCGCCCACGCCGTCGGCCGGCGGGGCCTCGTCGCCGCGGGTCAGCACGTCGACCTTGCCCGCCTTGGCCGCGACGGTGCGGGTGAGCGTCGCCGTGCCGCCGTTCGCCCTGGTGACGGTGACCGCGACCTTGGGCGCGGCAGCGGCAGCCGTCGTCCCGGCGGACTCCCCCTCAGCGGCCGACGCGGACACCAGCGCGGCCGACTCCCGGGCGACGCGACCGCGACCGCCGAAGGTCCACTCGGTGGTGTAGGCGAGGAACGCGAAGAGGTACACCGCCATGGCGGAGTAGATCAGGACGTTGGAGATGGTGGCGAGGTTGGTGTTGATCGCCGCTGCGGCTGCGAGGTTCATCACACTCATCGTTCCTTGGAGAGGGAGGTGGAGGTGAGTTCGGGGTCTTCTGATTGTCCGTCAGCGACAGTGTCGTCAGCGTCGGTGTGGTTTTCGTCCGCGTCGGAGGTGTCGTCGCGGTCGGCCGGTGCCACGTCCTGGAGTGCCAGCGCCACCTCCGCCAGCTCCTCCGCGATCCGCGAGGACTCGCTGCGGGCCAGCCCGGCCAGCTCGACGGTGGTCGTCCCGTCCGGGCCGGCCACCGCGCGCACCCAGATCCGGCGGCGCTGCACGAACAGCGAGCCGATCAGGCCGAGGATCGCCAGAGCGGCGCTGACCAGCGCCTCCGTCGTACCGGGGTTGCTGGAGACGGTGAAGTTCACCCACTGCTTGATACCGGTCATGGTGACGGTACCGCCGCTGGGCAGGTTGAAGTGCTGGCCGGGCTGCAGCAGCACCTTCAGCTGTTCCGCCTTGCCCTGGGTGTTCGTCACCATGTACGGCTTCATGTGCGTGGTGTCGAGCTCGTAGACGCTCTGCGGGTCGCCCGCGTTGTTGCCCAGGTCGCCGTAGTAGGCGGACAGGGCCAGCTCCGGGTTGAGCAGGTCGGGGAAGATCGAGTGCGGGCCCTGGGTGTTGAAGGTCGACTCGGCGGCCATCGTCGGCGCGAAGATCGCGGTGAGGCCGACCTGGGTCGACTTCCCGCTCGAGTCGACATAGCCGTCGCTGATCTTGAAGGCGCACATCGAGGTGATGTTGGAGTCCTGCGGCAGGCAGGCGGTCGGCCCGTTGAAGATGACCTCGCCCTTGGCGTTGGTCACCTGGAGCACCGGCGCGTAGCCGTGCGCCGTCAGGTAGACATTGCTGCCGCCGATCTCCAGCGGGTGGTTGACCTCGATGGTGCCCTTGGTCGGATTCTTGTCGCTCGCGCCGTTCCAGTAGGTGACGTTCGCGGCGAAGGTCCTGGCCGTGCCGACCTGGCTCCCGCTGGTCTGCCAGGTGGCCTTGAAGCTGTCCAGCCTGAAGTGGAAGGGCTTCAGGCTGTCGGCGGTGTAGAAGGCGCTCGGCTCGAAGTCGTCGTACTGGGTGACGTTGTTGCTGAAGGTGTCGCCCTCCACCACGATCACCGTGCCCATGCCGCCGGCCAGCTTGGTGAAGGCGAAGGCGATCAGCATCGCCACCAGCGAGATGTGGAACAGTAGGTTGCCGACCTCGCGCAGATAGCCCTTCTCCGAACTGACCGCGCTGCCCTGCGCGGCGACCCGGAACCGGCGGCGGCCGAGCAGCCGGCGGGACTCGGCCAGCACCGCGTCCGGGTCCGCGCTGCTGCGCCAGGTCGCGTACACCGGCAGCCTGCTGAGGTGGCGCGGGGCCGTCGGCGGCTTGGCCCGCAGCACGCCGACGAACTGCCAGGTGCGCGGGATGATGCAGCCGACCAGGGAGATGAACAGCAGCAGGTAGATCGCCGAGAACCAGAACGAGCTGTAGACACTGAACATGTCCAGCTTGTCGAACAGCGGCGCCCAGCCGGGGTGCGCCTTGTGCCAGGTCTGGACGTTGGCCGGGGACGCCGAGGTCTGCGGGATCAGCGAGCCGGGGACGGCCGCCAGCGACAGCAGGAACAGCAGCACCAGCGCGATCCGCATCGAGGTCAACTGGCGCCAGCCCCAGCGCAGCCAGCCGACGAAGCCGATGCCGACGACGGCAGCGGCGCCTGTGCCGTCGCCGGCCCCGGCCTGCGCGCCGTCCGCGTCCGTGCCGCCGGCGCGGGTGTGCGCGTCCGCGTTCAGGGCCTCGGCGGTCTCGTCCAACGGTGCGCTGCTGAGGCGCCCGGCTGCGGCGAGTTCCCGCTGCTCCTCGCGCTCGCTGAGGGCGTCGCCCTGCTCGGCGGTCTCCGGACGGGGGTCACTCATGATTCAGATTCCCAACGTGGTGCCGGTGGACCAGTACTGGAGCTGGTTCACCAGCTGGGCCCATGCCCCCGTGAGCAGCAGGACGCCGACCAGGACCAGCATCCCACCGCCGATCCGCATCACCAGCTGGTAGTGCTGCTTGACCCAGCCGAAGGCGCCGAGCGCCCGGCGGAAGGCGAAGGCCGCGAGCACGAAGGGAAGCCCCAGGCCGATGCAGTAGACGGCGGTGAGGAAGGCCCCGCGCCCGGCGCCGGACTGGGTGAAGGCGAGCGCCTGCACCGAGGCCAGGGTGGGGCCGATGCAGGGCGTCCAGCCGATGCCGAAGACGATGCCCAGCACCGGGGCGCCCAGCAGGCCGACCATCGGCTTGCGGTGGCTGCGCAGCTCGCGCTGGCTGAACCCGGGCAGGAAGCCCATGAAGGCCAGGCCCATGACGACCGTCAGGCCCCCGGAGACCTCCTGGATCAGCCGCTGGTGCACGGCCAGGGTGTGGCCGAAGTAGCCGAACAGTGCCCCGCCGGAGACGAACACGGCGCTGAAGCCGAAGACGAAGAGCAGCGCGCCCAGCAGCACCCGTCCGCGCTTGCGGCCCTCGGCGTTCGCCAGGTCCACGGCGGAGAAGCCGGTCACATAGGAGAGGTAGCCGGGGACGAGCGGCAGCACACAGGGTGAGAAGAACGACACCAGGCCGGCCGCCAGCGCCACCGGCACGGCGAGCACCAGCGCTCCCGACAGCACCGTCGTGTTCTCGGCGCCGATGCCCGCGTCGGCGAGCAGTCGCAGGGAGGTGGCGGCAGCGGCAGCGGTGCTCACGACTTCTCCGCCAGCACCGGGGCGAGGATCTTGGTGAGCTGGTCGCCGGTCAGCGCGGTGAGCGCGCGTACCGCCACCCGGCCCTGGCGGTCCAGGATGAGCGTGGTGGGGATGCTCTGCGGGTTGAGCGTCCCGGCCGGGAACTTCAGCAGCAGCTCACCGGAGGAGTCGTAGAGGCTCGGGTAGGTCAGCTTGTGGTCCCTGACGAAGTACTGCGCCTGGGTGATCTGCAGATCCCGGGAGTCGAGGCCGACGAACTGCACGCCCTTGGCCTGGGTGGCCTTGAAGACCGACTCGAAGTCGGCCGCCTCGGCCCGGCAGGGCGCGCACCAGGAGCCCCAGACGTTCAGGACCACGACCTTGCCCTTGTAGTCGGCGAGGCTGAGCTGCTTGCCGTCCAGGTCCTTGCCGGAGAGGTCGACCGCGGGCTTGCGGTCCTTGGCCGGCACGGTGCTGATCAGCCCGGTGCCCTGGATGAAGTTGGTGTTGGCGCTGTCGCTGGAGCCCCGCGAGGTGGAGCAGCCGGCCAGGACGAGGGCCGAGGCGGCGGCGAGCACGGTGACCAGGGTGCGGGCGGAGCGTCGGCCGGACCAGCGGCCGGCCGGACGGCCGGACGGGCGGTTCGACCGGCGGTCCGACGGACGGTCCGACGAGCGGTCGGACCGGCTGATGGACCGCTCGGCAGACCGGCGGGGACTCTGGCGCAGACGCATGTGAAGAGTTTCGCATGGGTGTTTTGAGGGGTTTCACCGACCCCGCGCCCGGGTCGCGGCAAGCGCTGTGACCTGCCGCGACACCGAACCCGACGGACCGTCAGGCGCCGTAGCTCCTGGTGACCGGGAAGTCGCCCTTCCGCCCCTTGCCGGTGAGATGGGCCGGCAGCAGGTCCCGGGCGGGCTCGCTGTAGCCGATCGAGACGATCTTGTCCCCGTGGTACGTGAAGCTGGTCAGGCTCGCCAGCGAGCACTGCCGCTTGCGCGGGTCGTGCGCCAGCCGCCGGTGCTCGACGAAGCTGCGGGTGATCCAGATCGGCAGCTGGTGGCTGACGCACACCGCCTCGTGCCCGCGGGCCGCGTCCCTGGCCGCGCCCAGCGCGCCCATCATCCGCACCACCTGCTCGATGTACGGCTCGCCCCAGGACGGGCGGAACGGGTTGGTCAGGTACTTCCAGTACGCGGGGTTGCGCAGCGAGCCGTCGCCCACCCCGAAGGTCTTGCCCTCGAAGATGTTCGCGGCCTCGATCAGCCGCTCGTCGGCGGCGGTCTCCAGGCCGAGCGCGGCGGAGATCGGCGCGGCGGTCTCCTGGGCCCGGTCCAGCGGGGAGGCCACGACGTGAGTGATGTCACGGCCGCCGAGGTGGTCGGCCACCCGGTCGGCCATCTTCCGGCCCAGCTCGGAGAGGTGGTAGTCGGGCAGCCGCCCGTAGAGCACGCCCTTCGGGTTGTGCACCTCGCCGTGCCGCATGAGGTGGACGACGGTGGTCTCAGGACTGCTCACCTGTGCTGCTCCTCTTCGTAACCGATGGTCGGAGATGGTCGGAAGCCCCTGCGCGTGACCGCTCGGACGGACGTGCTGCCAGTATCGCCCAGCCCCGTTTCCCGGGACCGGGCGACACCTCCCCGTTCGCGGCCGGCTACGCCGTTGCCTCCGCCGCGGCGCGGGCCGCCGCCGGCAGCGCGTCGGCGATCCGCTCGATCGCACGCGCGTCGTGCGCCGCCGAGACGAACCAGGACTCGAACGCCGACGGCGGCAGGTAGACCCCGGCGGCCAGCATCGTCTGGAAGAAGGCGGTGAAGCGGAACGACTCCTGCCGGCGCGCCTGGTCGTAGTTCGTCACCTCGTCGGCGGTGAAGAACACCGAGAACATGTTTCCGGCCCGCTGCACCCGGTGCGCCACCCCCTCCTTGGCGAGCGCCGCGCCGACCAGCCCGGACACCTCGTCGGCGACCCGGTCCACGGTCGTGTACACCTCGTCGGTGCAGCCGCGCAGCTGGGCCAGGCCGGCCGCCGTCGCGATCGGGTTCCCGGAGAGCGTGCCGGCCTGGTAGACCGGTCCTGCGGGGGCCAGGTTCGCCATGACGTCCGCACGTCCGCCGAAGGCAGCGGCCGGGAAGCCGCCGCCCATGACCTTGCCGAAGGTCAGCAGGTCGGGGGCCCAGCCCTCGACCGCGGCCTCAAGGCCGTACCAACCCGCCCTGGACACACGGAAGCCGGTCATCACCTCGTCGGAGATGAACAGCGCGCCGTTGTCGCGGCAGAGCCGGGCCAGACCGCCGTTGAAGCCGGGGAGCGGCGGGACCACGCCCATGTTGCCGGGCGACGCCTCGGTGATCACGCAGGCGATCTCGCCGGGGTGGGCGGCGAAGGCGGCCCGGACGGCGTCCAGGTCGTTGTAGGGAAGCACGATGGTGTCGGCCGCGGTCGCACCGGTGACACCAGGGGTGTCGGGGAGGGCGAAGGTGGCAAGGCCGGAACCGGCGGCGGCGAGGAGTGCGTCCACATGTCCGTGGTAGCAGCCCGCGAACTTCACGATCTTGGCGCGCCCGGTGAAGCCGCGGGCGAGCCGGATCGCCGACATGGTCGCCTCGGTGCCCGAGGAGACCAGGCGAACCTGCTCAACTGGAGTGACCCTGCTCACAATTTCCTCGGCCAGCTCCACCTCCCCGAGACCGGGAGTCCCGAAGGAGGTGCCCCGTACGACCGCCGCCTGCACGGCGTCGATCACGTCGGGGTGGGCATGGCCGAGGATCATCGGACCCCAGGAGCAGACCAGGTCGACGTACTCGCGGCCGTCCGCGTCGGTCAGGTACGGGCCCCGGCCGGACACCATGAAGCGCGGGGTGCCGCCGACCGCCCGGAAGGCCCGGACCGGCGAGTTGACACCGCCGGGGGTCACCACGGAGGCGCGCTCGAACAACGACTGGGACTCGGGGGCTTCATATGGATACGGCACTGTGCTCCTGACCTGCAAAAACGTAGGGAGTGAAAGCTCGGCGGACGATTGGCCAGTGACAACGGGCGCTACGTCAACTACGTTGTGTCCACGTCAAGCCACTGCGGTGGCGCTGACGCTTCGTACGGAGAGCTGACAGTGCACATGGTCTCAAACCACCATCTTCAAACGCCATCTTCACCAAACCGCAGCCTGTCCTTCGGCATGTCCCACCCAATCATCTGGGACGATGATCGGGCCGCAGTGCTCAGCCGGCCGCCGAAGGGACTCGGTGGACGGCGTTTCGCGTGGGATCAAACGGCCGCGCACCTTTTGCCTGTTGGCAAATCGATGACTGCCAGTAAGGATGGTCGTGGTGTCCGAGGCGCGCGAAGGGTCCGAGGGTGCGGCAAGGGCTTCGCGTAGGCGTGGCGGCAGTGGACGTGGCAGTGGCGGCAGTGGCAGTGGCAGTGGTGGAAACAGGGGCGGTGGCGGCGTGGGGGTGACCTACAAGTACTTCGGCGCTCCCGACCGAGCCACCGCGGCCCGGGTACCCACCGCCCTCGGCCGCGACGGCCTCGGCCTGGACGCGGGCGAGCTCGGCACGCTCGGCCGGCTCGGCGAGCTGTTCGGCCAGGACGGCCGCGAGGGCTCCGAGGAGACCTTCAGCGGCGGGCTCTCCACCAAGATCAAGCCCGAGACGATGAGCGCGATGGTGCTCACCGGCATCCAGGGCATCCCGCTCTCCGCGGTCCCCCCGCTGGAGCTGATCGTGCTCCACCCCGACTACGCGGTCTTCCAACTCCCGCACACCGTCGTCGAACCCCTCCGCAAAGCCGACGAGGCCGAGCTCGGCACCGCCGCCTTCATCTGGTCCACCGTCCCCGACCGCCGCGGCCCCCGCGACGCCTTCGTCATCTACCAGATGCTCCACGAGTGGCAGGACTTCGCCAACCGACTGCACGACGCGGGACACCAGCTCTACTGCCTGATGTGGCCCTGAGCTGCGGGTTCCCTGCCGGGCGATGATCGTCAGCCGGTCGCCCGGCAGGCCTTGCGTGCACATGCCGGAGCCTTTCCCTCAGCCTGGCCCACCGGAGCGGAGCGCAGGTCCGCTCCCTCACCGGCGGAGAGTGCGGAGCAGGAGCTGCCCTCCTCCCCTGGACAGGAGGGCAGGGCACTAAATGAGGTTGCCCGGGTCGCCGACCCAAGCGGACTGGCCGTCGGCGGTGACGGTCAGGCCGAACTGCTTGAGCCTTGGTGATCCCATGTGCTGCCACCATTCGAAGGCGGCCCGTACCTCGTCCCAGAGTTGCCGGGGGCCCGCTTGCACGGCCCACGGCGTCGCCCCGGGGGCGTACTCCGCGCGGGCCCACGAGCCCGCGCCGTCGGAGAGCCACAGCGTGCACTCCTGCGCCTGGTCGCCCTCGCCCCATCCGACTGAGTACCGGCATCCCGGCACCCGCAGGCCGATCGCGAACAGTCGGTCGGAGTCCGCGAAGACCTCGCGCGGATCCATGTCCAGGTCGGTGACCGCCCCGTCCTCGCCGTAGATACGCGGCCGGGGGGTCTGCGCCCGCATCCACATGAATGAGGCGGTGTCCACGACCGGGCCCACCGCGACCCGGCCGTCGGACTCCAAGCGCAGCAGGGCGTTGTTGGACATGCCGTTGCCCCACGGGGTGACGATCACACCGTCCGTCTGCTGCACCCACACGAACGGCACATCACGGACCGCGAAAGTCGCCAGTGTGCGCTGGAACGGCGCGCCCTGCGGGTACCCGGCGGCGGCGTCGCCGACGACACTGAGCGGATGCAGGCGAGCCGCCTTGAGCAGATCGTCCGCTTGCCGGGCGACGTCCTGGTCGACCTCGACGGTGACGACGTTGTCGCTGCCCAGGTACTGGGCGAGCAGGCCGGCCGTCCAGCCGGTGCCCGTGCCCAGGTTCAGTGCTCGTTGGCCCGGGATGACGTCCAGGTGATTGAACATCTCGGCGACCACCAGCGGCATCGAGCTGGACGACGTCGGGGCGCCGTCCGGTGAGAGCTGGGTGACCAGCGGCGTGTCCGCGTCGACCAGGTTGGCCCAGCGCTCCGGATCCTCCCGGCGATCGGTGCGCTCGAAGCCCTCTACCTCGTCGCCCACCCAGACGGTGTCCGGGACGAACAGGCGCCGTGGCACCTTCCCGAATACCGACACCCACTCATGGCTCAGTTCCCGGCGCTGCTCCATGGCGAGGATCGTGTCAAAGTAGTCGTCGTTCACTGCTACTTCTTCCCCGGCAGGTTCGGCGGCTTCTCACGGTGCCCGTCCTGCGGGGCCGTGTCCGGTTTCCCGGAGTGGCCGCCGCCCTTGCCCTTGTCGCCGCCCTTGTTGTCGTCGCCCATGGCGTACTCCTTCCTCGTGGACCAGGTGGTGAAGCGAGAGGTGGTGGCAGCCCCCGCCGCGGGGAGCGGTGTCCGGGGGCTGCCGTTCTTGCTACCGCCCGAGGAAATCGGGCGGGGCCTGTGGGGCGGGGAGCTGACCGTGGACCTCAGCCCGCTCGTCCAACTCCCCCGAACCCAAGGGCTACTCTCAGTTTCAGGCTGTGCGCGCCTGGTCCTCGAAACGCTACGCGCGCGACGGTGCCCGCTGGACTGACTACGGGTACGAGTAACGGCATTGGTGACGGCCTCGGGGAGAAGGACATGCCAGTTCAGGTGCCGAAGGATTCCGCCTCATCACTGACCTCCAGTCAGGCACGTGCCCGAGAGGGCGTTGTATCCGGACATCTGCTCAAGGTCACCCGCGAACGCACCGGGCGTACGCAAGTACAACTCGCCGAAGACCTCCGTATGGACGCGACCAGCGTCCAGGGCTGGGAATCAGGGCGCCGGCCGCTGACCGCAACGCAGACCGGCAAGCTCCGCGAGGTCCGCCGAACACTGCTGCGCCTCGGCGCAGACCCCACCCTCTTAGTGCTCCTGGACGACGCCCTCGACGCCGACGCCGTGCTCTCCCACACACTGGCCGGTCCCCCCGCCGCCGACATACGTGGCCACCCACTCTTCAGCTGGGTCATCACCCGCGACACCACTCACATGCTTGCCTGGGCGCTCAATGGCATCACCCCGGCGGCCATCCCGAACGCTTCAACACCAACCCGCCGCCGGGGTCCGGTCGCCGACTCGCCACTGCTCGGCTCCCCCGAACGCCGCACCTTCTTCGCGCACATGCGCCGCGCTGCTGAGCTGGCGCACCATGCCGGAGAACAGGGCGCACTGCTGCGCAGGCAGGCCCTGTATCTGTGCTCCTACGACGACGCGCCCGACACCGGGGCATGGTTGGCCGAGATGCGGCGGCAACTCCCGCCACCGAGACGTGGCCGCTGGAGCCCGTACTGGGCGGACCAACGCTCCGTCGCTGCCTCCCTCACCCGTCACGGCGATACAGACGCCATCAACGCATTCATCGCCGAAGGCATGGGCGATCTCGGTGAGCAGGCCAACCTGAACTACTGGGCGTACTGGCTCTCCCTGGACCGCGTCCCGCAGGCTGATGACACATTCATGATCACCCGCCCGGCTGGCTCCTGGGACGGCCTGGCACTTCTGCGTCGCCTGACCAACCGTCTCGCGCCCAGCTTGGGCTGCATCGACCTCAACGTGCACTCGGTATGGGCACTGCTCACTGCCCGGCAGGGACTGCTCGCGGCCGACCCGCGCCTGAACAACGAACTGAACCAGCGCGTCGGCGTCCTTCTCGACAGCGACGTCGTCTCCCGACAATCACGTGCTGAGCTCGAATCAGTCCACTACGGTCTGAAACTGCACGGCATGTGATCTCTGGAAAGGACACGGCATGACCGACCAGCACAGCCCTGAGGACACCGGAACTGCAGGCTTCTTGCTGGAGATGGGCATGCTCAAGCGCGCCAAGCGCAGCGGCTGGTGGATCGCGGGGGTCAAGGACCCCGAGACCATCGCGGAACACTCCTGGCGCACAGCCATCATCGGCTCAGTGCTCGCGCTCATGGAGGGCGCCGACCCGGCGAAGGTAGCCCTGCTGTGCACCTTCCACGACACCCAGGAGACCCGCGTCGGCGACATCCCCTGGATCGGTCGCCGCTACCTCACCGCTGCGACCAACGAGGCCATCTCCGCCGACCAGGTAGCCGACGCGCACCCGGCCGTCGCGGACGGGCTCAAAGCCCTGATCGACGAGTACGAAAACGGCGACAGCCTAGAAGTCCTGATCGCCCACGACGCAGACAAACTGGAATGTACGATCCAAGGAATCGAATACCTTCAGCAGGGCTACCCGGCCGCTCAAGAGTGGGTGGACTCCACGAAAGCGAAGCTCAAGACCACCGCCGCACAGAATCTCGCCGAGGCGGCACTGAACATGCCGATCGCTGAATGGCAGCGCACCTACCTCCGCTAGCCAGTCAGCCTGCGCCGGCCCTCACGCCGCCCCCTCCGCGTCAGGCGGGCCTGCCCCATGGCGTCTGGATGCACCTCCCGACCTCGCCCCTTGGCAGACCGTTCGACCGGACTTCCAAATCAATCACGGCATTTCGGGCGTCATCGGATTTTCTCGGCCATTCCTTCGGTGTGCGCAGCGAAGACCTCGAAGGCACTGGGTCGATTCATAGAGCGAGAATGTCACTCCAAGCCCACACCTCGGACCGTAGCGAAGGATGGCCGTCATGACGGGCGCGAGAAGTTCGCTGACCGAACTCCTGGAGCGCGCTGGATTGCAGGTGGTCGGACGCGGAGGGGTTGCCGAAGCGAGGCCCACAGCGGCTGCCTGGCGGCCCGTGATCGCGGGGAGCACCGAGCCCACGCTCGCGGTGCCGGACAACCATCCCGACCTGGTCGC
This sequence comes from Streptacidiphilus alkalitolerans, assembly GCF_042511045.1. Taxonomy (NCBI): domain Bacteria; kingdom Bacillati; phylum Actinomycetota; class Actinomycetes; order Kitasatosporales; family Streptomycetaceae; genus Streptacidiphilus; species Streptacidiphilus alkalitolerans. The sequence continues at coordinate 133,165 of NZ_JBHEZX010000019.1, forward strand.
CGAGTTGAACCGGCAGTGGCACCGACTCGCTGTCGAGCACGATGTGATCAACATGGACGGGGAGTTCCTGATCAGCGTTGCCAACCAGGGCAACTGCTGTTGCGAACACGGGCACTGGACCAGGGTCCGGCTGGCAGAGCACTGGGATCTGGCCGGCCTGCTCGGTCCGAAGCCGGGACAACCGGAATGCGTGGCCATGTCCCTGGACGGGGAGAGCGTCCTTGGGACCACCACCGAGGAGTACGCGGTGTGGTTCGTCGCCGTCGCCCCGTTCACCGACTGGTTGGAGGCCTCGGCGCAGGCACGGGCTGCGGAGAGCACGGAGGAGCGCGCAGCCGACTGGCGTACCGTCATGCGCTGGAAGACCGCCTCGGCAGGGCTGCGCAGCGCTTGGCGCAACGGGCTGGCCAGGAACCCGGCTGCCCCCTCGTCCGTGCTGCTCCGTCTTTTCGACGTCGCTCCCGAGGAGCGGCTTCCGTCCTGGCTGATCCACCGGGAACTCCCGGAGGAGGTGGTCGGGGCCTGGGTCGCACACCCCGAGTGGCGAGTACGCAAGGGGCTGGCGGAGCGATGGGCGCTCAACGCCGAACAGCGCGCCGCGCTCTTCCGCGATCCCTCGCCCAATCATCGGTGGATTTTCCTGACCTGCGCCGTGGAGGGCCGATCAGCGCTCACCGACGCGACGTACGCCCAGCTCGCCGCCGATCCCAGTCCGCGGGTGCGCGCCGAGCTGGCCCTGCATCCCGACCTGCCGGTGCGGCATCTCGTCACGCTCGCCGTCGACCCGGACGCCAAGGTGCGCAGGGCGGCCGTCCCACGGGCCTGGGCCCAGCTGACCCCCTCCACCCAGGCTGCCCTCCTCGCGGACCCCGACACCGACGTGCGAGCCGAAGCCGTCCTGCGGCACCACTGCTCCGCACCTCTGTCGGCGGCAGACTTCGCTGCGCTCCCTGACGACAGACACCGCGAACGCGCGGCCCGTACCTGCGTGCTCACCCGTGAACTGGCCGAGGACCTGGTCCGCGGCACCGAGACCGCACTGCGCGGCGCCACCGCGCAGAACACAAACCTGGACACCGACCTGGTGGCCCTGCTGGGCCAGGATGCCGAGCCAAACGTGCGCTGGCTGGTCTCTGTCCGTCCGGACCTCACCGAGGCGGAACGCTCCCGCACAGCCGTCGAGTTCGACCCCCGCGCCCGCTGCAACCCACTCCCGTGGGTCCGGGAACTGGAGGACGACGAGGAGGCCATGCGCCGCTGCGCCGCCTCCGCGCACGTGATGCTGCGCCGCAGCGCCGCGTGTGCGAAGAACCTGCCACCCGATGTCGTCGACCGGCTGGCGCACGACGAGGACTGGGTCGTCCGGCTGTTCCTGGCCGAGCACTGTGACCAGGCGCCGGCCGACGTGCTGCTGGAGATGCTGCAGAGCTGGAACGGCTACTCGGCCGCACGGATGATCGAGCACCCCAACTTCCCCCGGCAGGGTGCGCTGCGCTACGCGGACGATCCCAATCCCTGCCTGCGCCGACTCGCCCTCCTTGACCCGGAGTCAACCGTCGAGCTGGTGGAACGGTTCAGTCGGGACCCGGACTCAGGTGTCCGCTGGAGCGCCCTGCGCGATCCACGCCTGTCCCCGGCATCCGTGATCCGCTTGCTCGACGACCCCGGCCACGGCATACGGGACGAAGCAGCCGCCGACCCACGCCTGCCCACCCGCGTCCTGACCGCCGTGCTCCGCGACCCGGCGACCGCAGTCGGCGCCGCAGCCAATCCCGCTGTCTCCGAAACCGTCATGCATCACCTCCTGGACCTCCTGGACAGGGCACAGGTGGCTGGGTGAGCGAGACTTCCGGTATGGAGAGCTACGAGGGCAGTGCAGTACTGGAATGGTGGGCCAACCGCTCCACCTGCCTCGGCAGCTTCGGCATTCAGATCAGGCTGAAGTCAGGGAGTACTTGAACCCTGACTCGGCATCTACTGATTCCCCTGCGCTACCTCGCCGCTCCGGTCGGCAGGTCACTTGGACGCCCCCCGGGGGGCGAGGCAGCCTCCCGGCGGCGGCTCGTTGGTCTGCGGCGACTAGCGACTAGCTTTGTCGCCGGGGGGAGTTGTCCGGGCGAGACCTTGAACGGAGCCATCCGGTGACGGCGAACGACATCAGGCTGCACATCGACCGTGACAGGGTCCATGCGGGGGACGAGGAGTACCCGCCGTTCCACATGATCCGTGAGACGCGGGTCATGCGTGGGGACGTCACTGTCGGCGAGGTCGTCGACGCCATCGTCACCCGCGGCCCCGACCGCTACAGCCTGGCCTCCGTGGCGGGAAGGGTGACCTGGGCGCTGTACGGCGGCTCGGGCGTCGAGAAGCCCTACGGAGGCATGCCGGACAATGCCGTCGCACTCGCTGTCATCGACCGGCGGCCACGCCAGTACGGGGAGGCGAGGCTCCTGGTCGCTCCGGACCTCTCGCTGGCCGATCTGGCGGATACGGACGGGAACGCGGCGTTCTACTTCCACTACCTCTGCGACGCCGACCCGCAGGAGACGTGGCAGCGCCTGCACGCGGGGGCGGATTCCTGACCCGGGAGCTCAGACCCAGTCCCGCACGCGAGCCCGGGTGTCGGCGGCGGCGGGCTCGGCGGCGGCGGGCTCGGCGGCGGCCGCTCGGGCTCGGCGGCGGGTGGAGCGGGGGTCGCGCCAGGTGGCGATGACGCCGTAGAGCCAGGCGAAGCCGTGCACCGGTCCGGTGGTCGCGAAGCCGAACACCGGTGCGACGATGGCGACTTGGGCGTAGCCGCGGCAGATCGGGTACAGGACCCGCAGGTGCGCGGGGGCGTCGCCGTCCGGGTCTGCGGCGGCTCGGCGAGCGGTCGCGGGGAACATGCTGGCCGCGACGGTCACCGGGCCGATGGCGACGATGGCCGCCAGGACGTGGAGCGCGAGGACGAACCTGGCCATCGGGTCGGTACGCCTTCTCACGGGTTCGAGCGGTGCAGGGCGGAGCGTGACGGCGGTGCCCCTGAGCAGGGGCACCGCCGTCAACGAACCCTAAGAACCCGGAGCCCCTGACTCCCAGCGGCCGGATTGACAATGAGCAACGGATTCTCGCCGGCCCCGCGCGGACCGGGACCCTATGCCCCCGCCGGTGGCGACGCTGGCGACGGTCGTCAGAACATGCCGTTGCTGTTGGCCGCCTGCTTGGGGACGTCCTGGATCACGTCCCAGTGCTCGACGACCTTCCCGTTCTCCAGGCGGAAGTAGTCCGCCAGGGCCCGGCCGGGGTTGTCCGGGTTGCCGGGCTCCAGGTCCAGGTGGGAGTGGGTGACGACCAGGTCGCCCTCGGCGATGACCCGCTTGATGTGGAGCTGCACGTCCGGGTACTCGCCGCGCAGCCAGCCCACGAAGCCGATGAACGCCTCCGGGCCGTCCTGGGCGTCCGGGTTGTGCTGCACGTAGCGCGGGCCGAAGTGGTCGGCGACCGCCTTCTCGGGGTTGCCGCCGAACGCGGTCCGGTAGTAGTCGACGACGATCTGCTTGTTGCGCTCGAGGTCGGTCATGAGATCACCTTTCGGGAGGATCGGGGCTCCCGGGTGACTCGTACGGAGAAAGCAGCCGGGAACCCCACGGACAGGGGGTGTGCCCACGCGTCGTAGCGGCTGCCTGGGCAGGCAAAGCCGACGCTGCTCGTACTTTCTCTTGACGCCCCTCGAAAGCCCTCGAAAGCTCTCGAAAGCTGGGGCGTACGGCGGGATCTGCCACCATCGGGCGGTGATGTCCCGTCGCACCGTCCAGGCTACGAAGTGCCGGCCAGCGGGGCAACCGACCAAAGTCCCGAGTCACCCGGACGGGCCCCGGCCCGGGGCCGGCAGTCCAGCGGCCGCTGTGGCTGAAACCGCGGTGAAACCGGGTTGAATGCGGCCTGCCGCAGGCTCTGCCGCATGACGACAACGACAACGCCCAAGACATCGCACTCACTCGCCATCGCGGCCCGGGGACTGCGCAAGTCCTACGGGGACAAGACGGTCCTCGACGGTATCGACCTGGCGGTTCCGGCCGGCACGGTCTTCTCCCTGCTCGGCCCGAACGGGGCCGGCAAGACCACCGCGGTCAAGATCCTGTCCACCCTGATCAGCGCCGACGCCGGCGAGCTGCGGGTCGGCGGGTACGACCTGGCCGCCGACCCGCAGGCGGTGCGGGCCGCGATCGGGGTCACCGGGCAGTTCTCCGCCGTCGACGGCCTGATCACCGGCGAGGAGAACATGCTGCTCATGGCCGACCTGCACCACCTCTCCCGCAGCGAGGGCCGCCGCACCGCCGCCGAGCTGCTGGAGCGCTTCGACCTCACCGAGGCCGCGAAGAAGCCCGCCTCCACCTACTCCGGCGGTATGAAGCGCCGCCTGGACATCGCCATGACGCTGGTCGGCAGCCCGCGGATCATCTTCCTCGACGAACCCACCACCGGCCTGGACCCGCGCGCCCGGCACACCATGTGGCAGATCATCCGCGACCTGGTCACCGGCGGCGTCACCGTCTTCCTCACCACCCAGTACCTGGAGGAGGCCGATGAACTCGCCGACCGCATCGCGGTTCTGAGCAACGGCAGGATCGCCGCCGAGGGCACCGCCGAGGAGTTGAAGCGGCTCATCCCGGGCGGCCACGTCCGGCTCCGCTTCACCGACCCGGCCGCATACCAGGGCGCCGCCACCGCCCTGCGCGAGGCCACCGGGGACGACGAGGCGCTGACGCTGCAGATCCCCAGCGGCGGCAGCCAGCGCGAACTGCGCTCCATCCTCGACTGGTTGGACACGGCCGGCATCGAGGCGGACGAGCTGACCGTGCACACCCCCGACCTCGACGACGTGTTCTTCGCCCTCACCGGCGACACCGACACGACCAGCAGCACCGCCGGCACCGCAAACACCACCAACAACGCCAACGTCCCCACCCAGTCCAAGGAGAACGCCCGATGAGCACCCTGGCCCTCGCCGTCCGCGACTCGAACACCATGCTCCGCCGCAACCTGCTGCATGCGCGGCGCTACCCGTCCCTGACCCTGAACCTGCTGCTCACGCCGATCATGCTGCTGCTGCTCTTCGTCTACATCTTCGGCGACGTGATGAGCGCGGGCATCGGCGGCGGCCACGCGAGCCGCTCCGACTACATCGCCTACATCGTCCCCGGCATCCTGATGATGACCATCGGCGGCACCGTGATCGGCACCGCGGTCTCCGTGGCCACCGACATGAACGAGGGCATCATCGCCCGCTTCCGCACCATGGCGATCCACCGCGGCTCGGTGCTCGTCGGGCACGTCGTCGGCAGCGTGCTGCAGTGCGTCGCCAGCGTGGTCCTGGTCGGCGCCGTCGCCGTGGCCATCGGCTTCCGCTCCAAGGACGCCACACCCCTGGAGTGGCTGGCCGCCTTCGGACTGCTCGTCCTGTTCGCCCTGGCGCTCACCTGGATCGCGGTCGGGATGGGCATGGCCAGCCCGAACGCCGAGGCGGCCAGCAACAGCGCACAGCCGCTGATCCTGCTGCCGCTCATCTCCAGCGCCTTCATCCCGGCCGACACCATGCCCGGCTGGTTCCAGCCGATCGCCCAGTACCAGCCGTTCACCCCGGCCATCGAGACCCTGCGCGGCCTGCTGCTCGGCACCGGGATCGGCGACAACTGGTGGATCGCGGTCGTCTGGTGCGTCGGCCTGACCGCGCTCGGCTACCGCTGGTCGATGGCCTCGTTCAACCGCGACCCGAAGTAACCGGCATGACAGCGCGGGCTGCCTCCCGCAACTCGTCCCGCCCCAGGGCGGCGTACTCCGACACGGCGTCGGCGTACGCCGCCCTGTCGGCGTCCTCGGCCGCGCGACGGGCCCGGGCCTGCGACATCGTCGGCTGGAACTCCCGCAGCACCCGCAGCCGTTCGGCCAGCGCGATCATCCGCACGGCGCCGGGCCCGGCTTCGCCGGACGCGAGGGCTGCCAGGCCCAGAGCGTGCAGCATCGTCCCGAGCAGCGGGAGTTCCGCGGGCGACCGGGACGGGCCGGAGAGCAGCATCCGCAGCCGCTGCCGCAGCCGGGCGACCGGCTCAGCGACGAGTTCGAGCCGGCCGGCATGCGCGTGCGCCGTCACCATCGCCGACTGGATCTGCAGCGCCCAGGGGTCGAGCCGGGAGTCGTCGCTGTGGATGGAACCGGCCGCGAGCATCCGCTCCACCGCGCTGCGCCACAGGCCGAGCCCGACCTCGGTCAGTCCGCGGGCCAGCGCGATCTCGGCCCGCCCGCAGAGGTCGGGACGGTAGAAGTCGCCGTCCTGCTGCGGGGCCTTGTCGCTCTCCGCCTGCCGCAGCCAGTACTCGGCCTCGTCGGGTTGGCCGCGCTGCAGGCAGGCGAGGACGAGGAGGGTGCGGATGCCGATGTAGTCGTGCCCGTCGCCGAGCCCGGGCAGCACCGTGAGCGAGACCTTGAGGTGCTCGTACGCCTCCTCACCCTGGCCCGTACGCAGGCACAGCTCGCTCAGCCGGGAGTGTGCCATCAGCTGCACGGACGGGTTGTCGACCGGTGCCAGCCCGGCGACCATCCGCCGGGCCGAGGCCAGTGCGCGGTCGATGTCGTGCTCGAACTCCCATACGTAGCAAGCGATGCACTCGGCGAGGCCGGCCACCAGCGGCTGCTCGCTGGCGCACAACCCCCGCAGCACGTCGTAGTCGGGCGGCAGCATCCCGGGGACCGCGCTCAGCACCGCCGCGAGCGCGCGCAGCAGGGTGTCCGGCGGGGCCGGCGGCAGCCGCCGGAGGGTGACGAGTTGCCGTACGGCGCGCGGGCCGGGGCCCATGAACACCGTCGTCATGCCCAACACCGCTGCGGCGCGGGCGACTTCGACGTACTCCGGTGCGGGGTGGTAGTGCGAGAGCGGCGGCGCGGTGTCCGCGGCCAGGGCGGCGAGGCGGGGGTAGTTGGACTCGGTGGACCACAGGGCGGCGAGGACCGCCGTGACCGCGGCGGTGGCCGGGCCGTCGGTCCGGGCCATGGCGTACCGCAGGGCCTGCACCAGGTTGTCCTGCTCCGCCCTGATCCGTTCCCAGGCCGTCCCCCGTTCCGGGCCGAAGAGCACGTCGTGGTATGCGACCCCGAAGTCCCGTGCCCAGGCGAGGAACCGGCCCACGGCCTCATGTTCTCCACCTGCCGCGGCCGCCCCACCCGCCGCAGCCACCCCGTCCGCACCCGCCTCCGCGCGCCGGGCCGCGCTGAACTCCCGTACGGTCTCCAGCATCCGGAACCGTACGCCGACCGGGGTGTCGGCGACGGTGAGCAGCGACTGGTCGGCCAACTGCTCCAGCAGGAGCAGCGCGTCCCCGCCGAGCACCTGCTCCGCGGCTTCGCCGGAGAAGCCGCCGGGGAAGACGGACAGGGTGCGCAGCGCCGCCCTGGCGTCCTCGGCGAGCAGGTTCCAGCTCCACTCCACCACCGCGTGCAGCGTGCGGTGGCGTTCCGGCGCGTCCCGCGCCCCACCGCGCAGCAGTGCGAACCGGTCGCCGAGGCGGCGGGCGATCTCCGGCACCGAGAGCACCCGGACCCGCGCCGCGGCCAACTCGACGGCGAGCGGCAGCCCGTCGAGGTGGCGGCACAGCTCGGCCAGCGCGTCCGAGGGCAGTTCCACGCCGGGGCGGGCGGCCCGGGCCCGCTGGGTGAACAGCTCGACCGAGGTGCTGAGGCCGAGTTCCGGCAGCGTGTACACCGCCTCCGAGGTGAGCCCGAGCGGGGCCCGGCTGGTGGCGAGCACCCGCAGCTCCTTCGAGGACGAGACCAGGGCCCGCACCAGGTCGGCGGCGCCCCGGACGACCTGCTCGCAGTTGTCCAGCACCAGCAGCGCGGACCCGGCGCCGAGCGCGCCGAGGATGCCGGCCACCGGGTCGGCCGGGACGTGGCCGCCCACGGCGCCGGACCGCCCCTCGCCCGCGCCGAGCACGGAGGCCACCTCCGCGGCCACGTCCTGGTCCGCGGTGACGCCGGCCAGCGGCACGAAGTACACCACGCGCTGCTCGGCCCGGCGGCTGACGGCGTGCGCCAGCCGGGTCTTGCCGAGGCCGCCGGGGCCGACGACGGTGACGGTGCGGGAGGCGCACAGCAGTTGCTCCACCGCCGCGATGTCCTCGTCCCGGCCGAGCAGCGGGTTCGGCTCGTGCGGCACGCCGTGCCTGGCCACCGGCGCCTCGCCGCGCAGCAGTTCCTGCTGTACGGCCTTGAGCCCGGCGCCGGGATCCGTGCCGAGCCCGTCGCGCAGTTCACGGCGGTACGCCTCGTACCGGGTCAGCGCGGCGGACGGGCCCGCCGTCGCCGCCTCGCCGCGCAGCAGTGCGGCGAGCACCTCCTCGTCCTGCGGACGCTCCGCGGCGGCGGCGGCCAGCGGCCCGGCCGCCTCCGTGTGCCGTCCGAGCCGGGCGAGCGCGAGCGCCCGCGCGCGTGCCAGCGCGGCACGGACGGGGGCGCGCTCGCCGCGCAAGGCGGCCACCGGGTCGCCCGCGTCGTAGTCGTGGCCGCCGCCGGCCACGTCCGGGGTGCCCTCCCACAGTGCGAGGCCGGCCTCGGCCTCGGCCAGCGAGCCCGCGTGGTCCCCGGCCCTGGCCCGGTCCGCGCTCGCGGCGGCGTGCAGCAGCAGGGCGGAGCTGTCGACCTGCTCCTCGGCGAGGGCGAGCCGGTATCCGGTCGGCGTGCTGGCGATGACCTCGGCGCCCAACTGGGCCCGGGCCCTGGACACCAGGACCTGCAGCGCCTTGCCGGGCCGCTCCGGCAACTCGTCCGGCCACAGCCCCGCGACCAGCCGCTCGGTGCCGCAGCCCGCGCGCACATCGCCCGCGAGCAGCGCGAGGAGGCCGCGGAGCCGGGGCGCGGTGACTTCCTGTCCGCGGTAGGCGACACGAGGCAGCAGGGTCAGGTCGGTGGTCACCCGTGCAGACTAGCCAACGGGCGGACCGCCCAACCCATGGCCGGTACCGCCGTGAGCGCGGCGGTGGAGCAACTGCTGTGCGCCTCCCAGGGCCTCACCGCTGGGCCGCGATCTCCTGGAACCCGGTCCGGCCTGAGCGGGGGCCGGACCGGGTGGCCGGGGTGCGGGGTGGGGCGGTGGGGGTGGTCAGCGGTGGAGGGTCCCGTACAGGTACTCCGTGCCGGTGCCGAGGCCGTCGGAGTACGTCGCTGGTGCCGGGACGAGCCACTGGCCGTGGCCGGACGCGTGGGCGAGCGCCCGGGTGCCTCCGGTGACCGTGTAGGCGTACGAGGCGGTGGAGCTGGCGTTGCAGTAGAGGCCGTGTGCCGCCAGCCGCACGGTGCTTCCGCCGGCCGCGGTGAACGTCCCGTGCTTCTCGATCGGGCCGCAGCCGTCCGCGGCGAACCGGCTGTAGCCGATGTGCACCTCGAAGGTGCTGGTGACAGCGCCGATGCCAGGGAGGGTGCCGGTCACATGGTCGGTCAGACAGGCGTCGGCGGCGGGGGTGCCGGCCGGGCAGGCGTGGAAGTCGAACGATCCGTCCAGGCCCACCGACACCGGCGGCGCGGTGGGGGAGGCCTGGGCGGTGGCCGTGGTGGCCGTGGCCGCCACCCCCGCGAGGGCCAGTGCGATCATTACCGTGCGGCGGAAACTGAGCGGACCCAACAAGGCTGACCTCCGGTACGACGAGCTCTGCAACTACCGTGCACAGCTTTGGGCCAGGCCGGACGACCGTCCAATACCGGATACTTCCTGCCGGATAGGCAGGGCTTATGGGGAGGGAGGAAACGTGGACCTGCGCCTGCTGCGCTACTTCGTGGCCGTCGCCGAGGAGCGGAACTTCACCACCGCCGCCCGCCGGCTGCATGTCTCCCAACCCGCGCTCAGCCAGCAGATCAAACTGCTGGAGCGCGGGCTCGACGCCGAACTGCTCGACCGCTCGACCCAGCCGCTGCGCCTCACCCCGGCCGGGTCCGAGATGCTGGTCGGCGCCTACCGCCTGCTCCGCTGCGTGGAGGACGTCGACCGGACGGTACGGGCGACCACGAGCGGCCAGGCCGGGGTGCTGCGGATCGGGACCACCTGGGGCGGGCTCTACGACATGCTGCTCCCGGCGATGCGCGCCCTCCGCGCCGACCGGCCCGACATCCAGCTGCCAGTCACCCAGCTCGGGGGCCGGGACCAACTCGCGGCGCTGCGGCGGGACGAGATCGACGTCATGCTGCACCGGCACACCCACAAGGACTCGTTCGACGGCATCGAGCGGACGGTGCTGTTCGACGACCCGATGATCGCGATCCTGCCGCTGGGGCATCCGGCCGGACGGTCCGGACGGGTCCGCCTCGCCGATCTCGCGGACGAGCGCTTCGTGATGATCGGCCGTCAGGTCAAGCCCCTGGTCTTCGACCGCTGTGTCCAGCTGTGCCACCAGGCCGGGTTCGAACCTGACGTGGTGGCCGAGGTGCTCGAACCGATGGCGCTCGCCCTCGCCGTCGCCAGCGAGGGGGTGGTCTCGCTCTCGGGCGCGGGCATGGCGAACCGCTACCCGGGGCTGGACTACCTGCTGGTCGACCCGGTGGTGGGGATCGCCGAGGTCTCCGCGGTGTGGCTGCCGACCTGCCGCAACGCCCTGCTGGAGCCTTTCCTGGCCGCCCTCGACCCGTCGATGTACCTGTTCGACGACGCCCCCTGAACCGAACACACCCGAACCGAACACGCCCCGCCGACCACACCGTGGCCGACGGGGCGTGCTGACGTGCTGTCAGCCGGTGAGGGCGAGGGCCTTCACAAAGGCGGTGCCGTCGATCGTGCCGAGGCCCGAGGCCAGGTCGTAGCCGCGCCCTGCGGTGTAACCGGTGACTCCCGCAAAGGAGTTGTCGCCGGTCGTGACGTCCGTCTCGCCGCTGAGCCGGGACGGGAGATGGGCCAGGGCGTAGAGGGCCGGGTTGATCAGGCCGAGCCGGTGGCCGGCCTTCTGGTCGGCGAGGGCGACGATGCCGGAGAAGATCGGCGTCGCCTCACTGGTGCCGCCGACCAGGCCCCAGCCGACGTGGGCGGGGTCGTAGGACTGGTAGGTCCAGGCGGCGCCGTCCACGGCCGCGCTCATGCTGATGTCGGGGGTCCCGCGCTTCGCGCCGACCACCTTGCGCACCCCGTCCTGGTACCAGGGCCGGGCGAACACGGCGGACACCCCGCCGCCGCCCGCGCCGTACCCGTCGTTCCAGACCGAGTCCGGCGCCAGCCGGTTCCCCTGCTGGTCGAGGTTCAGCTCGGTGCCGCCCACGGAGGTGACCAGCGGGTCGGAGGAGGGCCAGGAGTTGACCCGGTACGGGTACAGGTCGGACCCGTCGGACTGGGCGTCGGTGGCACCGTTGTCGCCCGAGGCGGCCAGGACGGTGACGTGGTGCGCGTAGGCGTCCTTGAAGGCGTAGCGCAGATTGGTCAGCGAGCTGGTCCGCCCCTGCGCGAAGCCGGGGAAGGTGTTCTCGGTGGCGCCGAAGCTCTGCGAGATCACGTCGCCGACGCCGTGGTTGATCAGGTTCTGCTCGGCCTTCATCATCTCCGGCAGCCCGGTGGTGCCCTCGGTCTCCGAGACCGGGGTCTCCACCAGGACGATCTTCGCGCCGGGGGCGATCGCGTGCGCGTACTCCACGTCGAGGGTGGTCTCCCCGGCCCAGCCGGTCATGTCGGAGTCGGTGGGGTCGAACGGCGGCACGTTCCCGGCCTTGACCACGTCGACCTGGGTGTCCGGCAGGCCCCACTGCTGGTCGAAGACCTGCAGGTCGTGCTGGATGGTCGGCGAGCCGTAGGAGTCGACGATCACGATGGTGCGACCGCGCCCGGTGATCCCGCGCGCGTAGAGCGGGGCGAGGTTGTAGGCGGTCCGGTACTGAAGCGGTGAGTAGCAGTGGATCGCGTACTTGGTGAGGCACTCCGCGGTGGTGATCGGCGCGGTCAGCACCCGGGCCAGCCGCGGCCCGGCGACGGCGGGACGGACGTCCGCCCGGCCGGTGCTGTGGCCGGGGCCCGCGGCGGCGACCGCGCTGCCGCCGGGGACGGCGGCGGAGCCCAGGACCAGGGCGGTGGCCCCGGCCGTCAGCGCCGCCACGACCGTACGTGCCTTCCGCAGCGAGCGTGCCGGACGTGCCTCGGGTATCGGTCGTCGTGCTCCCGGGGTGGTGGGATTGCGTGACATGGGACTCCTTGCGTGGGAGGACCCGTCCTCGACGGTTGTGCTCCCCATGACACCGACAGTGACCGGCGCATGTCAGCGAAAATGCCGAATCGTGACCTTCCACCACGGACCGGGGTGTCAGCCGGCCCGACTGCCCGGGCCGGTCCACCGGGCCGGGCAGACCCCTCGTGCCGCCCTGACGGAGCCGCTACAATACGCGATATGTCGCGACGAGACTTGGTTCCGGACCCCCTCGACCCCGGTGACCCGCACGCCCTGCGCGCCTCGCACGAGGACCGCGACGAGGTGGTGGAGCAGCTGCGGGTGGCCGCCGGCGACGGCAGGCTCACCGCCGAGGAGCTGGACGAACGCCTGGAGACGGCGCTCACCGCCCGCACCTACGGCGAACTGGCGCTCCTGGTACGGGATCTGCCGACCTCGGCCGGACCCTCGGGCCCGCCGCGCGCGGTCCCGGCCGAGCCCGCGCCCGAGGTGGTCCGGCTGGCGGCGTCCCACAGCAACCTGGAGCGGGTCGGCCGCTGGGCCGTGCCGCTGCGGCTCGAGCTGGAGGCGAAGGGCGCCAATGTGCTCCTCGACTTCACCGCCGCCGCGGTGACCCACCCCGTGCTCGACCTGGCGGTCTCGCTGCGCCACTCCAATCTGCGGCTGGTGGTTCCGGCCGGGGTGGTGGTCGAGGTGGACGAGCTCGCCGTCCACGGCAGCAATGTGCGGCAGCGGGTCGGCCAGCAGCCCGGCGCCCCGGACCTGCTGCGGATCCGGCTCTCCGGGGACGCCCGCAGCAGCAGCGTCCAGGTCCGCGACCAGCAGCACCGCCAGCTGGGCTTCTGGGCCCGGCTGCGGGAACGCCGCGCGGCCCGGCGTCAGGCGCTGGCCGCGTAGAGCATCTCGCGCAGGCCGGGGACCGTCTCCCGGTCGGCCCGCCAGACCAGCCGCAACTGCAGGTCCGAGACCGGCAGTTGCAGCCGGACCAGGCTGCCGGAGGCCAGTTCCGCGCGTACCGCGAACTCGGGCAGCAGGGCGATGCCGAGGCCCTGCTCGACGCAGGCCCGGGTGAGCGCCACTCCCCCGGTGCGGACCCGTTCGAGATCCGGGCCGAGGATCCGCTCGCCGGCCATCCAGAATGAGCAGGCGGGCGTGTTGACCAGCAGCTTCTCGCCGCGCAGCCGTCCCTTCAGCAGCCCGGGCACCCCGTTCAGCGGGTGGCTCGGCGCGGCCACCAGCACCAGCGGCACGGCTTCCAGGTCCAGATGCGCCAGCCAGGCCGCCCCGGACGGCGGTGCCGGGGGCAGTGCGAAGCCCAGGTCGCCGACTCCGCCGCCCAGGTCCAGCAGCAGCGCCGCCTCCAACTCCCCCGCGGCCACCGCGCCGAGGAGCTGGTCGCGGGAGGCGTCCGAACGGATCTCCACCCGCAGGTCGGGCCGGCGCTCGGCGAGGCGGGCCAGGATCGCCGGGACGTGCGACGCGGCCATGGTCTCCAGCGCGCCGATCCGCAGCAGCGGACGGGCGGCGGCGACCTCGGCGCGGGCCTGCTGGGCCTGGTCGAGAAGCCGCCGGGACCAGCCGAGCAGCCGCTCCCCGGCCGCGGTGAGCCGCATCCCGCGCGGCGCGCGGATGAACAGCACGACCCCCAATGACCGTTCCAGGGACCGGATCTGCTCGGAGACCGAGGACGGCGCGAGGCCCAGCGCGACGGCGGCGTCGGTCACCGTGCGATGGGCGACGACGGCCTCGAAGGTGTGCAGCTGCCGGAGTTCCATGACCGGGCCAACCTGATACTGCGTTCGGAAATTCCGAACGCAGTATCAGGCGCAGCCGGTGGAGCGGCGGAAGCCCCGGTCCCACAGTGTGGCCATGACTCCAGCCCGCACCTCCGCCACCCGACCGCAGCCGCCCGACTCCCCCGACGCCACCGGCTCCGGCCGCGGCGAAGGCGGCGAGCGCCCGGCCGGGCGCCGCCGGGCGCTGTTCGGCATCTCCCTCGGCTACTTCATGGTGCTGCTGGACACCACCGTTCTCGCCGTCGCCGAACCCGACCTGGCCCGCTCCCTGGGCACCTCGACGGCCGGGCTGCAGTGGGCCTTCACCGGCTACACCGTCGCCCTCGGCGCCCTGCTGCTCTCCGGCGGCGCCGTCAGCGACCGCTACGGCGCGCACCGCGCCTTCCGGTACGGCATCGCCGTGTTCGGTCTCGGCTCGCTGCTCAGCGCGCTCGCGCCGAACCTGTGGACGCTGGTGCTGCTGCGGGTCCTGCTCGGGGCCGCCGCGGCAGCCGCCGTACCGGCCACGCTGTCGCTGATCACCCGCCTCTACCCGGACCCGGTCGAGCGCGCCCGCGCCGTCGCCGTCTGGGCCGCCACCAGCGGCAGCGCGCTGGCGGCCGGGCCGCTGGTCGGCGGCTTCCTGGTGGACCTGGCCGGGTGGCGGGCGGTGTTCCTGGTCAACGTCCCGCTGGCGGCGCTGACCCTGGCCTGCACCCTGGGACGTCCGGGCCGGACCCTGCGCAGCCCGCGCGGACCCCGCGCCGTCGACTGGTCCGCGCAGCTCGCCGCCTGCGCGGCGCTGGGGCTGCTGACGGACCTGCTGATCGCGCTCGGCTCGGGCGGTTACGTCCACGCCGGGTGGTCGGCGGCCGGGACGGTGGCCGCGGCGGCGGTGTTCGTCCGGCTGGAGCGGCGCAGCGCGGCGCCGGTGCTGCCGCCGTCGGTGCTGCGGGCGCCGGGGATGCCGGCCCTGCTGCTGACCGGGGCCGCGGTCACCTTCGCCATGATGGCGCTGGTCTTCGTGCTGCCGCTGGTGCTCCAGCAGAGCATGCGGCTCACCCCCTTCGCCACCGGCGCGGCCTTCCTGCCGATGACCCTGCCCTGTGCGTTCAACCCGCTGCTGACCGGGCGGATCGTGGCCAGGGTCGGGCCGTGGCGGCCGGTCCTGGGCGGGCTCGGACTGCTCGCCCTCGGCAGTGCGGTGATCGGTGCCGCGATGCTCGCCGGGGACTCGTACCCGCTGCTCGCGGTCGGCCTGGTCTGCTGCGGCTTCGGGGTCTCCTTCTCGCTTCCGGCGCTGGTCACCGCCCTGGTCGCGACGGCGCCCGCCGGGACCGCCGGCGCCGCGAGCGGGCTGCTGAACGCGGCCAGGCAGACCGGCGGGACGATCGGCGTCGCCGCGGTGGGGGCCTTCGCCCTGGTCGGCCGGAGCGGCGGCGGGACGGCCCTGGCCTGGGCCCAACTCCTGCCGTCCGCCGTCTGCCTGGTCCCGGCGGTGATGATCCTCCGCGGGCGCGGGAAACCGGCCGGTTCGTCTACGGTGGCTCGGTGAACACACGACACATCGCGTTCGAGCAGTTGCACAACTTCCGCGATCTGGGCGGCTACCGGACCGCCGACGGCCGGACCGTCCGCTGGGGGCGGCTGTACCGGGCGGACTCGCTCGGCAAGCTGCACCGGGCGCCGGAGGACCACCGGCGGTTCCTGGAGCTGGGCGTCCGCACCGTGATCGACCTCCGCTATCCCTGGGAGATCGAGCGGCGCGGCCGGGTCCCCGAGCAGGACGGTCTGGCTTACCACAACCTCAGCATCGAGCACCGGATGTACGACCAGGCCGCCATCGACCCGGACGTCGACCCCTGGCGCTATCTGGCCGACCGCTACGCCGAGGTGGCCGAGGACGGCGTCGAGGAGATCCGGCAGGCCCTGGACGTCATCGCCGCCGAGGACAGCGGCCCGCTGGTGTTCCACTGCGCCTCCGGCAAGGACCGCACCGGACTGCTGGCCGCCCTGGTGCTGATCCTGCTGGGCGTCAGCGAGGAGGACGCCGTCGCCGACTTCGCCCTGACCGAGCTGGCCACCGAGCGGTTGCGCGCCGACCACCGGGCGCACCGTCCGGAGCTCGACCGGATCTGGCCGAGCTACGGCCGGGCCCCCGGCGTGGTGCTGGAACTGTTCCTGGCCGACCTCGCCGCCGCCCACGGCTCCGTCCGCGCCTACGCCGCAGAGCGGTTGGGCGTGGACGGGGTTCTGCTCGGCGCGCTGCGGGATCGGCTGCTCAGCGAGTGACCGGACGGTGACTCGGAGGAGAACTGGAAAGAGTGTTGACAATTAATTGGTCTAGTCCAAAGATTGGCCTGTCCAACCAGACGTCTCTACCAGTCAACACCCCCACAGGAGAGCCCAGATGAGACGACCCACCGTGCAACGCACCCTGCTCGCCACCCTGGCCACCGTCGCTGCCGCGGCATCGGCCCTGGTGGGGACGGCAGGTACGGCACACGCGGCGGCCACCCCACTGCCCGCCCATGTGTCCGCGCCCTACTTCGAGGCCTACAACGGCGACAGCCTTTCCGGGCTCGCCACCTCCTCCGGCAACAAGTACCTGTCCATGGCGTTCATCCAGACCGCCAGCAAGGGCTCCTGCACCGCGCTCTGGAACGGCGACACCGGCCTGCCGATCGCCGCCGCGAACTTCGGCAGCGACATCAGCTCGATCCAGGCCAAGGGCGGGGACGTGATCCCCTCCTTCGGCGGCTACACGGCCGACGACACCGGCACCGAGATCGCCGACAGCTGCACCAACGTCAACTCCATCGCCGCGGCGTATGAGAGCGTCATCACCACCTACAACGTGTCCCGGATCGACCTCGACACCGAGGACAACTCGCTCACCAACACCGCCGGGATCGACCGCCGCAACAAGGCGATCGCCCTGGTCGACGCCTGGGCCGCGAGCAACGGGCGGAACATCCAGTTCTCCTACACCCTGCCGACCACCACCAGCGGCCTCGCCTCCAGCGGCCTCGCGGTGCTGCAGAACGCGGTGGCGAACAACGCCCGGGTCGACGTGGTCAACCTGATGACCTTCGACTACTACGACGGCGCCAGCCACGAGATGGGCACGGACGCCGAGAACGCCGCGACCGGCCTCTACAACCAGCTCACCACGCTGTACCCGAGCAAGACCGCCGCGCAGCGCTGGGCCATGATCGGCGTCACCCTGATGCCCGGCGTGGACGACTTCGGCACCGCCGAGACCACCACCGTCGCGGACGCCAAGAACGTCGAGGCCTGGGCCGCCACCAAGGGCATCAACACCCTCTCGTTCTGGGCGCTGCAGCGGGACAACGGCGGCTGCCCGGGCGGCACCGCCGGTTCCGACAGCTGCTCCGGGATCGCCCAGGGCACCTGGGACTTCACCAAGGCGCTGCTTCCGTTCAACGGCGGGACGACCGTCCCGACCAATGACTTCTCGGTCGGCGTCGCCCCGGGTTCCGCCTCGATCGCCCCCGGCGCCTCCGCCACCGCGAGCGTCAGCACCTCGGTGACCTCCGGCAGCGCGCAGTCGGTCGCCCTCAGCGTCAGCGGCGCACCGGCCGGGGTGACCGCCTCGGTCAGCCCGACCTCGGTCACCGCCGGCGGCAGCGCCACCCTCACCCTGACCGCATCCAGCACCGCCGCGGCCGGGACCTACCCCATCACCGTCAAGGGAACGGCCGCCTCCGGCAGCCACACCGCGACCTACAACCTCACCGTCACCGGCGGCACGGTTCCGACCAATGACTTCTCGGTCGCCGTCGCCCCGGCCTCTGCCTCGATCGCTCCCGGCGCCTCCGCCACCGCGAGCGTCAGCACCTCGGTGACCTCCGGCAGCGCGCAGTCCGTCGCCCTCACCGTCAGCGGCGCACCGGCCGGAGTGACCGCCTCGGTCAGCCCGACCTCGGTCACCGCGGGCGGCAGCGCCACCCTCACCCTGACCGCATCCAGCACCGCCGCGGCCGGGACCTACCCCATCACCGTCAAGGGAACGGCCGCCTCCGGCAGCCACACCGCGACCTACAACCTCACCGTCACC